>CAZAZD010000001.1:0-199894 GCA_964489535.1 uncultured Isosphaeraceae bacterium
TTTGTACTCGCAACGGCGAGAAGGTTCTTCGAAAGTTCGCATTAGGCGATCTTGAAGAGTTAATTATTGGGCGGGATGAAGATTGCGATATACGTATCAAATCTTCAGTCGTATCTCGAGAACACTGCACAATTGAGCAAGATGACTCAGGTCGTCTTCTGTTGACCGATGCCAATTCCACAGGTGGCACATTTGTTGAAGATAAAAAAATCGACTCAGTGCGAGTTGAAGATGGTCTTGAAGTTGTCATTGGTCCAGCAGTGCTTCGTTTTTACGACTCTGGCATTTAATGTATTCGTTTAATTGTCTATTAGTTGAAGTTGTCTTTCAAGGTCTAGGATTTGACGTTTAATCATTTTTACACGATCTTCGTCAAGACCATTGTAAAGAGCGACTTCACCGAGTTTGTCTGCCCACTTTAAGATTTGTTCACATGCTTTAATCTGGCTGTTGAGAAGTTTCTTTTCTGTGTTTGCTCTTGGGTCACCTTCTTGGGCAATCCGAGACAAATCCTCTATTGAGTTTTGAAAGTCTTTCATGGTTTTTTGCCAATTTTCAAAGAGTTCTTCGCCGTATCGGTTTACTTCGGCATCTTCTAAATTGAGCAACGTCAAGAGTTCTTCTTCGGTGTTTGCAATTCCATCACAAAGTCCACCTTCGAATGCTTGTTTAGCGCTGAGTGTTAGATTTGTGCCACTGCTAAGATGAAAGTTTCCCTCAGGGGTGTTGTAATATGTAATTTCACCTGTAATTGGATCTTTGTCATACGTGAGCCACTTGTCTAATAGAAACATGCAAGCAGCAAGATAGGGAGTTCGGCTTGATTGCGCGATGACTTTTTCCATCTCGTCAATCATGACTTGTTGACCTTCTGGGCTTAATGGATTGTTTGGACTGCCGCTGTAACCAGTACATGAACCAACTTCGCCCAAACTTGTGTAGTACATTTCATCGCAACAATACACAGTCATTGCAGCGGCTGAAATTGCACTCTCAATCCAGGCAACAACCCTGTGGTTTTCACGGACTTTAAAGATGACATCTTTAATGTCAGACCAAGTTCTGCCATACCCGCCGCCAGAGTCGACCTTGAGAACAATGACTTGTCCTTTGCCATAGTTTTCATCGATATATGTTGCAAGAACATCAAGTTCAGTGGCTCGCATCGTTTCGCCAACCATTCCTTCCATTGGCAGGATAAAAACACTGACGGGCAGATCGCCATCTTTTACTGGTGCGATTTTGCTTGGTGTGTTCTTGCTTGAATTTGAAACAACAGGAGTATTGTCCGAGTTGTCAGTGCCTTTAGAAGAATTGTTCCCAGAAATGTTGACAATATCGGTAATGAAAATCAATTCACCTGCAACATAAATGTATTTCTTCTTTACTTTTGTGAGTGCACCTTCAATGCGTTTCGTTTCGCCTCGGTCGTTGTACTCGATGGCAACAGTTTGTCCTAACTCGCCACTCCACGAGGAGTTGTCGCCGTATTGAAACGTGACAGTTTCGGCAAATGAGGTCAGTGCAATGCATAATGCACAGAAGATAGCGATTCGTTGAAGTATATTCATGGATTCATCCTTTAGTTATCTAACTCCGCCCCCACCACTACTGCCAGCCAAGCCCCCACCACCACGATTACCTCTCCCCGAACCTTCTTTGTCGCGAAGTCGTCGCAACTGTTCCTCTAATTGTTTTATTAATTTTCGAAGGTCAAGGGAGCCATGCTTGCCGTCTTTACTGATGTTATGTTCTCTCAGCATTCTAAATGATACAGCATCCCATCGTTTGAGCAGTCGTAAGGTTTGTTCAACTGCCTTGAGCTGCTTTCGTAGGTAGCGCTCAGTATCGGTACCAGTTGCCCACTGAGCATATTGCTGAGAGTCTATCCAGAGGTCAATCGCCTTGTCTAAATCTTTTCTCCAACTCACTTTGTATTCTTCAATGGCTTTGGTGAGATCGGCTCCTACCAAGTGGTATTCGCGAATACCCTCTGAGAGTAATATGTCTTCAAGTTCGCGAACCGTTGCTTTGCTTATTGCGAATTGTTCTGCATCCCATGCATTAATGTTTGGAACAGTTGGTCCGCCGTCAAAAATCAGGTAGCCATCAACCCCTTTTTCCCAAACAACATCCTTGCCTTCATAGGTGCCAGAAACAGTTGCATCAGGATCAACGAAGGTCAAAATGAAATCGATGCTTCGACCTCCGATTTCGGCAACATTTTTAACATGTGCTGTCCATGCTTGGTACATTTTTCCCCACGTGGGTTTATTTCGATCAATGTAGTTCCAGTTTCTTGAAAGATTATATGTCCCCTGCAATTTTGCATCATCGGACATGTAGATGTCGGGCCAGCCAAAGGTCAACACGCTACTTCCCCCACATGAATCTTGAACCCACATGACTTGTGGAATATCTGCTAATTTAATTCTGAAAAGTCGCACCAAATCTTTTACCGAATCGGGATCATAACCGTTCTGTTCTTTTTGGTCGCCGCGCCGTTGTTTCCTGTAATACTCATCACGGAAATCTTGGCAAAACATTTCAAAGACTATAAGATCAGGGTTTAAGTCTTTAATATCATTAACGATTGATCTGTAAGCATCAATGTTAATATCAGTACTCATTTGACCATTCATAGGGATGATGAGGACTGATGTTCCCTTGTCTTGGGTCTTTGAGACAGAATCAAAAGAAAGTTGACGAGTGGTATCGCTTTGAGAAGTTGCAGTTGATGCAAATTGGCTAGTTGCAAACAATGCTACAAACACTAATTTAGATAGGTACCGCATGTCTTTAGTATACCCCACTTGTTGCTACGAATCGAGATAATCCTTGTAGATAGCCAAGCCAAGGGCAATTGCCTGGTCTTTTGTACTGATTAACCCTTCTAGTTGCGCATCGTAGACCGATTCAAGTACATCACCAAGTGCAGAAGATGGGACAATTCCCGCTTCGAGAAGGTCGTGTCCATCGATGAGCCGGTGCGGCGCTACCCCAGTTTTTTCGAGAGTTGAAATGGTTCTTTTAATGTGAACAAACAAGGGTCGATCCTCCGCTTGAATCAACGAAAGCGCGGAAAGGCAGTGTTCTGAAGCAGAGGTTCTTTTCTGTTTGGCAATACCAAGTGAGTCCCACGAAAAGAATGCTTGGTGGAGCGCAAGGATTTCGTTGAGAGCATTCCAAGTTTGGTTGGGTAACAGTAGGCAAGCTCGCCAATTTGCAGCTATGTCGTGGAGGTTTGCTTCACTAGAATGTCGGTCAATAATCCATGCGGCAAGAGCCGTTGCGTACGTTGCGTGTGCGGGCAGTCGCCCGAGTCGTGTTGGCGCGTTCATGCAAGATGCTTCCGAGAACACAATTCGGTCAAGACCAAGGTATTGCAATTCCCACCCCGCAACACCTCTGTTTGGATCACACAACATTTTTTTGATTTCATCGCCGATGCGTTCGCGGGAAATCCCTTCTAGTTTGTGTGACATCTCTCGAATTGCCTCTGCGGTTTCGTCTTCAATTGAAAATTGAAAACGAGAAGAAAAACGAATTGCTCGTAACATGCGAAGATGGTCTTCCTCAATTCGTTTCCTTGGATCACCAATTGCCCGAATGAGCCGAGCATCCATGTCTGCCCTGCCATCAACGAAATCTATAATGGACTCCTTTATAGGGTCTTCAAACATTCCGTTAATCGTAAAGTCTCTCCTTTGCGCATCGTGCTGCGCATCACTGAATTGGATTTGATCTGGATGTCGATGGTCGCTGTACGGACCATCGCTTCGAAACGTTGCAATGTCGTACATAAGTTCGTGGCTGCGAACGAGCATGACGCCAAACGCTTCGCCAACACTTCTTGCTTTTGGAAAAATCTCTTTGATCTCTTCAGGTCTTGCTGAAGTTGCAATGTCATATTCCGTTGGTGCAGCGGATAGGAGCCTGTCTCGAACGCAGCCCCCAGCAAAATACGTTTCAAAACCCGCATCGTGCAGTTTCATGAGAATGTCTATTGCGCCTTTGCGGCAAGTGATTGGGCAAACTTCGCTCACGATTTGGCTCCGTAAAAAAGAACCCACATCCCTGTGCCCTTTCTGTGAATTTCAGGTCCAGCAAGCGCATCGATTGAATGTGGTGTGCGGTTTGGGTCAATAGGCGTGCGCAGAACAATGAGTCCCTCTGAATCGAGGATGGTTTCAAAGTTTCCGAGTTGTTCAAAAATACGTTGCCGTGCATTTTCGTCAGCCATCATGGCGTATGGTGGATCGATAAAGACAACGTCGACGGGCCTTGGAACACGAAGGAGTGGGATAGACGACAACGCGTCGCATTGGAGAGCGATGGCTTCGGAGCAACCGAGCGAGTTAATATTTGCTTCAAGCATCGCGAAGATTTTTCGGTCTTGCTCAACAAGAACCGCTGTTGTCGCTCCCCTGCTGATTGCCTCAAGCCCCATCGTGCCCACGCCAGCGAACAAGTCAAGAACAATTGCTCCGTTGAGGTGTCCACGAAGTTGGTTAAACACTGATTCTCTTGCTCTTCCGGTCCATGGACGCGTAATCTCGTTATCGCGTGGAGTCTTGAGTTTTCGTGATTTGAATTGGCCGCCAAGTATTTTGAGCATTCTGCGTAGGATACCTTGCCCCGCGACCGTTATGATAGCGAGAATGAATTCCCGTTTTGATTCCTTACCACGCAGATTACGTACAGTTTCAGAAGAGGTCGAGATTGGGGAAGTCCCTTGCTTGCTTGTCCGAGGAAGCAATGAGCCAAGACCGTTTATCCTCTGGATACATGGTCGAACTGCAGACAAGGAACTTGACTCGGGCAGATATCTTCGGTACGTCCGACGAGGAATCAATGTCTGCGCGGTTGATTTGCCTGGTCATGGCGCTCGATTTGACGAAACACTCCAAGAAGCAAGGCGGTCTTTAGAAGTGGTGTTACAAATGGCATCAGAAATAGATTCGGTGCTTGATGGCTTAGGAGAACTTGGGGGCTTTAATCTTGGGAGTAGTGCAATTGGGGGTATGTCAGCAGGTGGTATGGCTGCAATTCATCGATTACTTCAACCACATCACTTTAGGGCTGCGGTGTTGGAAGCAACTGCTGGCAATTTAGATGCCATGCGAGATCTACCCTTGTGCGATGGGCTTGGTGCCAAAGAATTCCACGCCATTAATCCAATGGAACATCTTGATCGATGGAGAGATATTCCAGTCATTGCATTTCATAGTCGGCACGATGAGTGGATACCTTATGATGGGCAAAAAACCTTTATTGATGGTCTGAAAGATATGTGCAAACATCCCGAACAAATTGAGTTCGTTTCGTTTGATAGGACGGGTGCCCCTTACGAACATGTCGGTTTTGGAAGAGAATCTGCATTAGTGAAGGAAGTGCAAGTAGAATTCATTGCGAAGTACTTGCTAATTGAATAGGAGACAACATGACAACAATAGAATGTAATGCTTGGTACGGGCAATTTGGTGGACGGTATGTTCCAGAAACGCTGGTCGCTGCACTCGACCAACTTGCAACAGCGTGGCAAGAAGCAAATGCAGATGAAAAGTTTCACTCAGAACTTGACGGACTATTGGAGCACTACGTTTCTAGACCGACACCGATTACATCTGCTCCTCGATTAACAAAGCACGTTGGTGGAGCGCAGATTTGGTTGAAACGAGAAGACTTGGCACATACTGGCGCACATAAAATAAATAACACCATGGGGCAAGCATTGCTTGCCAAAAGAATGGGGAAGCAGCGAATCATTGCGGAAACTGGCGCTGGGCAACACGGCGTTGCTACTGCAACGGCCTGCGCCAAACTCGGTTTGTCGTGTGAAGTCTACATGGGGGCGGAAGATGCAAGAAGGCAGTCCCTCAATGTATTTAGAATGCAACTTCTTGGTGCAAAAGTAAATGTTGTTGAGTCGGGTTCAAAGACATTAAAAGATGCAACGAATGAAGCAATGCGTGATTGGATGGGCTCCGTTGAGGGAACACACTATATTCTTGGCTCGGTTGTTGGACCGCACCCCTTCCCTCTCATAGTACGTGAATTGCAATCGGTGATAGGCAAAGAGGCAAGGGAACAATGCCTTGCTTCATTTGGGAAACTTCCGGATTGCATTGTTGCGTGTGTTGGTGGTGGTTCAAATGCTGCTGGAATCTTCGCACCTTTTGTGGATGATTCAGTCACAATGATTGGTGTGGAAGCTGGCGGGACTGGTCTTGGTGTCGGTCAACATGCCGCCCCGCTCTGTCTTGGTGCTCCGGGAGTTTTGCATGGCTCACTTAGTTACGTCTTGCAAGATCAAGATGGGCAAACGCAAGATGTTCATTCCTGTTCGGCTGGTTTAGATTATCCGGGTGTTGGACCTGAGCACGCATTTTGGAAAGACGAGGGGCGTGTGGAGTACCAGATTGTGGATGATCAAGAAGCGCTTGAAGCATTCCAGGCACTTTGTGAAACCGAAGGCATCATTCCCGCGCTTGAATCGTCCCATGCTGTCGCGTGTGCAATCCGAGTCGCAAAAGAGTTGGCTTCTGACCAACACCTTCTCATCAATCTTTCAGGCCGCGGAGACAAAGACGTCGAAGAAGTCCAACGTTTATTAACCCGCAGTGAATAAAAAACGGTACGTAATACGGCCCTCACCCATCAATAATTGACTTTTGGGTGCTATTTATTCACTGCGGGTGGATTAATTCGCGGTGGGTTTACAGCAGTTGGCGGGACGTTTGCCAGCTCCTTCGGCATCGCTGAAGGTTGGGTACCCAACCTTGTTTTTGTCAGTGATGCGGTTTGCGTTGCCGCAGCCTGCCTTATGAAAGACTTTGCTGCGTTTGGAAGCTAAAAATGGGGCAGTATCTGGCGACGCTGTTACTGAATCAGTCGATCCGCTAGCGCTTGCGCGAGGGGCGGAAGGCGCTGCAGGTGAATTCCTTAACGCTGTTTTAGTAGCAAAGGCTGGCCAAGATGCAGCTGTTGCAGTTGTGCCTTGCCCCTCTCTTGGAACCATGTCGACTGCAAGTGCACAATGGTCTGATGAATACCCCGCTGGTATAGGGTCATTTTTCCAATCGTACTCAGGATGTGCGGATCCCAAGACAAAGCCACTGTCGATGACAAGTTCGCCCACAGCTGCGGAGTTGAGCATAATAAAATCAATCAATCTATTTGAAGTATGCGTTTTTCTAAGGGGTGAAGTGTCATCCCATTTGAGGTTACTGGATCTGAACGAGAGTGCGTCTGTCATTCCATTTCTCAAATAAACTCTTGTTGAACGATCCCACGGCTGGGCATTGAAATCACCAACGACGGCAATATTACGTTCAGGATTTTTCTCGGTCATCTCTGTTATATATTGCATGATTTGCAATGCTTCAAGTTCACGGTGCCAAGCATTTCGCCCAGCTTTATGGTGAATGCTAAACACAGTCAATTCATAGCCCTCTGGCGATGTTACAGTCACGCAAAGAGGACTTCTTTGAAACTCAATTTCTTTTACATCCGAGGGAATATCGGTCCATCCACCACCACGTCGTTCCAAATTGGTCAAGTCGGCGTTTTTCCAAACAGTGATATCTTTGACCGGAAAACGGCTCAGTAAACTTTGTTCGATACCTCGGTAAGATCCAACGTCTTCAGATACGACATACGAATAGCCCATGTCTCCTAAATATTTGTTGTTGAACCACTCGAGTGCTTCTTGGCTTTCGACTTCTTGTAAAGCAAGTATGTCGGCATCGAGTTCACGGATGACTATTGCGAGTTCTCTGCACCTTGCATCCGATGTTGGACCTGGATTGTCGCCGTAATCGTCGTACTCCCCTTCAAGGGTTGGATCGTTAACTTGGTCGAAGAAGTTCAACATATTGTAGGACCCAACACGGATAGTCCCATCGATACGGGGCATCGCTTCGGTTAAACCGAAACGATGATTTGGCGAAGGCGCAAGCAACATCGCAGTGAGTGCAATTGTTTGAAAAATCATAGCCCCGATGATAGCGCAAAAACGGCTCTTTTAGTTGAGTTGTGCCCGTCTATGATCGGAAATCATTTTAGAAAGAGCGTTCGCACGCAGTAGGAGCAATGCCGTTTCAAGTTGCGGGTCAAGACCTTCCGTAATAAGGTCATTAATGTCTGGCCGATCGCCATCTTCAGTATCGATAAGAATCATGTCTGCTTTTTGGCGCAGCTCATTGGATTGTGTAATTTGATCGGGTGACATTCTGACTTCAACATCAGGGACCACGCCCCATTCAGTCGAACCACGTCGTTTGTGAACAAGTCGACCGGGTGTTGTGCCACCATCGGTTGAAGGGAGTCTGTAATACTGGGTAGTTAATTTTACATTTGCATCGTTTGAAATTTGGTGCACGGTCTGCACACTCCCCTTGCCCCAACTGCGTTGCCCAACAATAATTCCAGCATCGTGTGCTTGCACACAGCCAGCAACAATTTCGCTTGCACTTGCAGATCCTTGATTGATAAGAATGACGAGAGCCCAATTTGCAAGATACGCATTGCTTGGTCTTGCGCTCATGCTGAAGAGTTCTTCGCCGTTTGCAGCTTCGCCACTAACGATTGTTCCAGAAGTGACAAATAGGTTTGCAATTTGTCTTGCAGTAGGAAGTAAGCCGCCCGGATTGTAACGAAGGTCAAGAATTAAACCGTTTGGCTGTCCATCGGATTGCATATCATTGATAGCTGAAAGCATATCGGAATACGTTTCTTCAGAAAATCCAGTAAGTTTGACGTACCCAATTTTATTGTCGTTATCAACAAACCAATCCCACTCTGGAAAACCATCCTCGTCAAGACCGTTCTTCCACCAGCCCTGTACTGAGTGCAACTTAATATAGTCCCGTGTGAGTCGAATAGTGATGGGCTCTTCAGAGGTTTCTCGGCGTATGGTCATTGTCACGCCAGTCCCACGAGGCCCAGTGATACGATCAACAGCATCGTTGAGCGACCAACCGCTTGCTGACTTGCCATTTACGCCAGTGATGATATCGTCTGGTTGCACGCCACCGTAATACGCAGGTGAACCCTCGATTGGATTCACGACCATCACTTCGCCCTTGGTATTTTCTCTAATGACGATACCAACGCCAACAAAACTGCCTTCTGTTTGTTGTTGAAATCGTCTGTATTCATCAGGCCAAATGATGGCGCTGTACTTATCAAGTTTATTCATTGCGCCATCACCAAACTCACGTAAAATCATGCCTTCAGGCAATTGCATTGCTTCGCTGTTTGTCGCGAGGAGACGGGTTAGTATCTGTGTCAAAACACGTTTGCCCGGAATATGCCGTAAGTATTCATCGCATGACTGCAACTCTTCGTCAACAAGTTCAATCCATTTCTCTTGCAACTCTGGTTGCGCAGCGTTTTTGAACGTTTCTTCAATGACTGGGATGTCGCCGAGTTTCCGTACCGCTTCAAGTCCACCTTGAATAAGAACGTCCCAACCAACACCGTCGATATGTTCTTGTACTGTGGTTGTGAGTGATTGGATAAGCATTCTCTTATTTATATCCTCAACCCGTTCTTGCCAGTTGTCCCCTGCTTGTTCGTTGTACTTTTCAGGTGGATCGTCACCCAAGGCAGTCGCTCTGTCGACAGTGAGTGCGTGCAAATGTTCCGGAGCATATTGACGTAGTAGAGAAACGTGGAGTGCAACTTTTTCTAATTTGTCATTCCACTCTTCGTAGAGATCGCGTCTTGAAGTGCCTTCGTAAAAAGTACGAAGATAATATAGAAGCGTTTGCACAGTGAGAATATTTCCATCTGAACTTAGTTCGGAAATTTCTTTTTGAGATTGTGCGAGTACCTTCTGAACATCTTCATCGTACATGACGTCATCAAGAGATTTACTTAGGGTCTGTGCTTTCACAGCCGCTTGCATAGCTTGCAAAGTGTTGCCCTCTAAATATTGCGTCTTCATCTCGTCAAGCGCTTCGTCTCGTGCTTGTTCTGTATTTGCATCTTCCGTTGCTCGGTGGTCTTTGAATGTGTGGAGTTGTTCCTTGAACGTATGAAGCGATGGTTCCTCGCCCTCTGGAATATCGCAAAGGAGCGTATCTACAGTTTTCCAGTTTCCATCTGACGCTGCTTCCCAAAGTTTAGAAGACCATTCCGCTGTAGTTTGCGCCTGTGCGCTTGTAATCAAAAAAAGGACTATGGAGAGTGGTAATGCAATGAGATGGCGAATTTTCATGCTGAAAAGAGTCCTTTGTAAAGGGTAGAGCGAGATTTCATTAAAATCGGCACTTTTTAGGGACATCTTGAACGTACTCGGTAGAGACATGGAATCAGTGGTACGTGTGTTCATATATCTTGTTCGGGGTACTCTTCTTTCACACGTTTTCCCGCTTCTAGCCATGGATCGATGCACTCAGGTGGATTATTTGAGAGGTTGTCTTTATTATCGGGTCTGCAGCTGCATTTTTTTGCAACCAACACGATTGCAGCAATTGCAAGAACACCGACAATCAAGAGCATGGCAGCAATGATGAGAAGTAATGGAAGCGATGCACTCATTGTTCACTTGACTCAATTTGAGTTATGCAAAGAGTTTGTTCTTCTTTTACTAACGCAGTGGAAAGCATATCACTTGGAAGGGACATAAGAATTTCAAGTGCTTGTACGGGGTTGCCGCTGAGACGAATGACTCTTGCCTGCATGAAACGCAAAGTAGAATCATTCGGGAGAATTTCACATCCCCTTGCAGCGAGTTGTTTGGATTTTGAAACATTTCCAAGTTCTGCTTCAACAAGTGCTGACGAAAGGAGTGTAAATGGTTCATTCGGATCACGGAGTAAACTTTCGTGTACCCAGTGTTGTGCTACCTCCCACTCTTTGCTCAGGAGATACAACTGTGTAAGAAAAAAAGAAGGTCTTCCATCAGAAGGGTTACTTGCGTGAGCCAGTTTGTAATATTTTTTTGCAACTTCGATTTTGTCCATCATCTGAGCAAGTTGTGCGGTTGAAAGTTGCAAGAGACCGGGAGCAGAACTGTATTCACACGCAGCGATATATGCGTCGAGGGCACGCTGGCGATATTCGATTCCCTTTGAGATATTTCCTTCCTTGTCAAAGTTCAAGGAACTTGCAAGCAGAATGGTGGCATACGTTTCCTGACTTTGCGAAGATTTTGAATCTTTTTTTACGAGGGTGGAAACAATCGCAAGCGCTTCGTTGACCCTGTCTGCATTGAGATGCTCCATCGCGCTGTCGATTGCTGTGCGTCGCTGTTCAACAGTAATTTGAGTGGCTCGCGAAGAATCGGCATTCCCACACCCCGCGACTACTACGGAAATCAAGAGCGCGGGTATCATGTTGGTTATGAGTGACACTGCTTTATCAAAAGATACCATCCCTAAATCATACGCGCCTTCGGACGTTGAGGCAGAAATTCTCTCGCGCTGGGAGGACGGAAATATTGGACATTGTGAAGCGGATGCCGACGGAAACCCTTATTGCATTATTATTCCTCCGCCAAATGTGACTTCTGCCCTGCATGTCGGGCACGCTTTAGACGGAACATTGCAAGACATCCTCATTCGCTGGCATCGGATGAAAGGCGACGCAACGCTTTGGATGCCCGGAACCGATCATGCGGGAATTGCTACTCAAACTGTTGTTGAAAAGCGATTAATGCAGCAAGAAGGTAAAAAGCGAACGGATTTTACTCGCGAAGCATTTGTAGAACGTGTGCAAGCGTGGAAAGACGAATACGAAGCGACGATTCTTGACCAGTTGCGATTGTTTGGTTGTTCTTGCGATTGGGAACGTACGCGGTTTACGATGGACGATGTCTGTGCTGCTGCAGTACGAGAAGCATTTTTTATTCTCTACAAAGATGACTTAATTTACCGAGGCAAGCGACTTGTGAATTGGGATCCGGTGACGCTCACCGCCCTCGCTGATGATGAAGTTGACATGGAAGAAGTTGCTGGGCACATGTACTATCTTCGGTACCCACTTGAAGATGGCTCTGGCTTTATCACGGTTGCAACAACAAGACCAGAAACAATGCTTGGCGATACTGCGGTCGCGGTGAATCCAAACGACCCACGCGCAAAAGCGCTTCAGGGCAAAACAATTCGTTTACCAATCGTTGGAAGAGTTATTCCAATTATCGAAGACGAGTACGTTGTCATGCAAGGAACGGATGATCCAAAGGCTGAGTTTGCAACAGGATTCTTAAAAGTAACACCTGCACATGACTCAAATGACTGGGACATCGGACTTCGGCATGACCTTGAAGTTATCAATGTTATGGCTCCGGACGCTTCTATTAGCAACAAGCACGGATGGGACGATGCAACCGACGAAAGCAAGCAGTTTATTGGTATGACACGCGAAGATGCCCGTGAGGCAATTGTTTCATGGTTCAAAGCTAACGATTTGTATGATGGCGATAGAGAGTATGCACACAGTGTTGGGCATAGTTATCGAAGCCATGTTCCGATTGAACCCTACTTGAGTGACCAGTGGTACGTTCGTGTGACGGATGATCGCTTATGCAACGAAGCGCTACGTTCTCTTTCCGCTGAGCAATACAATGGCACAGCACCAGCGAGAGAATCGGGTAAACGAGATGGGGATGGTGAGTTAAAGTTTTATCCAGAGCGGTTCGCGCATTCGTTTCAGGCGTGGCACGAAAACCTCCGTGACTGGTGTATTTCGAGACAACTCTGGTGGGGACATCAAATACCCGTGTGGTCAAAAGTGTTTGCAGCGGATGAAGTTATTACTTGGCCACACGCAGAGAGTGAAGCTGTTGCATCGAGCCAAGAGTTTGACGAAGCCGAAGATGCAACGGCGGTCTATCTTTGTATTTCCGGTGGACATGAAAGCGTTGAACAAGACATCGAAGCGGCAGATTTTGTGCGCGACGAAGATGTACTTGATACGTGGTTTAGTTCAGCGCTCTGGCCAATCTCCACGATGGGTTGGCCGAACCCAGATGCGTTTCCAGAAACAAAGGGTTTGATAGAAAAGTTTAATCCCTCAAGCGTACTTTGTACTGCAAGAGAAATTATTACGTTATGGGTGAGCCGAATGGTGATGTTCAACAGGTATTTCCAAGAAGGAACGCTCCCCTTCTACGATGTGTACATTCATCCTACTGTTCAGGATGGCTTTGGGCAAAAGATGAGCAAGTCTACGGGAAATGGTGTTGATCCCCGTGACATTATTGCAACGCATGGTGCTGATTCGCTTCGGTACACCATGGCGAAACTTACAACGGGAACGCAAGATGTTCGTTTGAGTGTGGACGTTATTTGTCCGTACACTGGCGCTTCGTTTGAACCAAAGTATGTGAAGTCTCGTGGAGGTCTTAAAGTTCCGGCGCCGATTCAAGAATGCCCAACCGATTCCTCAAAGAAATTGGTGACGGTGTATGGAGTCCTCAGCGGCGAAGCATCCGCGTCTGACGAAACACCCCTTGCTATGAACTCGTCCTCCCGGTTTGATGTCGGGCGAAACTTCGCAAACAAGTTTTGGAACGCTTGTCGGTTTGCATTGATGAATATTTTGAATCCTTCTGAGACTGTTTCTGCCGCTGACTTAAAACCCATTGACCATTGGATGTTGTCAAGGTTGTCCGATGCAACTCACAGGATTGATGCTGCTTTGAAAGAATACAAGTACAGCGTTGCAGTTGAAGCATTGTACGATGTGCTTTGGCGTGATTTCTGTGATTGGTACCTTGAAGCAATTAAGCCAACGGTGAAGGAGTACCCGCATCAACAACGTGTGTTGCTTACCATCGTTGATGTTATTACTCGCCTGTTGCATCCGATTTGTCCATTTGTGACAGAGGCAATGTGGCAGCATATTCATACGTTCTCAGTTGGTGGCGTTGAAGGAATAGCACTGACTACAGAATCACTCGCTGCGACCTCGTCTTGGCCCAATCTATCTGGATTATGTATTGATCGTGATGCAGTAGCGAACTTTGAGAAAGTGCAAACTCTTGTGACAGCAATTCGCGGCGCGAGAGCATCTCAGAATGTAAATCCAAAGCGAAGGATTGATGTACTCGTTCCTGAAGAGATGTATTATTCAACATTGGAACACTTGCTCGTTATTGGATCGCTCGCTGGAGTCGGTGTTTTGGATCAGGTTACTCCTTCTAGCGAGGGATTTGCCGTTCTTGTTGATGGAAAGACAATCCTGTTAGCAAACATGTTTGATGAAGCGGAGGCAGCAGAAAATAATACTCGGCTTGCTGAAGAGATTACAGCACTTGAAAAGAAGGTTGCTGGATTTAAGGGGCGACTGGCAAACGATTCGTATGTGAACAATGCACCAGACCATGTCGTGCAAGAAACAAGAGACATGCTTGCGCAGTGTGAAAGTGAATTAGCAATCGCGAAGGAGGCACTTGAAGAATGATTCGTTACGGTTGCATTTTTACAATACTGCTTGTGATTTGCTCATGTACTCCAGGCAAGGTTCCAATGGCACATTCGAGCCCAGCGGTTGCAGAGTTGCCAACAGTTGTAAAAAGCACGTGGAGTTTTTATGGCGAAGAGGGTGCGCAATTCGTAACGCCACATTGGAACATACGTACGACAATTCCAATCCCTCGCATTGTTGATTCTCTACCTGACTTTTACAACGATTTACTTGAACACTACACAACTGTTTTTGGGATACTCCCCTACCCTAACAAACATATTGATGTGTTTCTATTTGCAAACGAGTCACAGTGGCAACGTAAATTGCAGGAAATACTTGGAAGCGAAGCGGAAGAATGGTTTTCGTTGGGGCGCGGAGGGTTAACTGTTGACGGAATTGGATTGTTGTATCACTTGGACAAGCGTGGACGAAGCAGAGTAACACTGCGTATCGCAGCGCATGAGGGTTGGCATCAATATGCGGAGTCTGTCTTTGAAGACTGCTTGCCGACTTGGCTCGATGAAGGTATCGGCACGTGGATGGAGGGGTTTCGTGTTCGCAGTGGCGAGACGAAGTTTATGCCTGCAAGTAATTGGGATCGGCTATCAACTCTTCGAAAAATTATCATTGCTGACCGTCTTGATTCTTTGAACTACCTTATAGCCTCAGACCCATCTACGTTACTTGCATCAGGTAGAACAACGTTGCTGGGATATTACGCACAACTTTGGGCGTTGACGAGTTTTCTTGTCGAGTTTGAAGATGGAAAATATTTGCCTGCGCTTCGAGGAATTCTGCATCATGCTTTACAAGGAACGTTGCGGGAACCAGAAGGCGGATGGATGCTTGTTTTTACCGATGACCCGATTGAAATGGAGCGTGAGTACAGGGAGTGGGTTGTTCAATACACGAGACCGGGATCATCGTGGCGGTAATTGGTTTGATTTCAGATTCGCACGGGGAGTGGCAGCGTACTCGCGCAGCAATGGAGTTGTTGCGTGGTAACAATTGCGACCGAATTCTGCACATGGGTGATATTGAAACGCACGAAGTACTTGACGAACTTGCAGGAAATAACGTGAGCATGGTGTTTGGTAATTGTGATTCACTTTCTCGGTTGCACGACTACGCGATATCGCTTGGACTTGACGTGTTGCACCCTGCTGGGGTTGTAGAGATAGATGATAAACGAATTGCTTTTTTGCACGGGCACGATATATCGAAGTATCATGATTTTCTTAATGATGCTCGCATTGACATCATTGCGCATGGGCACTCGCATGAAAAACGCGATGAATTGGTCAATAATACCCGTTGTATTAATCCCGGAGCACTCCACCGCGCTCCTGTGTACACTGTTGCTGTACTTGACACGTTGAGTGAAGCGCTTACGTTTTACGAATTGGATTGAACCCTATGTCAGAAAGTGAACAACAAGTTGCATTTAATGCTGATACGATGATTATTCGCCCTGCTATTGATGGCGATGTTGCTGTCTTGCGCGAACTCTTTGAGAAAAGCCGAGTTGAGGGTCAGACACGCGAGAACGACACCGGCGCTGATTTGGATTACTTGGTAGCGGGATATTTCGAATGTAAAGATAGTGGATTTTGGGTAGCGCAATACGAAGAGTGGATTGTTGGGATGATTGGTGTGCAGCGAGTTAGTGATAACTCCGCTGAAATTCGGCGTCTCAGAGTTCGCGACGCATACCGTCGAAATGGAATTGGGACGAAGTTGATGTTGTATGCAATCGAGTTTTGCAAGGAAAAGCAATTCTTAAAAGTGGTTCTGGATGTCCGAATTGAACGCTCCCCCGCTATTCAACTCTTTGATACGTTTGGCTTCTTGCATGGTCGTGAACGTGAGACTGAAGGTCGGACGACAATAGACTTCTACCTTGATTTATACAGCGATAAGACGGATACACTCCATTGATTTGTGGATTTATGGTCAACTTTTCCTTGTTTGGTTTTTTTTTAGTGCTATAGTAGTTACAGGAGTTTGAACCATGGTTGTGGAGAAACTTAGAAAATCGGCCTTTACCCTCATCGAGTTACTCGTTGTGATGTCTATTATTGCAATACTTCTGAGCATTTTGATGCCAACGCTTGGGCGTGCAAAGGAAGTTGCAATAGCGCAAAAAGATGCTGCACAAGTGAGATCCATCCATACCGGCTGGACAACGTGGGCTACAAGCAATAACGGCAATTTCCCAACTCCTGGTCTTGTTGATAGATTACCATTTCAAGGTCAAGAGATAAAAGGTCGAGGTGCTGAGGACCGTTTGGTAAATACCACTGACAACCTTCACGCTCTTTGTATTATGGAAAATCTCTATAGCCCTGACGCACTTATTTGCCCAAGTGAGCCAAGTTTTAATGTTGTTTTGTACAACTATGACTATGAAGAGCGAGATGTAGCGGCAGATCAATATTGGGACGATGGTTTTAACGTTGACTTAGACGATGGCGGCGAGACTTGTAATGTTTCATATGCCTCAAGCCCTCTCATTGGAGCGAGGAAGCCAGCGCAGTGGAACAATGCGGGACCATCTGATTATGCAGTGTTGGCTAACCGCGGCCCTACTTTTGGGAGCGCCGACAATTATTCAATCACATATGAAATTCATGGCGGCGGAAGAGCGTGGGCGGGTAATGTTTGTTGGCAAGACAATCACATTACCTATGAAGAAACTCTTTATCCTCAAATGAGTATCTACCGAACAAATGACGGTCACGTTGCAGACAATTTATTTAATATTGATTGTGTGACTGGTGTTTGTAATTTCTGGGGCGGTGATGCTTGGCTTGTTATCGTGAGTGAACTCAGTGAAGCGGGCGATATGTTCCCGTATCAGTTGCATCCAGAACTTGAATGGGATGAGTAAAAAATGGAGAGAAAAATGAAAGTATTTGAATATATTTGTGTGACAGCGGTCGCAACTTGTGCTGTTTCTTCAGTGGAAGCGGCTCCACGAAAAGTAGTTGCCGAGAACTTTACCGCTACATGGTGCACGTACTGTCCTGATGTTGCCAACGGCTTAATTCTTTTGCAGGATGAATTTCCAGACACCTTCTTTGCGATTCAAGTGCATGGCAGTGATGAATATTCAACTACATGGGGTAACATTCGAAATAACTTTTACAGTGTTCCTGGATTTCCAACAGTATGGACCGATGGCGTGTTGTCACAAGTCGGTTCCTACGGAAGCCCTTCAGGAAACTACACTCAATTACGTGCGGCTTATATGCAAAGGCAAGCAGTCCCAACAGACGTAACGATGGAAATGTGTGGCGCTTCGGTTGATAGTGATACGTACACAGTGAGTGTCACGGTTGGCATTGAAAGTGGCGGAAGTAATAAAAATATGCGGATCCACTGTGCTCAAGTCATTCACAACTACCCTTCAACTCCGAACTTTAACTATGCATGTTTTATGCAGGCAAGCGATCAGGATCGCGCCGTCTCAGCGGGCGGTTCAGCAACGGTTGATTTTGTATTTGATTTAGACAGTGCAAGCATGGCTCGACTTGACGATGTAAGTTTTATTGCGTGGGCACAAGCAACGAATAGTTCTGGTCCTTCCGAAGTATATCAAGCAGAGAAGCATGTGTACAATGGCGGAGATTGTCAAATTGATCAATATGTTGTTGGCGCAAAAGGCGATTTTGCGACTATTTCTGATGCAATCAACGCTTCAGGAACGGGCGATTCAATTTTGGTGATGCCCGGAACCTACAATGAAAATATCGACTTTGGTGGTCGAGGTATTTCGATTGAAAGTACAGATGGTGCCGATGTCACGATTATCGATGCTGGTGGAAATGCAACCGCTGTTCGCATGTATGGTGAGCCAACAAGCATGACTGTTCTTGATGGTTTTACTGTGCAAAACGGCAACTCTCCAGTTGGTGGCGGTATTTTGACGGATGGTTCCCCTGTGATTGCAAACTGTGTTATTCGTGATAACGCTGCTCAGTATGGTGGCGGTATATACCTTTTAGATAATGGTTCAGGTGGAGCGGCTATTTCTAATACACGCTTCTGTAACAATACTCCAAACCATATTCAGGGTATTTGGAATGATGCTGGCGATAATGTTTTTGATGACGATTGCGGCGATGCCAACCCTTGCCCTGCAGATGTGAGTGGCGACAGTGTTGTAAACGTGACCGACCTTCTTGCAATCATTGATGCTTGGGGCGGCACGAATCCAGAAGCTGACGTGAACGGTGATGGCTCAGTGAATGTTGTCGACTTGCTTGAAGTTGTTGGCAGTTGGGGACCTTGTTAGGGACCGTCCCCTCAACTGATGACGCACAAAGCCAATGAGACGAACATTGCAAATAGTCATGCATAGTTTTTCTGCATTATGAAGGGACTGTCCCCTTGGAATTGGGGACAGGCACACTTCGCTAGCAGACAATAGACTATCCTGGGATAGTTTATCTGCCTTTTTAATACACGCTAATGGGGGGACCCATTCAATTATCGCGGGGCGATAATTTCGATGAATGTCCACGTAGCAAGGACGTATTTCTCCTCTGAGAATTTTTTTTGCTTTGTAATGTGACAGTCACTCTCACAGTACGAACAAGTAAGTTTGGACACAGTATTTGCAGCGCAATGTGACTGTCACTTTGAAAGCGGAAACGCAGCCACGCCTAACTTGCGTAACACCACCGGCTTAGAATTGTGACTGTCACTTTGAAAGCGGAAACGCAGCAACACCACCGGCTTAGAATTGTGACTGTCACTAGACGAGCAAGTAAGTTTGGACGAAGAAAATGTAATCCGGTGTGACTGTCACTGAGGGTTCGCTGTTTTAGTTTGCGCAGCAAAGTAAAACACAGAACCCCTTGAAGCTGGCTTTGTCAGCATCGTGCGTTTGTCTTTGCAAACGCACGCACCCGCTTCAACGAAAGAGAGGAGAGCCGCTTTGGGCTCTCCTCTCTTTCAAGAAGCGGGTGAAGGGGTTCGAACCCTCGACATTCAGCTTGGAAGGCTGACGCTCTACCAATTGAGCTACACCCGCATGTGAAGTCATATTTTAGCATTTAATTTGACAAAGAGGTACTGCTTCCGCTAGGGTGTTGGTATTAATTGCATCAAGAGAGGAGATTTCTATGCGCTGTACATTATTCATAACAATAGTTGCGGGTCTTGGTTTTTGTTCCTTTGGACTCTGTGAGGACTATGGGCAGTGGGAACAACAAGAGTATGGCATGGCGACCTACCTTGCTGGAGTATCTTTCCCCGACACGCAGAACGGCTGGTCGGTTGGGGGAATCGATGGAGTTGGGGTCTCTGTTCACAAGACCTCTAATGGTGGAGCAAACTGGTCAACCATCACCAGTGGCATCAGTGGTTTGATGTATCTTGGCTGTGACTCTGTTGACAAAGATTCCCTTTGGGTAGTTGGCGTGCAATTCCTTGTTGACGATGGCATGATGAAAACCACCGACGGCGGTGAGAGTTGGCAAATGGTCACCATGCCCGGTGACATCTGGTCATCTAATTGCGTTGAAGCAGTGGATGCGCAGAACATCAAAGTGCCAAGCACATGGAAGCCAGACTTTTGGAGTTCGGACAAAACGGGTATGTGTGTCAGTAGCGATGGCGGGAATTCTTGGCAAACACATGAATGGGGCGTGAACACGTGGGCGCGTTACTGTTTCTTTTTAGACAACAATCGTGGCTGGATGACTGGCGGCGACTTTCCTGATGACGGATTGCGATCGACTGGTTTTAGATTGTTCGAACGCTCGCCTGTCCTTGGACAACTTCCAAGAAATTTCAGAGACCGAAACCGAGGCAGTCAATACCAAGCAGCAATTGCAAAAACAACAGATGGCGGTCAAACATGGACGCAACTCTTTTGGCACACTGGAGAGTTTTATCTGAATAATATTTGTATGCTCAACGACAACGAAGGCTGGGCAGTAGGCAGTGGAGGGTATTACACCCCCTACCTTATGCACACGACAGATGGCTGGGCAACGTGGGAGTTTCAAACAACCCCCGTTGGCGAATATTCACTGGTTACTATTGATTTTATGAATGCAAACGAGGGCTACGCCGTTGGGTTTGGACCAAATGGTGCAGGCGATGTTGAAATGTTTTGTTTGCACACCATAGATGGCGGACAAACTTGGCTGCTTGATAAACCCGGATTAAATACTGGGCCACTCGACGTTGATTTTTTTGACAGTTCCATTGCTTGGGCGGTCGGCACGAGCAACATGAACTTGTCAACCGTTGCGCTCTACACAAACGATACGGTATCGGAATGCCCTCCAGAAGATATCAATGGCGATGGTGTTGTTGGAACGACCGACTTGCTCGCAATTATTGCGGCTTGGGGACTTTGCTCGGGCTGTCCAGAAGATGTTAACGCAAGCGGAGCAGTTGACACGAGCGATTTGCTCTCACTCATAGGAGAATGGGGACCATGCCAATGAAATACGTATTCTTTCTATTAATTCCAACACTCAGCGTGTTTGCTCGTGGAGATCTCGCAACGCACAATCCAAACACAACAGCCACCATTGTTATTCACGGGTTTGACCCCGACGGATCAAGCCAAGAAGGTGTGTTTGGAGAAGACGTGTTTGGTGAGGAACTGTTACAACAAGTGGGTGATTTTGCGGGGCTTCCTGTAAACGATGGCGGCGCATCTCTTCCTGCAAATGTTATTGCAACGACAACGTACTACGGAGATACAGCACCAAGTTATTACACATCACAGGACCTCGCGGATCTTGCTGCAATCACGAAACAATACGGCGGCGGCATCCCCCGCTACGCAATGATTATTGCAAAGTATGCACGCCACATCATGGATCGAAGCGGAGCAACGCAAGTAAATATTGTCAGCGCGAGCTTGGGTTCTTTTGTGGGGCGGTGGATGATTGAAAAAGATAGTGACTCGCTTGTTTCAGGCGGCTATGTTGCAAGGTGGCTTTCGCTTGAAGGCGTGCTGTGCGGCAATTGGGCTGCGAGCAACGAACTCGTCCAAGATTTATGGGACGAATTTGGAACGCCAACAATCGACACCGACCACATGAAGTATGAATGGGTTGAAGCGAACCTGCATTCGCCAAGACGAGAAGCGGATAATCCATTGTTTTCTGAAATTCTTATTGGAATGGAAATGTCGACTCGTGATACCGCTGGCGATGGAACTTTGACGGACATCATGCTGCTCGAGGGTGACTTTCATGCAAACGACGGAGTTGTCACGGTTGACGATGGATATTTTGAGTACATGTCACCGCAGTCGAAGTTTTTTAATTTGTCTTCGACACACAGTTGGATGCACGTGAACCATTACGAATTGCAAGAGTATGCACCGGCAATGATGCAAATTGCAAACTTTTTAACTAAACGAAAACGAGTCATTGCGTCAATCACTCGATTGCAAGTAACCAACACAGAAGAACCAAGCGATTTTTGGTGGGACTGGATGCCTGCGGAAATCGTCATCGAAAGCGATGTGCATTCTCCGGTTGCTCTATCTCAATGGGGAATTACAGAATCGGTTTGCGTCCGAGGCATAGAAGGATCATCTTCACCCATCTACGAATTTAATGACGATGGTGAAGAGCAATCTTTAGCGCACATCGTGTACGACGAGTTTGTCGCAGAAGGCGAAACATACCTTGACATTGCACTTGGTTGTTTTGAAATTGATTGGAGCGAGAAATACGACATCTTTGAACCGCTCGATGGCGATGGGAATGATTTGGGCACGACTTCGTTCGTTATTGTAATTGGTTCTTCAGGAACGACAACGCAAGAGTTTAGTACGGGTAATTTCAACGGTACGCTTCAAATTCAGGTAGTTGAGTATCCATTTGAGGCACTTGATGAAGCAGTTGTTGGCGATGTCAACGGCGATGGAACGGTGAATGTGAGTGATATTTTGGCAGTCATCTCCGCTTGGGGACTCTGCAGTGGGTGTAATGAAGATCTAGACAATAGCGGCACTGTTGATGTCACGGATCTACTTTTTATCATTGGAAATTGGAACTAATCCCCCTTTTTTACGAATTTTACATTGTATTAGGCACTTTTTGGTGCTACATTTGCTGTATTCGTTGCCATAGTGTCAACGAGGAGAAGGATTATCTAATGTCAAAACTCGCAACTCTCGTTGCAGCTACCGCTGTATTCCTCGCAACCGCAACTACGCTTGCTGACTTAACACCAGACTATGGATTGCCACAAGACGCAGTACCAGTTGTCGAAATTCCAGAACTAGACTGGGCAAAAGTCTTTGCAGAAGATGCACGGCGTTCAAGCAAGGACGAAGCGCCTCGATATGCAATAGCGCACGAGGTACGAATATCCCCCGCCACTGCTGGTATATGGGAACGAGTTGACCGAACAACCATGCGATGGAGTTTGCGAATCAGTTCAGAACATGCGATTTCTTTAAACTTAGGATTTAACCATTGGCAACTGCCTAGGTCTGCAGAGATGACAATGGCAACAACCGATGGCGAGTTTGCCTTGAGGCCGTTTACGTCTGATGACAATAAACCCCACGGTGAACTTTGGACACCCGTACTTCCGGGCGATGAAATTATTCTTGATATAGTTGTGTCTAATCGTGAGCAACAATCAGTCAATGATGGCGTCTTATTAACTTCAATAAATGTTGGCTACCGTGGTTTTTACGAACAAGGTGTTGACCGTAGCGGTTCCTGTAATGTTGACGTGGTCTGCCCTGAGGGCGACCTTTGGTGGGACGAAATTCCTTGTGTTGCTGTTATCTCTACGGGTGGCTCTGGTTTTTGCACTGGCTTTATGGTTAACAACACGAGCCAAGACAGGACTCCCTTCTTTATGACAGCCAATCACTGTGGTATTGACGGCGGCAGTGCTCCATCTCTCGTAACGTATTGGAATTATCAAAATAGTTATTGTAGAGAACCAGGTAGTGGCGACAGCGGCAGCCCCGGCGATGGTACGTTTAATCAGTTTAATACTGGTTCGACTCATCTTTCTTCAGGTAGCGCAAGCGACTATACCTTAGTTGTTCTAGACGATTCACCAAACGACGAGTGGGAGGTTTCCTACTGTGGTTGGGATGCAACTGGAGATGAATCTCCTCAAGGTATCGCAATTCACCAGCCATCTGTAGATGAGAAACGCATCAGTTTTGAATACCAACCTACGACAACAACAAGCTATTTGGGAGAAAGCATTCCCGGGGACGGCACGCACGTTCGCATTGAAGATTGGGATTTGGGAACGACTGAACCGGGCTCAAGTGGCTCGCCAGTCTTTAGTGAAGATCACAAGGTTATTGGTCAATTGCACGGTGGATACGCAAGTTGTTCTAGTCAAACAAGTGACTGGTACGGTAAGTTTTCTGTATCTTTTGCTGCAGGATTGCAACAGTATTTAGATGCAAATGGCAGTGGAGCGTTGACAGTAGACACGCTTGCTGGCAACGGATTACTTGTTGATCCGAGTGAAGACGTGCTACATATGTGCACGAGTCCTTGCACAGACCCTGACCCTGCTGAAGTGGTTTATACCTTGACAAATAACTCACCTGATACCTTAGAGTATTATGTTGAAACGGTACTCGGCACAGGCTTTATTTTGATAAATGGCGGTTCCGATTCAGGCGGCTTGTTGTTTTCTGGTGCGACAGCGACAATCATTGTTAGCGTAGATGCTTCTGGAATGGCTGATGGCGTACACGAAGAAACTGTAAGATTTTATGATCTTACAAACGATGTCACTGCAGATCGAATGCACACGCTTGATATCGGTACGACTAACTATGAGACCACCCCAGACGTAGATTTTTATGCTGGTGGTCCTGAGGGTGGTCCTTTTACGACTACTCAAATTTACACCATAACAAGCACAAGACCAACACCTGTTGAAGTGCATGTCAATTCTATTTCTGATTGGATTACAATAAACGGTTCAACCTCAGGAACAGTTATCACGCTAAATGGTTTAGGTGATTATGCAGAAGTTACTATCGGATTTGGTGGCTCAGCAGAAGATTTGCCACCAGGTATTGTTGAAGGAGATGTCTTCTTCGATAACTATTCGGGCGGTGAAGGGTTTACAACAAGACACGTGACGCTTGATGTTGGTCGGTACACGTATATTGCGACTGATGTGCCCGTGCAAATTCTTGACAACAGCACCTCAACGAGTTACATTGAAGTTAACGATGCTTATTGCATTGGTGACCTCGATATCGAACTCGATTTGTTGCACACATATATTGGTGACCTGGAAATAGATGTTACTTCTCCTTCTGGCACGGTTGTGCGATTGCACGACCAATCTGGTGGAGGTGACGACGATATGCACATGTACTACGATGAGCAGGGCGGCGATCTCCCCTCAGGACCAGGCATGCTCTCGGATTGGAATGGTGAAATCGTTACTGGTACATGGCGCATTGATATCACGGACAATGCTGGTGCAGATGAGGGCTCGCTGGAACATTGGGCACTCAAAGTTGCAAGTAGCGGCGAAGAATGCCCACCAGTAGCTGAGAACGTTGAAGTTTCAACAGATGAAAACATGCCTCTTAATATCCAACTTGTAGGTGCATCTTCAAACGGCAATCCACTTGAGTACATCGTTACCTCTTATCCTGCAGATGGGACGATCATGAATCTTGATGGTTCTCCAATCGATTCGATGCCGTACACTCTCCCCTCCGATTCAATTAGGTACCAACCTGACTACGGTTTTATTGGGTTAGATTTGTTTACCTATAAGGTAGATGATGGTGCGGAATCTCAAGAAGCGAATGTGATGATTCACGTCGGTGTCGTCCCATTCCCTGATGAATGTTCGACGGCTGGTGAAGTTGCCAATGGCACTTGGCCGATCACGACTGAAGAAGCAACAACGTCGAGCACTCCGTACGACGACGCGCAGTGCAGTGGAACGTATCTTGGACAAATGACGAAAGATGTTTGGTTCCGTTATGAAGCTTGCGCAAGTGGACCAATGACAGTATCTACTTGTGATTTAGTTGATTTCGATACTGATATTGTTATTTACGAAGGCGAATGCAACGCAATGACGCAAGTTGCCTGCAATGGCGACGCTGATGGTTGCGGGGGTTACTCCTCCATCGTAGAAATGAATGTAACCGAGGGTAATGCTTATCTTATTCGAGTTGGCGGCTGGGGAGATTCATCTGCCGGTAGCGGTGACTTACTCATCGATGGTCCTGACGGAGATTGTGGCTCAGAGCCATGCGAAGGCGACGTCAACGAAGACGGTGCAGTTTCAGTTTCTGACTTGCTTCTTGCTATTGATCAATGGGGCGGAAGCGGTTCTGCTGACATCAATGGCGACGGAACAGTTGACGTCTCGGACATCTTGATTCTCGTTGGTAATTGGGGGCCTTGCTAAGGACTGTCCCCTTTGTATTGCGTCTATTCACTAAGTGGCTGTCACTCTGCGAATAAACCCTTTAGTTGTACAATGCACTGTTCATGTCCGAAATCACACAACCCGCAGGCATCACCTTGCAGTCGGATTTTCCGATCTGCCAAGGCGATTTGCCGCTTGACTGGTATCAGGAAGAATTTAAAACCTATGCCGAAGAATACATCGCCCTGCCCGACCGAACGCCAGAGAGTGTAATTCCATGGCTCGATAGTTACATCAAGCCAGCCCTCGATCATTTTGGTGACAGTTTGTTGCTGCTTGCCCACTACTACATGGGTGGTGAAATCGTCAAACTTGTTGAGCGGTACGGTGGTAAGGTTGCAGACAGTTACGCCTTGGCACTACAAGCCTCACGGAATCCAGAAAAGACAGTAATCGTTGAATCAGCGGTGCACTTTATGGCGGAAACGATTGCAACCCTTGCAAGTGAAGACCAACAAGTTTGGATAACGAATCCTAAAGCGGGTTGTACGATGGAAATGATGGCAAAGGATTGGATGGTGAGACCAATCGAAGAGCAACTCATTGCAAAGTTCGGTGATGAATTGCTTGTTGTTGCGTACATGAATACTTCTGGACGCATTAAGGCGCTCGCTGGTAGGACGGGCGGTGCAGTTTGCACGAGTTCTAACGCCCATCTTGTTGTTGAGTGGGCTCGAAGACAAAACAAAAAAATATTGTTTATACCAGACGAACATCTAGGTAGAAATACTGCTGCGAAACTTGGCATGGATTTGTCAAAACTTGTTACGTTTCCAAATCCACTGTATGAAGGTGTCGATTGGAAAGTCGAAAGTATTTCTGGTGTAGACGATGCTGAAATGTTTTTATGGGGTGGCTTTTGCGGCGTGCATACTGTATTTACACCAGAGCAAGTTACGTGGTGGAAAGACAAAGGGTGGCGAGTCATTATTCATCCAGAATCAAAACGGGAAGCCGTGCAAGTTGCAGATGGGTCAGGCAGTACCGCTTACCTTTGGAATGAAGTCATGAGTTCCTCTCCCGGAAGCAAATTTGCGGTGGGAACGGAAGGTCACTTTGTACGTAATTTAAAAGAACAAGCAGCGTTACAAGGTATTAAAGTTATGCATCTCGCTGAGGCGGATTTGGATGAAACAAACGCCTCTTCCGGGGGCGGTTCCGGGGGCGGGGGTTGTGGTTGTGCGACGATGAGTCGAAACGATCCGCCGCATCTTGCGGGGATGTTGGACTTGCTTCGCAAAGGGGAAGCGCCAGATTTAAATAGAGTGCTCGCGGGCGATACTGTGGATGAAACTACTGCCGAGCGAGAGCGACTGACTGGGGATGAGCGGGCAGTGATGGTTGCCGATGCGAAGTTGGCACTTGAGCGAATGATAAAAATAACTGAGGCGTCGACATGACGATGCATTGTGACCGACACCTATTGGAAGTGGATCTTCGTTCGATTCCCGCGTACCGTTTTGACGTTGTCGTTGTCGGTGGTGGAGTTGCAGGCGATGCCGCCGCACTTACAGCGGCAAGTGAAGGCAAAACGGTTGCGGTTGTTGCAAAAGCCAGTTTAGAAACGAGCAACACAAACATGGCGCAGGGCGGCATGGCTGCAGTCATGACAAAAGGTGATTCATTTGCATCGCACATAAAAGATACTTTAGATGTTGGCATGGGACTTTGCGACGAATCAGTTGTGAGGCAAGTAGTCATGGGCGGACCCGATGCTGTGCGAGATCTTTTAGCACTCGGCGCTGAATTTGACATAACCAAAGACGGCGAACTTGATTGTTCTCGCGAAGGCGGTCATAAACATGCGCGGGTTGTGCATGCGCATGGCGATGCTACCGGAAGAGAACTTCAGCGAGTGTTAACAAATGCGGTGACGGGACACGATTTGATTACAACGTTTCCAAATACATTTGCGCTTGATATTGTTACTGCCGATGGAGAAGCGTACGGTGTCGTTGCTAAAGCATCCTCTGGAAATTTAGTGTTGTTTTCTTCGTCAAATATTATTCTTGCAACGGGTGGCGGCGGGCAACTTTACCGTGAAACAACGAACCCAACAATTGCAACGGCTGACGGAGTTGCGATGGCGTTTCGTGCTGGAGCAACTATTCGGGACCCTGAATTTTTTCAATTTCATCCTACTTGTTTGTACATTGCGGGTGCTGCTCGTGTTTTGATTAGCGAAATAGTTCGTGGGCACGGTGGTGTGCTTCGTGATCGTAACGGTGAGCGGTTCATGCCAAACGCACACCCTGATGCGGAACTTGCGCCGCGTGATGTTGTGAGTCGAGCGGTCTTTCGACAGATGATTGCAACGCAAGATACAAATGTTTATCTTGATTTATCAGATGTTGACGGCGATCCGCATCTTATGTTTCCCGGCATTAGCAAGATGTGTAGTTTTTTTAGTATTGATATTGCAAAAGATCCAGTGCCTGTGCGTCCGGGCGCGCATTACATGATTGGTGGAGTGCACGTCGATCACGAAGCGCGTACTTCTATTCCTGGTGTATTGGCTGTGGGTGAATGTGCGAGTAGTGGTTTGCACGGTGCAAATCGAATGGGTTCAAACTCATTACTTGAAGGCATGGTCCTTGGTCGTGTTGCGGGTCTTTCAGTGGCAAATGGATCGAGCAATCGGCACCGGCACAGACCTGAGCGCATTCTTCGAAGAAAACTTGATGCAGCTCCCCGTGGTATTGAACTTGGTATTTCAGACCTTATCTACTCTTTGAAATCACTCATGTGGCGACAGGTGGGCTTAGAACGAGATGAAACGGCGCTGTCAGAAGCCAAGCATCACCTCTCATTTTGGTTTGATGCCGTTATGCGACTTGCTCCTGCAGAGCCAAGAGCATGGGAACTTGTCAATATGCTCACCGTAGCGAATCTTGCGACAGTGGGCGCACAAGAGCGGCGAGAATCACGGGGCGTGCACTTCAGGATGGATTATCTTGATGTTTCTGCCCCAGAACACACAATGATTACGCCATGCAAAACGGATGACCACTGTGTGGAGGGTATAATTTCGCGTCTTTCAATCGAAAAAAGTTTAACTTACGGTTGAAAAAAGGGCTTGCAAACCCTTCCCGACCATCAAACCAATAAAAAGACCGCTCGTTGCTATTAAGACTTTCATGAGAACGTCTTCTTTCTTAAAAAGCCAACTGTAGCGTGTTTTATACCGTTTTTTGATTTTTTTCCAATTCATATCTACTTCCACTTCGTCCAGAATACGGGGTAACTCCACTTCATTACGCATTTTAGGACAACTTTGTTCCTTAAAACTCACTACTAAGTAACGAATTGCCTAACAAAGTGCCTGTCCCTGCACAAACGATTTGTTTCGTTTTGTTGGTATTCTGACGATACAGATGGTGCGAATTAATCGAAAACTAACAATTCCAATACGGGAAATACGTTTTACGTTTGGTACAAGCACAGGGCCTGGCGGGCAACATGTAAACAGAGTTGCAACAAAGGCAACGTTGTTGTTTGATGTGAATCAGTCGGAATCCCTGACGAATAATCAGCGAAATCGAATTCAAGAACACCTTGCCACTCGAATCAACAAGCAGGGCATGCTGCGTGTTTCGTCTTCGAAACACCGTTCGCAACGAGCTAATAAAGAGGCCGCAACCGAGCGATTTGTCGAATTACTGCAACAAACGCTCGCACCAGTGACGAGACGAAGAAAAACAAGAATCCCCCGCTCTTCGAAGAAAAAACGCCTTGCATCAAAGAAAAAACGGGGTGAAATGAAACGTTTACGGGGTCGGGTGCAACCAGAGCACTAGCTTTTTCGTATGTTTTTTTAGTTTTGATTTGGAGAAACTTGTTCTATACTTAGATGGGATTTTATGCTGCTCTCAACGATACTCGCATTGTCTACAAGTTCACTTGCTGTCCCTTCCTATCCAGAAGGCGCAAATATCCCTAAGTATTTAACAAACGAGGAACAGAGGTATATCGATCGCAATCCCATTACTGCTCCTAGAGGTATGACCGCTCCACCAAATGGTCCTGTTCGTTGCGTTGCAGAGTACGAACCTATGGATGGCATCTTGCTTGCTTGGGAAGGGTTTTCAGATATTGTCGCCGAAATGGCGGCAAGGATTACAACGCTTGGTGATGCGGATGCAGTCATTGTCATCGACCAATCAAACGAACAATCCCAGGCACTTTCGGAAATTGCTTCGTATGGTGGAAACACCGATAGAGTGAAATTCTTTTACAAAACGGTTGATACGATTTGGATTCGTGATTACGGTCCGCGGTACATTTATGAAGGTGACTGCCGAGCAATTGTCGACCATACGTACAACAGGCCGCGTCCAAATGACAATGCACTCAACTGGCACTTTGCAGAAGAAGTTGGGCATGCCCTTTATGAATTACCACTTGTTCATGGTGGCGGCAACTTCCACTTGAACGGCGTCGATGCGAAGGGTTGGGCGACCGAACTAATTTCAGATGAAAATGGTGGAATGTCTAACGTTGAAATTCGTGGGTATTGGCAAGATTATCAAAATCTCAATGTGACGATTACTGACGCGTTTCCTACTTCTGTTGATTATACGCAGCACATCGATATGTGGATGTGTTGGGCTTCTGACACAACGTGCATTATTAGCGATTGGCCATACAACAGCGGATCAACGCAAGATCAAATTTGTGATTCTGTTGCAATGGATTTGCAAACTCAGGGGTACACGGTTGTCAGAATTCCAGCGCGAAGTCTTGGTTGGACACATTACACGTACGCAAATTCTGTGATTTGCAATGATGTTGTTTTGGTGCCGAGTTACTCTAACTCCCAAGTTACGCAACACAATTCCCAAGCGATTGCAGCTTGGGAGCAGGCGTGCCCAGATAAAACAGTTGTTTCAATTCCTTGCGAGAGTATCATTGACTCAGCTGGTGTCATGCATTGTATTTGCATGCACATCCCCCGCCATCTTGGTGGTGAAAACCCGACGGTCTACGTGGAGTCCCCAAATGGTGGCGTTGTGTACGAGCCAAATCAAACCGTGCCAATCACTTGGATTACCGACGATGATCATTTGGTGAGCAGTGTGGGCATTGATTTTTCACCCGATGGAGGAATCTCGTGGCAATCGATTGTCGCTGGAACTGCCGATGATGGCTTTCATATTTGGCAAGTACCTGATGTAAGTACTTCCACTGGAGTTATCCGTGTTATTGCTGTGGATCAGGATGGAAATGCTGGCGAAGATCAAGGTGATGGATTCTTCTCGATCAATGGTTCTGCTGTAGCAGGCGATGTCAACGGAGATGGGATTGTGAATGTGTCTGATCTTCTTGCCGTCATCGATGCGTGGGGACCGTGTGGGTTCAGTTGCCCAGAGGATCTCAACGGTGATGGTGTCGTTGATGTGGTTGATCTGCTTGCTGTCATTGGCGCTTGGTAAAGTGGGCAAGTTAAACCAATAAAAAACATTCCAATTTCCTAATTAATAGCAACCAACAGCAAAAAAATCCCGAATATCTCTTTGAAAATCGGCTTTGCCGTGCTATCTTTAACCGATTACTTACCCCCCCCTTGAAACCAGTAGGAGAGCTCTCAATGCGAGGAAGAACGTTACTTATTACAGCCGCTATAGCGGCAACCACAACTATTGGCTTGATTGCCGTGAGCGGTCACGCCGACCGAAGAAATGCAAACAGAAATGCCGTCGGTCCCGACGTTGTCGCTTGGACTATTGGTGGCCAGAATAGTGCGGACATTGACTACTACGGATCATCAAATGGAATGGGTGGATACGCAATCGCAACACAATCTTGCAACTGGGGTGATGCAGTGCTTGATTGGTACGGCGGAACAAACCAATCACCTATTATTATGCAGAATATGTTCCGGCTAAAAGATGGTCGGTTTGAACAAATTGGCTTGCAAGCATTTATGAAACATTCGTTTTGTGCTTTAAGTGAACCCGGTTGCGGCGACTGCCAATCAACGGACTGTGATACGCTTGGGATAGGTTGCGCCGACACCTACTGGGCTGGACTTAACTCAAATGGCGAATGCCCCCGCTCAGATGTAAACGGTTTTACTGGGGAATACCCATACCCATTTACACAAAGCTCATCTGGTCCAAGTTCGATTAGGGGAAACTTACAAGTCTTGAACGCGGATGTTGACCCTGCGCAAAATGCTGGGGCTAGGTATTTCATCGAAGCGCAGTACGTTGCACAGGACGATCAACAATGGGGCAATGGTGATAATAATGCCTCATGGAGAGAAATCGGCTTTAATTCAATCTCAGATCCATATGTACTGAACAACAATGGTGCAACAGAAACGCACGCAGGTCAGCCAGCAATTCAAGCTTGGGCAGATATCGATCCAAGCGTTCGAATTGCTGAAGTCCATGTTCCTGATGATGGCAAAATCCTGATTGGTTCAAAAATAACTGATAACGGCGATGGTACGTATACGTATGAATATGCTATTCATAACCTCAATAGTGATAGAAGTATCCAGTCCGTCTCTATTCCTACCGGTGATGCGACTCTCTCAGGAGTTGGCTTTAAGGATATCGATTACAACAGTGGGGAAATATACGACAACACTGACTGGACAAGCAGCGTAGTTGCAGGTTCAGTTTCATGGAGTGGTCCAACGTACGATCAGAATCCTATTGGTAACGCACTTCGCTGGGGAACGATGTACAACTTTAGATTTGTTGCGACTGCTGCACCTGAATCGGGTGAAATACAGTTTGGTCTTTTTAAGCCAGGTGGAGTCTCCAGTTTTACTGCCTTGTCGTTTATTCCAGGCGGTGGGACAATCGATCCATGTGACCTTCCACTTGGCGACTGTCCAGAAGATGTTGACGAGAGTGGTCTTGTTGCAGTTGGCGACATCCTTGCAACAGTTGGTAACTGGGGCGACTGTGGCGACGGAACGTACCGCCCACTTGGCGATGTTGACGGTGACTGCTGTGTAACAGTTGGTGACCTTCTAGCAATTATTGCTGTTTGGGGCAACGACTGCACACCAGTTGGCGCTTGCTGCCTTCCTGGCGGTGGATGTTCTGACGCTGTGACTGAAGCAACCTGTGTTGCTGCACAAGGAAATTACGCTGGCGATGGCTCAAGTTGTGATAGTGCAAACTGTCCAGAGCCCGGCGCTTGCTGCTTCGTTGATGGTTCTTGTATATTTGCAATGGCAAATGATTGTTCCGAACTCGGAGGCGGTTTCCAAGGCGAAGGTACAAATTGCAAGACAGCTGACTGCCCTGATGCGGGTGCTGGCGATGAATGCACAGCTCCACTTGTTGCGGTAGACGGTGTAAATGCATTTGAAACAAACACCGCAACTCCAAGTAGTCCAGAGCCAGATGATTCGCAATGCGCGGGCACTTATCTTGATTGGGATAACAGCCAAGATATATGGTTCATTTACGTTGCTCCTACTTCTGGCTCAGTGCACTTTACAACGTGTGACAGCAGTAGTTACGATACTTCAATGGCGCTCTACGAAGGATCGTGTGAGAACCAAGTTGCCTGCAATGGTGACGGTGACGGTGATAGTGGCTGTCAATCGTACTACTCAGCAATTGACTACAACGTCAATGCTGGCGATACGTATTACATCCGAATTGGCGGATGGCAAGGTGAGACAGGCGAAGGCACCCTCACTATTAACTAATTCTGTCCCACATTTTGCTACTTCAGCGGCAGGCACCCTCGTGCCTGCCGATTTTTTTTACCACCAGCAAAGTGACTGTCACTTTGAAAGCGGAAACGCAGCATGTCTTAACTTGCGTAACACCAAGGGTTTAGCATTGTGACTGTCACTTTGAAAGCGGAAAGGCAGGGAAAGCAACATAAATGACCCGCGGGATAGTTTTTAGATGAGTTTGCGCGGTGGAAGAACGAGATTGGCTACAAGCAAGCCAGCGACGAGTCCCCCTGCGATAGTAAAAACAGCAACAACGAGGCCCGCGCTTGCTGTAGATGTGGAATCAAAGAGTTGTTCAACGCTGTGAAGACCTAACCCCCCCGGCACTAAAATCATGATTCCAGGAACGATTAAGGTTGCAGCAGGTGCATCGGCGATTCGGCGGTATAAGTTGCCTGCAATACCAACGGCAAAGGCACCAATAGAAACACCAATGACAGGTCCAAAATGTTCGCCGCCAAATCTAGCGCACCCAAAACCTGTTGAACCAGCAACGATAATCCAAAAGACATCTTTTACTCGAGCACCAAACAAAATAGAAAGTGCAACCCCAGAAAGAATCAGTGCAGGGAATAGCGTCCACTGTGGAAGTGGCGTTGCTATTCCGGATTCACGAATCGGGAGTGCAGAGGCGACAGTTTCACCAATGATTGATCCAATCGCAAGCGCAACAAAACCCATAAGCGCCTGCATGAGCCGCGCGGAGCCAGAAGATAAGTTGCGAGTTGCGAGTTCATTGATTGCAAGGGTAGTTGTTAATCCCGGAAGCAATACGACAAGGGAAGCAAGGACGACTACGCCGGGATGAAGAGAAGGAATGATGGTTGTCATACTCCACGCAAAAAAAGTAGCTGCAGTTGCAGCGATAAGATCAGAAAGCGGCGCTCTATCTGGATGTCGCATAGGAATAAGCATGATGAAGCCAACAATAAGTCCAGCGATCAAGGCGATAAGTATTTCGTTTATACCTCCGCCAAAAAATCTGGAAGCGGCTGCCCCCGCAAAACTGAAACCCGCAAGTGCTCCCCAGATTCCCCATCCTGAAGGTGATGTTTGTATAGCGCGAAGTTCGTCAATTGCCCCTTGTGGATTGATTTCCCTTTCAAGAATTCGCTCAAGTACTCGGTCGATATCTCTAAGTCGAGCTAAGTTAATAAAGCCAGGTTCGATCCGAAGAATAGCTGTACGTAATTCTTCTGGGCCTCCAAAAGAAAGCATGAGTGAGGTTGGCACAGAAAAAACCGATACTTCGATTCCAAGTGACTCCCCTGCTTCGCGGACAGTGCATTCAAGACGATGTGCTGGAGTACCAAGTATGTGTAACGTTTTTGCAAGTTCAATGAGAAGTTGCGTTCCTATTTGGATTTCATTTTTCGTCAACTTGAATCACTCTTTTGTACGTAGTGGTAATCACAACTGAGTTTAGATCAATAGCGAGGTCGTGAACTTCAAAAATGAAGTTGTTTTCATCAATGAGAATGAAGCGATACATTACGGGTTTATCGTGTTCCTCGGTCATCCATTCATCCATGGTTCCCCAAAGTGAAAGGATGTTGCCGGTTCGATCAAGCATTCCTTCAGCCGTTCTAATAGAAGTTCCAAGGTCATCGAGAAACGTTGCTACATATTTGTGTTTGTAATTGTCGTATCCGATGGTCACTCTGCCAATGTATGGAACCTTCGCAAATGTGCCACTGAGATCGCCATTGAGAAAACGACCGCTAAATATCATGTTGTACGAAGCCTTGCCTTCTTCTTGAGGCAATCCCATGACAGTTGAAGATGTAACCCACTCGCCGGAAAATCGTTCTAAAAATGCATGATTCTCGTTTGGAGTAGCGAGTTCTTCGCCGAGTTTTGCCATTCGAGCAAGCGTTTCGCCGGGAACTTCATTTGGCGGTGCAGCCATTGAATAAATCGTGAACCCAAGAATCAAAGTAAACAAAAACGTACTATGTAGTTTGAATCGGGTCATGTGTGGCTCCTTTGTAAAAGAATGCGTATGGTACAATCCTCCGCATGAAACTAATACTCATTCTAGCAAGCATTTTCTCGCTTCTTTTGGCGGGTTGCGAACAGCCAAAGCCAGATGTTTCAGAGGTTGTCGATCAAGCACAACCAGTTGAACAATCGCCAACATCACCCGCTACACCAACGCCCTCTCCTGCTCAAACGGTAAGAGGTGCTGACATTTCCCTTGAATGGGACGAACGAGACTTTGGCACAATTTGGGATTTTGAATCTGTCACAACAACCTTCCCATTTAAAAATACTGGCACGAAGACACTTGTGCTTAGTAGACTCCAAGCAGGATGTGGATGTACGACACCAGTTGCTGATAAGACCATCTTGCAGCCCGGCGAGAGCGGAACGATCTCGGTTACATTTGATCCAAAAGGCAAGGATGGCAAACAAGACAAGAAGGTGACGATCTTTTCTAACTCAGTAATAGATCCCGAAAAAGCATTTTGGATTCGCTCGGTTGTGCGATCCTTTGTAGAGGTCGACAATAAGTTCCAGAAACTGAATACGATGACGCTTGGTGAAACACATGGTGTTGAATTTAATTTCTTTCCGGTGGATCCAGATTTTGTCATCACTTCTATGAAAGGCACAGGGAAACACGGTCAATTTGTAAGCGGAGAAGAATTGCAAGTATCAGAAGGTGCGCCGAGAAGAATCAGAATTAACGTGAACCCATATATGCCGTGGGGTGCTTTTCATAGCCAGTTGCAAGTAAGCGGATATGGAAATACACCAGACGGAAAACGTGTAAATCACACATTTACGATATTTGCCAATGGAAAAACATTTGGGAAAATCAAGGCAGATAAACATATCATCAGCATTGGTACCATGGAACAAGGTGGTTCTTATCACGCCCGCACTCGAATTTATCGAGAGGACGGCGTACCTTTCAAAGTACTCAATACGGTCGTCCTGCAGCCAACAGTTTCTGGGGTGAACGCGACAACTGTTGCAAACCCAGACGGTTCCTATGACGTCATTGTGTCAGGTACCTTGCCATCTAGGCACAAGGGTCCAGTTAACGCTGAAGTCATGGTGAAAACTGATGTTCTCGGCGAAGAAGTTCTTAAGTTTCGTGCGACTGGGGTTGTGCCAAAAAGATAATGACGTGAACGACAAGTGGCATCAACGTTTTCTTTCCCTTGCTGACTCCATTGCTACGTGGAGCAAAGATCCATCAAGAGGTGTTGGTGCGGTTATTGTTTCGCCGATGCGACAAGTGCTTGCAACTGGGTACAACGGACTTCCTCGCGGCTTTGAAGATAACGACGAACGGTTGCAGCGACCAGTGAAGTATGACTTAATTGTGCATGCAGAAATGAATGCAATTATTCAGTGTGCGCGAAATGGCGTTTCACCTGTCGGGGCAACTATGTATTCCTCATTTAGCCCGTGCATACATTGTTCCTTAACCATTGTTCAGGCGGGCATTACAAAAGTTGTCACAAAGCAAATTGATTCAGGTGATGAACACTGGAACGATTCCATTGAAAAAAGTTTGTTACTCTTTGAAGAAGTCGGAATCGAATACATTACATTGGATGGGCTGCGCGTATGAGGTTTTGCCTCGTCTTGTTACTCTGTCTAGCCGGTTGCAAAACGAAAGTTGTAACGAAGCCCCCCTTTTTACATAACGGATCTGCTTTTACTGCTCTTCCGTTGCCAACTCCGAACGCTATTCGTTCGGCAAGCGGAGTTCCCGGAGTTGCCTACTGGCAACAACAAGCAGATCACAATATCAAAGTTCGGCTAGACGTTAAGACAAATACAATAATTGGCTCAGAAATTATTTTGTATCACAATAATTCTCCCGATACGCTTTCGTATATTTGGTTGCACTTAGAACAGAATGTGCACCGCGATGATAGTGTTCGTAGTAGAGAAGGCAGAGCAACTGGTGAAGAATCGTACGAAGGTATCGCCATCACTCGTCTTGATGTCGGCGGGACACCCGCGATATGGCACGAGTACGCAACCGTTGCAAAAGTTGTATTACCAAAACCTCTAAAGCCTAACGCTTCAACGAAGTTGAATATTGACTGGACATTTCCAATGCCGACCGAGGCAAGTTTGCGAATGGGATTTGATGATGCGTACGAGGATGGTCCAGTCTGGGAACTTGCACAGTGGTTTCCTGCGCCCTGTGTTTATGATGATGTGCATGGATGGAATACGTTACCGTATATTGGTCGAGGAGAGTTTTACACTAACTTTGGTGATTACCATGTCGAAATTACGGTCCCAGATAATCATGTGGTGCTTGCTTCTGGTGCATTACTAAATCCGACTAAGGTCGCGTCTCAAGAAGAAAACGCTCGACTGCAATCTGCAATGAAGTCCGATGAAACAATAACTATTCGCGGCAAAGACGAATTCGCTCAAGAGAGTACTGGCGAACAAACATGGAAATTTGAGGGGAAACAAATTCGAACTTTTGCCTGGGCAACAAGTGCGAGTTTTATTTGGGAAGCAGCAAGTGTTGAAATTATCACTTTAGCGGGAAAACCTAAGCGAATACTTTGTCAAGTGGGATATCCAGAAGAAGCTAGTGATGTCTGGGATGAAGCCGTTTCGTATTTGCGACATTCCGTCAAGTATTACAGCGATACTATGTATCCCTATCCTTGGCCGCAGATGTCGATGGCGCGTGGAAGTGCTGGCGGAATGGAATATCCGATGCTCGTATTCTGCAGAGGAAGTTCGCACGAAGGGCTTTTTAACGTTACCGATCATGAAGTTGGACACAATTGGTTCCCAATGATTGTGAATACTGACGAACGGCGCCATGCTTGGATGGACGAAGGGTTCAATACGTTTGTCAATCACTACTCCCTTGAAAACTTTTATGGCGAGCGTGAACACAAACCAGACGTGTCAAAATACATTGCTTCTAAGTTTATGCACGATTTAAAAGCGATCAATACGCCGCCCGATTTGCTTAAATCTCGACGGCATTTAAGTTATCGAAAACCGGGCTATGGCATGCGCTTTTTAAGAGAAGAGATTCTCGGTGAAGAACGTTTTGATGCAGCGTGGCGTGAGTATATTCACCAGTGGGCATTCAAATCACCCCGCCCTCCCGATTTTTATCGATGTATGGAAAATGCTTCTGGTATGGATTTGCAATGGTTCTTCCGCGGGTTCTTCGAAGAACCAATGCAACTTGATCAGGCAATTTCAGATGTAAAATTACTCAACAAGAACGTCACAGTGACGTTTCAAAACCTTCAGGATTGGGTTTGCCCAGTTGACGTGACTATTACTTGCCTCGATGGAACAGTGCATCAGTACAAGTTGCCAGTAACCGTTTGGGCTTGGTCAAACCAGCACAAACAAACCTTTGCACTCCCTTCGCAAGTTGTAAAAGTGCAAATAGACGCTGCTAATGCTTATCCAGACATAAATCGATTGAACAACGTTTGGGAGAATAGATAATACGTTATGGCAAAAAATAAGAAAAAGAAAAAAGGTGGATATAAACCGCCAGTAGAATCTCCTCAAAATATCGTTGATGCAATTGTTTCAGTTGCAGAAAAAATTCAAGCAACAGAAGAGCCGGGTCCACTTTGGGGCGAACTACACAAAGCATTTCTCAAATCTGAAGTTGACAAATCTGTTGCAGCTAAAATAATTATGCACAAAGATATCGAAGAATTAAAGCAAGTTGTGTCGCAACTTCAAAAGGGCTCAGAAGTAGAACTTTCAATTACAGAAGAGATTGACGTTCCTGAGATTGATCATGAAACGCAAATTGCAGCAATGCGTTGTTTCCGTCACCGTGTGAAATTCATAAAACTTGACCGCGAATCCAAACTTGGTGTTGGTCCACTTTCTGGCGGTAAAGAAGCAAACGTTGATTCGATGATGGCACCTCACGATTACCCGATGGAAGTATGGCTCGCCCTTGTAAAAGACGGCCAACTCATCGATGATGGCGGCGGCTTCTTCCACGTTCCTTGATTGCCTTGCACTTACTCGACGTGTAAGCGTCCAGATGGTTCAAAGACACGCCGAAGCAAAGTTTCGTTCGCGTTCCAGATAACAGTTGTATCCTTGGTGTAATACCAAATGAAACGAAGGCGTTCCAAACCGGCATCGCCGACGCTGTAAAAGAGAGTGATGAATTCGCCATCATTCGTTGGATGATTCATTGTATGCAAAACTGCAAGATCTTCCCCTTCGTAGGATTCGTCTCCGACAACAAAACCATTCTCCGTGAATACAATTGCATCTTCGCACTGCGCAAGCAGTTCTGCGTGGGCTTGAATTGGCTTGTTGCCAATGAGGAGTAAATTAGTTCCAGCCTCAACATCCGCAAGCCAAGCGCCCGTGTCCCCTAGTACCTCTTCGGTTGTGTCCACCTCCACAGTGGTTCCAGCCAAAGTTCCTGCAATCGTAGGACTGATTTGCCCTTTGGGAAAGAGCCGGTAGTAACGATAATCAGGGTCGATCGTTTTCCAGTTTTTGCCCGCAAGGATTTCAATTGTTTGAGGTGGAATCGCTACAAGTTCTAGCGAGGTTGCTGGAACGTTGTGTTCGTACACCCACTGTTTGAAAAAGGAGTCGAGCCATCCTATTGGTTTGTCAGGATATTCCTGTTCTGCGGCAACTTGTATTTCTTTCCACGAAGCGGGCTTGCCCATGTTGTTACGAGCGAACCGTGCGAGCACGTTCCAAATTTTACTTTTAGAAGCGTCTTCAACTGCGCCGCCATTGAGTACATCCTCGAGCATCATAAACACAAATGCACCCTTGTCGTAACCAACAAAGCGGTCAACCTCGCCATCGCTTGGATCAGCAGAGCCAAAACTAGAAAGCGAACCATTATCAAGCGATGGGTCTAGCGAAACTTTATTGAGCAAACCGCGTCTATACTTTCTTGCAGCGTCTGAACCATCTTCAAGTGCACGTCGACCATAGTTTGCCGAATAACTTGTAAGCGCCTCGCACCAATTGCCATGGGTTGCATCAACATAGACACCATTGCCCCACCAATTATGGAGTAACTCGTGATCTAAATAACCCGGAGCAAGGGACTTGGGAGCCATCCCTACAACACGAGGACCAAGAACTGTAAAACCAGGGTATGCAAAACCGCTAGAAAAAAAGTTTTCAACGATAGTAAATTGTTCGTAAGGATACTTCCCTAAGAGTGGCGTATAGAGTTGCAAATAATCGTCCGCTGCATCAAGATAAAACGGGGATTTGTCAGCGTGCTCAGGTAATAGGTGCACCGAAACAACAACTTCACCTTCAGGAGTCGTGACGGTGCTTGTCGAGACTTCGTGTTTATTCCCAACGAGTGCCATGCCGTCGACTGGTCTTGGCGTGGTCCACTTTCCTTGCACAAAGTTCCCACTCCCAACAAAAGTCCATCCTTCCACTGGTGCGACGGACATAGTTATTGTTCGGAGGATTGGATTTCCCTCTTTATCTGTCGGAGTTGGATACCACCCTGCCCAATCAGAGAGAAAAACGCCTTCTTCGCTGATATGCGCGTCAACCGAGAAATTATGAATCTGCCCGATCCGTTCTCCACTTGCAACATCATCATTAAATACTGCTTTCCACGAAATAACTCCCTTTATTGAGGGTGTGATTTCTAAACCATCGGTGTCAATCATTGTTTCATTGCAATCTTCAATCCGAGTGGACCCATACAGCGTTCCAGTGCTCGGGTCGAGTCGGATTTCGAGTTGTTGCGTTGGTGAAAAAGATACTATAAGTAGTGCAATTATTTGGTTTGTCATGACTCACGTACGATACACAATGAGAGTAGAAAAGTACCCTTTTTTAGGGGTAAATAATGGACATATCTGGTATAATTGTTACATTCAACTCATTGCAAGAACATTGCCCAGAAATCTGGGTTCGTGGCACCGTCCGCTGCGATTTGCGACTTCTTGCAAGCCCACCTAGATGAGCCAGAATGTATTCATTCTGCGCTCGCCCAAGCAATCGGAGTTAGAACGATTCAATGAGCAAGGCAACCACGACAAACGGAACCACCGGCGCACAAAAGTCGCAGACCATTAACGAACACATCGTCGAAATTGTGTGTGACTCTGGTGAAGGTGCCCAAAAAGCAGGCACGCTCTTTGCAACTATCAGTGCAAAGATGGGCAACGGTATTTGGACCGTCGAAATTATTCCAGCTGAAATTAAACCGCCCGGCCGTTCACGAGAAGGCGCAAGTGGCAACCGCATCCGTGTTGGCAGTTCCGACATGACAAACTCTGGTGACAAAGCAAACCTTGTTGTCGCGCTCAACGAACAAGTGCTCTACGGACGAATAGCACAAGATGCGTACGGTCCTGAGACGACGATTCTTCTTGAGAGCGTGTGGGCTACCGACCCTGATGCCAATATACGCGAAGCGTACACATCCGCCCTTGCCGACTTTTCAGCTCGCGGTCTCAACGTCATCGAGTTGCCGCTCCACGAAACTTGTTCAGAGTTAATGAGCGACCCACGTTTAGGTAAAAACATTTTTGTTCTCGGCATCCTTTGTTATATCTACCAGCGAGATGTTGGCCTCGCAAAACAAGAAATAGCAAACATCTTTGCCAAGAAAGGAGAAAAAGTTATTTCGACAAACCACGCTCTGCTCGATGCAGGTGTCGAGTTTGCGGAAAAACATATTCCTTTCACGTACAACATTCCAAGTATGGAAGTCGAAGGCGACCAAGTTGTCATGAACGGCAACATAGCAGTCGGGCTAGGCGTGATGGCTTCTGGCATGGACATGGTTTCCATGTATCCGATTACACCAGCAACTTCCGCTTCGCATTACCTCGCTGGCATCTTCGATCAGGCTGGCGGCTTCGTCCACCAAGCGGAAGATGAAATTGCAGCGATTGGTTTTGCCATCGGCGCTTCGTATGCAGGCAAAACAGCATGCACGATTACCTCTGGTCCGGGCATGGCACTCAAAACCGAGTTCATTGGATTGGCAGTTATGTCTGAGGTTCCTCTTGTCATTGTCAACGTACAACGTGGCGGTCCTTCGACGGGCTTGCCAACAAAAGTTGAACAAGGTGACTTGTTGAACGCAATGTACGCTGCAACTGGCGACGCACCTAAAATTATTATGGCGCCAGCAACGATTGAAGAATGTTTTCACAGCATTGTTACTGCAAGGCAACTTGCTGAAGCATTCAGAACACCCGTTATTGTGCTCACCGATGCAAACTTGGCAACAGGTCAAACGCTCTATAAGCGACCAGTTCCAAAAGAAGAATGGCTTGCACCGCCTATTGATCAAAGCGATTGGCACGGCGGTGTTCCTGCGTATGCTTGGAACGAAGAAACAGGTATTTCCCCGCGCCCTATTCCTGGACAAAAAGGTGGAGAGTATGTTCTCACTGGTCTTGCGCATACACCTGAAAGTCACGTCGCGTATAACCCACAAGCCAACCAAGTTGGCTGTGATATGCGTTCGCGAAAAATTGCAGCGCTTGAACAAACCTTGACCCCTCCAACAGTGCATGGCGATGAAACAGGCGATTTGCTTATTGTTGGTTGGGGATCAACCCTTGGCGCAATCGAGGAAGCAGTCGATCGCGCTCGCGAGAAGGGTATTAAAGTTTCTTCGGTACACTTGCGCTATCTCTCTCCAATGGATGTTGGGCTCGAAGAAATATTTGCAAAGTTCAAAAAGGTGATGACCGTTGAAATCAACTTCAGCGATCCAATGGGAAGCGTTCCGCATCCTCGCCCTTCGCAACTTGCAATGATGCTTCGCGCACACCTTATGCAGGAAATTGATTTTTGGTCAATCGTTCCAGGGCAGCCACTTGGACCAGCGCAAATTGTCGAAGTCATTGAAGACAAACTTAGCACGACAAAAACAACATCAAAGAAAAAACAAAAAGCAGGAGCGGGTAAATAATTATGTTTGGATTAAAACAAGATTGGTCGCTTGACGTTCTGCCAAGATATTTTACGCTTGATGACTACGAAGCTTCCGTCCCAAGATGGTGCGCTGGCTGCGGCGATCACGGCATCCTTTCCACAGTACAGCGAATCTGCCGCGACAAACAACTTCTTCCAGAGAAGACCGTTTGCGTTTCAGGCATTGGTTGCTCAAGTCGTTTTCCTCACTACATGTCAACGTATGGTTTTCACGGGTTGCACGGACGTGCGTTCCCAGTTGCTTGCGGCGTAAAATCACGCCGTCCCGACCTTGATGTCTGGGTCGCAACGGGCGATGGTGATTGTTGTTCTATTGGTGCTGGACACTGGATTCACGCGGTTCGGTTCAACATGGACATGGTCGTTATGCTTTTTGACAATAATGTGTACGCGTTAACAAAAAAACAAAGTTCTCCAACAAGTCAAATCGGACAATCGACGAACACGCACCCAAAAGGTGCGCCGCTTCCACCACTCAACCCTTCAACGACGACGCTCTCGATTACGAATTGTTCCTTTGTTGCGCAAACGGTTGACTGGAACCCTGTCCACATGCACGAAACGCTGCTCGCAGCGCATGCGCATAAAGGTTTCAGTTTCGTTCGTATCTTCCAACGTTGCCCTGTCTTTTCTGAAGAATGTTTTGCGGACGCAGTCGAAGATCCAAGCCTCATTCAATTGATTGAACATGAAAATGGTTTGCAAGTTCAAGAATCAGGAACACGTTTGTATAAAAATAAAATAACACATGATCCGTCCGATCTTGTCCAAGCAATGGCTGTTGCAAACCAAACCGAAGTACTTCCAATTGGCTTGCTCTATCAAAACGAAAGTTTGCCAATCTACAACGAGTACAGCTCTGTTGGCATTCACGCGACGCCAGAGGATAAAATGAACGCACTCAATCATCAACTCGATCGATTTGCAATCTGAGGAGCCCAAGATGTCTACAACTGATGAAGTTGCTCGTTATGAGGAAGAAACACCACTGATTGACTTGGAGGGTTTGCATTTTCCTCCAGATGGTCAATTGCCAGAAGGACACACAAAACACGATGTACTTCGAGATGCTCGGAGATTCCACGCAGGCGACCCTTCGGTTGATTCAGGCGTAGAGAGCGACCTCCTGCCGGCAGTGATGCATACGTTACGTCGCCCGTCGCTCATTCGTACTGATTACCCGCTCGTTTTACTCCCCTGCGGAAAAGTGCAGCCACTTGTTGATTTTTTCGTTGAACTCATTGCAACTATCGATAATTCTAAAATACTTTCAGACAATCTTGTTCGCGTTGAACGGCAAGTTCGAGAAGCGTTGAAAACAGTTTCCGATGCTGCAAAAGTAATTGGCTCTGCAGGTGCAAAAGTCGGCGACATGCTTGCCCTCAATGAAAAGGCAGACCATGACTTTAGGACAAAGGGCGCCGAACTTGTTCAAGCAATTCCAACTGGAACCAAGCTCGTTCCATGCACAGCTGCCGCTGGTCCATCAGTCGCGCTGCACATCATCGAAGCGAACACACATCACGCTTCACTTCGTGAAAGTGCCGTCAAAATGCGCGATGCACTTCGGGGCTTGAACAGTCAAGAGCCAGCAGTTGAAGCTTCAGGCATTAATACAAGTAAATTACAAGAAGTGTTGGGCAAGACTGCTTCAGGCAGCGTGCCCATGGATAAGCCACGAACGGCACGTATCGACAAAGCCATAGCAACCATTGAGCATTGGCTCAAAACAGATGACAAGCCAATGTACGTTGTGCATTCCACTTCTGCTCAAGATTTTTCCTGCCCGTCTTCTGCAACAGCAGTTGATGGCAAAGACGCACTCTGCAAAGAAGCAATGACTACCTTTGATGCACTTGCAGAGCGTTATGCTCCGTTGTTTGGTGCAATGCGAACCGCCCGTCTTGAACTTGCAAACGCGTATGAAAGCCCACGGCACGACCACTTGCTTGAACATTTCTGTAGACGTTGCTTTTCCGATGCAGAGTTTAATCTTATGCCAAGAGTCGTAGCGGTTGGAACCGTCCACGACGGACTTTCTGATATGGCTTCTCTTTCTTCTATTCTTCGTTCGTCAAGACCAATAACACTCTTGTTACTTGGCGATGATTTAGCAACGCTTGATCACGAACGAATTGAACTGGCTTACCTTGCCGTTGCGCATCGAAAATGTTTTGCAACCCAAGCATCCATTTCGCACCCTTCGCACCTTGTTGATTCCATAAGGAGTGGACTTGATTCAGTCCGCCCATCGTTGCACACGATTGCGAGCGAAGATACGCACCACCTTGGAGCATGGCTTGAGGGCAACGCTGCAATCGAAGGCCGCGCTTGTCCCCTGCTTCGGTATGACCCTTCCCAAGGTTCCACGTGGGCAGAACGATTTGACCTTGTTGATAACCCGCAACCAGAACATGACTGGCCAATTTGGACCGGTGAAGTTGATGGCAAGGATCTCGAACTTTCGTTTACTTTTGCGCACTGTGCAATGTTGACTACCAACTTGCAACAATACTTTATGCAACTTCCTGATGGCATTGAATCCAATGACTTGATGCCTGTCGAAGAATGGCTCCATCTTTCTCCTGAAGAAGCATCAAAATCGATTCCGTATTTGTGGGCAGCAGATGGCGACGGCGCAATTCACAAACTCGTTGTTGCCCGTGAAGTAACGGATGCTTGCCGCGAACGCCTCGACTACTGGAGAACGCTCCGCGAACTTGCCGGTATTGCTAATTCGTACGTGCAGCAAGCCGTGGAAGAAGAGCGAGAATTACTCGATTCTGAATTTGCCACGGAACGTGAAGTCATTGAAACCAAGCACGCGACTGAAATCGCATCTATACGAACCACTGCTTCGCAAGTTGCGATGCAACAACTCGCAGAAGTTTTGCTTGGCGGCGGTGGTGGAATGGTGAATCCACTTGCTTCCTCGATGTCTATGCCAACCGCGCCCCCTGCTCCTGTGACAAACGGAACAGTAGAAACTACATCAGAAGAAGTTGTAGAAGAGGAAGAGCCCGAGCAAGAGGCAGATTTAGGTGAGCCGTGGATTGATAGTCCTCTTTGCACGACGTGTAATGATTGTATGGATGTGAATGCGCAACTGTTTGTCTACAACGAAGACAAGCAGGCATACATTAAGGATGCATCCGCTGGTACCTACGAAGAAATAGTTCGTGCAGCAGAAGCATGCCCCGCGAGGTGTATTCATCCCGGCGGGCCTTTGGATCCCAATGAGCCAAACCTAGAGGAACTCATCAAACGCGCTGCGGACTTCAATTAAGGATTCGTTTTGGATACAACGCTCACAGCTGTCGTCATCATGTCAAGCATTGGTACCTTCTTTGGTGTTTGCTTGGCGGTTGCGCATAAGTATCTCAAGGTTGAAGAAGATCCACGGCTTGATGTTGTTGAAGAAATGTTGCCCGGAACGAATTGCGGTGCTTGCGGCGAACCGGGTTGTCGCGCTTTTTCTGAAGCAATTGTTGGCGGCATAAAGGAACCATGCCAGTGCACGGTCGGAAGCCCTGATGACATTGCTTTAATCGCTGGCTTTCTTGGCGTTGCAGCAGGCGAACAAGACAAAGTTGTTGCACGCTTGCATTGCGCTGGCGGCCTTGGGCTTGCGAGGCAAATTGCGGAGTATGAGGGGTATTCGAACTGCCGCGCCGCGCATCTTGTCGGTGGTGGCGGTAAAGGATGCAGCTGGGGATGCCTTGGACTTGATGATTGCATGATTGCGTGCGACTTTGATGCCATCTACATGAATGACCAACGGCTTCCAGTTGTCAACGTTGAAAATTGTACGGCGTGCAATGATTGCATTGAAGCGTGTCCTCGCGATTTATTCGACTTGATGCCGCTGTCGCAAAAACTCATCGTGCAATGCAACGCCCCGCTTGAAGGGAACGATGCGTATGCAGTTTGCAGCGTTTGCTGCGATGGTTGCGAACGATGCGCTGCTGACAGTGACGGGAAAATTACTATGAACAACAACTTACCAATCGTTGATTGGAGTAACAATAGCAAGGCATCACCAAAAGCAACGTGGCGATGCCCAACTGGTGCAATCAAATGGATTGAAGGTGGACAATTTATTCAACCAACAGTTGAACATTCCACTCGTAAGGAGATGACGGTATGAATACCTTTGCAACAATAACAAGTCGTCTTTTTGATACAGTTTTTCGAAGGGATGATGAAACAATATTGCCAAGCGAGTCATGCGACATTGACCCATTGACTGCTATTGCACTCGTCGAGTCAACACATATTGGCGCAACTGCGTTTTGCGGTCCGCTGCCCGAGTCACTCGCAGAGAGCACCTTTTCAACGACGGCACAAGACGATTCAAACCTTCGGGAATTGCACACCGCCCTTCTTTCTCCGAATCCAAGAAGCGCGTTTGCGAGCGCGATGGGTCTTGCTTTAACTGGCGAACGCGCAACAGTATTTTTAGCCGCAACCGACGTGTATGCGTGTCAAGATTTACTCGTCGAGTGTGCCTTACAACATCTGCCAATCGTGATACATGTTGCTCTTTGTGACCAGAGTGAAATCGTAACATACGATGCGTACCTGGCATCATCGACAACTGGTTGTATGCAGTTCCTTGCGTCTACGGCTCAAGAAGCCATCGATTACACAATGTTTGCTAGAAAAGTTGCGGAAGATGCGCTCGTTCCAGTAATCGTTGCGGTTGATACATTTTCGTCAAAGATGCAAGCGCAGCTGCCCTCAGATGAGTTAACAGAGGCATGGCTTGGAACTCCAGGTCGTACAATCAAATGTCCAAACGAAGCGCAGCGCATCATGTTTGGTGATCAGCGTCGGCAAGTTCCAGACAAATGGAATTTAGAGCGTCCAGTGATGCTCGCCCCAATTCATACACATTCAAGTCCAACGTTCAAAGCAACACGAGCACCCTACTACGACAATCAATTGCCCGCGATTATCGAATCGGCGCAACAAGAATGGCAAAAACTCACTGGCAGAACTTGTTCGTCGACGAGCGAGACAGCGACTGATACGCAGGACGTGCTCTATGTATGCCATGGCTCGATTTATGACGTTGCCTCTGGCGTAGATTCGTTGCATATAGTTTCAATTCATTGTATGCGTCCGTTTCCGCAGGATGCGTTGCTCGAATCAGCAACGTCGTGCAAAGAAGCAATTATTCTTGACACAACAACTCCGTCGCTCTGTGGCGATTCACAATTTACGACTGAAATCAAAGCCGCGCTCTCTACACTGAGTTGCAAGGTTTCAGTGGTGCATTGCATGCATGCAACCACGGATGATATCGCGGCGCTTGCTCAAGTCGTCCGAGAAGGTGGCGACTTGCCAACCGTTCTTGGTGTTGCCTACTATCACGAAGATACAACGTATCCAAAACAAACGTCTGCATTGCAAGAACTTGCACGAGCGTACCCTGAAATTACTTCCATAGCACTTACAACCGAGGGCGATGACAACCCCAGAACCAATGACCAGCAACCATCGACTTCCCCGCTTTTGGATTCCAATCTTTGGGAAGATCAGTTTGGAAATCTTCCACATTTCTGGGATCACATTGGAACGCTCTATAACGACGGGAACGAATTGCTCCTTACTGCAAGTCCATTGTTGAGTACGAATGCTGTCCCCCCACTCACGGCTTCTTTGCGCATTGTTGAGCCGAATTCTGGGGTACTTCCTGTCTTTGACCCCCTCCAATGCGACGGCGATCCATCTTTGTGGATGTCTTGTCCTGATGGTTCCGTTTCTGCACTTGTACTTTCAGCCAAGGCAATTCTTGATGCAGGTATTTCTAAAGCGGGAGGTACAGCGGCAGGACTTCGTTCAGTTTCTGGTGGTTTATGCAAACAGATGGTTGCCGTTGCAAAATCAAATATGCAACCAACGGTTGGCAAATTGTTGTTCCATGCATTTGAAGCACTGAACCCGCCAGAAGAACGTCGGGATGCGTTGCAAGAAGGACTTGATGCAGTGATTGATGCAATTGGCATTGTTCCTCTTACAAAAACACCTATATTTTTTGACAAAGGTAACGCGAATGAATTTTTAATTCTCTGCGTTGACCCAGATGCGTGTAAGTCACCCGAACTCGTCATTGCGTCTTGCGCAGGACACGGCATTGAGCCAGCCACGCGAACCCCAGAAAATATTGTCTCGGCAAGGAAATTGCGTGACCTCATTTTGCAACTGCCTGATACAAGTGGCGAAACAATTCACCGTGTTTCGCAAATAGAGGACATGAAGTTGCCCGCCATTATGCTCAGCCGCCACTGCCACCACGCAATGGCATCGGGCGATGACGCGGAGGTTGGCTCTGGCGCGAAACTCGTACTGCGCCAAGCGCTCGGTATTGCCGAGTATGCACTGCAGCCGCAACTTCAAGCATTATTAGCGCAAATTGAACAACTCAAAAACGAATTACAAAACGGCGCTACGGCGTTGCTTTCTGATGCGATTCCAACAAGCAATTTAGATGCAATCGCAACAGCTATTGAAAAAAGCGGTCAAGATGAAGTTGATTTGGTTACGGTCCTTGCATCAATGAGCGATTCAGAAGATGCACCAACAGTAAACGGCGAGGCAGTCAGGATGATGGCTTCGCTTGCAACTGAGTTAGACAGTGTTGCTTCTCGCCTTACGCAGTCTTCTGGCGGTTTAGGTCGCGCAAGAAGTGGTTTAACTATTTCCGGCAGCGCAACAGGCAACTGGGCAGCAACGTTTCCATGGAACCCCTTCTCAACCCCTGTAGCCGTAAACACAACGCATACTGGTTGCAGTATGTCCGTTGGATTGTTTGAAGGGCAAATGCAACGAGTCCTCGCTGACTTGAACACCATTCGTAGAGCCAAACTTGTCTTAGAAAATCCAATAAAAGCAGCGCACCCCGATGAAGAAATGAATGCAAATGCTCTTGGCGATTTAACACAAGAAGAACGAGCGCTCTGTCCGCCGATTTTGATCGTTGCAGATGCTGCATCGATGCATCGCAATGCACTGTCTGAACTCGCTTGGTTATTAGATAGCGATTTGCCCGTGAAAGTCCTCGTCCTTGGCGATGGCATGGAAGACGTTGCCTTGTTTGGTTTGACTTCTTGTTGTGCATTTATTGCGCAGTGTTCACCATCGCACCCCGACCATTTCTCAAGTGCGCTCCTTGGCGCTTTGCAATACGACGGTCCAGCACTCATCAGTGTTTACGCTCCAAGCCCAAAACAGCACGGCTTCGCGGTCGAAGACTTGATGGCGCAAGCGAAACTTGCTGTTGACTGCCGCGTCTGCCCCCTCTTTACATACGACCCGAGTAGCGAGGGAATCTTCGGAACGTGCATTGACATTACAGCAAACGAGAACTACACGTCCACGCTTGCAACGGAGGCATTAACACCCTCTGCTTGGGCTTCAACGCAGAAGCGTTTCGTTGATGGGTTTTATGATGAAACAGTCATTCTTGCTCGTTGGCAAATGCTTCAAGAACTCTCGGGTATTGTCACACCATTTGACGCGTTAGCAAGAAAAGAACAAGACGATGCAGCAACTCAACACAATAAAGACCTTGCGAACCTTGCGCAAGAGTACGAAACAAAAATGGCAACATTGCGAGAGCACTACCACGCACAGGCAGTAGCCTCCGTCACGAGCGGTCTTATGAACATGGCAGCGCAAGCAAGAAAGCCGGAGGAAACCAACGGATGAGTGTTGCGGAGTTTGTTGGGTCATTCCGTAATGGTGTGCACCCACATGAAAACAAGGAACAGACCGAGCACTTTCCAATTGCCCGAATGGCATTTGGAAAGTTGTTTACTTTGCCCTTGTCGCAACACCTTGGTGCACCCTCAAAGGCGATCGTCAAAGTTGGGGACACTATCTTCCGAGGGCAGTTGATTGCAGAAGCGGGTGGATATGTTTCAGCAAACTTGCACTCCCCTGTTGATGGAAAAGTCATTGCAATTGGACCAAGAAGACATCCGCGTGGTGATCTTGCAACTAGTATTGAGATTGAGGCGGATCCATTTTCAGCACAACGCGTTCATGCTGCACCTTCGAAAGAGCCACTCGTGATGACAACTGACGAGTTTGTTGAGAGCATTCAACAGTCTGGGCTTGTCGGTCTCGGTGGCGCCGCGTTTCCAACACACGTCAAATACAAGTTGCCAGAAGGTAAAACGTGCGAGCATCTCGCAATAAATGGTTGCGAATGTGAACCGTACTTAACGTGCGACCACCGCACGATGGTTGAACGCCCCGAAGCGGTCGTTCGTGGCATTGCGATTGCTGCAAAAGTTTTAGGCGCAAAGAAAACAAGTGTCGGCATTGAACGCAACAAGCCAGATGCAATTCTTGCAATGCAAGAAGCAACTAAAGAGCATGCCGACATTGAAATTTGTCCTCTGAAGGTAAAGTATCCGCAAGGCGCTGAAAAGATGCTCATCAAAGCGATCTATGGCATTGAAGTCCCTGCGGGCAAATTGCCCCTTGATGTTGGTATTGTTGTTAATAACGTTGCTACGATGACACAGTTTGCCGATTGGTTTGACAAGGGCTTGCCACTTATCGAACGCGTAGTGACAGTCGCAGGAACAGCGATTGAACGACCTGCCAATTTCATAATTCCAGTTGGAACTTCCGTTCGCGAGGTCTTGGACTTTTGCGGGCTCGACAAGAACACACAACAAGTCATCATGGGCGGACCAATGATGGGCATGCCACTGAGTTCCCTCGATGTTCCCGTCTTAAAAGGAACAAGCGGACTGCTTGCGTTTACCGAAGCACCCAAAGGCCATCAAGATACACTTGCTTGCATAAGTTGTGGGCAGTGTTTAGAGGCCTGCGGTTACTTTTTGAATCCAGCACGGCTTGCTAAGTTAGCACAGGCACGGCGCTGGGAGGAACTCGATGATTTTTACGTCAACGATTGTATGGAATGCGGAGCGTGCAGCTGGGTCTGCCCTTCTTCTATTCCAATTGTGCAACTCATCCGAACTGGCAAAGGTGCACTTCGCGAATTGAAAGCGAGCCAAGAGGGATGATCAAAAAACCCTTCCAACTTCTCCTGCAAACCTCGCCATTCTTACGGCGTGGTATTACGACGCCTCGTTTAATGGGCGAAGTTATCCTCGCAACAATCCCAGTGATCTTTGCTGCGTGTTGGTACTTTGGTCTTAGCGCATTGTTATTAGTCATTGCTTCTATTTCGGGGGCAATGCTCGCAGAATGGTTCTTCTCTCCCCGGAAGGTAAGGGGACAACGTTCTAAGTCGCTCTTTGATGGCAGTGGTTTACTTACTGGTATTCTGCTCGGCTTAACACTTCCTCCAGGCATGGCGATGTGGATGGCTTTCCTCGGCGGTGTTGTTGGTATCTCCCTTGGCAAACTTGTCATGGGCGGTCTCGGACAAAACATGTTCAATCCAGCCCTTGTTGGCCGAGCATTCCTGCAAGCCGCATTTCCAACAGCAATCACAACTTGGAATCCTCCCGGAAGCATAGAATCGTTTGCTATTGTTCGTGAGTCCAATTTTGCAGCACCCTTTATGCAATCAGGAACCGACGCAGTCACAACAGCATCACCACTTGGCTTGATGAAGTTTGAACACGAACCAACGCCGTGGTTTGATTTATTGATTGGCAATACCGCGGGCTCACTAGGTGAAACGTGCGCAATCATTATTATCGTGATGGGCATCATCATGGCAATGCGTCGAGATTTTGACTGGCGTATTCCAGTTTCAATTTTGCTCGCTGTTGCTGTTTTTGCCACAATCCCTTGGCTCATTAAACCAGACCTGTACCCAACGCCTTGGGCGATGGTCTTGTCCGGCGGTTTACTCTTTGGCGCGGTGTACATGGCAACCGATCCTGTGACTTCGCCCGTGACTCCAAAAGGCGCTTGGATTTTTGGTGCTTCGATTGGACTACTTGTTGTCTTGATTCGCCTCTGGGGCGGCTTACCCGAGGGCGTCATGTACGCGATTCTCTTGATGAACGCAGCAACGCCCCTTGTTGAACGTATTGGGCAGCCGCGGGTATTCGGAAGAGGAAGGAGCGCTTCATGAAAGAAGTAGATCTCACTTGTTCCATCACGGCAAAAGAGCCGAGTTCCATTCGGCTTGTACTGACCCTTGGTATCGCTGGACTAATTTCGGGCGCCATTCTCGTGTTCGTCTATCAATTCACAGCTCCTATCATTGCAGCAAACAAAGCAAAGGCATTACGTGAAGCGGTCTTTGCCGTTGTTCCAAACTCTTCCTACTTACAAGAACTGCATTACAAAGATGGCAAACTCGTAAAGGTTGGTGAAGGCGGTGCAAAGCCGGGACAAATTTTATACGGCGCGTACGGTGACGATGAAGGATTCATGGGGTATGCAGTCGTAGGTTCGGGCAATGGGTTCCAAGATACGATTCGACTGCTCTATGGATATGACCCAGTGCAACGCGCTGTCAAGGGCATGTATATTCTTGATAGTAAAGAAACTCCTGGATTGGGCGATAAGATTTACAAAGATCCAGATTTCGTGTCGCAATTTAGTCATGTAAATGTTGATCCAACAATCGAACTCGTTAAAGGCGGACGTACTGCGGACAATCACATCGATGCAATTACTGGCGCAACTATTTCGTCCGATGCAGTTGTGAAAATTATCAATAGTGCTCACGCTAAATGGGACGACAAGACAACGGGCACACCACCGGAATTCATCAAGCCCGATCCTGAAGAAACCACTGATTCGGAGGAAGAAACCAAATGAGTTCACAAAAGAACTTATCTGAAGAGTTCCTTAAAGGCATCTGGAAAGAAAACCCTGTCTTTATTCAAGTCCTTGGTATGTGTCCAATGCTAGCGGTTACCAATACAGCCATCAACGCAATAGCGATGGGTGTCGCAACGGCGTTTGTACTTATTGGCTCAAGTTTCCTTGTTTCGCTTCTTAGAAAAGTAATCGCTAAGCCAGTTCGTATTAGTACGTACATTGTCATCATCGCAACGTTTGTAACCGTTGCCGATTACTCCATCGAAGCGTTCTCCCCCGCGCTTCACCGTGAACTTGGTGCTTTTATCGCACTCATCGTTGTGAACTGTTTGATTTTAGGTCGCCAAGAAGCGTACGCAAGCAAAAACACAATTCGGTACTCGCTCGCTGATGCTGCAGGCATGTCGGTTGGTTTTGCATTTGCACTCTTTTGTTTAGGTGCAACTCGTGAAATACTTGGGTTTGGAACGTTCTTTGGTTCGCCTATCTTTGGCGAACACTTTGAACCTTGGGTCATTATGGCGCTGCCTCCTGGCGGCTTCCTCATGCTTGGCTTTGTGCTCCTCTTCTTTAATTGGCTAGAACACCGGAAGAAAGGAGTAGCGGCATGAGCGAACTTGCTTGGATTTTTATTAGCGCCCTGCTCGTGAACAACTTTACGTTGTACTACTTCCTTGGACTTTGTCCATTCTTTGGTGTTTCAAGCAAAGTGAGCGTTGCCGTTCGGCTTGGTCTTGCAACGATTTTCGTGATGATTATTACATCGCTTGCTGCAACATTCCTAACGACATTTGTGCTACCCCACGCACCATATTTGAAATTGATTAGTTTTATTATCGTGATTGCTAGTACAGTGCAATTTGTTGAGATGGTTATTAAGAAACTCAGCCCAACACTCTTTAGAGCGATGGGCATTTTCCTCCCACTCATTACAACAAACTGCGCTATCTTATTTTTGGCGCTCACGCAAACAAGCAAAGATTACACGCTCGTGCAAGGTCTCGTCTTCGCGCTTGGCGCAGGTGGCGGCTTCACAATTGCGCTTGCACTGATGGCGGGGCTTCGCGAGGAAGGAGAACTCTCGAAAGTTCCAAATATCGTTAAGGGAACTGCCTTGAACATGATAATCGCTGGGCTGCTCTCTCTTGCCTTTATGGGATTCGCCGGTCTCTTTAGTTCCTAAATGAAATACGTTCTTGCCATTCTTGGTCTTGGTATTGCTTGTGCTCTCTGGATGGTCATCCAATTATGGACAGGCAGCAAAAGTAAAAAAGATCGTTGGCGCGGAGGAGGTGGCTGTGGAGGTCACGTTATTCTGTTATCACTGTGCTTGCTTGGTTGTGGCAACAAAACGGAATTAAAACAATCAACCCAGCAAATTATGGGGACGCCAGTTTCGGTCACTGCCCCCGAAGAATATCATAACCTTGTATTTGATATTTTTCGACAAGTTGACAAGGACATGAGTGAGTGGAAAACTAACTCCCCTTTGACTCAAGTAAACAACAACGCGGGAATCAAACCAGTACAAGTACCCGAAGATTTATTTCAAACAGTTCAGCGATCGCTAGAAATCGCGGAGATGACTTTGGGAACGTTCGATCCTACCTGGGCAGCGCTTTGGGAACTTTGGAAGTTTGATGGCAGCAATGTTGTTCCACCACCGGAAATAGTTCAGAACCTTCTGCCGCTTGTGAATTGGCAAAACGTGAAACTTGATGAGACATACTTATCAGTGGCACTGCCAGAAGGTGCAATGCTTGGGCTTGGCGGAATTGCAAAAGGAGTTGCACTGGACAAAGCAAGAGATGCTCTTATTAAAGATGGCGTGAAAAACTTTATGCTTGTAGCGGGCGGTCAAGTTTTAGTTCATGGGCTTAATAATGGACGACCATGGAGAGTGGGAATTAGAGACCCGCAAAAAAATCAAAACGAATATTTTGCAGTCCTTGAACTTACAGACACCTGCGTTGCAACAAGCGGCAATTATGAAAAGTTTTTTATGAAAGACCGTGTCCGCTACCATCACATCATCGACCCTCGGACTGGTTTCCCAGCAAGAGGAACGAAGTCCGTCACGGTCATCTGTAAAGACGCAACGCTTGCTGACGCCCTCTCTACCGCCTTCTTTGTCTTAGGGGCTGATGCAGCAATCCAACTTGCACGATCTTTAGATGGCGTAGAGACGCTTATTATCAGTGATGACAACACAATCCACCAAAGTTCAGGTTTTCCTTTGGATTAATTACCCCGCGGTTAATTATTTTTCCCCCCAAACATCGAGCTCCTTGCCGCACTCGCATTTCACGTACCTTTGGCGAGATTACCGTTCAAAGGAGGGACTGATATTAGATAAAAGGCGTTGCAATAGTGCCATTACGCTATTAATAGCAGTTTTATCTTGCATACATGGGTCTCTTATGAAAGAATGCAGGCATGGGGAGAGCAACAATACTATCGTTATCACTTTGTCTTACATCAACTTGTTTGGGCACTACTTGGACTGTGGATGACTTTGGCAAGGCGGACTTCAATTCCATTCAAGCCGCAATCGATGCTTCAAGCAATGGCGACACGATCCTCGTCCATGCCGGACTTTATATGGAAGCAATTAACTTTTCTGGCAAGTCGCTTTCCATCGAAGGCGAGGGCGCAAGTTCGACGACTATAAATGGTTCTGACTTTGGCTCGTCGGTGGTCACCTTCGCAAATAGTGAAGATGCGACAAGTAGTATCTCTGGTTTTAGAATTACTGGCGGTTCAGGCAATATGTTTACTGATCCAATCTTTGGTCCTGCCAAAGGTGGTGGAGGCATTTTCTGCGAATCTTCTTCTCCAACAATTACCAACTGCGTGATTGAAGGCAATGAAGCGTGGGGAGGCGGAGCAATGTTAGTGTATTACGGAACTCCAACAATTACTGGATGCACGCTTCGGGACAATGAAGCGGAAGGTCACGGCGGCGGCATCTACGCATTTGAAAATGCGAATGCAAACATTACCGACACGACATTTGAAAACAACGTCGCAAACTGGGGCGGAGGCGTAACTTGTCACGAACACACCGATGCGACTTTTACAAATTGCACGTTTGTTATGAATACAACCCTCAACGTTGGTGGCGGCGTGTACATTCGCTCAAGAAGTAATCCAGGATTTGCAAATTGCACTTTCTACGCAAATGAACAGATAAATAACCCGCTTGGTTCCGGCGGCGGCGTTTGCGTCTACGGCGGCGGCGATACTGGAGGCCCCTGCTATCCCACGTTCAATGATTGTCTTTTTAATGGCAATACCGTCAACGGTGACGGTGGCGGCATGAGCGTTGCGTATCGATGCGATCCGATTTTAATCAATTGCACCTTTGAGGAAAATCACGCTGGCCGAAGCGGTGGTGCAATTGCATGTGTTGGCGATGCGGGACACGTTTATCCAAGCAACGCAGACGTGCGGTACTGCAAATTTGAAAACAACTCCGCGTCTGAAGAAGGCGGCGGGATTCATGTACGAAGTAGTGATCCAACGTTTGATAGCGTCGAAGTTAAAGGCAACACAACAAATATCGCTGGTGGCGGAATCAACTTTTTCGAATCGCCTGACGCGCATCTCTTCAACTCGACGATTTGCGGCAACACCGCAAACCAAATCCAAGGCAGTTTCACAGATGGTGGCGGGAATAGCGTTGATGAAGTGTGCATTAATTGCGAAGGTGACACAAACGAAGATGGCATGGTCGATGTCACCGATCTACTTGCAGCCGTTGGTTCTTGGGGACCGTGCTTCGGCTGTGACGTTGACATCGACGGCAATGGAGTAGTGGATGTTACCGACCTTCTCATCATCGTTGGTAATTGGGGTTCTTGCGAATAAATTACCCCGCGGTTAATAAACTGCCTTGAAATCGAGCGTTTACTCGCGGTCGATTACATTTAATTTCATACTCTCAAAGTGACTGTCACTTTGAAAGCGAAAAGGCAGCCAAACCTAAACAAAGTATTGACAAAAGGTTGCAATTGTGACTGTCACTTTGAAAGCGAAAAGGCAGCATAAGGCAACAGGGTCGGCGATTTACTGCAGATTAAGTAAAGAGAGGTGGTCCTAGTATTTAGGACAATTTTGCGACGTTCGTTAGGTGGATTAGAGGGACTGTCCCCTTTTAAATACCTGAGCAGTTGTTCGAAGGTCAGTTCAGTGGGGACTGGCAACGGCGCCTTGCTTCGCAAGACTTGTGCCAGTCCCGTAGTGGTCCATACTGGGCTCGAACCAGTGACCTCTTGCGTGTCATGCAAGCGCGCTAGCCAACTGCGCCAATGGACCTGAACTGCATAGGATACCATGAGCGCAACGTGGAAGAAAGTACAAACAAGTTAAACCTCACCGATCGTCCCCTACTTCGACTTTTGACGCTTTGTATTCTCTACGTCGCGCAAGGCATCCCATACGGTTTTGTGACTGTCACTTTTGTCTCCTACTTGGCAGAACGTGGTGAGACAGTCGCCGCAATAGGTGCAGTCACCGCCCTATCCACCATGCCGTGGACGTTCAAATGGGTTTGGGGACCAATCATTGATCGGTTTGGTATTCCATCGATGGGCCGTCGTCGTCCTTGGATCCTTGCAGCGCAGTGCGGCATGACTCTTTCAATTCTCGCAATGGCGTTTGTGCAAGAGCCAGCATCGCATCTTGCCTTGATTGGCTGGCTTGTCTTTGTCCATAACATTTTTAATTCGTTGCAAGACGTTTCGGTGGATGCGCTTGCCGTTGATTTACTACGCGAAAGTGAACGCGGCCGCGTGAATGGTTTTATGTACGGATCTAAGTATGTTGGCATGTTTTTAGGCGGAGCGTTTTTGAGTCGCATGGTTACCGAGGATGGACTTGGAATTGCATTTACGTTGCAAGTTGCAATGCTCGGCGGCATTATGTTGTTCCCACTCTTGCTTAGAGAGCGTGCTGGCGAAAAAATATTACCGTGGACCAGAGGAAGTTGTCAGTTGCCTGTGGAACAACAACTCGCACATAGTGTCATCCAACTCTTTGGTTTTCTAAAGCGTGCTTTTTCGCTCAGGTCAACGCTCCTTGCTGGAGCAATTGGCTTAACTATATTTATAGCAGGTGGAATCCTTTCTCCAATAACAAACGTGTTGTTTATTCAAGACCTTGGCTGGACTCGCACCGAGTTTACTGATATTAACGGTGGCTACGGTGTTTTTCTTGGGTTGGCTGGCGCAATTGCAGGAGGTTTTTTTGCAGACCGATTCGGGCCAAAACGAATAGCTTCAATTGGTTGCATCGTTCTTGCACTTAGTTACGGAACATTCGGTTTGTCATCGCCTGAGTCAGGAGTTCTCTGGTTTGATTGGACTAATAGACCAGTTGTGATTACTTACATCTTGGTAGACACTTGGATGGGCAGCATGATTTCTGCTTCGCTTTTTGCAATGTACATGACGGTCTCTTGGCCAAGAGTTGCTGCAACCCAATTCACTTCTTATATGGCAATTCTAAATCTCTCGACAGTGATTGGTTTGAAAAGTTCTGGCTTTATCTCTGAGTTGTTTACACTGCCAGTGATTTTTGTAGGCGCTGGAATATTACAACTCATAGTAATTTGTATTTTCCCATTTATTGATGTGCATCAAGCGAGACGAATTCTCGGGCATGAAAATTAACCGAATGTTAATTTTGTTCAATAACTACAGCAGTTCCGTAACATAGGACTTCGGTTGCCGAGTCCTGCAAGTCAGAAGAATCGTAGCGGAATCCAACGATTGCGTTAGCACCTAGTTGTTGAGCATGTTCAAGAAGATGTTGATATGCGTCTTCTCGGGTTTGTTCGCACATTTCAGTGTACGCACCGATTTTGCCACCGACAATGTTTTTAAGGCCACCAAGAATACCCTGCACAATTGTTGGGGAACGCACGACAATGCCGCGGACGACACCTTTGTATTCCACTATCGTGTGGCCTTCGAAATCAAACGTTGTTGAGACTGGTATTGACATACTAAAAGTATACTATAAACATGACAACTCCCCTGCTGATATCAACGTGGTCGTTTTCACTACCGATTATTGAAGCGGAATTTCCGAAATTGTCTGTTGTTGGTTCGGCATTAGATGTCGTTGAAGCGTGCGCGATTGCTGCGGAATCAGAGGAATCGATTGACTCAGTTGGCTTTGGTGGGCTGCCCGATCGTGAAGGACGGTGTACTTTTGATGCTGCCTTAATGAAATCGCCGCACGAAAGCGGCGCTGTTTGCGGAATGGAACGGCATCTTCATCCTGTCTCGGTTGCTCGGCTCGTTATGGAGCGCACGGAGCATTCCATGTTGGGTGGTTCGCTTGCAGATGATTTTGCAGATGCCCAAGGCATGCCATCGGAGACAATTCTTGCTGAATCAGCCAACGCAAAGTGGGAGTCATGGAAGAAAACGAATACGCCTCCTGTTCCAGCACCGCCATTTGATGTTGGAACTGGCGAGCTCTTTGGAAGCCACGACACCCTCGGCACCATCGCCATTGACGCTGGTGGAACTATGGCTGGTTCCTGTAGTACAAGTGGCATGGCGTGGAAAGTTCCGGGACGAGTTGGCGATTCTCCAATCATTGGGCATGGGCTCTATGTTGATCCAGCGCGAGGGGCTGCAACTGCTACAGGGCACGGGGAACTGATAAGCGGTATCTGCGGTTCTTTTTTAGTTGTCGATTTGATGGGACGAGGTGCAAAGCCAGAAGAAGCCATTCACGATACGCTCTCAAGGCTCGCAGAGTGCTGGCCGCTAGAGGAAGAACACCAAGTCGCTTTCATCGCTACTACGCCCGAAGGCAATTATGCCGCTGGCTCGCTCCGCCCTGGATTCAAGTACTCCGTTTGCCATAACAAACACCAAGCCATACTCGACCCTGAACTAGTGCTTCACGGGTAGGTGTGACAGTCACTGTCATACGCGCTCGCCTAAATTTGGAAGACAGATTAGTCGTCACGTGTGGCTGTCACTTGGCAGTTAGGCGACCTTGGTAAATTGTTGGAGTGGAGGAACTTTACAAAGTTGGAGAATTTCTTGCACCTTGTTTGAACCAACGATGTAAATAATCGTTTGGTTCTCCATTCCCCTTCTTAATATAGCCACTAAACAAGCCGCTAGTTTTGTATCTGCTTCAAGGACTTTTGTAAGATTCAGCCATACTGCTATCGGTTCATCTTCAAGTACATCGAGTGTAAGTTGCCAAAATGCTTGAACTCTATCCATGTTTCGCAAATCACCACCAATGACAATGGCTTGCGTTGGTTCAGTTTGACCTTGTAAAAAGTAAGAATAGGGTGTATTTGCATGGGTTCCACCCATATTTGAAAAAGCAATCACGGCACAGCCTCCAAGTGCGAGTTAAGTTACAAAGAGGACAAGCGCTGTCTATAGTTATATTTTTGACAAATTCCAATAAAAAACAACCTGCGGGGCTGCAAGTCGTTTTTATGTTGTTTTATGTTTTCTTTAATTAGTTGCGGACAACAGGGACAGGTGTTAACGAACTTGGCTCGTCCACCATCCAGAATCGTTCACAGTCGCCTTGGAACATACGATCATCTGCATTAGTGGTGACTTCTACCTCAGCATAATGCTCTGGGTAGGTCTGTGTGAGTGTTTCCATGTTTGGAGTGAGTGCAGTCATGATGTTTCCATTCTGTGTACGTTCATTGCATCCGATTGTAAGAGCACAAAAACCAAGAATAACAGATGTAGTAATTATTTTTTTCATAGGTCAGTTTCCTAAAATAGGGTTCGCAAAGAGGCAGTATACACAATGCAAAGGTCGCTGTACTTGAAAACAGAACTCTCTTCTCATGCTATCCTTCCCACTTATGGCAAGCGAAATGACTATCAGAGAATTTCAGGAATTGATTCGAAACCGCTATTTTGAAACCGATTCCGCTCGCGGAATCGCTAAAACGTTCCTATGGCTCTCCGAGGAGTTCGGCGAATTAGCCCATGCCCTTGGCAGATATGAGCGCGGGGACGCCGATCTGGACAATCTCCGAGAGGAATTTGCTGATGTCATCGCTTGGATGACGACCCTTGCAAATATCACCAACATTGATCTAACTGAGGCAGTGGAAGCAAAATACATCAAAGACGGTGGTCCAAAAGGTACAAAATGAATAGATTTGAGACTATTTTCAGTGATGGCAAGAAGAAAATAATGCCGTTCATTGTTGCAGGTGATCCCTCGATTGAAGATACTGAATCAGTACTGCTTGCCCTAGATACTGCAGGCGCAGACGTCATCGAAGTCGGTATACCATTTAGCGATCCCATCGCCGATGGACCAGTCATCGCTGCAGCAATGCACCGAGCACTTGAACGTGGCATTACCCCCGCCCATGTCATTGGTGCCGTCTCACGGATTCGAGAGAAACTCAGCGTTGGCATTATTGCGATGGTGAGCTACTCCATCGTTCGCAAAAGTGGCGGAACCATCTTTATAGAACGGCTTGCAGAGGCGGGCTTCGATGGCATCATTATCCCAGACATCGACGACACCGATGCAAAAGTAATGAGCGACTTCTGTACCTCTATTGGCTTCTCCTTCACGATGCTCATTGCCCCAACAACTCCGATTGAAAGAATCAAGAAACTCGCAGGACTTTCTTCGGGATTTCTTTACATCCTTGCTCGCACTGGGCTGACAGGCGAACAAACCGAAATGCCCGATTTAAGAAAGAGAATTGCCGAGATTAGAAATGTCACGGACCTCCCACTCGCTGTTGGCTTTGGCATTTCAACGGCCAATCACGTTGCAGCCGTCCACAACTATGCCGACGCCGCAATTGTTGGCTCGGCTCTCGTTCGCCGACTTGACAATTCAGATGACCCTGCCTCCACCGCGATGCAGTTTGTTCAAGAAATTTCTCAATAAGTCCTTGCTTCAAACGCAACTATTTTAGATACTACAGAAAACTGGCAGGAGGCCTTTTACCATGGAAGATTTAACGATGTCGAACGCAATGGATGTGCAAAATAACGATTATTGTGACTCATACGGGTGCAGAACGTTCTCTGGTGATGTGATGCTTCGTTACTTGCAGACCGAAGTGTACAAATCATTACTTGAAACGATGCATCAGTCGAAGCCCCTCGACCCAGCAATCGCAAATAGCGTTGCAGATGCAATGAAGGAATGGGCAATCGATAATGGCTGTACCCATTACACGCACTGGTTCCAACCCTTAACCGGAGCGACGGCTGAAAAACATGACAGTTTTCTTGAGCCAACTGAAAATGGTGCAATTGCAGTCTTTTCTGGGGACATGCTCATCCGCGGCGAACCCGATGCATCTAGTTTTCCTTCGGGCGGTATTCGAGATACATGGGAAGCTCGTGGATACACCGCTTGGGACGCGACGAGCCCTGCATTCATTATGCCAAATGAAGAAGGCGGAACGCTCTGTATTCCAACGGTATTCGTGTCATGGACGGGCGAGGCACTCGATAAAAAGACACCCCTGCTTCGATCCATCGATGTGGTGAACGAGCAAGCAAAACGGATTTTAGACATTTTTGGAACCAAGGCAGAGCGGGTCATTACAACGCTTGGTCTTGAGCAAGAGTATTTTTTAGTTGACGAGGCATTTGTTGCAAACAGGCCTGACTTGCTGATTTGTGGGCGAACTCTCATCGGTGCACCGCCTCCGAAAGGTCACCAACTTGACGATCATTACTTTGGGAAAATTCCTGAACGCGTGTTGGCGTTCATGGATGATGCAGAGCAACAATTATACGAACTTGGAATTCCCGTAAAAACACGGCACAACGAAGTTGCTCCTGGGCAATACGAAATTGCACCAACGTACGAAAATGCAAACGTTGCATCTGACCACCAAATGTTACTGATGGAGGTTTTGAAAGCAACTGCTGAGGCGCACGGCTTTATGTGCCTTCTCCATGAAAAACCTTTTTCAGGCGTCAATGGTTCGGGTAAACATAACAACTGGTCCATTGCGACGGACGCCGGCAAAAACTTATTGAGTCCGGGCAATGAGCCGCAATCAAATATGCAATTCTTGACGTTTTTATGCGCTGTGATCCGCGCCGTCGATTTGCATGCAGACCTACTTCGCGCATCTGTCGCTTCTGCAGCAAATGACCATCGCCTTGGAGCGAACGAAGCACCGCCAGCAATTATCTCGATTTTCCTTGGTGAAATGCTCAGCGATGTACTCGATCAAATTGAATCTGACGAATCTCGCAGCGCACGTGCGGGTGGGAGCATCGATTTGGGCGCTTCGACTATGCCAGATTTAGACCGAGATAGTGGTGACCGCAATCGCACAAGTCCTTTTGCATTTACAGGAAATAAGTTTGAGTTCCGTGCGGTTGGTTCAACGTCAACCATCGCTTGGCCAAACACAATTCTCAACACAATTATCGCTGAGTCGTTGGATTACATTGCGACAAAACTTGAATCAGCTTTAGCAGGCAGTACTTCTCCAGAGCAACGCGACACAGAAGTTCGTTTACTTCTACAAGAGGTTCTTCGCGAACATCGCAAAATTGTGTTTGATGGCGACAATTACTCGCAAGCGTGGCATGACGAAGCAGAACAACGAGATCTTCCAAATTTAAAAACCGCACCAGATGCGTTCGCTGCTTTAGTAACCGAAAAAGCATTGCAGTTGTTTGACCGTTACAACGTATTGACGAATGTTGAATTGCAAGCACGCAAAGAGGTTATGCTTGAAACGTATTGCACAAAAGTTAGTATTGAAGCACGGACGCTCATCCAAATGCTCTCAACACAAGTGCTTCCCTCTGCACTTCGTTATCAGGGCGAACTTGCTGGGGTTGTTTCGGCTTCGCATGCTGTCTCGATTGATTGCAGCCGCTCTTCAGGGCGATTGTCTGATATTGCGAAATACACCGAAGCGCTTCAAAAATCACTCGAAGCACTCTACGATGCAATGGCAATCGAACACGAAAATTCGCACTCACACGCTGAGTTTATACGAGACTCTTTACTTCCTGAGATGGTTCAAGCCAGAAAGATCTCAGACCAACTTGAAACGATGGTCCCCGATGATATTTGGCCACTTCCTTCCTACACAGAGATGCTGTTTATTCGATAACCCCCCTGCATCATTTGGGACAGTCCCAATTGATTTCCGCTATGATATGGGGCTCGAAAGAAGGATATCACTATGACTACAACAGCTACCCACCCCTATGAGTTAACAATCGAAGACGCAGGACCAGCCCGTAAACGGGTCAATATTACGGTTCCCGCCGACGCAGTGAACTCTAAATTGCAAGATTCAATGGGCATGCTTAAAAATCAGACCGTCATCCCTGGATTTCGCAAAGGAAAAGTGCCACCACATATCTTGGAAAAACGCTTTGGCGAATCCGTTCGTGGTGAAGCCCGAAATGAGATTATTTCTGATGCATGGAAAAATGCGATAGATGAATTTGAGTTAAAAACCCTTGGAGAACCAGAACCAGTAGGTGACCCCGCCGAACTCGTCCTTGAAGAAGGCAAACCAATGACTTTTTCTCTAGAAGTGGAAGTCATGCCCGACTTTGAACTTCCTGCATTTGATGACATCAAACTCACTCGCCCTGTGGTCGAAGTAAAAGATGAACATATCACAGAAGAAATTGAACGACAAAAAGTTCGGAACGGCAACCTTCAAGAAGTAGAGGGCAAGGCAAGCGAAGGCGACTTCCTTGTTGGACCCGCAGTTGTGCATCTTGATGGCAAAGAAGAAGAGTTTTACAAAACCGAACAAACTCGGCTTACTATTCCACCGAAAGACGGTGGCGGCGAAGTGCTCGGTCTCTTTATTGATGACCTTGGTAAGATTTTGGATGGCGCATCTGTTGGCGATGAAATAACTATCAACACAGAGGGTCCTGAAGAACATGAACTTGAAGATGTTCGCGGTGCAAAAGTCGCCATGACGTTCAACGTTGTGCAAGCGGTCAATATTAAGCCGCTCTCAGATGACGAATTGTTTGCGTTCTTTGGTCTAGAGTCCATGGATATGCTTAAAGAACAGGTGCAACTTGCGCTCGAGCAAAGACGTAACCAAGACCAAGCGTCTGTTTTGAGACAGCAGGCGACTGCAGAAATTGCTGAACGTGTCGAGATGGAACTTCCTGAAAAGACAAGCGCTATGCAAGCAGAACGCGATTTACAACGATTGCGCACCCAACTACAATCCTCTGGACGAATGTCCATGGACGAGGTTGAAGCAGAAGTTGCAAAAGTACGCAGCGGATCAGCAGATGATTCAAAGAAACGTCTGAAGACCTTCTTCATCTTGTCCAAACTCGCCGACCATTTTCATGTGACGGTCAACGAGATGGAAGTAAATGCTCGCATTGCAGAACTCGCTATGCAAAACGGCAAACGACCTGAAGAAATGCGCAACGCTCTTGCACAACAAGGACAACTGCCACAAATCCAAGCGGTCGTTCGCGAGGAAAAAGCAGCAGACCAACTTGTCGCTGCTTGCACGGTGACGGATATGCCTGTTGAAGAGTGGCAAGAGCAACAAGCAGGTGGTGCTGACAAGAAAACAACGAAGAAGACTGCAAAAAAAACGGCTTCAAAAAAGAAGACGGCAAAAAAAACAACAAAGAAAAAGACTAAGAAAAAAACTTCGAGTAAGTCCTGATGTTTCTTGGTTCGGGATTTGCAGATGTTTTACCTGCGTTACTTCTCTTGATTGCTTTTACGATTGTTGGCGGTGTGATTATCTTGGCTTTGCGAAGGAAATTGAAAAATCCGCCCTTAACGAATATCGCATTTACCCTCGGCGATTTAAAGAAATTGCGTAATGAGGGGGCCATTACAGACGAGGAATACGAGCGGGCGAAGCAATCAATCATCGCTGCTGTCAAGAAAACAACGACCGATATCCCTAATAAACCGTTCTAAACGTAGATAAAAGGCAAATGATTTCATAATAGATGTGGTCAAAAGATGTTTTTTGTGCCACAATTACAGTAAAGAGAGAATTAGAGAAGGTATGACTGACAAAAAAGATAACAATAATCCCCCGAATCCCCCACAATCACCTGAGGATGGTTTGCCACTTGGGTCAGGCGGTTCCGGTGGTGGCGACGATGGTTTTCAAGGGCGCAAAGTTACAACTTGTTCCTTTTGTGGGAAGACTTCAAGAGAAGTTGGACCTATGGTCGAGGGGCCAAATGAAATCTACGTGTGTTCTAATTGCACCGACTTGTGCCAGAATATTTTCAAGCAAGAACGGCGACGAATAAGTTCTGCATCCCCTGCATTTAGTTCCATCCTAACACCAAGACAAGTGAATGAATATCTTGACCAGTACATTATTGGTCAAGAACGTGCGAAACGCTCGCTCTCGGTTGCTGTTCATAACCACTACAAACGGCTTTCTCAAATTGATAACGCTGAACGAGAAGTTGAATTAGATAAGTCCAATGTTCTATTAATCGGACCAACCGGAACGGGAAAAACGCTCCTTGCAAAAACACTCTCAAGGATTTTGAATGTCCCTTTTGCAATCGCTGACGCGACGACGTTAACGGAGGCGGGCTACGTTGGTGAAGATGTCGAGAACTTGCTGCTCAAACTCTTGCAAGCTGCTGACTTTGATCTTGATGCAGCGCAGCATGGCATAATTTATATTGATGAAATCGACAAAATCGGGCGAACAACGCAAAATGTTTCAATTACGCGCGACGTTTCTGGCGAGGGCGTGCAGCAATCGTTGCTCAAAATGCTTGAAGGCGTTGTTGCAAATGTTCCACCACAAGGCGGAAGGAAACATCCAGAGCAACAATACATTCAGATGGACACTTCAAATATCTTGTTTATCTGTGGCGGTTCGTTCGATGGTATTTGTGACATCATTTCAAAGCGTGTGGGTAAATCACGCATTGGTTTTGGTGGCGCATCCAGTGATGATAAAACAGACCAGGAAACAACATCCGAGCTGCTTGCCCAAGTTATCACTGATGACATTTTGCATTTTGGTCTCATCCCAGAATTGCTCGGTCGCCTTCCAATTACAACTCCACTGATGCCATTGACAGAAGACGCGATGGTTCGCATCTTGACTGAACCAAGAAATGCAATTGTGCGACAGTATCAACACTTGTTTAGTTTAGAAGCAGCAAAGCTAGAGTTTACCGATTCTGCGTTACACCTTATTGCTAAGAAGGCGATGGAGCGCGGCACTGGAGCAAGGGCGCTCCGAGCCGTGATTGACACCTTTATGATTGATGTGATGTATGACCTTCCAGACCGTGATAACCAAGACGCTCTGTACCTCATTGATGCCTCGGATATCGAAAACGGGCTTGACCTCGATGCAATGCAACAACCCCCTGCTGCAGCAAAAGAATCCGCCTAATCCTCCAATAGAGGGACAGTCCCCAAAAAGTAGGGAATGCTCCCATCCCTCTTGTCTCCACAAATCTACGTCGCAGCCAGATGCTTTTCAATCGGGTTTACGCGATGTAGAAATATTTGATATAATCTTAAATTCGCCTGAAAGGGCTGAAGGAGACTCATTATGCCACGCGTATGTTTTTTTACAGGTCGTCGAACAAAGGTCGGAAGAAAGATCCGTTACCGCGGTAAACCAAAGTACCAAGGCGGTATTGGTCTGAAAATTACTGCAAATGATAAACGTAAGTTTAAACCAAACTTACACAACGTACGCGCAATCATAGATGGCAAGCCTGTCAGAATTAAGGTTTCAACAAAGGCAATCAAGCAGGGCTTGGTCGTGAAGCCATTGAAAAGAAAATACGGATATACACGTCAACAAAAGCTTCAAGCAGCGAGTTAAGGCCTGTTTTTGTAAAAATATTTAAAAAATCACATTTTTTTTTGTGATAACGTCCGAAAAAAAGACGCATTTAGTTGACAGCAGGCATTCCCTGCGTATTCTAGAAGTGTAAAAATAAGCCAAGGTCACCCCTACTGGGACATGTATGCGCTCTTAAGAGCCAACAGTCCAAACACATTACCGTGATTTAAGCAAAGAAAATGAACAATTGGGTTTGTATAGGCAAAATGGTGTTTGCATTATGTATAAATTTAAATGTGTGTGGCAATTTATAGGGATTGGAAAACCTTTAAGGAATGAGTGATAGATCAGATATAGAACGCGTGCGCGAGGCAGTTGACCTTGTTGCACTCATCTCAGAGTATGTCCCTCTCTCACCGAAAGGTCGAGAATGGGTCGCTGTCTGTCCATTCCACGATGATCACAAGCCATCCATGAGTGTTGTTACGCACAAAGAGCACGCCTTCTACAAATGTTTTTCCTGTGGTGCTTCTGGTGATTGTTTTAAATTCGTTCAGGAATATCTCAAAAAAGATTTTGGCGAAGCACTTCACTTTCTAGCAGAACGCACCGGAATCGAACTCTCAAACACGAAGCACAACGAAGAGACGAATAACTTACGGAAGAAAATTCGAAAAGCCATGGAGTGGGCAACAGCGCTCTATGTCGATGTACTCTCTACCCCCGAAAATTCCAAGACTGTAGCGCATTTGAAAGACCGCGGGTTCAGCGACGAATCAATCAAAACATTCTCGATTGGGACGGCTCCTGACACTTGGACATTTTTGAGTGATCTCATCGGCAACAATCCAGATCGTATCGAAACATGTCTTGAGGCGGGATTAGTCAAAAGGAAAGAATCAACGAACCGTGTGTACGATGCTTTTAGAAATCGAATCATGTTTCCGATTTTTGATGAGACTGGCTCCCCCATCGCATTCGGCGGACGGCGCATCAATGAAGAAGACGAACCGAAATATATCAATAGCCCCGAAACTGAATTGTTTCACAAATCAAAAACACTCTACGGGTTTCACGTAGCAAGACCTGTGATTCAATCGCAAAATAAAGTTATTGTCGTGGAAGGATACACTGATGTCATTGCGTGCCACCAAGTTGGAGTGACAAATGTTGTCGCAACGTTGGGGACTGCTTTAACTTCAAAACATGCGGATAAACTTGCTCGTATTTGTGATGAAGTGACACTTGTTTTTGATGGCGATGAAGCCGGTCAACGCGCTGCCGACCGTGCGGTCGAAGTGTTCTTTTCCAAGAACATTGACGTTCAAATTTGCGTGTTGCCAGATGGCAAAGACCCAGCAGACATGGCAACGGACGCTGTCACACTTCAACAGTACTTTTCAAAATCCGTTGATGCGATTGCATACAAACTCGATCGCCTTGATTCTTCTCTTCAAACGACAGATACTATTTCAGGAAAAGCAAAAAGAATTGACACTTTTATCGAAGAACTCGTACGGTTAGGCGTAGGGCGATTGTCTGGAATTAAGAAGCCACTTGTGTACGAACGAATCGCTTCTGTAATACAACTTCCAATCGATGAAATTGAATCCCTCATTCATGATAAAGTAGATAGACGCAGCCCGATTGCAACGAGTGCACCTCAAGGCAACGTGATTACCGAAACAACAACGACAATAAATATATCTCGTGCAAGGCGTATTGCAGAGCATGAATTTTTAGGGGTGCTTCTTTTTGACCCGATGGAGTCATCAGCAGTACTTCGCGAACAGAGTAGCAACATAACGGAAGAAAACTTTCTTGATGCAGAAGCGTCCAATATTGCGGCATGCATTCTTCATCGATTGTATGCAGGAACAACCTGTACCATGCAAGAAATCCTTACTGAGTTGGATGAACAAAGTGGTAATAGAGCATCGTCATTATATTTTATTGGACAACGTATTTGTGAAGAAAATGAAAGCGTTATGTTTGCACTTCAACTAACGAAGAAAGCATTCGAAGGCGTTATGGAAGACAAGGCAATTGCGGACGAAGTTCGGGAACTTAAAACACTCGCCGATCCCGAGCAACGTGCTCGAGCGGCACAGCAAACATTAGAAACTATTCGTAAACAAAAGAAGCGTGCAGTATGAAACAACACCTTCTCCCAACAAATCAATACTGCAACAGCAGAGTTGCACAACCTATATTTACTTCAAAGGAGTAATGTCGTGGCTACAAAAACAAAACCAAGAGTCAGAGTAAACATCCCAGTCATGCATCCTAGCATGCAGCTCCTCGTGCATGCCAGTGTCGATAGGGGCTGGATTAGTTATGAAGAACTGAATTCCGCTCTTCCTGACGAATATTTGACGGCGGATAAGATGGACGAGTTGCTTGCGCTGATCGCAAACCTTAGCATTGATTTGATTGGCGAAGATTTTAGAATGCGCAGGGGCTGGGACCAATTCTTTGTTCCGCTTCAAACCAGCTTGCGGTTTAAACGTGACACTCCTTGGAAGGACAAAGCCCAAGAACTTGCCGAACTTGCTGAAGAACAAGGCAAAGACCCTAAAGATACTGTTCATATCGATGCAGACGACGACCTTCTTGATGAAGAAGAAGCGCAAGCCGTCATTGCTCAGGCACTGGCAGAGGCGTCTTCGAGAAGAATCGACGATCCTATCCGAATGTACCTTACGCAGATGGGGAGTATTTCACTCTTGACTCGTGAGGAAGAAATTCGATTAGCCAAGAAGATTGAATGCACTCGATTTGTCTTTAGGCGACTCGTCCTTGAATCAGACTACGCCGCAATACAGGCAATTGCTATCCTTGACTCAGTGAATGAAGGCAAATTGCCATTTGACCGAACGATGCGCATTTCAACAGCAGAAGAAAATGCAAAGCAAAAAGTCGCAAGCAGAATTCCAGTCAATACCGCAACGGTTCGATTGCTGTTAGACCAAAATGCAAAAGATTGGACACTCTGCGAAGAAGGCGGATTAAAGAAAAAAGAATTAGAAATAGTTCGCGCAAGAATGGAAGCACGGCGTAGAAAAGTTGCTTCACTTCTTGAAGAATGTTGCTTACGTACCGCGAAAATTCAACCACTTCTTAGGAAGTTGCAATCAATTTCCAAGAAGTTCAAACAAATTCAACGCGATCTTACTCTTTCCAAAAAGAAAAATAGTCAGTTCGACCCAGATGACGTTGTTGTTATGGAAGAAGAGTTGTCTGGACTGCGGGGTCTTGTTTTGGAATCGCCAGAAAACCTTGATGCTCGTCTTAAAACAATCGCTGTTGTTTTTGAAGAGTACGATCAAGCGAAACGCGACCTTTCCGGCGGCAACTTGCGTTTAGTGGTTTCCATTGCAAAGAAATATCGTAATCGTGGGTTGCCATTCCTTGACATTATTCAAGAAGGAAACACGGGGCTCATGCGCGCGGTCGATAAATATGAATATAGGCGTGGGTATAAGTTCTCGACGTACGCAACATGGTGGATTCGCCAAGCAATTACGAGAGCGATTGCAGATCACGCACGTACTATTCGCGTGCCTGTGCACATGATTGAAACGATGTCGAAACTTCGTGGTATCCAGAAGCGTCTTCTCCAAGACATTGGTCGCGAACCAACGCTTGAAGAAATCGCTGAAGTGGCTGATATGACGATTGAAGAAACGAAACGTGTTATGAAAATTTCACGTCACCCAATTAGTTTAGACCGCCCTGTCGGTGAATCAGAAGATTCACAGTTTGGTGATTTTATTGAAGATGAACGACAGCATGCACCGTCCGAAACGGCAACCAGTGAAATGCTCCGTTCTAGAATCAATGATGTGCTTAAAACGTTGACATATCGTGAGAGAGAAATCCTTAAACTTCGCTATGGCATTGGTGACGGGTATACGTATACGCTTGAAGAGGTTGGTCGTATTTTCAAAGTCACTCGCGAACGTGTTCGCCAAGTAGAATCAAAAGCAATTCGTAAATTGCAACATCCTGTTCGCCGTCGACGTCTATCTAGCTTCATTGACCAGCACGAGGAAGCCGAAGAGTAACGGGACTGTCCCCAAACTGTTGATGCAATAGTTCTTTGATTGACATTTACATTTCGGTGTTAGCAATGGCGTTGGTACATGAAGGGACTGTCCCCTGCATAACGGGACTGTCCCCCCACAGTACTTCAGGGAACACGAATCTCCTCTGAGACTTTTACAATTTCGCTGTGTGACAGTCACGGACTGTTATGCCTCCTTGGTTCCGTGTATCTGTGCCCAACCCTTCACCGTACGAACTCTTGGGCAAACGCGTAAACTGAATGTACTTCAGCAACAACGTTTCTGACAAGAATCTATCCGAGGGATAGTTTTTAGTTGGTATTGAGTTGATCAAGGAGCGAACCGACGTGATCCTTGTCGGTCCACAGCACCCAGCCAGTTTGGCCTTCAAGCGAAACGGCTTCGATAGCGTTGATATTGACGTTCACCCCTGCAACTTGTTCGAGCATACGAATAAAATCACCATCGCCCTCGTTCGTTGTGACGTGGATTGCGACTTCTTCCTCCGCGCCCAGTTCTGCCGACTTTGCAAAGTCACGAAACTGTGGATCTCGCTCAGCAAGGCAACGCATTGTTGAAGTGTTATCCTCGTTACTTCGTGCCCAAAGTGAGTGCAGCGAGATGTCTGCTGCACGTAGCCGGTTCGCTAAGCTTAGAAGTATTCCGGGATTATCCGAAAGAGTGAAACGAAAAACAGTACATTGGATTGCTTTAGCCATGTCTCATAGGTTACTCGCATACACCCCACGCAGCAATGACTGCCAGCAAATCGGGCGTATCAACTGTCCCGTTCCCATCAATATCCGCTTCACTATCAGTTAAACCCCAATCACCAACAACTGTAAGCAAGTCGTTGACATTAATCAACCCATCTCCATCAAGGTCTTCGGCGCATCCTGTGCTGCATAGAGAGCCGTCACCACAGATCGTCGAATTACCCTGCCATGCACCACCGACTGCACCGCATTCGTTCTCTATAAGGTCGAGGCACCAATCTGTACCACAGCAAGCTCCCATTGGTTGCGGACAATTTGCTGCAGCGCAAGTTACACCGTCGCCTTGGAATGTTCCAGCAACCGCAGCGCAATCTTCTGGGGTAACTGGCCCAATACAGGCACCGTCAGATAGGCAACAAGCGCCTTCGGGAAAACACGTTGTTGTATCGCAATTTGTTCCTTCGCCCAAATGGGTTCCACCGACAGTATTGCAGGTATTCAAATCAAAGTTCACACAATTGCCAGTTGATTCGACGCAGCAAGCGCCAATGCCGGAACCACAAACGTAGGTTGCACACGTTGTTCCTTCGGCTGCTGGCTCGCCACCAAAAATAGTGCAATCGCCTGGACTTAAGTCTTGGCAACTATCATCGGGGAGACAACACGCAACAGGATCAACCGAACACCCAACAGGCGTATAAAAGGAGCGAAGAACCCAATCCCCACTCGGAGTACAGATGGCGGGAAATTGTTGAAAGGTCATCCAGCCAGAACCGCACGCACACCACGTTCCACTGACTGCATCAATCCAGTTTTCATTTGGGAAATCGAGACCACTTGTGTCAGTACACGGAAATGCATTTCGATTTGAAGGTGGAGATGAGATGCAGGGATTACCTGCTTGGTTATGTTGGTCAATTCGAAATGCGACTGTAAACGAATTCATCCCGCTGTCGTTGTAGACATAAATTTGGTCGGGGTCATTTGGATCAACTGAAACCGAAATGATGATGCCATTTGTTCCGGGTGGCATGACTAGGTGTGGAAGAATAATATCGTCGCTTGAAAAACTTGCCACTTGGATGCCATTCGTAGGTGTGCCATCCCACACGGTCACGGACCACTGTGTTGTTGTTTCAACAATAGTATTGTACGTACCAAACAATACTTCCATGGCATCAATTTTGATTGGAAAATCTTCAGCGGGAACGCTGTACGTCGCGGCGAGTGATTCGCCTTGAGCAAAACCCATTTGCAAAGTGTATGCACCATCGCCAAAGTCGCTGTCAGTGAGTGCTACTGGAACTTGCGGACAAGTGCCAAGTGTACGGTGTCTAATTTGCTTTACTTTTTTGAACGCTGCATTCAATGACGTTGGAGTTGTGAAGGAAACTGCCGTTGGATCGAGTCGGCCTTCGCTAGCAAAGGTGACGGATGAAACAAACGACAGCAGAATACATGTACATAGTTTTGTGAACATAGTTAACTTTCTCCCCTTCTGATTATGAATGGAGTACCGTCGCTAGTCAAGAAGAAAACGATGTATTCTTTGATAAAGCCGCTTCTAATGCATTAAGAATGTCCTTAGGTTCAGCCATGCGCCCTTTACCAATGGTTTTGCACGCTTGCCATCCTTCTTCAGCAAAGAGTATCTCAAAGCCATCAACGGAAAGAGTCTCAAGATTGCGGGTTGTCGCTGGTTGTTCAAACATCGTAGCGTTCATGGAAGGAGCCATTAGAACCGGCGTCTTCACTCGGTCAATTGCCGAGGCAACAAGTGAAACTGGATCGTCCGTCATACCTTGAGAAAGTTTAGCAAGCATGTTCATCGTACATGGTGCAATAATCATTGCATCTGCATTCTTCGCAATTCGAATATGTTGTGGATCGTGTTCTTCTACATAAGTCCACTGGCTATCAAATACAGCTCTGCCAGTAAGCGATGCAAACGTAAGTGGTGCAATAAACTTTGAAGCCGCCTCGGTCATAAGCACTTGAACAGTGGCTCCACGCTGCACGAGTTTACTCACCAAATCGGCAACTTTGTAACATGCAATTCCCCCTGTTAACCCAACAATAATATGGCTACCATCAAATGACGGGGTGTTAGCCATCTTGTTTTGAACCGATTGTTGACTTCATCTCGTAGCCAGACTCAGTGTAATCAGCGGTGATTTTATCTTCCATAATTTCCGCGATGACAACTTCAAGGTCGGTGCGCCCATTACGTTCAACGAGTGGACGTGCGCCATCAATCAAGAGTTCGTGCAATCTATGTTGGATAAGGGCTGTTAACTTGAACCTGCCGCCACACTTCCGTACTATTTCATCACTTCGAAGATCTTCAATCATTAGGGGGTATTCTCCTCGCATTCATAGAATTGACCATCCGTTGGCACAAATCAGGTGCGAATTGTGGATTATACCTAATATCTCATGCCTTGTCACTTTCTCGGTGGTGTATGCTTTGCTACACTCCTCGATTCCCCAAACGATTAGGACCCTACGTGAGATGAAACGCTTACTTACCCCATATCTACGAAGAATTGGCCTACGTCTCGGATTTGAGCGCGATTGGTATCTTTACATCGTGGCAGCTATTATTGGCGTCCTCATGGGGCTCGCCGCGGTTGGCTTCATCTTGCCATTGCGGGAAACGGAACATTTTGGTGAGATGCTCAAGGGATCAGAGTATTTATGGCTTATCATCCTTCTTGGACCTGCAGCGGGCGGATTAATTACTGGAATCTTAATCACATTGTTGAAGCATGAGGGTGTTGGACCGGGTGTGACCTCCGTGATTTACGCAGTGCAACGAAAGAAAGGCAAATTATCATGGAGGATTGGACTTCGCAAGTGGCTGGCATCGACAGCAACGATTGCCTCTGGCGGCTCAGCGGGTGCTGAGGGTCCAATCGTCACTATTGGCGCAGTGGTTGGTTCAAACATTGCGAAGTTGCTCGGAACTGGTTCGCAACATACAGGAACCTTGCTTGGTTGCGGTGCTGCTGCAGGATTGGCTTCTGTCTTTAACGCGCCGATTGCAGGCATCTTTTTTGTCATGGAAATTTTGCTCCGAGACTTTTCGCTGAAAACATTTACCCCAATTGTTATTGCAGCAGTCGTCTCTTCGGCAACGACGCAAGGCATACTTGGTGACGCTGCGCTTTTTGAAGTCGGCGAAGGGTTCTTCTGCGATGGTCTTGCATTTAGCGTCACCCAAATTCCCACGTACCTCATTCTTGGGCTCGCTTGTGGGTTACTTGGAGCCACCTTTGTCCGTTCTCTTGATGGATCCGAGCGATTGTTTGTCGCAACAAAGTTGCCAATCTATGCACGTCCACTTGCAGGTGCACTTGCGCTCGGGATTCTTGGATTCAGTTTGTACTGGTTCACAAGCAGCGGCGTAATGCCAAAGTTTTACGGCAACGGCTATCCTATGATTGAGTCACTTATTAATCCAAACTCATACTTTGCTGATGCGGATGGCTCTGTTCTCAAGGATGCAGCACCACTCTTGCTTGGACTTGCTGGTCTAGCGATTGTTAAACTGATAGCGACAAGCATTACGGTTGGTTCAGGTGGAGCCGGTGGGTTGTTTGCACCTTCTCTTTTTATTGGCGCAGCAACGGGTGGATGTATTGGGTACGTGGTCCATTACTTTGGCTGGTTCCCAAATACATCCCCTGCGTACTTCGCACTTGTCGGAATGGCTGCGATGGTTGCTGCCACAACACACGCTCCACTCACTGCGATTCTCATCGTGTACGAAGTCACACAAAGTTACGATGTCATTTTACCATTGATGTTTGCTGCCGTAGTAAGCACCGTTGTTGCTCGCTTTGTTTGTAAAGACAGCGTCTACACCTTCAAACTGTCACGACTCGGAGTTCGCATGGGAGCATTGAGCGACCTCACTGTCTTGCGGCGTCTTACTCCAGAAGATGTATTGATTGAACAAGCAACATTAGTCAAACAAACTGACTCTGCACAAGTGCTTGTTGATTTAATGGAAACAACCGGCACATCCGACTTCATCGTCACCGATGAACATGATAAATACTGTGGCATGGTAACTGCTGGAGATCTTCGCGCGGCACTTGTCTACCGAGAAGCAATTCCCTTGTTGCAAGTTTCAGAAATTCAACGCTCTGATTTACCAACTGTAAGTGAAGAGGAAACCCTTGACCTTGTCCTTGATAAATTCTCACGAAGTGATGTTCAAGCGTTAGCGTTAATTAAAACGCAGGGTGGAATTTCAGGATTGATTACCCGAGCAAACTTGATGAAGCGCTACCAAACAGCGCTCGATCAGGATGTGAATTGATGGGATCAAACATTATGTTTTCACGGAATCAGCGCTTGACGTTGAAAAAAGATTTTTCAAGAATGTTCTCCAAGGGCAATCGCCGCACATCGGGACCTCTGCTCATTCATATCCATAACAATGAGCTTGGCTATCCCCGACTAGGGTTTTCCGTGCCAAAACGGGTGGGAAGCGCAGTGCTACGGAATGCAATGAAACGAAGATGTCGAGAGGCATTTCGGCAGTCGCAAGAACAGTTGCCCAGTGTCGATATTCTATTGACACTCCGTCCTCATGCAATCCTAGCCACAGACGAGTATGCTTCACTGATACTTAAAGTAGTGGCATCATGAAATCAATTTCCGCCCTTGCATCAACAGCGCTGGTCGTATTCGTGAGGCTGTATCAGGTTACGCTTAGACCAATCATGGGTGGGCATTGCCGTTTTCAACCGACTTGTTCAGACTATGCAATTGAGGCATTAGCAAAGTATGGAGCATTAAAAGGGACACTTAAATCAATCTATCGAATATTGCGTTGCAACCCCTGGGGTGGGTGCGGCTTTGATCCCCCATAATTGTGCAATACATCAGAACTAAGGGGTGACAGTCCAAGCAAAACGAGTTGTCTTGATTTGGGACAGTCCCAATTCTGTTACTTCCAGTATCCCTTGGAGCACGAAAGAGTATTTACTTTCGGTCAATAGAACTTGCAGGGTTGTTTTGCGAGGCCTTTTCTTCTGCACGTTTTGCTTCAAGTGCCATTTGTTGACGCCATGCATCCAATCCCGGCGGCTTTGGAAATGCATCGTCAAATGCTTTGGCCTTGCTCAGAGGATGTTTTTGATATTGATCCATTAATCGCGGACCTATACGATCATAGACACGCGGTCTGAGCCCTTGCTCGAGCATATCAACCCCAGCCCAAATTGCCATTCGCTCTTCAATCGGGACAGTGGGATCTGTCATAAGTTGCTCAAATGTAATTTGTGCACTCGATTCAAGCGCTCCAATCAGGTCTTTTATTCGACCAGTACCAAACTTTGTTGTGTAATTGTTGTATTCGTTGTTTTTAAATTCGTTGGTAACTTGTCTTGCAAAGTTGACCGCCTCTTTAAAAACTTCAGGGCGACTTTGACCGACACCTACTCGGAATGCATATCGAAGAGCAGAAGATACATCGCTGACTGCGACAGCAGGAAGACGTTCATACTCCCCTTTTGCTCTGTCTCTCACCCAAACGTCAAGCGGTACTTTATAGACATTGTTCGGTGGAGTAGCACCAGTGCCAAAGAATTGGTCAAGTTTATTAAGAAGTTCTTGGGCTCTTGCCAACTCCCCTTGTCGATATTGTTCTCGAACAGCGAAGCCAAGGAAGTTCCGCATAAATGTTGTAAATGTATCACTTCCTGCTCCGCGAACAAAGTAATGTTTTTTATAGAGTTCGTTCCAAAGTCCATCACGATTTTCGTCACCAATCACTGCATCAATAAATCTAGGGTCTGGGAATCGTCCCGGAACTTCTTGGGAGAATGGGTCGTATGCGATGCGGCCTGATCTTGCAAGCGATTGCAACGCTTGAAGTTGAACACGGTCCGTGTTGAGGATTTTGTATACATCGTCTGATTTAAACCGACCCTTGCCAACTTCAGCTCCTCGGCGTGCCCAGTAATAGGCATGTGTTTGAGGATGACGCCAATCAAGTGGTCCGCCAACAATTGTGTACTCGTACATAAGTTGGGGATCCATGTTGTACTCATCCTTGAGTACTTGTTTTCTGAACGTAGCGAGCAAAACCTTCCAAGCATCCTTGTACTTTGGCTCGTTATAAAGTGAATCAAGTTGATTAAAGTATGGAGACTGGGATCGAAGTGAATCTTCTAACCCCATGGAACTTGCAACCAATGAATGCTGGGAGATTGAATCGAGTTGTGCAATCTGTGCTAATAACTTTTCTTCTGCAAAGGGACTCTTTTCATAATCAGCGGAGTTCTTTTTTAATTTCGAAATCAATTCCTCTAAAAAAGGAGTTTGCCGAATTGCATCTTGGGTAGTCCGTGGAGCATCAGCAATTTCTTTCATCCAAAGTGTTCGGTCATTCCAACTATCTGGGGGTTCGCCGAGAATGTTGTGCCACCGTTGCGCAAGTTTGCGTTTGTAATAGAGGTGTGCGTCATCTGAATTCCCATTCAACTTATGCATAAAAAAGAATGAAAGTTCTTTGTGCAAAACCATATCGTCTGGATTTGCCCTGAGTCCTTTTTCTCGGAGCAATCGAATTCCCTCATTAACCCATTCCCACCGTTCTTCGATGGTATGCGTAGCAACTGAAATGTTATACGCCATGTTATGTGCATGAAAAACCCATACTTGTGGGAATCTCGGTTGCAATTTGGTAATGAGTTCAGCATCGGCCATGACTTCAAAGTAGAGTCCATCGCGCTGCATCTGTTGAATTTTTATCCAAAGATAATCAACAAGAAGACCACGAAGGGCACCGATTGACATACCCACAGTGTTGACCCAATCTGGAGCGCCCTCAACAATGTTATTCGTATACCGAAGAGTATTATTTTCTGCTTCGTCAAGAATAGCGGGAAGCATCAATCCTCCTATAGTTAAGGAGGATGCTGCAAGAACTGCTGCAGAACTTTGAATTAAACGATCTCGATTCATAGTAGAAAAAAGTTTATCAATCAACCACTCCCGCTGTAAATTGCTAATTGTCGTTTCTTCAGAACGTACGTGCCAACCCCTAGCGCAATACCTGACCAGATAATTCCGATTGTAATAATGCCTCTTACCACTGTGGACCAGGAGACAAGCATCCCATTGACTAATTGGTCCGATGGTCTTTGACCCCCAAAGCCATCAAGTGCATAAACCATGATTGAGGCAATGCCTCGTATTGTATTTTCAAACGACCACTGGATAATCTGTCCTACGTTACTAAAGTCGACTGCTGAAGTCGCAGGTGGGACATACGCTTCAAGAGCACCAGACAAATAGGGTGCTAATGTTCCACAAACAAAAATTGTCAATGTGACCAAGCAAGCAACTGGGAAACTTAAAAAAGTTGAAGCGGCTAAAGCAAGCGCTGCAAGAAATGCCAATTTGACCCACAGGACCAACATTGCCCTGAAGAAGTTTGGTTCAAAATTGCCCACTCTATAAAGTAAACGAATGCCGCCCTTGTCAAAAATCATTGCACCCATGCCTTGTTCAATAGGTGGTGGCAAGTATAGATTAAAAATAGAAATTTCAAGAACACCATCATCATCAATTAGATATGCTGGAATCATTGTGACGTGCGTCATTGTTGGAACGTACGTGATGATGTGCCTTGTCGAAGGATCATCGTTATACATCAGCCCCGCTTCAAAAGTTTGATGTTCATCTGATTGCGTGATATGAAAACGATATTTGAATGCTAGAGGTGTTCCCATTTCCTTTGCGTGTTGCAAACCCTCAAATCGATATGTATGTGAAAACACTTCTTCCCCGCGTTTGGGTGGAATGGACCTTTGCTGAAAGAGAAACTGCTCCTGCAATTCTTCACGCAATTTTTTACGCAAAGGGATTTTAATATCTTCCCTATCTCGCAAATCAGAGTCGGCTTCAATGGCCCTCTCGACTCTAGTAGCAAGTTGTTCCTCCGATAGCAATTCGAAAATGGGCTGGGCCTCAACTCTTGCTGTCATTATTTCTTCTTCAACGGCAATGCGATCTAACTCCCCTTGTACACCCTCAGCAACTGGAGCAGAGCGTAAATATTGTAGATAGACAAATACAGAGACGCTTGCAATCGTAAGTATAGCGAGGTTGATTGACAATACGCCAACCCACTTTCCTAGCAAATATCCAAACTTGCTTACTGGTTTTGTTAAGACTTGCCAAATCTGACGATCACGTATTTCAAATGCAACTGTAGCGCAACACAAAAACACTGTTAAAAAAGCGGCTACACCAAAAGTAATACCGAGCGACCTACTTAATAAAGTTTGAATTCTATGCCGCAAAGGAGATGCGGGATCTAGCATAATTGGTACTAGTGGTAAAAGTATCAACAAAATCATCAAAAATGAAATTGAAATACGAGTTCTTGTAGACTCAAACAACACGCCCCGTGCCAATGTTGAGACTTGTCTTGGAGAGCGAAAAACGATCAACAGTAATTTGATGGATAGATGGTAACTAAAACCCAAAATACACATGCCTGCAATAGCGAGCGATATTTTCGGAGCGCCAAGCCAATTAAAAAGAAACCATGACGAGATACCAATAACGGTTGAGTACAACAATGCGTGGAAAAGCCCAAGCCAAATTGCAGTTAATCCCCAAGCCAATCCGAGCGTCCCAAGTAACCAAATCATGTTTGGGTTGATGAGAAGCCACGATGGAATCCATCTTGGAACGTTACTACTTAGGACTAATGATGTGACGCTTGCTGGACCAATTACAATTCCATCGTCGCCAAGGATTCGATAGTTTTTAAGTCGTTGGTCTCCAAACGTTACGCCACTTATTTGGATGAATCCAGTTTCTTGAAGTTGCTGGGCTACGGCGGATTGGTCTGGTCCAGTAAGAAGTTGAAAAATGTCGAGACGGTCACTGTGTAGTTTGTAAGTGTTTGTAAGCACAGGCGTGATAGCAACAACCACGGTAATTACAAAGAAAAAGGACAATATTACCCTAGACCAGCGCTTATCCTGCCAGACATTAAATTTGTGGTGAAGTCCAAGTACCGTTTTCACTTTGAATCCTGCGAGTCATCTATTGTGTCATCAGACAGTAAAGAATCGATTACAGAGGCATCTGCTTGTTCAGGTGCTTTCACTGGCGAACTCTTTTCAGTCAATTGTACGGTTGGCTCTTCTGAATTCATCAATGAGTCAAGTACGTCATCCTTTTTGTCTTCTGATGGAACCTTATTGTCCTGAACGACAGCCCGCTGTGTTTCATCCTTAGTGTCCAAAAGTTTATCAATCAGGACAGCGCCTTCTTCGTTACCGAGTAGAAAAGGAGCGGTAACTCCGCCCTCAACGCCGCTAGTTTCAACTTGAGAAGCTCTCGCCTTGTCAACTATTTGAATAAAGTACGATTCAAGTGTTTGTCTTGGTTGGTTAACAGATTCGATACCGCATCCTTCTTGAGACTCAAGAATTGCTTCGATCTTTTCGATTGTAGAATCGTTTTTGATCCTTGGAACTTTAATAATAGTTCGTTCTGAATCAATAAGCAGGTCGTCTGAAGTTCCTTCGGCATGAATCTTCCCTCCGTAAAGAATTGTCATTCGATCGCACACATCTTCTACGTCTGAAAGCAAGTGTGAACTGAGCAAGATTGTTTTGCCCCGTTTTTTAAATTCAGTTAACAAGTCTTTGACTTGCCTTGTGCCAATAGGGTCAAGCCCGCTTGTTGGCTCATCAAGGATTAAAAATTCAGGATCGTTGATGAGTGCTTGCGCAAGACCAATTCTTCGCATCATGCCTTTAGAAAATTCGCCAACATGACGGTGGGCTACTTGGGAAAGCCCAACCATATCAAGCAATTCTTCGGATCTGCGTTTGCGACTTTTGCGATCGATTCCGTACAAGCGCCCATAGTAATCAAGCGTCTCAAGTGAATTGAGGTAAGGGTACAGGTACGATTCTTCTGGTAAAAAACCAATGAATTTTTTCACTGCAACGTCATGTGGCTCACGATCGAACACTGTGAGTCGACCTTGCGTTCTGTTAAGGAGCCCAAGGATAAGTTTAATGGTTGTGCTCTTGCCCGATCCATTTGGGCCGAGTAACCCAAATAACTCGCCCCGTTGAATGTTAAAAGTAATTCCGTCAACAGCTTTCGCCTTGGCTCTCATCCAGAAGTCGCGGAAGGTTTTTGTTAAGCCAATAGCCTCAACAATTGTGTCAGTTTTTGGAGAATGTTGCAACATAAAGTTTGTCTTTACTTTCTGCCTTGCACTATGCCACCAGTAATGGAGAGTTCTCTGGAAGGTGCCTCTAAATCCATTTCACTTGCTCTGAGAATCCATGGATTGTGAAGATCTGCTCCTTCGGTAAGCGCTCTCAATTCTTTTTTATCGAGCAAGAGACGGTGTCGCAGTTGTGCGATTTCATCAGAACCAGAGATGCCCAATCGAACAGATTCGATAAATTGTGGGACGAAAATAGTTTCAAGATCTTTTTGTGCAAGAACTCTGGCATACATCTCAAGCCATTTGTTTTGAATTACTAATTCAGGATGTTCTTTGTATCTTGGAAGAATACTTTGAAAACGCTTAGCGTCTTGTCCTAATGTAATCTCAACAATAGAGCGATATCCCTTTGCTGTAGACAACTTATTTGAAACTTTTCCAGAAACGTTGTCGGATTGCAAGAACGTGTTGATATTACTTAGACTGTTTTGAATGAGCGAAGTTTCTTTGCTTTCCGCAGCATGCTCATATTGGTTGATTAAAGTGACAAATTCTTCGTAGTGGCTACCAACCGCTTCGATTAACATTTCGTGTGCTTTCGCAGTCGCCACTTCTACCTTGGTTTCTGCATCAATTTTTGCGCTATCAAAGGCGTCGTATGATTTTTGAATATAAAGAGGTGGTTCTGGCTCACTTGAAATAATGATGTTTGTAAGCCGTATTCCGCATTCCAAACCATGCAATGTTTCCTGTGCTTGGATACGAATGAGAGCACTTAATTCATCGAGGGGTTTATCGATTAACTCCTCAAGCGTAACATTTCCAACAACATGAATTGTCGCACGCTCAAGCGCCAACTCAACAAAAGAGTCGCCGTTAGCATCTGGAATTGTTTTCGCAAATAACAAAGGGTTAACTATTTCCCATTCAGCTTGAATTGCAGTGTGTGCTAAATCCCCATCACTCGTAATAAGGGAGCCATCTCGACCAGGAGCGAGTCCTTTTCTCGCAGTTGATTTGGTGATTCTTTGTTGTTGATCGAGCCGAGCATCAAGTTGAGGTTTGAAGGCATTGCCGATATCTGCTTCTCTTTTTTGTGCGTTAAACACAACGTATCCACCAATTGGTGGGGGCCAATTAGTTTGCAAGCCGGGTGACAAGCCCTCGTCATCAATAATTGCACCAAACAGGGTTGCGACCCCCGTCTGTGAATCTTCGACAGTTCGAAGTCCTGACAAAAGATATAGTAAGACCAAGACAACCATCACCACTTGAAGGGCTCTGAAACTTAACTGAAGCGAGGAGGCAAGTGAACGGTGAGCAGTATCCATTGCATCTTGGAGATTGATGGAAGCATCGTGCTCACTCTGCAATTCAAATTTTGCAGAAGCCGTTCGGCGAGATTCTTGTTCGTTATGATCGTTCAAATCGGTCATTTAGAATCGTTGCCTTTTGGTTGTGGTATTTGAGAATCAATCCCTTCAGAATCCAAATTCAATAAATGCCATGGTGCGACATCGGAATCTAGAACGAGCGTTGTGTTTTCAGACAGGGACGCCTCGACTGCGTCAAGCCAAGCCAAGAAAATAGCAAGTTCTTCATCCTGTCCCATCAATTGCAAATACTCCGCGGCTTGTGCTTCGCCTTCAGCGCGAATATCTTCAGCTCGCTGAGACGCAAAGGCCATAATTTTGTCATGCTTTGCTCTCGCTGCTGCACGGATTGCCTCAGCATCGGCCATTCCTTTTGCTCGCCGTTGTTCGGCTAGGGTGTTTCGCTTTGCTTCCATGCGCTTCAGCACTGCGGTAGTAGTTTTTGGTGGAAGAAGCAAACGATTTATGCCAACAGTAACTGGAACAATTCCGGTCTTTTTCAGCGAGTCGAGGTGCGCAAGAATTGCTTTTTCTGCTTCATCTAATTTGTTGTTTTTTCCAGTTAATTCTTCAAACGTGAAAGCGCTGAGTGTTGAAACTGCATCTCTGAATTGGCCATCAATTGTGTTTTGGGCTATGTCGGCAGAACCATACGCTCTGTAAAAGTCAAGAGGAGCAACCCCATCAGTATCTATTTTCCAGAGCAAAAATGCCTTGACAACAATTTGTTGCCCGTCTGCTGTCTGGAATAGAGACATAGGCGATTGAAGAATGTTCATTCGAGTATCAAGGAGTGTTACTGAATCAGCAAAGAAAGGGAGTCGAAAGTGCAAGCCTGCCTCACGAACAACACTGTTTTCATTCGTCTGGCCAAACCGGCTTCTAATTCCAACTTCATAGAACGTAACGGTGTATGTCATGCTGAAGAGCAAGAGTATGATGAGTAATGCTATTCCAGCAAATATAACTATAGGACGTTTCATCGTATTAATTTCCTTCGTCGTTATGAAGAGCATCAGCAAAATTCAATAACGGATTTATGCTCTTAAGTTCAACATCTACGTGTAAGCGTTCTGGATCAATTCCAATAACGTGTTTTTTAATTGAGGGCAATCTTCTCGCGAGAACAGACATGTACATTCGTTGTTTGTACAACTCGGGTGCAGCCCTAAACGCAGACGCTTGCCCTGAGACGCGGCTTGCGTTTGCCCATGTGTCCATCCATGATGTCCACTTTTCTACGCGTGCGTCGCGTATTTTTGCAGCTGCCAAACCGTTGCCCTTGTGTATAAGGTCAATGGCAATTGTTTGGAGGGAGTCCATGTTTACCTTGGCTTGTTGAACTTTGGTTGTGTCACTTTCGTCCTCCCGCCTTATGGAATCCCATTGATTCCGTGCATCGTTGTAGTTGGCAACGGCTGTTACAATTGAATCAACGAACTCTGGGTCGCCTGCAGTTCTTGTCAGAATACTCTTGGCGTAACCAGTTGCTGCTGTAACAAGGCGTTCTTCGCCTTGCATGGCGACAGACAATTCCTCAAAACTTTCAGCAGCACCGCCAGCTGGAGCAACAAGTGGCATGTCTATTGAAATAATCTCAACGCCACTCTGTTGAGCATCGAGTGCTGCTTGCAGTTGGGTTGCGACCTCTTTTGAAAGTGCTCCTCTGCCTTGTCCAATAATGTCTGTTAAAGAGACAGTTTGAAACAGTGAAGTAAGTGTGTTTTGTGAGAACGCAAGAATTGCCATTTCTCGTTGCGTGAGCCGACTGCGTCGATCAACTTCTTCAGAACCGAACTGAATCCAATCAAGCAAGTGATCGTTTGAGATTCTATATTTAATAACCGCTCTGACATCAACGAGTGACAACACATCATCTTGCGAAGATTGTGAATCATTCAAGTGTTCATTTACGATAAATGGCTTCGGCTTTACTACTGCATGTTTATTGTAATCATCAGTCCAAAGAATAACGCGCCGTTCTTGTTTCCACTTGAAAGTAAGATCAAGTTCTCTGACGCGTGTAACATCGTATATCTCTGCAGTTTCTAGTGGCCAAGGCAATTTGAACATGACTCCAGGAGAATAAACATCTCCTGAGAGAGCTCCCTGCCGAAGCCGAACTGCTTGTTGAGTTGGTTCGATGATAATCATTGAACTCATGGCAAGAAGGACAATCGCTCCAAGAACAAGCAGCCAAGTCGCCGAACGGAGCATAAGTTGATAGCCCCATGAACTTGTTATATCAAACCCAAATTGATAATTAATCGCTTCGTTGATAGATCGCACTAAAGAATCTGGCGATGCAAACATGCTCAAAGTTTTTGAGTCAAACGCTGGTCGTGGAGATTCGCCATGAAGCCGAGGGCGATACAAATTTAGAATGAAATTGACAACAATCTCAGCTGCAACGGCAAACATAAAAATCGGTATTCCCCAGCAAACAGCAAGAAGTACTTGTTCGTTTTCAAAGAACCTGAAAAGCAGACCAACTGAGAGCGCGAGCAGAACGACAGTATTCCCAACCATCCACGCCGATCCACCCCTGAGATTTGTCCACGCAGGAACATTTGCCATTCCCGCGACGAACCTTGAGTAAATAAAACTGACTAATGCAAATCCCATTGAAACAGCAAGCGCCCAGCCAACATATTGCGTTTGCAATACAACGGTTTGTTGCATGTCGTCCTGGTGATCAGTCTGTCCAAGAAATCGAAGTACCAAAACACCAATCGCAACGAGAGCGATTGTGATGGAAATACTTATGGCTGGCATTATCCATGAATGGAGAAGGCGAAGTCGGTTTGCTGCCGGGCGAATCTGGTCGCTTCCAGCTTCAAACATGGAGGATTCAGACGACCCAGCTAGTTCCGATTCCTCAAGTTCCTCAATCGTTTGCATTTTATGCTGATAGAAGAGGATGATGAGTCCAACCCAGATAACACAGCCAATCGACACATAGAGCGAGCCAAACACAAACGCCGTAGATCCAGCGATTAAGCCAAACACAAGCAACGTTGTTGCAATTACAAGTTGTAAGAGGAACCCAGTTACAGCAGTTGCCGTTGCTTTTTGGTAGGTGTGATGGTCAATTCTCATCTGGGTTTGCTGTGCCTTATGGGGGGGGGTAAGCTCTAGGGGAAGGGGAAAGTTGGTACGTGCTCGGTGTAATCAAAAAACGTAAAAAGTAGGTAATCTGAAATGTTTACGAACCATTACATAATTTCGTTCGTTCAAGGTTCGGCAGATTATCATGATTTGCCGTACCCTGCCCACTTCTAACCCATAAATCAGATGTTTACCCAAACCTTTACTATCGCAAGAAACGCTTTTTTTGAGAGTATCAGGCAGCCAATTGTGCTTGTTCTAGTGCTCTGCGCGACGTTGTTGTTAATGCTCTCAAGCCCTCTCTCGGCGTTCACCATGGAGAACGACCAGCGGATGCTTCTTGACATTGGGCTTGCGACCGTTTTTATGATTGGAATGCTGCTTGCAATCTTCGTGGCAAGCACCGTTCTTGGAAACGAGATTCGGAATAAAACGACTTTGACAGTCGTCTCAAAGCCGGTTGGAAGACCTCAATTTGTCATAGGAAAGTATCTCGGCGCGGCTGCGGCCATTACTCTTTCAACGCTTAACGTTGCACTTGTGTTTGTATTAGTCGAACAACAGGAAGTCTTTCAAACAGTCAGAGTACCAATTCATCTTCCCGTCGTTATATTTGGAACACTGTGTTTCTTTATCAGTACTGCCGCAGCAGTTTGGTGCAATTATTTTTATGGGTTTGTATTCTCAAGCACTTGGATTTGTGTTGCGACTCCCCTCTTAGCAGTTGCCTATGTCTTAGTATTGAATTTTGGACCAGACTTCTCAACCCAACCAATTTGGGCATCCTTTAAGCCAGATATCTGGAAAGCCATCATTTCAATTCTTGTATCTGTATTGATTTTAGGAAGTATTGCAATTGCTATTTCAACTCGGCTAAGTCAATTGGGAACGTTGATCGCTACAATTCTTATATTCTTCCTTGGCATGATGTCTGATGCGTGGTTTAGCAAACCAATGTATGACATTGAACAACTCTGGCTTGACCGCGCAGTTACTGATGGGAACGCAGAACTCGTTGAACATATTCGAGTCATGCAAAAAACAAATGGTGACATTGAAGAGGTTGTCACCGAACGGTTAGAAATCGCAAGTGGCGTTTCGCTAACAGACTATTCCGAAGCATTCGAATATCCAGCTTGGATTGGGTACAACATTGGCAGTGCGGTGGTCCCAAACTTTCAGGTGCTCTGGCTTACGGATGCTTTAACACAGGAAAACGTTATCCCATCACGGTATGTTGCTCGTACATCTATTTATGGTGGTTTTTATGTTATTGCCGCTCTCTCGATAGGCATAATTCTCTTCCAGCGAAGAGAAGTTTCCTAGAATCATGCCTAGTCCAAACAAGTTCATTCATATTAAAGGGGCAAACGAACACAACCTTAGAAATATAGATGTGAGCATTCCAAGAGACAAATTAGTTGTGTTGACCGGCGTCTCTGGTTCAGGGAAGAGTTCACTTGCGTTCGACACCATTTTTGCTGAAGGACAACGCAAGTATATGGAGTCACTGAGTTCGTACGCTCGGCAGTTCTTGACACAAATGAGCAAGCCCGATGTTGAGTCCATCGAAGGGCTTCCGCCAACTATCGCAATCGCGCAACGTTCCGCAAGTCACAACCCAAGATCGACCGTCGCAACAACCACAGAAATATATGATTACCTCAGGTTACTTATGGCTCGGTGCGGTACACCACATTGTTGGCACGTAGACGCCAACGGAAAGACGTGTGGAAACGTTATTGAGTCAACAACGATTTCGCAAATCATTGACAACATTGCAAGCATCAAACATGGAACAAAATTAATGATTTGCGCACCAGTTGTTGTCGGTAAAAAAGGATACCACCGAGATGTGCTTGAAGATTTACGAAGCCAGGGTTTTGTACGAGCTAGAGTGAACGAAAAGATTGTTGACCTTCGCGACGTCTTGCTCGATGAAAGCGACAATCCGCTCCAACTTGGTCGTTATGAAATGCACAATATTGAAGTCGTCGTCGATCGGATTGTTGCGGGCAGTGATATCCGAGATCGAATTGCTGATTCTGCGGAAGTTGCCGTTCGATTAAGCGGCGGTTCGATGCTTGTGTTAACGGAGAGCAAAGATGCGTGGGAGGAAGCGAGATACAGTGAAAACTTCGCTTGTCCAGACCACCCACAGTGCAGTATTTATGCACTCGAGCCTCGTTTGTTCTCATTTAACTCCCATTTTGGTGCTTGCAAGAGGTGCGATGGGCTTGGCGCAGTGCATGAATTTGATCCTGCACTTCTCATCCCAGACGAGGCAAAGCCAGTAGCAAGAGGTGCGATTGTCCCTTGGCATCGGGCGGGACCTGCAGTACGCAGAAAGTATCGACGATACATGAAGAAATTTTGCGACATGGCGAATGTATCAATAACAGCGCCTTTTGCCACATTGTCGAAGTCGCAGAAAAAGTTGCTTCTCTACGGCGGCACAACGAAGGGTTCAAAAGTTCGTTTCGTGGGAGTCATTCCCGAGTTAGAACGACGTTTTAAAGAAACGGAATCCGACAACGTGCGCAACAAACTACTTGGCTACATGACAAAAATGACATGTCCAGATTGCAATGGCGAGCGCATTAAAATTGCAGCGCGTTCGGTAACTGTTAAGTCAGACAAAGGCGAGTACTCTATATCTAAGTTAACTGCAATGACCATAGGGTTTGTTCTTGAACGTATCCAACAGTTACGATTTAAAAAAGAAATTGCATGCATTGCTGAGCCCATCCTTAAAGAAATTGAGAGCCGGCTTACTTTCCTAGTCTCTGTTGGATTAGATTACCTTTCACTCAACAGAACGAGTGGGACACTTTCAGGAGGAGAAGCGCAACGGATTCGACTTGCAACACAGGTCGGTTCAGGACTCGTTGGAGTTTGTTATGTGTTAGACGAACCGACAATTGGTTTGCATGCTCGCGATACCAAACGATTGCTTGCAACACTCAGACATCTCTCTGATATCGGAAACACTGTACTCATCGTTGAACATGACGAGGGGATTATTCGGAGTGCTGATCACCTTATTGATGTAGGGCCTCGCGCGGGTGTTCATGGCGGCAACATTGTGGCTCAAGGAAAAATCGCTGCAATTGAGAAATGCAAGAATTCATTGACGGGCAGGTATCTTTCCGGAAACGCTAACATCAATACTCCAGAGACAAGAAGAACAACTGAGAGTTCAATCGCAATTACAGGTGCACGTAAAAATAATTTAAAACAAACTGACGTTGTGTTTCCGCTTGGTTCGCTTGTTTGCGTGACGGGTGTATCTGGAAGTGGAAAATCTTCATTAGTAAACGGAGTGCTTCTTGAAGGCGTCCGAACTTTGTTGCAAAAGAAGAAAATGCCAACAGGGCTTTGCAAAACCCTCAAAAACATCCGAGCGCTCGACCGTGTCATAGAAGTAGATCAGTCTCCGATTGGAAGAACTCCGCGGTCCAACCCTGCGACTTACACGAGTATTTTTGATGGAATCCGTTCTCTCTATTCGCAAACAAAAGAGTCAAAAATTCGTGGCTACAAACAAGGTAGATTTAGTTTTAACGTTAAAGGTGGAAGATGCGAAGCATGCCAAGGGCAAGGACTAAAAAAAATCGAAATGCACTTTCTTCCTGATGCCTTTGTGACGTGCGAAGAATGCAACGGCTCAAGGTATAACGCTGAAACTCTCGAAGTGAAATGGCGTGGATATACCATCAGCGATATTTTGAACACGACAATAGAAAACGCAGCAAAAATCTTTGAAAGTCATGGACGCATTGAACGGATGTTGCAATGTTTAATTGATGTTGGTCTCGGCTACCTCACGCTTGGGCAACCCTCGACTACGCTATCTGGAGGCGAAGCTCAACGTGTTAAACTTGCCAGTGAACTCGGTGTTAAAACAAATAACCATACGTTGTATATTCTTGATGAGCCAACAACTGGATTGCATTTTTCGGATATCGATAAGTTAATTGAAGTCATTCAACGGCTTGTCAATGCGGGTAATTCCGTTGTCATCATCGAGCACAACATGGATGTGATTAAATGCGCTGACTGGATTATTGACCTTGGTCCAGAGGGTGGGGATGCCGGCGGAACGATTGTTGCAACTGGTACTCCAGAGCAAGTTGCCAAATGTGAAGCTAGTTATACTGGCAAAGAACTCGCTCAGTTTATGCCGAACTACCGATGTCCAGCAACCGTTAAGTAAACTGAAAAGACGCGAAGCAGGATAAGGCGTTTCTTATTTTCGAAATACGAGCAACCGTGTTACTAAAAAATTAAAGACGATGCCGATGGCGGACCCAATGATGACGCCAATAAAACCAGAGTAAGTAATAGCGTTTGATTCGGCGAGTGAGTTTGTAATATAGAAGTTTGCAAGTGCGCCAACAGAACAAACTAAGACGAAGCCGATGTACTGTCCGACAATGTTGCTTCGCGAATACCAAAAGGCATACTTGCGATCCCACAAAAAGTTCCACGTCATTGCAATCCAAACGGCTACTGCAATTCCTTGCCATGTAGTTTCAAACATAGGTGTTATCAAATTCAAAGCAAGAAGATAGACAAACGCGCCGCTCAAACCGACCGTTGCAAACGTAAAGAAACTTACAAACTTAGGGTGCGTGTAACGCAGAAGGCGTATCACGTGCTGCAAATATTCGAACTGCACACCAAGTGTTAATTTTGATTGCCCAAGTTGTCTAGTAGAAAAATGAATAGGAACTTCGGTGACGTTTTTACATTCGCATTTCACGATGAGTTCAAGACCAATTTTATAGCCAACAGGATTCAAGTCGTCTGCTTGTTCAAAGGTGGACTTACGAAATGCAAGAAAACCACTCATAGGATCAAGTACTTTCGTAAAGGGTCTTGCCATGATGGTTGCAATTTTTGAATTGAGCCATCGCAAAACCCCCCACCCATCTTCGGTCGTTCCGCCTTTGATATACCGAGAACCAACTGCAAAGTCTGCCCCATCTTTAATTGCTTGAACCATGGCAGGAATTGCGCATGCTGGATGCGAGCCGTCCGCGTCCATCACGACGCAAAATTCAGTAGCAGTTTCTTGCAGACCGCGTATAACTGCGCTGCTTAGCCCTTTATCTTCTTTGCGAATAATGAGCCGAATCCAATCGAGATTCAATGTGTCAATGAGTTGTTCGGTGCCATCATCAGAATTATCGTCAACAATAATAAGTTGCAAATTTGGCAAAGTGCTAGTCCGCACTTCCCTGAGCACTTCAACGAGCGATGGAAGGGACTCAAACTCTTGATAAGTCGGAAGTACGACTGTGACTGCTACTTGATTCATCGGTGAACATTTAGAACCGCTTATGGGCAGGTCGTTTTGGTGCGCCTTTCACGCCAAGAATCGCTTTGAGAAGGTGTAGGTCTTCGGGAGTAGTCACCTTGATATTTCGGCTATCTCCCCCAACTACATAAACGGGCTCCCCTGTTTTCTCCACGACTTGGGAGTCGTCTGTACAAGATTCGACTCCCTCTTGGGCATACGCCCGTTTTAAGAGCGATAACTCAAAACATTGGGGCGTTTGCATTTCCCATAATCCAGCACGATCGATTGTTTCACAAATTTGAAAGGCATCGACCGTTGATTGGGAAGATGTTCCTAAAATGGAATCTGCAATCGCATCCTCGTCCGCGATAGTTGCCGAGTTCGCTTCAACACGTTTCACTGTTCCATTGATGGGTAAACCCGCAGCGACCGCAGAAAACTCTTTGCTTGCAAGCAGCAGCCGGTCGAAGAGTTCATTGTTGATAGCTGGTCTTGCTGCATCGTGTACGGCAACAAGTGTCGTATTCTCTGCAATACTGTTTAGCGCGTGTTTCACAGAATCGGAACGCGTTGCCCCGCCCTCTACAATTGTTACGCCATGAAACGAAAGCGATGGTCCAAATTTTTCCGTGAAATCCTGAAACGATTGTTGCGGTGCAGCAACAACTATTTGACTCACATCTTCTCGCTTTGTAAAGAATTCAACTGTTCGCAATAATAACGGGCGTCCGCCCAAATCTTCGGCGAGTTTGTCTTTTGTGCCAAATCGAGTGCTTCCCCCCGCTGCTGGAATAATGACTGCTAATTTCATGAAGGCATACTACCGCCATTTAATTAACCCTCGGTTGATTTCTGCGCAGAAATCAACCGAGGGTTAATTAAATACCGAAGATGGGACTCGAACCCATACTCCCTTAACGGGAACCGGATTTTGAATCCGGCGCGTCTGCCAATTCCGCCACTTCGGCATTAGTGGTAAAGATGGTATTTTAGCAGGGAAAAAGCCCAAGATTGCATCGTTTTCTACGTTTTTTGTATTGCATTACAACATTTTGGCTCTACTATGTGCATAAGTACGTGTGCAATTGCTGCGCACGCAGTAGAGAGAAAGACAAGAAGGAGCCCACAATGTTTTTACGTCGAACGATTTGTACAAGTATCGTTACTTCCCTCATGGCATCCTATTCCATGGTTGCCATAGCGAATGCATCACCAAAACGCACTATTGAGTCCAAACGAACTTCGTTTAGATTAGGAACACAACCACAAGGCGCTTCCTCAAGAGGCGGCGGTTTTACACTTTGCGATTCTGCAAATGAGTTTGTTTCTGAATCGTTAGACATGGCAACGGTAACCTCGGGTAACTCAGTGAATTGCTTTGGAGGCAGCGGAACACCTGAACATAGTTACGGACGAAGCCACGACCTAGGACAAGGTCCCTTTCCAGGAAATTCAAACGATATTTCCTGTGTTCACTTTACAATGGCACAAAACTCTGTAGCAGCAACAGCGACCGTGACGCTCTACGTCGATTTAGACGGTACGCCCGGACCTACGGGCGATGGCTCCGATCTCTGGCCAGTTGGAAGCACAGATGTTGTGATTCCTGCAACAGAAATTCCTATTGTTGTAACAGCCAATTTTGCTACTCCAGCAACATTTGATGGCGACGCAATCATTTTTGTTGAAATCACTATTCCTGAATCATTTCCAGGAACGCACGAAATTGGCAGTAACGCAGCTGGTGAACTATCTACTTCTTGGCTCAAAACAACAAACGGCGACTGCGGAATCGGCTCGTGGGTAAACCCCTCGGCTCTTGGTTTTCCGAATATGCATATTGTTGAAGCTGTCGAAGTTGCAGTTGCAACAATTCCAGATCCTTGTAATGGCGCACTTCCTGTTTGTGTTGAAGATGTTGATGGCGATGGGCTCGTCGCTGTCTCTGACGTTCTTGCAATCATCGGATCGTGGGGTGTATGCGGTGATGGCACATTCCGCCCAATCGGCGATATTGCTCCCCTTCCAAATGGCGATTGCTGCGTAGACGTTGCAGACGTACTTGCAGTTATTGGTGCTTGGGGCGTTGAATGCGATCCCGGTGGTAACCTCACCCTAGGTATCAATGAACTTAGAATTGACCAAGCAGGAGTTGACGACGATGAATATGTTGAACTCATTGGTGATGCAGGCACTTCTCTAGACGGATACTCATACATTGTCATCGGCGATGGAACTGGTGGACTTGGTGTACTTGAAACAGTCATCGATTTAACTGGTCTCGTCATCGCAGACGATGGTCTTTTATCACTCGGTAAAGTTGAGATGACCGTGGGCACACCCGATGTCATTATTGATGGTCTTTACTTTGAAAACAGTAATACAGTGACACATCTTTTAGTCGAAGGATTAACCGCCCTACTCGGTGACGATCTTGATATTGAAGATGACGGAATACTTGACGGTTCTTTTTGGGTTTCAGAAGCAGATTCAGTTGGTTTGCGAGATGCTGACCCTGATGGCACACCAAATGGTCTTGTCTATACAGACAACGTTGTAGGGCCTAATGGCATTTACCCTCCTGCGCACGTCTTCCGATGCCCAGATGGTGGCGATTGGATGATGGGTTCCTATGACAGTTTGGCAATGGATACTCCGGGTGAACCTAATAGTTGCGATGGCACTGACCTTGATGAAGACGGTGTCTTTGACCTTGTCGACAACTGTTATTTGTACAACCCTGATCAAATGGATTGCAACGACAATGGCGTTGGCGATGTCTGCGATATTGCTGAAGGAGTTTCACAAGATTGCAACGGTAACGGTATTCCTGATGAATGCGAAGAAGATTGCGATGGAAACGGTATTCCTGATGAATGCGATATAGCAAATGGAGCGTCCGATTGCGATGGTAACGGTGTTCTTGATTCATGCGAGCCCGACTGCAACGAAAACGGCGTAGCCGATGCTTGTGATATTGCTGACGGAACTTCGATTGATGACAACGAAAACGGCGTCCCAGACGAATGCGAAGTAGGCAACCTTGTGTATACGAGTTTTGAAGAGCCACTCATTGGGGATCAGTATGCTGATACAGGCGATGCCACAGTTGATCACCAATTGGTGAACAATGCGCTGCAAGCCATGGTTGAATGGACTGCTACTGGTGCTGAAATGGGATTCACTGCTTGGTATGTGAATACTCGAGGCAGTGTTGGACTTACCGATGGTGATTACGTTGGTGTAACGGATTACACAGGTGGGGGCGTCGGTTCGTATCCTGACGGTTTCCAAGGGTACCAAATGAGTGATTGCGATGGTCTCATGCGTGTTGATTTTGATACAGTCACCGGCTCTGGCGGCTGGAACCTCTCGCTTGATATGTTTGTAGCGAGTACCGGTTGGGAAGCTGATGATGCAATAGTTGTCGATGTAGTGGTCGACGGCGGCGCAGTCCTTACTATTCTTGACTCATCAGGGCAAGACATCGACGATATGGGTATCGAAGGCGCTTGGATGAACTTACTCCAAGATTTGACTGGATATACCACCGCTACCCTTCGTGTATCACTTGACTCTAACGCAGGATCTGAAGCTATCTTTATGGATAATATCGTCTTCAGCACCAACGCAATCCAAGATACAGATGGCGACGGAGTTCCAGATTCGCAAGATAACTGTTACTTGCCAAACCCAGACCAACTTGACTGCAACGGTAATGGCAGCGGCGATGTTTGTGATCTTGCAGATGGAGTTTCGTTTGACTGCAACTTAAACGATATTCCTGACGAATGCGATGAAGATTGTAATACCAACGGTATTCCTGACGAATGTGATATCGCTGATGGTACATCCCAAGATGCAGATGGCAATGGCGTTCCAGATGAGTGCGAATTTACGAACGGATTCCTCATTATCACTGGTGTGTACGACGCACAACTTACAGCCGGCGCTGGGCCAAAAGGTGTGGAGCTTTACGTTGTAAGTGATATAACAGACCTCAGCTTGTATGGTATAGGCGGTGCAAACAACGGCGGCGGTAGTGATGGTGAAGAGTTTACGTTCCCCGCTATTGCTGTTACTGCTGGTTCTTATATTTACGTAACTAATTCAGCCGATGTCTTCTTGGGATTCTTCGGTTTTGATGCAGATTATGTGAATGGTGCTATGAACGTTAACGGCAATGATGCTTTTGAATTATTCGAAAACGGTAATGTGATCGACACCTTTGGGGATATCAACTTAGATGGTACTGGCGAGCCATGGGAGTACGCTGATGGTTGGGCAAAACGCGCTTCTGGCACTGGTCCCGATGGCGTATTGTTTGATCTTGCTTCTTGGTCCTTTAGCGGCATCAACATGCTCGAAGGCGATACGAACGGCGCTTGTGTAGCACCATTTGTTCTTGGTGGCTTTACTCCATAACGATTTAGGCACTTTTGTACTCATGTACTCACAAAGGGACCCGCTCTCGCGGGTCCCTTTTTTTGTACCCAAGCCTATTACCACTAGAAAACAATTCCTCCGAGGAATTAATTTCCCCTCCATCTCGCCTACAAAACAATTCCTCCGAGGAATTAATTTGCTAGTTGGCTGCGGCAGCCAGACTGCCTAGATTAACACGCATGTTTTGTCTATTTTCACAGGATTTGGGTTCAAAAAGCCCCGATGAGCGGGTAGCCTTAATTATGCTCAAACGTCAAATTCAAAAAAAGGTTCCAATAACCAATTTTCATTGGAAAATGTTTCATGAATTGCTTGACACGCATCGAAAAATAGGCAGAATTAAACTGTTGACTTCTGATTATGCACGGAAAATAGGCGACAAAATGTTCCCCAACGATCGCTTCTCTTCCAAGTTCCCCAGAAATCAACGTTCGACCTCTGACTTGTGTTGCAACGCTCTCGTCCCCTTTGGCACCGCAACCCAAACAGTGGAAGAAAAAAGTCGAGAGAAGGATCGACTGACATCAAAGTTTTTGCTTGTTGGTTTTTTCCAATTTAGACTTCTATCGTTTCTTAACTACAGTGTTAAGAATTCTTATTCGTGAAATCTTTTCACACGATCCTCTAGGAGGGGATATTACTTATGAAAAATTTTACAACATGTATTTGTATTTTGGGTCTATCAGGCACTGCCTTTGGCACTGTTATGATCGACCAAATCGGTCCAGACGATGGTTCTGGTATTGACGGCGGTATTACCGGTTGTCAAGACTTTGAATCTGCGTACGATATCTATGATATCGCTACTTTGGACAACTTCACCGCTGCTGGTGGTGAAAATATTGCAACGGTTGAAATGTGCCTCAACGGGTGGAATGGCTTTGTCGATCCATCATCAGTTATGGGTTACACAGCCAATCTTTACTCAGATCCAGCAGTAGCTGCTGGCGATCTTATGGGTGACATCGGTTCAAGTTATGCTGATGCTGCTGACACTACACAGAGTGCAACTTGGACAGGCGCTGGTTATGTAATCAGTATGCCATCTGTAATGGTTGCTGCTGCTGGCACAAACTGGGTATCTATGATTCCTACCAATGATTTCGCAACAGGAGGTCAAACAGGCGTAGCTGGTTCAGTTATAGGTGACGGAACATTGGGTTGGCAAGCTAACCCAGGTGGTGGCTTTGGAATGCCTGGCAATATGCAAGAAATGCTTGGCGAAGCAGCTTACCGTGTATCTGACGGTGCTCCCCCAGACCCTTGTAACGAAGCACTTCCTATGCCATGCCCTGCTGACGTTAACCAAGATGGTAGCGTAAGTGTTGGCGATGTTCTTGACGTTATTGGTACTTGGGGTACTTGTGGTGACGGTACATTCCGTCCTCTAGGCGACGTTGCTCCAGGTCCAAACGGTGACTGCTGCGTAGACGTTTCTGACGTTCTTGCTGTTGTTGGCGCATTTGGTGGTGACTGTAGCGTTCTTGGTGGTTGCTGTGCTCCTGATGGCACTTGTTCAGTACAAGGTCAAGCGGACTGCGATGCTGCTGGTGGTATTTACTTTGGCGACAACACAACTTGTGATGACGGCGGATGTATCCCACAATTCGGTGGATGCCCAGATGGTGCAGACATGAACTGTGATCCATGCTTCGTAGATGGTGACGATGGCGCTGTTGACTGCAATGGTGGTCTCAACGTAGATCCTCCAATGTTCCAAGCAATCGCAACTGGTACTGCTATGTGTGGTACGACTTCAGTTTACCTTGATGGACCAACTGGTGGTACATATCGTGACCTTGACTGGTTCTCAAACTCAGATTTAAATGCTGGTGGTGTTTTCACTATCTCAGCAGGTACATCTGGTGCAGACCTTCTGTTTGGTATCGTTGACGCTGGAACAGGCGCTGGTATCGAACTATGGGTAATGCCAGGTGGATATGAATCTTCAGTTACTTTCGCTCCACTTATTCCAGGCAATTATGCAGTCCTAGTAGCTGTAAATGACTGGAATACCGCATGGACATGTGGTAGTGGTGCTGAGGACTACTCTGTCCTTCTCACGCAAGAAGCATCTCCTAATGGTGCTTGTTGTATGCCAGATGAATCATGCCAAGATCTAGATGTAGTTGGCTGTTACAACGCAGGTGGATCATTTGATGGTTCACAAGACTGCTCAACAGCTGATTGTGCAATCGTTGGTGGCGATCTTTGCTCTAGCCCACTCATGGCTGTCGATGGTGCAAACCCATTCGATACTACAGACATGACAGCTGGTGAAATTCCTGACTTCACAGTCTGCGCTGATAGTTTCCCAGGTTGGGCAACTCCAGTGAACGACGTTTGGTTCGAATGGACTGCAGGCGCTTCTGATAATTACATCATTGACACTTGTGACGCTGCTTCACATGACACAACCCTTGTTGTGTACGATGCATGCGGCGGAAGCGTTATTGCATGTAACGGTGATGCTCTTGACTCAACTGGTTGTCAGATTTATCACTCAGAGTTAACACTAGCTGCTACAGCTGGTCAAACCTATATGATTCTCATCGGTGGTTACTCTGCTGCAGATGTCGGTCCTGGTACGTTGAATATTAATATTATTCCTCCACCAATGCCCGGCGCATGCTGCATGCCTGACTTCTCATGTCTAGATAACCTAGACAGTGACCAATGTGCTTCATTCGGCGGTTCTTTTGCTGGTGAAAACTCTACATGTGCAGATCCTGATATCTGCTCTGCAGCTCCAGGTGATGAATGTTCATCCGCTCTCGCAGCAAGCGATGGTGGAAACGCATTTGATACTAATGGTATGTCAGCAAGCGACCCGCAACCAGACGACACTATGTGTGCAGGCACATACCTTGATTGGGACTTCAGCCCAGACGTCTGGCTTGAGTATGTTGCAACTGGTGGATTGACAACGTTTGACACTTGTGGCACTGCTGATTATGACACTTCCATAGTGTTGTATGAAGGTTGTGATACACAAGTTGCGTGTAATGGCGACGGCGCTGGCTGCGCTGGCTACACCTCATCAATGGAGTACAACTGTACTGCAGGTCAAACGTACTACATCCGTATTGGTGGATGGCAAGGCGCAGTAGGTACTGGCACCTTGAACATCACTCCATAATGGTTTGATAGTTACGTTTAGTAAATCTCATTGAGATTTCATGCAGCCCCCCGACTTTGTCGGGGGGCTGTTTTCGTGAGAGGCATACCCCACTATTAACTTTTATAATCAATCCTTTATCTCGCCGCCTGAGCGTGACCATCACACTGCGAAGTACGATTTAGGACAGCCCCAAAATCAGGTTGACTGTCCTATAAAAAAAGACCAAAGGTAATATATACACGTTTTTTAGGCATTTTTCTTTGATTCTGCGTAAGTAATGGGTATACTTACGCGAGAAAGATACTAAAGAGGGATTTTTGATTGTTGGCACCAATGCCAACGTTGATACGCGCATTTTTGGCTTTGAACGCCCCATTACAGAAGAGTAAAATAATACTTGGTGAACTTTGTTCACACGTCCCTAGGAGGGGATACAACTTATGAATACTGTTACAACCTGCATTTGTGTTTTAGGGCTTTCAGGAATAGCATTTGGAGATGTCCTGATGGATCAAATTGGTCTAGATGACGGAACAAGTATTGGAACCAATACAATAGCTTCTCAAAACTTTGAAACCTCATACGATCACTACGACGTCGCGGTTTTGGATAATTTTACAGGTGATGGCGAGAGTATTAATATGGTTGAAATCGTACTCAACGGTTGGAATGGTTTTAGCGACCCATCATACATAACGGGCTACACAACCAATCTCTACTCCGATCCCTCAGTTGCGGCTGTGGACTTGGCCGGTGACATCGATTCAAATTACATTGATGCTGCAGATGCATCCATCAGTAGTGCATGGGGTGGTGAGGGATACCTCGTCGAAATGCTGACTCAAATGCTTGCGGTATCTGACACGAACTGGGTATCGGTAATTCCAGATAATGTATTTGCCTCCAACGGTCAAACAGGCGTACACGCATCACTCATCGGCGACGGAGTAATGGGTTGGCAAGCCAACCCCGGCGGAGGTTTTGGGTTAGAAGACAATTACGCAGAACTCGTTTACGAGGTTGCGTATCGTTTGCACACGGGCGATTTACCTGATCCTTGTGACGATGAACTTCCAGCACTTTGCCCAGAAGATATTACAAGCGACGGTATGGTTTCGGTCAACGATGTGCTCGCAGTCATAGGCGACTGGGGAGTTTGTGGCGATGGCACGTTCCGACCAGAGGCAGATATCGCCCCACTACCAAACGGCGATTGCTGTGTCGATGTTACCGACATTCTTGCTGTCGTCGGTGCTTGGGGTGCTGACTGCAATATCTACGGCGGATGCTGTTTAGCTGATGGTTCATGCGCAGAAGAAACATCTGAAAATTGCGCTACAAGTGGTGGCGTCTATTTCGGAGATGACTCTACCTGCGCTGACGGGCCTTGCGATCCTGCAGCATGTTGTCTTTCTGATTTGACCTGTTCGATGCTTACATTCGATGGGTGTATCTCTGCAGGTGGTCAATTCCACGGCAACGATGATTGCCTTACATGGGACTGCTCTATTCCTCTGCTCGGAGATGAGTGCTCAAATGCTATTGCTGCTGTTGAAGGAGCGAACCCATTTGACACCGATGACATGAGCCCGAGTCAACCCCAGCCAGATGAAGATATGTGTTCAGATTCAGCGTTTCTTTGGGAACAATCCCCCGACGTGTGGTTCGAATGGGTCGCACCCGAAACCGGTGGCTACGATATAGATACCTGCGACTGGACAAGTTTTGACACATCCATGGTCATCTATCAAGACACGTGTGCCAACCAAATTGCATGCAACGGCGATGCGGCAAACACGCCAGATTGCCAAGACTTTTATTCTCATATCATTCTTCAAGCAATTGCTAACAAAACGTACTACATTCGCATTGGCGGATGGCAAGCAACAACTGGAAGCGGTACTTTGAACATCAACCATGTTCCCGAACCGCTGCAAGGCGCATGTTGCCTCACCGTAGACAACTGCTTGGACACACTTGACAGCGACGAATGCGCTTCTTTTGGTGGCGACTTTGCTGGCGAGTTTACTGTTTGCGCCGATGACCCATGCAGTGGTGGAGCGGGCTTTGAAGACGAGTGCGCTAACGCTGGTCCAGCAACCCTTGGGGAAAACTCATTTGATACCTCGCTGATGTCACCGAGCCAACCGCAACCAGACGACACTATGTGTGCAGGCACATACCTTGACTGGGATAATAGCCCTGATGGCTGGTTTGCATTTACTGCTCAATCTTCGCTTGCTCACCACTTCACAACGTGTGATGCTGCAGCAAGTACATACGACACTTCCATGGTTCTGTATGAGGGTGACTGCAATACGCAAGTTGCGTGCAACGGCGACGGCGCGGGCAATGCTGAGTGTCAAGCATATTATTCAGCAATTGATTACACATGCACAGAGGGCACAACGTACTACATCCGTATTGGTGGATGGGAAGGTGGAGTAGGCGAGGGCACACTCACCATCTCCGTTGAAGACCCCAACGAACTAGCAGCATGTTGCGACCTCGGTTCTTGCCTTGGCGACATAACAGTTCTAGATTGTGACAACGCTGGTGGAGTTTGGGTGCAAGGCGAATTATGTGCAACGTACACATGCCCTGTTCCAGACTGTGTAGGCGCTCTCTTTAGCCAAAATGTACATGGACCCGATGTGGTTTGGTCAGCTGGAACTTCCAGTGATGACCCAACCAACGGTTTCTATTACAACCGTGCTGAACTCGTGAACCTATCCTCTATGAGCAACCTATCGGTCTGGGGACTTCAATCGTTCTACGACAATGGTTGGGGCGACTGCGTTAGCGGACAAGACTATGGCTTCAATGTACGAGCGTACGATGATGATGGCGGTATCCCAGGTGCAATGAGCACAGAAGTGCTTGATGCAACGGCGGTAAAAACTTCTACTGGCGACTTGTACGGTGGAATCTATGAGTGCTTCCGTTTTGACATGAACTTTGCTGCCACAAATGTAGACTGGATTGCAGTTCAATCTGCTAGTGATGGAGTTGGATGTTGGTTCATGTGGCTGAGTTCGGAGACTGGAGATGCCGATTCAGCGCTTGATACGGGCAACGGTTGGTCTATGGGGTATGGGTACGATCTTTCCCTCTGCATCAACTAATGTTGCTCTTACGATGACATTATCCTCACCTCTGAGTCCTATTTATGCGTCTTTTTCCCCAAATTTCTTTGCTTGTACAAGTGTCCGGAGTATATTTGTACTTGGAGAATCGAAATGATTAAGTACGCCTTGCTGTTGGGAATCATCGTATGCGGCCCCTTTGCATCTGCCGAAATTTTGCTTGACCAAATCGGTTCGCTCAAAGGCGAAGGAGTTGGCGAACAAACAGTGGGTTCTCAGTACTTTGAACCAAAATATGCCGCGTACGATATTGCCGTCCTTGACAACTTTACCGTTGACGCCCCTGTCAATATACACACCGTAGAGGTTGTAATTGATGGCTGGAATGGATGGAGTGGTCCTGACGTCTCTGCGTTTTCTATCAATGTCTACTCTGACCCTCAACTCGCGGCATTCTCTTTAGTCGGCGACGTTGCAACAGCATTCGTGGAGATTGCAGATGCTACCGTTGACCCCGATTGGTTTGGCAACGGCGATCTTATTGTCCTTCCTGTTTCACTCGATGTCGAAACAGGTCCCCTTTGGATTTCGGTTATTCCAGAGAACAGTTTTGTCAACAATGGACAATCTGGCATTAAAGATTCGCTCATCGGCGACGGTGTCCTTGGATGGCAAGCAAATCCTGGCGGAGCGTTTAGTCTCCCTGACAATATTGAAGAAACTCAATTTGATTTTGCATACAGATTGCTCAATACAGCGGCCCCCGATCCATGCGAGGATGATTTGCCCTTGGTTTGTCCTGCTGATGCCAACGGTGACGGCAGCGTAAACGTAAGCGATCTACTTATGGTCATTGGTTCGTGGACTGAGTGTGGCGATGAAACCTATCGCCCTCTTGGCGACGTTGCACCAATGCCAGCAGGCGATTGCTGCGTAAATGTAATCGATGTGCTCGCCGTTATCGATGCGTGGAATTCTGATTGCACTATTTACGGCGGTTGCTGCTTGGGGGATGGCACGTGTATTGAATTGTCGGCAATGGATTGTGCCGCTGTGAGCGGAGAGTACTACGGAAACTTTACGAATTGCAGTACAAACGCATGCGTGACAGGTGCTTGTTGCATTACGGATGTTCTCTGTCAAGATGTAACTGAACATGCATGCATTGCAATGGGCGCATCTATAGTTGATAGTGACGATTGTGCTTCTGCTGATTGTATGTTGATTACCCAAGGGGATGATTGTTCATTTACGCTTGAAGCAGTAGAGGGCGCAAACCCATTCGATATTACAGAGATGACAGCAAGTCAACCATCGCCAGACCCTACCGTTTGCGCTGGCACCCAGTTGAACTGGACAAACACGCAACAGGATGTATGGTTCTCATTCACTCCAACACAAGCAAACAATTATCACTTTTCGTTGTGCGATTCGGATTACGACACTTCCCTTGTTCTCTATGAAGATACTTGCAGCAACCAAGTTGCCTGTAACGGAAATGCTACACTCCAACAAATATGTCACTATTACTACTCCGCCGTAAACTATGATTTGCAAGCAAACGTTTCCTATCTCATTCGAATTGGCGGAAACACAGACGCAATTGGAACCGGAACCCTCGTTATTTCCATAAACGAAATTGGCGCCTGTTGTCTTGGCGGGAGTTGCATCGGGGAACTCTATCAATCTGATTGCGAATTACTTCTTGGTGACTACTTCGGCGGGGGCTCTGATTGTGATGATGATCCTGCGCCATGTACCATCCTTTCAGGCGATGAATGTTTTACAGCAACCCAAGCGTCATTAGGGATGAATTTCTTTGACACAACGAATGCGACCCCAAGTTCTGGCGATCCAGATGAAACTCAATGCGAAGGAACATATTTGGACTGGAATGCTAGTCCTGATATCTGGCTCCGATGGAATGCCCCTGACAATGGTTTAGTCAATTTCTCAACCTGCGACAACGATAGTTTCGACACATCTATCGTCCTCTACGAGAACGACTGTTTGAACCAAATTGCGTGTAATGGTGATGGAGAACATGATGTAGGGTGTCAACTGTACTCCTCGTTTATTCAACGTAACGTGATAGCCGGCAACCTCTACTACATACGTATTGGTGGTGCACTTGGTGAAACTGGAGAGGGCATTCTCACCATTACCTATGACTTCGGCGCTTGTTGCATCATAAATAATGGCATTGCAATGTGTATTGACACTGACACCCAAAACTGTCTCAATCACAACGGAACGTTCACGTACGGTGTCGATTGCGTGGATTATATTTGTGAACAACCAGAATGTGCAGACGCAATCTTTTCCCAAAATCCTCATGACTATTATGAAGATTGGCTTGCAGGAACCTCATCAATCGATACAAGTGGCAAGATTCCATTTGATTATGAACGCGCTGAATTTATAGGTCTTGATGCTCCCATGTCATCGCTTTCTGTTTGGGGATTCTCCTTGACGTACACCGAAGTAAATGACCAAAACACATGGGTGCCATGCGAACCAGAGTACTTATTCACTGTTCGTAATTACATGGAAAGTGATGAATTTAACCTTCCTAGTGGGTCACCGTATAAGGCAGCAAATGTAGAAGCAACAGTTACTTCAACTGGTGAGTTGTACGCCGGTGTCTTCGAATTGAAACAATGGACAATGGACTTTGCTGTGGAGAGCGTTGGGCACATAAGCGTTCAATCACAGAGCACAGGAACGGATTGCTGGTTCCTTTGGATGAGTTCAGCAAGCGGAGATGGCAGGTCGAGTTTCTTCGATGGCACCGATTGGGTTATTTCTGATACAGATTTAGACCTCTCAATTTGTATTAAACCCTGATTTCAACTAGAGTAGGAATATGAATTACCGGAAAATTGCTATCCGCGTACTTGTTGTTTCACTTTGTATCGCCGCGGTCGCTGGATTTTTGGTCCTATTGCTGCCGAGCGCCACGCTCATCATTGCAAAACTTATCGGTACGGCGATCTCAACGGCAATCTCTGCCGCCTTTCTCTTGTTTGCAATCAAGGCACTTGAAACAGTTCAGTTCAGGGTTCTTGGTAGCACCCTTGGTGCAGTCACTTGCTTCATATACTTATGCACCATCTTCGCGATGTGGTCGGATTCATTTTCAACATTACGAGCGCTTGATATTCCTGAAAAACTTGCGGTGACTGCTTTAGCAACTGCTGGCTGCGGACTCCTCATGATCATAGGAGCGGCGTGTCTTTCCACAAAGCGATTGTTCCTTGCGGGGGCAACTTTTTACAGTATTTGGCTCGTCATTCTCCTTGCATGGCTTATACACCTCTGGGTATTCCATTTCAACACAGCGCCCGTGAACGATGTGTTTGTCTATATCGTTGTAACCCTCCAAAACTATTCCCCCCTCTTTGCGATACTTCTCATGAAGCAAAGCAAATTGTATAAAATCATCGGGGTACTCTTAGCGCTTACTTCTTGCATTATAGTGCAGTCATCGCTCATCTCGACTGAAGGTCATATCGGAGACACCCCAACCCTGTTTATTATTGCGCTTGTCACAGCATGGCTCAGTAGCGAAATGGCAATATGGACTTTGCTCACGTTCAGAAAATCGAAATACGCGCTGCTCAAATGCGAACTTGCCACCGCACTCATCGTTGGAATTGCACTTGGTTCATTTTGTATTCTCGTCTGGTACCAAGAAGCAGTTGGCTCAACGACCCCAGCTCCTGAATTACTCGTGCGAATTAGCACTAGTTTTGGAATCCTTGCTTCTGCCGCGATGCTTGGCTTGTTAATTGGACGGTATATTTGGTCAAATTCATTTCTTGTCCATCGCGCGGGTTCGCTACATACTTCCTGCCCGCGTTGCAAACATGCAATCGAACTTCCACAAGGCAAAAGCAAATGCAGCAATTGTGGACTTGCATTTAAGCTGCAAATTGAAGCGTTCGGCTGTCGTTCCTGCCAATACGATCTCTCTGGATTAGTAGATTCAGAAGTTTGCCCTGAGTGCGGAGAACCAATTACGCTCATGAGTGCCGTAGAATAAACAGATGCTTCCACTTCTCCTAGTACTTTGTTTACATGCCCAGCCAACGATTGAAGTCGATGTGGCTCAGTTAGCCCCAGAAGCGTCAAGTGCCATTGTAGCGCAACAACGTAAGGCGACGATTAGTGCGAACGAGTGGCACATCCTCGCAATGCTCTACCATGCACACGGGCTTGAAGATGCAGCAATTCAAGCTTACGAGTATTCGCTTGAACTTGCGCCAAATCCCAAAGTTAAATATTTGCTTGGCATTGCACTTGCTAGAACTGGTGCGTACGAAAGAGCGATTGAATCGGTGGAGACAATCAATGGATACACGCCAGCAATTTGGCGGCGTGGGTACTGGCACATGGATTTGGGAGAGCCGGACAAAGCGATTTCTTTTTTTCAAAGTGCAATCGAAGAAGAGCCAACGTGTGTTTCAGCAATGATCGGTCTGGCGCGTATTTACCTTGTGACGAACAAGCCAGAAGAGGCAATAGTCGTACTCGATGACATTATTTCAAGGGGCGGAACGCATCCATACGTCACGTTCCTACTCGGCACAGCACATTGCCGTGCAGGTAATCATGATGTTGCGACAAAACTTCTTGCAGCAAAAACAATAGGTCCACCAAGATGGGCTGACCCTTGGCTTGAAGAAATGAGAGCACATAGCAAAGGGTACGCTGCGGATTTTGAAAGAGCAATGGCGTTCATTGACAAGGGCAACCCAACGGCTGCCATTGGCATTTTGCAATCACTTCAAAAGCGTTATCCAAAAAATTCCGCAGTGTTAAATAATCTTGCAACAGTCTATTTGCAATTGAGAAACATCAAACTCGCGGAAGAGACGCTTAAAAAGTCGATGCGATTGTCGCCAAAGTACGCACCCTCGCAATTGTCGATGGCGTATGTTTTGCACGCAAAAGGCGACGTTGATCTCGCACTTGCCTATGCAAACAAAGCAATTCAATTACAGCCATCAATGTCAGCAGCACACGCACTTATTGGCGAATTGTCCTTCCAAAAAGGGGCAATGCCCGATGCGATCGCCCACTTTTCAAAAGCTATTGAACTTGGCAACAGTAATCCCAATCTTCGCGAAATGTTGGGTATGGTGATGTTGAATACAGGAAAACCAATTGAAGCGTTGCGCCATTTTGAATTAGTGCTGCAAACTACTCCAGAGAGCACTGGCAGTATCAGCGGCCAATGTATTTCGATCGCATTGCTCGGTAACCCAGACAAAGCATTGCGCATTCTTGGAAAAGCAAAAATCGACTTTCCAAACGATCCAAGAATCGCAGGCGCTTGGCAATCGGTTCTCAGAATTAAGGGGCGAAAATGATTGTTGCCGCTACTTGTATTTCAATTGCAGTTTGTCAAACACCGATTCCCCACTGGTTTGAAAATCAAGCAGAAGAACGTGGCGTTGCATTAACTTGGATAAGCGGCGATACCGGCACATTCAACATGCCCGAAATAATTGGTGGAGGCGCCGCGCTGCTTGATTATGACAACGACGGTGATATTGATATCTATTTTGTACAAGGCGGACATCTTGATTCAAACAAGGTTGAACGCAACATCTTGTTGCGAAATGATGATGGGAAGTTTGTCGATGTTACAACAGAAAGCAACACAGGCGATACTGGCTATGGCATGGGCATTGCAACAGGTGATTACAACGATGATTCCTTCACCGACATTTTCATAACGAACGTTGGGAAGAACGTGTTGCTAAAAAATAATGGCGATGGAACCTTTGAGGACGTCACCGACAAAGCGAACGTTGGCGACGATGGCTGGGGAGCGAGTGCTGCATTTGCTGACTTTGATGCGGACGGTGATCTTGATTTGTATGCAATTAATTACCTTGTCTGGAAACATGGGCTTGACCTTGATTGTTTCAATGCAAAGGGATCGCTTGATTATTGCTCACCGACAAATTACATGGCGCCAGCCAAAGATTTGCTCTACAGAAACAATGGCGATGGGACGTTTACTAACATGTCTGAAAAAGCCGGCATTGGAACCCGCACTGGCACAGGCCTTGGCGTTCTCTGTAACGATTACACAGGGGATGGACGAATTGACATCTACGTTGCAAATGATGGCATGGCGGATCAATTATGGCAGAACAATGGCTCTTGGTCGTTCACAGACGTTGCAGCAATGAGAGGATGTGCGCTTGACGATGAAGGCATAGCGAAGGCGGGCATGGGCGTTACAACGGACGACGTAGATAACGATGGTGACTTTGACATCCTCGTCTGTAACCTATTTGGTGAGAGTGATTCGCTCTACCAGAACGAGGGTGATTATTTTGTTGACATTACTGCACGTACAGGACTTCGAACAGCGACTCGCCATGCGACTCGTTTTGGATTGGGCTGGGTTGATTTTAATAATGACGGTTTCCTTGACTTGTACGAAGCCAATGGCAGAGTGCAGCAGATTGGGACTGCACTCACTGACGACCCTTTCGCAGAGCCAAACTTTGTACTTGAAGGCAAGGGGCTCAAGTGGAAACGAATTGAAGGGGTTGCAAAACCACAGACCCATACAAGTCGTGCTGCTGCATTTGGAGACATTGACAACGATGGAGGAGTAGATATTCTTGTTGTCAACCGCGATGCTCCTGCCTACTTGCTTATGAATGTGCATCCCGACAAGGAGAACTCGGTCACATTGCGCGTACTTGACAAGCATGGCAGAGACGCTCTTGGAGCAGTCGTTACTGCGACATTGTCCGGAAAAACAATTACACATCCTGTGCAGTCTGCATGGAGTTACATGGCAGCAAACGACCCACGAGTACGTTTCGGCTTAGGCGATGCATCAGAATTAGAACACGTCATCGTTCGCTGGGTGGATGGCACAGTTACTGACTTTGGAAGTTTTACTTCCGGTTTTCATACCCTCCGCCACAATTAGTTAACCCTCGGTTAATTGAGTTGTTAATTTCTTACCTTTTTATCCCATTCGTGGAAGTTTGTACAATAGTAAGTTGAAAGGAAATAATCATGACATTTGAACTCCCCACTTTAAACTACGAATTTGACGCGCTTGAGCCACACATCGATGCTCGAACGATGGAAATCCATTACACCAAACACCATGCAGCGTACGTAGCGAAACTCAACGCTGCTGTTGAGGGGACACAATGGGAAGACAACACAACTGCCGAACTTCTGAAGAACCTTGATGCCCTACCAGAAGTTATTCGAACCGCTGTCCGCAACAATGGAGGCGGTCATTGGAATCATTCTCTGTTCTGGTCCATTATGGGCTCGGGTGATGGCAGCGGTCCAGCAGGTGAACTTGCAAATGCAATTGACCTGACATTTGGCTCTCTAGAGAAGATGAAAGACATCTTCGCAAAGGAAGCCGCTACTCGCTTCGGTTCTGGTTGGGCATGGCTCACCGTGAACGCCAGTGGCGATCTTTGTATCTGTTCGACTGCCAATCAAGACAACCCACTCATGACAGATCTTGGGATGTGCGGTTGCACCCCGCTGCTCGCCCTTGACGTCTGGGAACATGCGTACTACTTGCACTACCAAAACCGCCGTCCAGACTACGTCAATGCGTGGTGGAACGTGGTAAACTGGTCGGCTGTTAATGCACTGTGGACTAATGCCCGAGCTGCAAATAGCGGCGGTTGCGGCTGTTCATGTACTTGTAGTTCCTAATAACAAAGGTTAACCAAATGCGAAATATTCTGTTACTCGGCACGCTTACCCTTGCTGGTTGTTCACCGTCCCACACCGTCACCCAACATGGAGGAATGCGTGATGCGCTTCGCATGGGAAACACACAGAGCCGCATTTCGTGTGAAGATGCAATAGCAAAGCCGCACGCTTTTGCCGTTGGCGCCCTCACCGATCTTGAAGGCGAAATTACTATTGTCGATGGACAGATTGTTATTGCTAGGACTGAAGATGGTGTTACCGCTACATCTTCACCAGCAACTGGGAGTGAGTCGGCAACCTTACTAACAATTGCATACGTTGATGCGTGGGCGAAGGATACAATTCCTCCCGATATGGTTTTTGAAGAAGCAGTCGAAGCCGTTGCCAAGCGTCATGGCATCAATACTGATGAGCCATTCCCCTTTTATGTGTATGCAACAACGAAGAGTTTTGAGATACATGTTATCAATGGTTTTTGCCCTGTTGCATCACCAGATCTTCCATCGGAGGATCAGCCCTGGCGCTTGCACGGTAAAGAATCAGGTATGCTCATCGTTGGTTTCTTTGCAAAGAATCAAGAAGGCGTCATGACCCATCACGGCTCAAACATTCACATGCATGGTCTTGATTCCTCTGGCAAGCACATGATTTCTGGGCATCTCGATTCCGTTGAGGTCCTCCCTGGATCTACGATATTTGTCCCTGCACAATAACGTCCGAAAATAGTCCTATTTTATTTTTTTATGCATCTGCATTGCCACATCCACAATATCTAGTGGGTTTGGTTTTTACATACCCACTACTTCTCGTGCATCTACTCGTGCAAGAGTAAAACGTGCGTTCTCGTAGGAGTTATCACATGAAGACAACTCAACACACCGTCCGAAAGCGTTCCTACCACTCAAGAAAAGGAAGGACCCTAACATGCTATCCAAAAATCAAGTCATCGACGCCATTAGCCGCCTTAATCCAACTGCACCCATCCATTGGCTTGCCGGCTTCGATTTGGTTTCTCTCAGAAGATACTACGAGCACCTACTTCTTACACTTGAACCACGTGGATCTCGCGGCTGGGTTCGGCCCAATGACACGGCAGCAGTTGTTACTCGACGACCTGCCGCCTAAAGCAACCGATGCTGCGGCTAAGCGGCCTGTCCCCCCCTTTGTCAGATTCTGTATGACTCCCCCTGCCAGAATCTCACCGAGCGTGGGACAGGCCGTTTTTTCAATTGGGATAGACCCTAAATAATGAGTAGTTTTGACGGAATGCGGGGGGAGAGTTCCTTCATTATGTGTACAGAGTATCTGTGCATGTTTGTGATGTACGTTTTTTTTGACTCTGGGCGTTATCAGTTTGGGGACAGTCCTAATTCTCTTCACGCTTTGAATTGGGAGGGGGTCTGTCCGAAGTTCTTATCTCCGCTTCTCCTCGGTCAATTCCTAACCTTTTAAATACTTGAGCCGTCGAGTAATCTGAAAAGAAGTAAAACCGAACCCCACTCCTACTGCGTATCAAACCTGCGTTTGACTAATGCAAGTTCGAGAAGTGTTCTAACTCGGGTAACCAACTCAAGTTTATTGACTGGTTTTGTAATGAAGTCATTCGTGCCACATTCAACAGCACGTTCATAATCGCTTACTTCGTTAAGTGCGGTCACCATGATGACGACTGTGTCACGAGTGGACGGTTGGGACTTTACCTTCTGGCAAACTTCAAATCCACTCATCCTTGGCATCATCACATCTAGGATCAGCAAGTCTGGACAAGAGCGCTCAATTTTTTCTACCGCTTCAACACCGTCTGAAGCAGTGAGGATTTTGCAAGGCAATTCCTCGAGAAACGCCTGCATCAACTCGACATTCTGGGCGTTATCGTCTACGAGCATAATTGTTGCATTTGAGAGGTCGACTTCTTGAGTCACTTGGGATATTGAATCATTCACGGTGTATATGCTATCATGTGTGATTATCACGTGTTCTAGTAGAGAGTTATCACATGGCAAAATACGCACCACCTTCAATTTGGACTGATGAATTTAACGCCCCTACCGTTGCGGGTCTCCGAAAACTTCTTCTCAATGATTGCAAAAAGGCATTTGACAAGGCGAGTAGCAAATTGCACGCCCTTGGCGAAATCAGAGAGGAACTCATTTGGTATGGAGATTGCTGGTTTTGGACAGTTGCGTTTATGACCGAATACTCAGATAAACCCCTAGCAATTATCGTCCCCTTTGAAGAAGACATGCAAATCGCTTCACCCATGTCGCACGAATTCATTGACCAGCTCTCGACTCGTCGCCTGAAGCGGTTTGTGCGTGATGGTATAGAGTTAGCAATGCCACCTCATGAAACATCATGGGCAGTTTGGTCAGCGGCAACACCAGCTGCAGTTGAAGACATCATGCCTGTCATAAAAAGTTTATATAAATTTACTTCTGAGTAACCTACTCTTTTAGTCTGACACCCAGCGCCCATCCTTTAGAACAACTTTTGTTGGATCGATTTCAAACAAGGTTGCAAGGTCATCGCTCAAACTAAACGATACAGGTCTTCCGTCTGAATAAACATAATCAGTAGACCAAATAGTTGGTCCACCAAGAATTGCTAGTTCAACTTTTATTGTCTTGATAATTTGGAGTGGTGAAGTAAGTTTTGATTTTGAACCTGAGCGAAGAACGCGGTCATAAATTTTAGGGAAGAGATACCGCCACCGTCGTAGTTTATCAATCTCAATATCGAGTTTTTTGCCGTTACGAATAGCCACAATTGCTTTGCAAAGTTCAGCTGGATCTTGTCCGTCGTAAAGCAAAGGGGAATCTTTATGAGTCAGAACCTCTGGAACCAAGAGTTGCCCTGTAGTTTCACGCATTGCATGAAGCATACTTTCAAGCGTTGGGTCTTTTTCTATATCGATTAAACCCAAAATGGAGTTATCGCGTAATGATGGATCAAGTACTGCTGCGATTACATATAGATGTCTGATTTGTTTAACATCATTACTAGATAGTTGACTTTTTGCTGCAATATCCTCTGCAGCCCTGAAATAAGACAGAGGGTCATTCCGATCTACTAGTGGGCTTGTCGACGCACAGAAGGCAGCGCTACAAATAAGGATGAGGTGCTTAAGCATCACTGAGTCGATTCCATAGTTTGAATTTCAACGGCGATAGTAGAAAGAAACAAATCCCAATGAGAGGCAACCAAAAACTCGATGGAAGCGATTTGTTCAATAATGGTTGAATCATTAGCTGCAATTGTGCGCAAACTTCGTACAAAATCATCTTTTTGGGAATACCCAAGACCCGAATCAGCATTACGGAGTTGTACGTAGTACTCTATCTGTTTATGCAAAAAACTCTGGAGCAATCCAGAGGGGTTAAAAACAAATACCATATCGCTAGGAGCTTGTGATAGTGGTTGCCCACGGTAATGAACTAACATCTCAATTGCTTTGAGTGAACTGATTTCTCCAGAGGGCAAAATCGCGGTAGGATTCATTACAAGAAATTCGTCAACTAATGATTCTGATAATTCAATTGATAAGTAATCCAATTCTTTTTGCTCTGGCTGGGTTGTTGAAATAGCATGCTGGACCATTGCACGCCTTGCATCTTCTTTCCAGCGAGAACTACTTTGCTCGGGAAGCACTACTTCTGTTAGATTTGCAACCAACTTAGACACTTCGCGTTTTGAATAGTAGTTGTCCAGATAATCCAGCATTGCAATTGCAACATTTTCATTGTTGTAAAATTGAGAAATAATAATATCGGTTGCTTGCTCCCTCACGGAATTTGAGTGTTTCAAGAGTGCTGCTTTTGCGAGTGTGTGTGCATCAATTACCCCCAGTTCAGTCACGCCGTCTTGCGCCAAAGTATCTAGGGCGCTGCTTGCGGATTCAGTAAAGGCGACACTCCAATCATCACCTGTTTGTTGCAAAAAAACCTTCGGCAAGGTTTTTGGGGTATCTAGTTTGAACCTTTCAATCTTTTGCAGGATGCGCTCAACTTGGTCGGTGCGACCCAATGAGATATTTGCAGCTGCTTCATTAAGAAATCTTAACGAAATGATATATCTAGACAACCCATCATCTCTGTTTAACGCAGAATAAATAGATTGCCATGTATGAATTTGTTTTACATCGATTGTTCCAGAAAATGCAAAGTTTGAGGAGTGTGTGTCTATTGTTTTCTCAATTGGCCATTCCTTAGCAAGTGACTCGGTAATTGCAGCCCTTGTTTCATCGGTGGTATTAAGTTTTACAATAAACTTTGAGGAAAACCAAGGGGAATTATCAGAGGAAAATATCATGTTGCCAAATACTGCTAAATCAATAGAGGTAACCTTATCATCTTTGTACATTGCTAATACGCGTTCGCGAAATTGATTTGTTCTGATCGATTTATTTTGCAATGTAATTCTTCCAAGTACTTTTCGAGTATTGCTTTCCCTGAGTAAATCAAGATTTGAAAAAAGTATTCGCTCAATAGCGAGCAAATACCGTTCATGAGCAAATTTCTGATTCGTAAAACTCGATGCAGCAATCATCCACGCTTCCCACTGCTCCATAGTTCTAGTATCGAATGTAGTGGTGGAATGTAACTCTTCCATGATCAAGTCAAGGCATTCCGCTCGGGCATCGAAAGAATCACAAGTCTTAATTTGGCGAGTAGTTTCATTTTGTTGAGATGCAGCGAACGAACGAGTATTAGGAGACAATATAGTGCTACATTTAATTGAAGCAAGCATCCCCACACACCAGGATTTTTTAAGTACCAAAAATGGTTCTCCCAATCGTATATCTGGAGGGGTTAAAAATTGCATCAATCGTTCCGTATATTCGGGAAGCAACTCCGATCTCCTGATAACGTTTATAATCTGATGGTTGATGAGCGTTAACGTTTCATTTGACACAAATGGCCATCCATGAGATACCTTCTTGATAGCATCTTCCCACTGCACTATCCATTGTTCTTTGGGGTCTTCCCCTCTCATTAAAGTGTCTTGGATTGACTCAGCAAGTTCTGATAGTCGTTGAGGAACAGAGATTGCCTCATCACTATAATTCATGCATTGAAGTTCTAACTCCGGAAAACTAAACGTTGGAACTGTCGAAAACATTGGCTTAAACACTTCGACCTGAATATCTTCAGTCTGATCCAAGAAAGAACTCGTAGTATTCTTTGTCTCAATTTGTGTTACAGGTTCATCGTCCACAGAAAATAATAGTGCTACCCCAAAGAACATGACAAAAAGTACAAGTAAAGCAAAAAAAGCACATAACTTGACGGTCAACACGTTGTTGCACGTACTAAAGTCAAGATTTAGTTTTCCGGAAGCAGAGGTTATAAGAGTATCGAAGTGCGAGGGAGGAGGTGGCAACGAAGACGACCACTCTCTTGTTATTTTCAGTTTTTTTCGTTTCTCAATACACAAAGGACCATCTCCTTGCCGAGCCGCCTCGGCAATCGCCTCCAGAATTCTGGTAAGACCACCTACCGAGATGCCGTACGACATCGCAACTGCAACAAGGCGTGCCCTGCTTTTTTGGTTCCATCCTCCTTGAGCAACTAGTGTCGCAATGATGTTTTTGTCTAAATCGGTCAATTTTAAGAATCGCTTCTCTTTTGGGTGTTGTTGGGGTGCGGATGCACACAACTGAGTTGCTACTCCATGTAAATACTCACGGATTTGTTGCGTTTCGTCCTCACAACTTTTTGGGTGAACCGCAAGTTGGGCAATGCGCCGACGCAGCCCTGCATGAATTGCAGGAAGGTCAAATCGCCCACTAGCAATGCCAAGGAGAGAAAGAGCATCGTCAGTTTCTGGTATTTCTAAGAGTTCACATGCAACGCGATTAAGATCCATCTTCACCGCCTCGCAGCATTGCATGCAATTCTTTTAACCTCGTACCATAGGGTTCCTTGCCGTAGTTCGGAAAAAGTAAATGATGTTGGTTTAGTACTTCTAATGCATCATCTGGGTGTATTGTGGAAAGAATTTGCACAATATTCAGACGTGCGTTCAGCCACCCATCACTGCCTTGTTTGTTTCCAGACGCAATCGTGCGCCAGTGAGCAAGCGCACGGTCATTTTCACCTACTTCCTGTTCAAGCAGAGCGGCTAATTCCAAAATGCGGTTAGTCTTGGGATAAGCAGCTTGTAATATTCGAGCAATTCTTAATCCCTCAATTCCTTCAGTTAAAGCAAGTTGGCCGTTACTCTTTGCTAATTCATATCCAGCATAACTTGTGGAATACGAAATTGGCAACACGGACTCTTTGGCTATCTCATCGTCGCTCATTCCAAAAAGGAGACGAGAGCCAATGAGAAATCTAACTTCACTTTGAACGTCAATTTGGTTCGCATCCCAATATCTCCAAATGGCTTTTGCAACATACAATGACCACAGATCATTTGGCATTGCCTCAACAAACTCAACCGATAGATCCTGTGCATTCTTTAACTGTCCGTTTGACAAAGCGAACAGAATAGTTCTGTACTTTATCTCTTTTCTAAATCCAGTTAAATCAAACGCTTCACAAAGTTCAATTGATCTGATTGCATCCAAAGCATGCTGCGCGGCCACTTTTCGATTTATCTGTTGATGCAAAGAAATTTCTAAAATACGTAGTGCGAGCACAACAGCAGATTCTGATTCATCAATTTCGCCGCTTTTAATCTTTTGAATTTGTTCAAGAAGCAATTGTAGTGCGACGTTGACGTACGTGTTTCCAATGTAATGTACTTGTGTATCTTGGACATCAACCCACAAGTCATACAAATGGGCAGCTGCTTGCTTTTGAGATTCTGCATAATTTGGATCTTGGATTTCAACCGCGAGAAGTTCATCTACTAGTTTTGCGTTTGCTGGAGAAATAGCTGCGTCACGCACAAGCAATTGAGAAGCCCTTGCGCTGTTTGGCCACTCACTTCGATATTTTTTTATCAATCCATTTTTAACACTCTGAATAGAAGTGTCGATTTTGGAGATTCGGTCTAGGCAAACAATCGCCATCCAGAGGGAGTCTTCGTCATTTTGCCTTGCTGAGACTGCTTGGAAGGCAATTGACGCTTCCAAAAATTCAGACGCGTGGAATAACGACAACCCGAGCATATAGTAGCAGTCATTTAAAAATGTTGGGAATTCTTTTGCATCTTCGGATGTAATGGCGTTATTAAACAGAGTCGAAATGTCGATCAATTGCTTGTAGATTTCAGGTTCAGATGTCGGCTCACTAGAATTCATGATTTCAGCGATTTCTCTAAATTGAAGATCGCCTTGAATGTAATTTGAAATGAAACCTTCAATAGGCAAAGCGTCAGTTCCATGCAGAGCAACTATTTCACTCACCATAGTTAACTGACCAAGGTTGATTAATAAGGAGAGCGATTTATCAGCAACTTCATGAGCACCGAGTGTTTCTTTGAATTTACTATCAAGTGCATGTACCGCAGCGAGACGAGCATACAACAGTTTTTTCTCGTCGGTTACTGTTTCTAGCTGATGCAATACGCTCGACCAAGAGTGGTCATCAATTGCTTGAAAATACTTCCACATCGGAATCTGCAAACGAATTGGTTCAAACGTATCTTCCATATCTAATTCGTCAAACCACACTTCAGACTGAGAACTATCCATGATAATTTTCTTGCAAAGTGCAATGCCAAGTATTGCTCGAGCCCCGTACTCTTTTTTCTTCAAGTCAAATGAAACCTGTTGATACGTTGGAGTTTCCGCCTGAAGAATCATTGCAAAATAGTTCTGAGATTTATGTGCTTCTTCATCAGAATTATCAAACCATGCAATGTAGTAATGTGACCATGCAAGGAGTGAAGTAGTCATTCCAATTAAGTCATATAGGTCTGACCTAGTAGAACGCTTGGCTTTTGTCATCAATTTTTTTCTGATGTTTTCCAAGTCCTCATTGATTTCTCTTAGTTGTTCTATTTCAGCCGCTGCGTCTTCTTCTGATGTATATCTAAGGCGATAATTCTCCAAGTGTTGTTCAGCGGCTAAGTATCTCGCCCTAAGCAACTGAACCCTGAGGGAAGTAGTCCCAGCTTGAGAATTATCTTGGAGCAACTTGGTTGCGCGTTGCAGAACCTTTGGGTTATTACGATATTTATCAAGTGATAAAATACGTTTATATAACTCAGCAAGGTCATTCGCAGCGATAAACTTTTCTTGTTGAGTGCCGTTTTGCAGTTTGTTCTCTAAGTATGTGATAAGAAGTTCATCACAACCCATCTCCTGTAGCCAGTTCGACACTCTGTCGTCAGAAATTGAAGAAGACGAGAGAATGAAAATGACTAAGAATTTAAGGAAGTTTTGGAACATACGTCACTTTCTCAAAATCAGCATTACGAGCTTCTTGAATAGCCGCAATGGCAAATCCAACAGATACACTATCGTCAACTCGGAAAATCAAACCGGGTTCTTTAGGCAGCTGTTCCAAAAAAGGAGCTAGATGGTTCCGGTCTATAAAACTTTGGTCTCCGATTTGGTACACCGGCTGTGCATTGACAGTTGTTACTAAGATTATTTGTGGCTCAAAGTTATCTTGTGAAACGCTTGAACTTTTTTCAGATTTAAGTGCTGGGGTTAATGCTTCTTCAGGTGTTGCAATTACAGTAGTCACAATGAAATAAATCAACAACAAAAAAGTGACGTCAATCATGGATGACATATTTAATGCAGCATGATTGACTGTCTTTCGTTTTCCAAGTTGATTAAATTTCATTAGGGCACTTCCGTTGCAATATTTGTTGCTTTCATCCCATGTTCACTTAGAAGACCCAGAATGTCATTTAATACTTCTGTTGACGAATCTCTATCTGCGCGGATCGTGATGTCCTCCCAAGACGCGCCTTCGTCTTCAAAAGTTTGAAGTTGGGTATTGAGAGTTTTGAGATCAATCTCACCGATAGATTCATCCAACACAATTTCTCCATTTGCACGAATGTTGATGACAAGTTTACTCGCTTGTATATCTGTATCTTGTTCGCCTGCACCAATTGGAAGCGCTACTTCAACTCTCGCCTGTTGTGCAAATTGGGCTGCAACCATAAAGAAAATGATTAACAGGAAAACAATATCAATCATTGGTGTCATTTCAACGACAGGAATAATAACTCGGTTTTGAGAACTCTTAAATGGCATGGTTACCCATTTGACTCTTCAAGATAAAGAACCAGTCGCTCAATCTCTGATGATGCCTCGGCGCTAAGTCCTTCTATACGGTTACGAAAAAAACTAAACAACGTTACACACGGAATTGCCAGAATTAATCCCAGCATAGTCGTCACTAGCGCTTCACTAATATTTCCAGCAAGCGCAGAGTTGGAGTTTGCGCCCGTTCCACCGATTGTTTCAAATGCGCCAACCATGCCAAGCACAGTGCCGAGTAACCCAAGAAGCGGTGCAACGGTTCCAATCAAGCCAATGGCATCAGTGGATCGGAACAATCTTGATGTCTGGTCTTCACCCGCTTCCTCAAGTGCGCTCTTAATTTCAAATGGTCCAAATGCTGAACGTTGGTAACGGAGAAGTCCAGGAGCGAGAATCCTTGTCAAGTAGGTATCATTTTCTGGATTGACACAGTAATTTAAGGCGTCATCTACTTTTCCGGTGGACAGCATCTCTTCAATAGTTGCCAATTGTTCTGGAGGAAGAAGTGCGGATCGTTTTAATTGCAAAAAGTGCATTACGGCCAAAGCCAGTGCGACTAAACTCAGTCCAATAATGATGTACCCAACGGTTCCGCCTTTTTGAATCATACTGAGCGATGACTTTCCTGCCTCAGTATCTGCAGATGCAACGAATAATAATAAATATGGTAATGACATGAGTTGAATCCCTTAACTGGAAACCTCTGTTTGTACTAATGGGTGAGTCGGAAATACACGATGCATTTCCTGTTGTATTCGATTTGCTTCTTCTGTGAAGCCATCTGTTTCTAATTCATCTGCAAGCAAGAGCATTGCAGCACCCGAGAGCCACGGCATACTTCGCTGGCTTTCGGCAGACACTTTAGCAAGAAGAATCAAGGCCTCTGTCCTAGAATCCGCGCTAGCAGTTTTCAACAAGCCAACAGCAGTAAAATAACTGCTCCATGCTTCTTTCCATTCTGAAACAACCTCTTCTTTATTGTCTACCAAAGTTTGCACGTCGTTATCACCGCGATAAGCACTAACGATGTGCAACAGAAACGCTGAATCGCGCACTCCGTCAACAGGGACCAGTTGGTCGCCATGATGTTGTGCGAGTAACAACTTTGCAATAGACGAAGTCACCTTAAGTTTACTATTCTTATATTCCTCAAGAACTTGCTTCGTGTAAAAATCCATTTTCCAAAGAGGCGGCAAATGAGGACAAAGTAACGTGCTGTCATCGAGAATTGGAAGCAAATCTGTATAGGGTGATGCAACTCCTAGTTCGTCAAGTCGTACAGTTTCTAACCATGGGTGTAGTGCTTCTCGTAATTTCCCCTCCGCGACATAGCATCGAAGGAGTCCTTCAGCGACGAGACGAGTATCTTCGCTGTTTGCACCGTCGAGTTCTCTAAAAAGCAAGGCGAAGGCTGGTTCGGCAAGTTGTAAATCACCTCTTAGAAATCTGATCTTTGCTCTCCAAAGTCGGTCGCCTCGCTGCAAGTGTTTTTCGAGTCCAGGCCTCGGAGTTTCAGTAGTGATTTTCGCAACGGTACTCCAAGGGAGCAGTGATATAGCAGCGCCATCGGAGGGAAAGTCAACGTGTAGCCCATCAGGTCCACCGCTGACAATTCGGCACTCGATTGGTTTGTCAGAACCACGCAGAAGAACACTATCTGCAAAAAGTTTGGTATCTAGAAAACAAGAAATGATTATGCAGATGTACACCTTGCAATTCATGGGGTACTTCCTGTCTTAATGAAGGTGTATTTCCCGCCAGTTGTACTTGAAATGTCACGTAAGAGTTGTTGTGTTGAGTTGTTTCCGAAAGCGATGGTATGTATTACGATTCGCTTTTTTGGCATCATCCCAGCTAACTGATTTAAATTAAACCCCAAACTGTCTCCGTCGGTTAGAAAGTAAATGACTTCAGGAAGTGGATCCAACTCAAAGGCTTTTTCAAATGCAAGTATTGGATTTGTACCACCCATTGGCTGAAGAGTTTGAAATTCACGAACCATTTTTCTAACCACTGATCGCCGTGCTCTATTCCAGCCACGTTGTGATGGGGGTTCAACGACTGTGGAGTGATAAAAGAGAATATAAAACCGAGCGAAATCAGGCAAACTTTTCAATGAGTTGGAAAGTTCTTGGATTGCTAAAGTAAGACGATTTGCACTATTCATGGAACCAGAAATATCAACTATGTAACAAATACGATTCCCCGCTGATGCTATTCCAAAAAAGGAAGCACCCCCACCACCGGATCCGCCTACCCCTGCGCCAATCCCAGAAGATCCTCCTCCCGAGAGTGATCTTGATTGAGATTGTGTTGTAGATTCCAACGTAGGCCGAGCATCGGATGATGGTAATAATGCCGTGGTTGCAACCTCGACTTCAAAAGCAGCTTCACTTTGAACTTCATCTTGTTGATCAACGACATCTCCTACAGGCATATCTTGCAATTGTTCTTCATCTAAGATTGCAAAATCAACCACCGTCGTCATGGATGATTTCTCTGTTTCAGCGAGTCCCCCTTGCTGGATACCGAGAACAAATCCCAGAATGATATGAATTAAAACAGAGACAACAATACCAACAATAATCAAAGACAAGACCGTACGCTTCCATCGCTCTCGTTCATCGTGTGTGTATTTAGTCACATCAGAGATAAAATCTATCTGATGAGTCGTAATACGCATCTTTCCCTGCTCTGACGGCTTCTTATGTTGTGACATTTATTCCCTGCATATCCTTTTCACTATGTGTATCATGATACGCTAAGCAAGATCGACTCAGACCCTATTGGTGGGGTCAAATGTTAAAAATAGGATATTCTCAATGACACCACAATCACCACACTACAAACGAGCAATCCTTAAAATAAGCGGAGAAAGCTTCTCCTCACAGGGCGTGCTTGGAATTGATCCAGATGAGCTGGACACGATTGCGCGTCAAATAGCTGATGCTGCAAACCTAGGGACAGAACTAGCGGTTGTTGTTGGAGGCGGAAACATGATACGCGGGGTTGAATTAGCTTCCCGAGTTGGCATTCCCCAAGCAACTGCTGATTACATGGGTATGCTCGGCACAGTAATCAACGCACTTGCTCTTAAGGAGGCAGTTGAACAACAAGGACAACCCGCGAGAGTAATGTCTGCGCTCGATATCGAATCCGTTGCAGAACCTTTTATTCGTGGGCGTGCGCTTCGGCACTTTGAGAAGGGAAGAGTCTTAATACTAGCTGCTGGAACGGGCAATCCCTTTTTTACAACCGATACATGCGCTTCCCTTCGTGCGATTGAACTTGGCGCAGACATACTTCTAAAAGCAACTAAGGTCGATGGGGTATATGACTGCGATCCACTCAGTAACACCGATGCAACGCGATTTGAAACGCTTACTTTCTCAGAGGCAATTACAAAACAACTTGGTGTGATGGATTTAACCGCGCTTTCCATGTGCATGGAACACAACCTTCCAGTTGTTGTCTTTAACTTCAAACAAGATGGGAATATTTGCAAAGTTGTAGCGGGTGAACCCATTGGTACACTTGTTAATAATCCAACCGATAAAGCTGTTTTAAAACGCTAACTAAGAATAGAAAGTGCTGACTATGAGCATCAAAGAAGAAACAAGTAAATGCAGATCAAAGATGGACAAAACCGTAGATTACTTCTCAAAGGAACTGCATGGAGTACGTACAGGTCGGGCTTCCACCGCGCTCATTGATTACGTCAAGATTGACTATTATGGTAGCCAGACCGATCTCAAAGACATCGCTGCTATTTCAGTGAGTGAAGCAACACAACTTGTTGTAAAACCGTATGACCCATCGACAAAAAAAGATATTGTTAAAGGTCTTGAATCGGCAGATCTTGGACTCAACCCACAGAGCGAAGGGGACATTATCCGTATCAACATTCCAGCACCATCCGCTGAGCGGAGACAGCAACTCGTTGGTCAAGTAAAGAAAATGGCCGAAGAGAGTCGAATTACTATTCGAAATGAACGCCGAGACGCTATTAAACACATCGATTCACTCGTCAAAGATAAAAGCAATGCTGTTTCCGAAGATGATGGAAAGCACGGCAAAGATGATGTCGAAAGCATGACAAAAAAACACATTTTAAAAATAGATGAGATGTGCGAAACTAAGTCAATCGAAATTCATACTATTTAACGGCAGAGAGACTATCCACGGGATACTTTATTTATTCCAAGCGAGTCTGTGGGGGATGAGTGCCTGTCAAGAACTATTTGCAGAAAAAAACTCTTTGGGCCAATGGGGACTGTCCCCACCAATATACTGGGTGGGCTGTCTCCTCCCTCCTCCTATACGCGTGACTTTTCATTGACTGCACAATGTAGGATTGAAATTACATTCAATATGGAACATAGAGTTTAAAATTCTCGTCGTAACCTTGCAGCTGGAATACCCAGTTGTTGGCGATATTTAACAACAGTTCGACGCGCTATTTCAATACCCTGCTCTCGTAACTTCTTTGCTAGCGATTCATCGCTTAACGGTTTAGTTTTATCTTCTTCGTCAATTATAGTCTGGAGTCGAGTTTTTACTGCCTCCCAACTCATGTCACCGTCGGTGTTGCTTGCTGTCCCTCCAGAAAAGAAACGCCGAAGAGGGAAAATGCCACGTGGAGTTTGCACCCATTTATCCGCAACAGCCCTGCTTACAGTTGCAACATGAATGCCGAGCATATCGGAAACTTCCGTCATTGGTAAAGGGCGCAAAAATGAATCACCTTGATCCAAAAAGTCGCGCTGTCGGTCTGCAACAATTTGAACAATATTGTTAAGCGTGGCCTTCCGCTGCCCCACCGCTTCAATAATCCAACGTGCAGCGTTAATATTTCGCTGAATAAATTGCTTGGTAATTTCATCAGCATCCTTGTCTTTTGCCATAGTCTCGTAAGTAGTCGAGATTCGAAGAGGCGGCAATTTGCCATTGCAAATACCTACGATATATGTATTTAAAACATCATCAAACTCGATGAGCGCATCAGGGATAACCGGAAGAACTCGGTCGGTGGCAAGCAATCGGCCCGGGCTTAAGGTCAACTCATGCATTCTCTCAATCGCTAACTTCACTCGATCCAATCCCATGCCGCTGTCGCTCGCAATTGCAGGGAGTTTGTTTGATATTAATGGATCAAGGAATTTCTCCACTAAGACTTTTACGTCGTTCCATGCGTCAGGATCATCAGCAAGAAAAGAAGCGATTTGGATGAGAAGTGATTCCTGCAATGATCTTGCTGCAATTCCGGGAGGATCGAGCCACTTCTGCAAACTGGAAATGGCAGCATCTAACTGTGTGATTGTTGGTGGCTGTCCAGTGTCACCAACAACTTGATTAATCATTTGTTGCACAGGAATTGTCAAAAAACCGTCGGTATCAATCAGCTCGATTAGTGATTTTCCAATGGCTAATTCGCGTTCTTCAACTTCAGCAAAACTCCACTGATGGAGCAATTGTTCTGAAAGACTTTCCTGTCGAGCACGAATGTTTGCCATTGCATCAAGTTTTGGGTCGCGCCCATCAGTTGACTCTGTTTGTCTTGATACCTCAGAATAGTCCTCTTCAAATTCTTCTGGTGCTTCAACTTTCTCATCAACACATTCATCTTGCTCTGGTTCTTCTAACTCTAGAGCGATATTTGATTCAAGTTCTTGTTCAATTTTTTCTTCTAATGCAGGAAGCGGTAACTGCATAATTTCCATCGTTTGGATGATGCGGGGGGCGAGTTGCAGCTGTTGCCCTGTACGTAAGTGTTGACCTGTTTCAAAACGCATGCTCACAGTACTTAGCCCATCCCGCGCCGCCCAGCAATGGCATCTGAAAGAACCTGTGTATTTGCATACTCAATTTGCGAGCCACTAGGAAGACCTCTCGCCAAACGAGTCACCGTAATTCCTCGTGTTTGTAATTGTGAAGCAAGATAGAGTGAAGTGCTATCACCCTCCAAGTTTGGGTTCAGTCCAAGAATAACTTCAACAATCACTGCTCCACGAGCATTTGAATCTGACTCGTCAATACGGTGAAGCAGAGCGTCAACAGTTAAGTCGCCAGGCTCAACTCCAGCAAGAGGATCAATTCTGCCGGTCAACACGTGGTAGACACCTTTATACATCCCTGTTGCTTCAAGTCGTATCAAATCACGCGGCTGTTCAACTACTAAGACGACGGTAGCATCGCGAGTCTCGTCACTACAAATTGCGCAAGGGCTTATGTCAGCAATATTATTGCAAACGTTGCAGCAGACCACACGTTTTTTTACATCAGTAATGGATTGACTCAGTGCTAGTGCGGCTTCTTCTTCGTCTTTAATCAAAAAAAAAGCAATTCGCTCTGCGCTCCGTTTCCCAATTCCCGGAAGTCGTGTTAAACCATCGAGCAACAGTCGTACTGGTTCGGGCGTTCCTTTTGAATCGCGCAATGACATTACTTCTTACCCTTTTCAACGTTTCGAACTTGTACCACTGTGCCATCAAAGAGCCCTCTTGCTGTCTGAACAAGTTCATGCCCTTCAACTACATCCAAGGGTGCAGAAGATGGCTCTGCATGTTCTGATTGCTTACTTGTTTCGATTGTTACGGTGACTCTTTTAGAAGTAACTCTGATCGCCACTTCTTCTATTTTTTGTTGTTGACCAAGGATGTAATTCGTTGACTCTCTGCCTGCATCACTAATTGATAATTTGAGCGCGTTTCCCTCAAAGGAAATCAATTCAAAGTAGTTTGCAATTCTTTTTAATCCCGGAGTGGATGTCATTTCTGCAAGTATGGACTCCCATGCTGGCGGTGAACTTCTTGAAACTTGTTCTGGAGTTTGCACGTTCGCGGGTGGTTCTAATGTCTTGGGAGCGGAAACTTTAGGAGAAGCCGTCACCCTTTTTTTTTTCGTATTTTGCTGAGAAGTGCCGGATTGCAGGACGCCTCCTGCTTCTGAGAGTTGCCCTGACATACATAGCCGTGCAATTGTTGCGTCAAACAATGCACGACCACTTCCGGCTCTTCGCACTTGCCTACTTGAAGCATCACAGAGTGCAATCATGTGCGTCAACGTTGTTTCATCTAAAGCCGAGCCAATCGCAAACACTTCACTGCGCGACTCATCTGAGAGTTCAAGAATCATAGAATCTGCACCGCATACTCTTGCAATCAATGAATTTCGAAGTGTATTTGCAACTACTTCTAATGCTCGGTCAAGGGAAACACCCGCTCCAATCAAGTTGTCTGCGGATTCAAATGCTCCCTGTAAGTTGCTTTCGGAAACAGCGAGACACAAACTACTTACTGCTTGCTGAGAGGGAAGCCCAAGAATCTCCTCCATCTCATCAAGTTGAATCGTTTTTGAACCGCCAGCAAGCAAGCGGTCTAAGATTGAAAGGGCATCCCGCATCGAGCCATTGCCAAGACGAGCAACTTCGCCAACTACTTCGGTATCTGCTGTCACCCCCTCCTGTTTGAGTACATACGAAAGATGCTTCGCAATTTTGGAAGAAGAAATTGTGCGAAAATCAAAACGCTGGCATCTACTTTGAATTGTCGCAGGCACTTTATGTGGCTCAGTTGTACATAAAATAAACTTCACATGTGACGGTGGCTCTTCCATGGTTTTTAACAGTGCATTGAACGCTGGTGTTGTCAACATATGCACTTCGTCAATAATGTATATTCGATATTTGCACCGAGTTGGCGCAAGCCCTGATGCTGCAATTAAATCCCGCGCTTCTTGCACGCCGCGGTTTGATGCACCATCAATCTCGATAACATCTAAATCGTCTCCACGAAGAATTGCTTCGCCGATTGCATTTTCTTCTTGTAATTCATCTGATCGATTGAGTTCTCTCGCAAAAATTCGCGCCATTGAAGTCTTGCCAACTCCGCGAGTTCCAGTAAAAAGATACGCGTGGGCAGTACGGTCGGACTCAATGGCACTACGCAGCGTCTTCGCAATTGACTCCTGCCCAACTAGATCTTCAAAGGTAGTTGATCTGTAACGTCTTGCTAGTACTGTGTAACTCAAATATGCCCTCCTTTGGCTTCGTCAAGTGAAAAGAAGGACGGCCGGGTACCCAAAGCTCAAGTGACACCACTTATGGCTGCTGCCGTCAGGCTCTGACCAGGTTCGCAGGCCACTCGACAATAGGGCCGACCGTCCTTCTTTCCACCAAAGTACGTACATGATACCAAGTGTCCCCCAAAAACGCACCCAATGGCGGGTACACTTTACGTATGGCTACCAATCAACATACGTCTAAGCCCACCGCTTTTGAATTAGAACAAGCCCGCGAAAAGAGCACGCGGCGCCTAGTTATCTTGACAATCCGTCTTTTGTTCGTCACTTTTATGTTTGCCGCAGCAATTCTTCCCTTTATCGCAGGGTTAAATTCTGCGAACCAGCCCCTCAATGAAGTTCTCGTTGACCACCTTGGACCTATGATCTCGACCATTGCATTCGCTGTAATCATTTTGGTCATTGATATGCTGACTCCAAACAAGCGGCTTTCGGCTGTTCTTGCTGTTTATTTAGGACTAGTGGTTGGGCTGTTCGCCGCCCTTGCTGTGAGTATGCTCATTGATTTGATCGCCGATTCTTGGGGAGTCGAACGGGGGGAAGTTGCCACTCAGTACTTGACACTTCTCAAACTTGTCTCGGGTATCACGCTTTGCTATTTTGGAATCAGTATTGTTTTTACTACAAAAGATAACTTACGGCTTGTTCTTCCCTATGTTGAATTCACTAGAAAAATACGAGGCATCCGGCCACTTCTTGTTGATACTTCCATTCTTATTGATGGCAGAATTGAACATCTTGCGCAGTCAAAGTTTATCGATGCCCCGCTCATTATTACGCAATTTGTCATAGATGAACTCCATACACTTTCCGATTCACATGACAAAATGAAACGAGAACGCGGACGCAGGGGCTTGACTGTTCTTGCTAATCTTCGCAATTCAGGACAGGTAGAACTCACTATTGAATCTTCAGAAACTTCCGATGAAAGTGTGGACAAAGCACTGCTTGGGCTTTCTCAGGCAAGTGGCTATCGAATACTTACAACTGACTCGAATCTGCAACAAGTAGGGCAAATCGAAGGCGTCACGGTTCTCAATCTTAATGATTTATCACAAGCGGTAAGAGCACAAGCGGTTCCAGGAGCTAAGTTGCAGATTGAAATCGTCCGCCATGGCGAAACAAAAACCCAAGGCGTTGGCTATATGCCAGACGGAACAATGGTTGTCGTTGAAAATGGTGGTGATGCCGTTGGTGAATTTGTCACTGTAGAAGTCACAAATGCACTCCAAACTTCTGCCGGTCGTATGATTTTCGCAAGCATATAAGGGGACAGTCCCAAATCTGAGCAAATGCTCGTTTTCAGTTGCAACAGCCACCCTATTCCCATTCAATTGTTGCGGGTGGTTTGGAACTAATGTCGTACACAACTCGGTTCACGCCACGAACTTCGTTGATGATTCGATTGCTGATTGAGGCAAGTACATCGAATGGTATTTTTGCCCAGTCTGCAGTCATAAAGTCTTGAGTCTCAACTGCACGAATTGCTACAACAGATTCGTAGGTTCTGCCATCGCCCATCACCCCAACTGATTGGATTGGCAGAAGTACGGCAAATACTTGATCGGTGCTACGATAAAGATTCGCCGCAACAATCTCCTCAAGGAGCACTTCATCGCAATCTCGAAGCACAACTAACTTGTCTTCGGTAATTTCGCCAAGGCATCGCACGGCTAATCCCGGTCCTGGGAATGGATGCCGCCATATAAGACCATCCGGTAACCCAAGCACTTCCCCTAATTTTCGTACTTCGTCTTTAAACAAATCGCGCAATGGTTCAATCAAATCAAACCCCAGTTCCTCTGGAAGACCACCGACATTGTGATGCAATTTAATATTTGCAGCAGCCCCGCTGTAGCCATGCCCTGACTCAATTACATCTGGATACAGCGTCCCCTGTGCTAAAAAATGAATTGGACGCTTCGATTCCGTCCGCAATACATCCGCAGTTTCTTTAAAACAATCAATAAAACGATGACCAATTTTCGTTCGTTTTTCCTGCGGATCAGTCACCCCAGCTAAATCGCCTAAAAATTCGTCACGAGCATCAACGACTCGCAAATCAATTGCAAAGTGATCTCTGAACGTCGTTTCAACAAACTCTCTTTCATTTTTACGAAGTAATCCATTGTCAACGAAGACACAAACAAGTTGGTCGCCAATTGCTTTGTGGAGTAGCGCAGCAACAACCGAAGAGTCAACCCCACCGCTTAGACCACAAAGCACGCGACTGTCGCCCACTTGCTCACGGATAGAGTTGCACTGCTCTTCCATAAAGTCAGACATACGCCACGTGTCTTGTAATCCACAAATTTCATACAAAAAGTTGCGCAACAAATCGACACCATGGGGAGTATGCGTTACTTCGGGATGGAACTGGACACCATAAAAAGGCACTGTTCGGTGGGCGACAGCGGCCATTGGGCATGTTGCTGTGGTGGCAAGAACTCTAAAGTCATCGCCAATTGCATCCACTTGATCACCATGGCTCATCCACACGGAAGTGTCAGAGGGAACACCTCGGAGAAGCCCGTTGCTGTCTTCAACCCGTAACGAAGCACGTCCATATTCACGAGAATGTGCTCCTTCGATCCGACCTCCGAGCATATGGCACCCCAACTGCATGCCGTAACAAATGCCAAGCACTGGAACGCCTAACTCAAAAAGTCGCGCATCACATCTTGGCGCTTCATCATCGCTCACGCTACTTGGTCCTCCAGACAATATAATTCCTGCCAAATTGTGCTTTTGAAGGTCTTCGATTGGGGTATCAGGAGCCATTAACAAACTGAACGCTCCCGCTTCACGTACTCGACGAGCAATTAGCTGGGCATATTGGCTTCCAAAATCCAAAATCAGGACTGTTTCAATAGATTTTTGGGAAGAACTTGGGGCTGATGTGTTTGTCATGAGAAGCGGAAAGGGTACCATGGATACGTGCATAAGGACACTCCATTACTTCAATCTGAATTCACAATTGAATTTTCGACATCCCCAAGTTGGTTTCGAACGATTCGACAGTTGATTTGCACTGCATCTACCCAATGCGGCTTCGATGATCGTACCGCTGGGCAAATAGCGATGGCGGTGGACGAGGCACTTTGTAATATCCACAGGCATGGCTATAAAGGCGAACTAGGGAAAGCGAAACTACAAGCAACAACGCACACCACCCCCTCCCCTAACATCGAGATCACCATTTTTGACGAAGCTGATCAAGTAGAAACTACCAATATCAAATCAAGAGACCTTAACGAGGTCCGCCCGGGAGGGCTTGGGGTACATCTCATCCAAACAATCATGGACGAAGCGGTTTGGACAAAAAGAGAAGCATGCGGGATGTCTTTGACGATGAGCAAAACTGGCAACACTAATGCAAAAACACAAGCAGTAACAAATTCCAACAATGACTGACCCAACTCTACGAATAGATATCAAATCAATCGACAAGGCTACCATCGTTATCCCACTTGGCGACATTGACATGAGCAATTCAATGCACCTTCGCTCTACACTTCGACCTCTACTTCAAGAAGACCCATCAAAAATTATTCTCGACTTGCATGCTGTGCCCTACATGGACTCTTCAGGTCTTGGAACGTTAATCGAGGCGGTGCAATTATCAAACCAAGCAGCGATTGCATTTTTACTTTGCAACGTAACTGAAAGCGTACAATCAATCATCACATTATCAAAATTGGATTTAATTTTTAATATTCACAATTCAAGGGAAGATGCGCTTGCGGAGTAACGGGCACAAATCAGAACCAAATATCTTGTTACGTGCCATTGAAAATTGGGGCGCACTTTGGATGGGCGTCTTTGAGTTCCTTGGCGGCGTCAGCGGCTTACTACTCGATGTATTCGTCTGGTTCTACCGCTCCCTTTTTAGAAAGAACATTCACTTTGGACGCGCTGCGGCAGTGAGCCAAATTGTCCGCATAGGTTTTCGCTCTACGGGAATCGTGTGTCTTGTTTGCGGCTGTATTGGTCTTATTCTTGCGTTGCAAATGCAGCCACCACTCGCCAACTTTGGACAAACGGACAAGATAGCGAACATTGTTGGAGTTGCCGTTCTTCGAGAACTTGGTCCACTTGTTTCTGCCATTGTACTTACTGGTTTTGCCGGTGCTGCAATTGCCGCTGAACTAGGAACCATGGTGGTTGGCGAAGAAATAGAGGCCCTAGAAGCCCAAGCATTGAACCCAATTCGTTTTCTCGCTGTCCCAAGAGTCATAGCAACAGTATTAAGTCTAGTCTTGCTGACAATTATTGGTGACGTTGTTGCTATCACAACTGCTTGCGTTGTCTCTGTTGAACTACTCGATGTTCCGTATGAACTCTACAAAGCCAACACGTTAGCACAAGTAAATTTGTCTGACTTTACTACGGGCTTACTTAAGGCGTCTGTGTTTGGGTTTATTCTCGCTGCGATTGCCTGCTATAACGGGCTGCGCGTGAGCGGAGGTGCAGCAGGTGTCGGTAAAGCAACGACAGATACCGTAGTACAAACCATTGTCACCATCGTCATTGCTGACCTTATGTTTACTGCAATCTTCTACCAACTCGGTTGGAATTAAGGGACTGTCCCTGCGCGTCTGTGCAGACTAGCGCTTAGTCGCTCGATGGTTTAAGCATAATAAATTCCGCAGTAAAACCAGTTTCGTCGGTCAACATGCTCCATGACATAGGGCCTAAGAACAAAGACATACTTTCCACTATTGCATGTTGTAGAGCCATACCATTTGCAGCGTCTGCTTTCATTTCAGCAGCCATTTCTGGGTCAAACTCTTCCATTTGAGCAAACATCTCATCGTTTATTTCCTGTGCCATTGCTGTTTGTATTTTAAGACTCTTTAATGGATTGCCATATCCCCATCCAGAAACATCGCCACTATCAACAAGTGCTGTAGCGGCATTTACTCCATGATTACCTTTACTATCTTTTGGACTTGCAATTGTCCGCAATGCATTTTCAACATTATTTGAAGTTCCAACAAATGCATAGCCGCCACCAACTGCGATGGAGAAAGACATTTTAAATGGCATAGGCATCATCATGCTTGAGCCAAGGTCAATGGTAAAAATCTGGTTGCCAAGAAAATCTGTAGGAGCAGCGCCCATAGAAGGCATCATCAAACTAAGCACATTGGACAACTGCTCCTCGTCAATGCACTCGATTGCCATAAGGTATCCGAAACTCTCTGAGGAAAATGGCAAACTCCCTGTTGAAACAACATGTGTCTCAGTCCCGAGTGGTGTTGTGAACATTGTAATTCTTGCTTCCATCTGCTCAATCATCTGTGGATTCATTTGCATCGCAAACCTTGGATTTCCTGCAGTCATTTCCTTAACCCATGAAACTATGTTGGCATAGTTCACTTGAGTTTGAGTGTAGGAAATAGTGTCTTCACTTACAAAAGAAGGAATGTCGGCATGTGGTGCGTCGGAACCAATAAGCGCCATCAAGCCATTCCGCCCTTCGCTCATTAAGATTGCATATTGTCCAGTAAGGAGCACGTCATCAGAAGGTGAAAGCGAAACTGTTTCAGCCAAGCCATCGATATCTCCTATTGCTGATTTAAGTATTGGCAAAAACATCATGCACTGACCTGATGAATCCATCTGTACAAAAGTATCAGCAAGATTGGTCAAGAGCAAGGCGGCAAACAAATCACCATCTGTACCACACCGATCCATGAGCGCGATGTAGTCTTCATTCGCTGCCAAAGAATCGTCTCGTGCATCACCATCAATTTCAGAAAAGACAGCAGAAATAACGTCTGGCTCAGTTCCTAAAAGCATATACCCATCTGTGTGCACGAGGTACACTTGAGACGAACTATTCAAATCAAGATTCATAGGAATTTGATCTGAAATAACACTGAGATCATTTTGCACCATCCAAACATCACGTCCGCCGATGTCAACCGTTTCAATTTCGATTTCAAGTTTGGAAGCATGTTTCTCAAATGCAGTTCGCGCAACATCGCCAACTTTTGAATCGCCAACTTCAAGCAGCATCAAGGCGCCAAGACCAACGTTCCCTGTTTCATAATCTACAACGGGATACAAACCCATGCCAGCATGACCGATTGGAATAGAAATTTCGCCATCAATTCCTAGGTCTTCTTTCATCTCTTTGCAGGTTGTAGTGATAGGACACGTTTCGTTCATCGAAATTCCTTCGGAAGACATTGCAGTTTGCGCAATATCGCAAATCATTTCGCCAACACCCATTTGTTCAAGATGCTTGACTAATTGCGAAACATCATCCACCGACATGACCGCTATTGAATTATCCGGCAAAACCTGCTCGATCCGAACGTCAGCGGTAAGAAGAGTTGTTGCTACTAGGGTTGTAATAATAAACATGTTTGGTTACTTTTTTCTGATTCTCTGCCTGTTCTGAATACTTCTATATATTATTGAAAATCACCGCTGCCGTCTTTCAGTTGTGGTGGGGTTCCGTTTTTTGAACGCTGAGGGGGGGCGTGGTACAAGTGTCCTGCGTTTGGATTCTTTTCATCATAGGCAAACGCCTCTCGGTTTCGTATGAAATCTTTTGCATACCGAGTTGGAATTGCAAAGTTCAATGATTCGGCAGCAGTAATTCCCATGTTTGTAATGCCAACTACTTCACCACGAGTATTAAAAAGTGGACCGCCTGAATTGCCCGGATTGATTGCAGCATCCGTCTGAATATACGTTAGTCCGTCAAAACTCCGTTGTTTTGTCGAAACAACACCTTGACTCATCGAACGTTCCAAGCCAAGGGGATTGCCAATTGCAAAAACAGACTCGCCAACTTCGATTGTCTCTGCTTTTTCCAGAACGGAATAATCAAACGGTTTCCCGTCCGGATGCGTGAGCAACAAGAGCGCCAAATCCAAATGATTGTTGACAGCGATAATCACAACATCTTCAACAGTGGTTCTTTTCAACGTGCCATCATTTTGGGGAATCCATACCGTTGCACGCAAATCTGTTTCGCCCTGAATAACGTGTGCATTCGTGATTGCAAAACCGTCTTCGTTGAGAAGCACTCCTGAGCCAAGCCCACCGGGAGTTGACACTTTAATGACGGAAGCGCCGACTCGTTTTGCTTGCACGTGTGGACTTAACTCGGGGAGACCATCAGCAGTTCGAAACATATTCGCTGTATTTATTTCTGTTGCGATTTCTTCCTCAGCATCAATTGCTACGTTCCCTATTTCCGTCATACTAATTTGGATGACTTTAGGACCAATATCTATCCAGAGCGTATTGTCTGTCCGCTTAATAACATCACCTTGCACTTCACTGCCGCCAAGTAACTGCACGACGTCAGCATGCACGAAGTGCACTAGAAACAAAGTGACGAAAGGCGTAACAAATAAATAATTGGGTTTTTTCATTTGAATCTCCAAGCACACTATATCAAACCAAGTTGCCTGATAGCATACCCGAGAACTAATTTTAAGGACTTCACCATGCTACTAATTTCATCCCTGCTACTCCTCATTTGCACAGCCCAGTCGGACACCCCTGAATTGGGAGATTATTATGGCTTCAGCGACATCGAGATTATTAAAATTGGCGACGATGCTGGACCTTTGTACACAGGAGACGTCAACAGCGATGGACTCATGGACATTCTCGTCATCAATAATCGCAAAAGTCGAATCGATCTTCTCTTGCAAAAGGCAGGCGCAAGCCCAGAAGATGCTGTCGATGTCACGCGGGCAAACGAAATCCCTGAGCACTGGCGATTTGAAAAAAAACGAATCATGGTGGCACACAATGTTTCTGCTCTGTCTTTGCACGACTTTAACTCCGATGGAAGAACAGACATTGTGTATGCAGGAAACCCGACAAATCTTGTCTTTATGGAACAACTTGCTGACGGAAGTTTCAAAAAAACAAGGACGCATCGAGTACGTGACCTAGGAGCAAGCAGGAGCGCGTTTTCAATTGCGAATATCATCGATGACAAACAACCCGAGTTAATTACCATTGCAAAAGGGAATATACAATCGTATCCACTTGACGAAGATGCCATTGGAAAACCCACAATTTTTGCAACCGATGATCGAGTTGTTGCTTTTGAACTTGATGACTACGACGGGAATGGCCTTACGGATATCGCTGGAATTGTTCCAAGTAGCAGCGAACCAGTTCGACTTTGGCTTGCTAAAGAAACAAGCGAGGCACGTTCCATGGGGCCTCAACTTCGGTTTGAAATGCCACCACTGCGCGAATTTGCTTCCGTCAATCTCTCTGACACCGAACCAACAAAGATGGCCATTATCGAACGTGCCTCTAGAAGAATCGTCTTGTATGAGATCGATCGTGAAACGATTGATGCAACGGGAGACAGAGACGCGTCCATCGAAATTTATCCTTTCCTAGGCGAAGGCAAACGAAAACAACTCGTTGCAGACGTCAACAACGACGGGCTCGCAGATTTAATTGCAACGAACCCATCAGACAATACCATTGTTGTGTACACTCAAACAGAAAACGAGGGGCTCACCAACGGCGTTTCCTCGGCAACACTCTCGGGAGTAGATTCCGTTGCTATTGGCGACTTGCAAACCGACGGCAATCTCGATTTGTTTGTGCTCAGCGAAGATGAAGGTGTTGTTGGGCGTACACCACTGAGCGATGCAAATCTCCCCTTCCCCCAACCAATTCCGTTTACTGCGGGCAATACACCAATCTCTCTCTCGATAGTCCAACTTGGCGAAGAACCACGGGTTGCCATCATTTCAAAACACAAACGCTCCTACGTGATTGATTTAGTCGACCACGAAGGCAATGCTGAAACGATTGACCTTGGTTCTCTCAGTAGAGGCCCTGACGAAATCATCGGGTTCGATGCCGACCAAGACGGCAAAACGGATCTGCTTCTGCTCACAAGAGACAAGCCAATGAAGATGCTTCGCGCAACCGAAGATGGTTTTGAAGTACTCGATGATGACGAAATGGGACAATACGGTCTTGTACGCGAAGCAAGCGCTGAGAACACCGCCATCCTTGACATCGACAACGATGGGCTCTCCGAACTTCTGATCGCAGATGACAATTACGTCCGCGCTGTTCGGTACGAAACTTCCCCAGCCGACGGCGTGAGCCCCGGATGGCAAGTTGTTGCCCAAGTCAATATGGAAGATGGAAGCTCAAATCTAGTTTCGCTAACAATCAGCAACCAAGATATTCTCGTTGCGGATAAGGAAAACGAACGAGTGATTATTGTCAATCATAACAACGATGGGGACTGGATTGAATCAGACAGTATTTTTGTTCACGGCTACGATCTTGGTGCAATTTACGCAGATGACTTTACTGGCGATGGCGTGAACGACATCCTCGCTATCGGTGATTCTGGCTTTGCCATCATTCAACTCGCAGGGGAGCGTGTTTCTTTGAATGAATTGCAATCTTGGCGGACTGATAATGACAGGCGCGTCCAACACGAACTTGCCGTTGGCGATGTCAACGGAGACGGCTACAGCGACATGGTTTCGCTCGATGCAGGCGAACAGATGCTTGAGATATTCACCTTTTCCGAAAGTGGAAATATGTTGTACGCCACTGGTTTCAAAATCTACGAAACAAGAATTTTTTCAGGCGGCGAACCAAGAGAATGGCAGCCGAGTCAAGTGATTATTACCGACTTAACAAATGATCGCAAGAACGATGTTCTGCTGCTCTCGCACGACCGGTTGTTACTCTACAGGCAGTGAGACACTGAGAATTACATTGCGGACACAATAAACTACCCGCGGGATAGTTTATCATTTATCGCTGTGAAACAGGAACATATTCTTGTTCGTGGGGTCCAACATAATCACACCGTGGACGAATCAAACGATTGTCTTGGAGATATTCCAAGCAGTGTGCAGTCCAACCAGAGACTCTGCTCATAGCAAACATAGGTGTAAACAAGTCTAAATCAATACCGAGGGAGTAATACGTCGTTGCAGAGTAGAAATCCACGTTTGGATAAATGCCTTTTGAGCCAACCTCGCGATCCATTACTTCTTCAATCCGCTGACTCTTTTCAAATAGCGCAATGTTGCCAGTATCTTGAGCAATTCCCTCTGCGAAAGTTTTAAGGTACGTTGCTCGCGGATCGTATGCTTTGTACACACGGTGCCCAAAGCCCATGATTCGTTCCTTGTTCGCAAACTTATTGAGCACATAACTTTCAACTGCATCGATAGATTCAATTTCTTGCAACATATACATGACACCTTGATTGGCACCACCATGTAGTGGACCTTTCAATGTACCAATCGCTGTAGTCACAGCAGAATACATGTCACTCAGGGTGGAAATTGTTACGAGCGATGCAAACGTCGAAGCATTAAAACCATGGTCTGCGTGGAGAATCAAACAGATATCCATTGCTCTTGCCATACGTTCCGTTGGTTTTTCACCAGTAAGCATGTACAAAAAGTTTTCAGCGACAGTTGCGTCGCTGTCAGGTCGAACTAAATCTAACCCTTTGCGGTGTCTATCAAAACCAGCAATCAAGGCGGGCATTTTCGCAAGCATAACCAATGACTTACGAAAGTTTGCTTCTTCTGAAGGATCATCTGCAGCGGGATCTTCTAATGACAACGCTGAGGTTAAGGTGCGTAGCGCATGCATAGGAGTCGCATCTCGCGGAAGCGAAACAATCATGTCCCACATGGATTCTGACAACTCGTAGTTGCTCCGAATTTGAGCTGTAAAATCTGTAAGTTCGCTCCGACTTGGAAGACGACAATTCCAAAGAAGATACGTTGTCTCTTCAAATGTGCTTTGTCTTGCGAGATCATCGATGTCGTATCCAACATACTCAAGGATCCCTTCCTCGCCATTAATAAAAGAGAGTGAAGATCTGGCAACAATTGTGTTGACCAGACCGATATCAGTATGCATTTCTTGCATTGCAGTGCTCATGCGAGCCTCCTAAGGAAGTAGGTAAACAACATGCGGTAAATCCCGTGTACCGCAAACGAAAGCACATTTTAACAGATTCTGAGCCAATTCCAAGCGTACAATGCAAAAATGCTCATACCAATTGGTACCGATGTTCCTCACAAGCGCTATCCATGCGTAACTTATGCGTTCATAGGGCTTAATTTGCTTGTTTTTGCCTTAGAATGGGCGATTCACCGTGCTGGAGGGATTGATGCTTCAAGTGAAATCACTCGAACAATCTCTCAAGTCTTCAACGCAGGCGAACTTTCGAGTACCCACTTTCACGTCTATTCACTTTTTTCCTACCAATTTTTGCACTCTGGATGGATGCACATCATTGGAAACATGATTTTTTTGCTTCCTTTTGGCAAAGCAGTTGAAGATCGCATGGGGCACATTGGCTTCGCCCTCTTTTATCTCGGTTGCGGGGCTATTGCGGGCGGCATGCACGCTCTGACTTCTTCTAGTCCAGTGATTGGAGCAAGCGGCTCCGTCTGTGCAGTTACGGCAGCGTTTATCGTCCTTGCTCCGAAAACAACTATCAAGGTTCTGCTCATCTTTTTCATTATCGGTGTCTATCAGATTCCCAGCATGTTCCTTGTCGCATTCTTCGTGCTCTTTGATGTGTTTAGTATGCTCGCAAGTGCCGCGGGCGCGAATACAGATCCGACTGCTTGGGTGGCGCATCTTGGCGGATATGCAAGTGGATTCGCTATTACGTTCGCCCTGCTTAAGTTTGGAGCGATTGCATCAACACAATTTGACCTTACTGAAATGATTAAGCAGTCTAGGCGTAGAAGGACATACAGAACCGTTGTGGCGAAAGCGCAGCCAAATGTTGTTGCTGCAGCCACGACACTTAATCCAACCGCACTTCTTAGAGCAAACATTGCTGAGTCAGTAGCTGCAGGAAATCCTCTCGCAGCAGCAGATGAATATATTGGCTCTCTTAAAACGATCCCAAAACTGAAACTCAATAGGCAAACCCACGCTGCAATAGCCAATGCGCTTCTCCAAGAAGGACGTATTGACGAGGGGACGACAGTCTACGAACGATATCTTACGCAACACAATACGGCCGAAGATTGCCCTGACGTTGCGCTTCTTCTTGCTGCAAAATACACTCGCGAATTGCAAAACAAAAAACGAGCATTGGAATTACTCAAAAAATTCGCTGCGTCCTTTTCCCCAAGTCATAAAGCACTTGCTGATACACTTGTTGCTGAATTACAAACATGAATACTTTTTTACATCGAGACACTACGGGCGTCAAGGTTTGCGGGCTTTGCAATGAAGAACATGTCGACATTGCAGTTGGCGCAGGAGCTAACGCGATTGGTTTTATGTTTGTGGAAAGTTCACCACGTTCCATTGAACGGCACGATGGCGAACAACTCTTGTTGCAACTGCCAGACGACGTTTTAGGTGTTGCCGTACTTCAAAACTACAAAGCGCTTGACGATTTCTCTGATTGGAATGGATGGCTGCAACTTTGCGGCGACGAGGACGAAGAAATCGTTGCAAACGCACCTCGCCCAGTGATACGTGCCTTCAAATGGAATAGCGAAGAAGTCCTTCGATGGAACTTGTGCCCAAACGTGGAGGCACTGCTCGTGGACGGCTCAACTGGCGGACTTGGAGAAACGTTTGACGTCTCCGTATTAGCCGACATGATTCCTTGGTTATCAAAACCAGTCATTATCGCAGGCGGTTTAACTCCAGAAAACGTTGGAGCGGTCATCACTCAAGCCAACCCTGCTGCCGTAGATGTTTCCAGTGGTATTGAATCCGCCAAGGGGATCAAAGACCCACAAAAAATGTGCGATTTCATCAACGCGGTATTGGGACAGTCCCCAAACTGTTGATGTAATGTTTCAAATGAGGACATTTGCGTTGCAGTGTTTGCAATTGTGTTGGTTAATAAAGTGACTGTCCACTGCATAACTTCTAGGAACACGAGTCTCCTCTGATGCTGTTTCTATTTCGGTGGGTGACGGTTACGCTGTTTCTTTTCGTTTTTCGATAAGGCGAATGCTATCAATTGCAAGATCCTTATCAATTGCTTTGGTCATATCCCACAATGTGAGCGCAGCAACGCTCACAGCAGTAAGCGCCTCCATTTCAATTCCAGTACGACCATGGACAATCATCGTTGATGTGATTTTCAATTTGTTGTTTTCAACTCGTTCGAATGTGACTTCTGCAAATTCCAACGGCAACGGATGGCATAAGGGAATCAAAGAATCGCAAATCTTCGCGGCTTGAATCCCTGCAATCCTTGCAACAGCCAGCCCCTCGCCTTTGGGTAAATCGCCGCTGATAATGGCGTCAAGTGTAGTTTCTTGCGCAATGAAAAAACCTTCGGCGATTGCAGTTCGGCGCATGGGTGGCTTTTCTGAAACATCCACCATAGACGCCTTTCCATGTTCATCAATATGTGTTAATCGCTCGCTCATGCTTCTTCCTTATCGTAGAGAATGTTTCCTGCAAGAATGGTCATTGTCACCGATGGTCGAGAAACTTTCCAGTCACAATCAAAAGGATTGCAATCTAAAATTGCTACATCGCCATTTGAACCCATTGTTAAAGAGCCAGAAGCGGGTACTCCAAGCGATTCAGCTGCTTCCTTCGTACTTGCGACCAACGCTTCCTCAACAGTCAGACCATTATTGATGGCCACTTGCATTGCTGCAATCGGATCTGCCTCCGCAACAGGCCAATCAGACCCAAACGAGAGCCGAGCGCCAGCGTCAAGCATCCTCCTCCAATTATGCAGTTGTGCAAAACGCCTTTCCCCAATTGCATCTATTGCAATTGCAGCATCGAGTGGCTGGTGTAAGGGCTGAACGCCAAACATTTTTCCAGATAACAGTGGAACATCCTTATCAGCAATACACTGAGCATGCTCGATTCGGGCTGATGCGCCAGCAAGTTCCATTGCTTGAAGGGCTCTACCCACTGCTTCATCGCCAATCGCATGCATCACAGGAGCGAATCCAGCTAAAACTACTTCATTGACCCACGATTCCAGAGTGTCATTTGCAGCAAGTCCCGCCCAAACACCGCTCCCTTCGCAATCATTCCAAGGTGCATACATCTTAGCTGTTCTCGACCCAAGTGAGCCATCTAAGAACGCCTTGAAACCAAACACCTGCAAAAACTCTTGGTCGTACGACTTGCAGTCTTGAATCACGTTGTCAGTTGGCAAGTCAAGAACCATCGCGCGAATTCGCATGTATTGAGGAAGTTCCAATAGCCCGAGGACAACAACGTCACAATAATCCTCCATGCTTCCAATGAGGGTGATGCCCTTTGATTGCATAGTTTTCAGCACTTTCAACGTCATTGCAAGTTTCTTATGCATCGAAACTTCAGGCATCAGCGCACAAACACCTTCGTACAACGCGTCTTCTTTAACAATCCCCTCCCGAATACAACTCCCACCGGTCATTGATTCGATTCTTTCAAGGGGCAACTTTGAGAGCGCTGCATCATTCAACACTGCAGAGTGAAAATCCACTCGGTAACAGAGCGTTGGAACAACGACCTCATCAGGAAACCATGATCTATCAGGCAAACCGCCCATTTTCTCTTGTGTCCAGCCAAAACCAATCAACCATTCGTTTGCCGTTTTACCTTCCGTGCCATGAACAAGCGTACTTTGGAATACATCTTTCGATTGAACGTTCCGTAAATCAATTTCGCCCATGCTCGACGCACCTTGCACAAGATGTAGATGTGAATCAACAAAGCCGGGCATCGCAAAACGTCCTTGCAAATCTACTACTTCTGCGACTTCGGGCAGAACGCCATTTATCTCACAAACTTTTCCATCTTGAATAGTTAACGACCGAGAATATGTATTCGGACACGCTTGTAATAGTATGTGACCATTTTCAAGGTAAATTGTTCGACTCATGCCAAAAGTTCCTATAGACCGATTCAGTGTATTGCATATTCTTTTACAATGCGGCTACTTGTAATGAAAATTCTACACATCATCGTTCCGTGTTGCTTATTGCTCAATTGCGAACAGCCGACAAACAATCGCCCAGCTCCTTCTCCGATAGAACCCGCTGAGGAGAAGGAAGTTGCACAATCAAATACACCATCGCTTCTTGATAGCCCAGAAGATGTGGTCGAAGACAAAACGAACAAATTCATAACCCTTCCGCCCGAAGATGACACGGTCATTACTTTTGGCGCATTTAAAACAACAAAGCCAGTTTCTTGGGCGTGGTCCCCACCCTATTCACAACTTCTCACTTGCAACTACATCATCCCTTTTGAGGACACCGAAAGGAGTGCCCTATTTTCAATTAGACAATTTGAAAAAGGTGAAGAGGGACGATTTGAAGACAATGTGAAGCGCTGGGTGTCATTGTTTCGCACAGATGATGGTGGGCCTATCAAGCCGCGCATAGAAACTATCACTGCTCATAACAGAGACTCTACAAAAATTAGGATTGACGGTGAGTACATGGGTTCTGGCGGTACGTGGCACTCAAAAAACCACACGCTTCTAATCGTTATACTCAAAGAAGAAGATGTAACCTTTTTCTTTAAGATACTCGGTCCCGCAAAAACTGTTGACGAAAATGAGGATGATTTGCAAAACCTCTTATCTAAAATCGAGTCACTTCCCTCCGCTGACTAATTCACCAAGTTCTTGTATTGATTGCTGCAAGACATTCCTTGCACTCCCCCCAAGGTGCGAATCGAAAAAACCAAACATGCCAAGATAGGCATTCGGACTTACTATCAAATGTCCTTCGTCTTCAATGATTTCAATATCAACTTCAATGCCCGCATGTTGAAGAAGTGCATTAAATTCTTCTGCATCTTTTGAAGGGCAAAGTTTGTCCCTCTCACCAGAAAGGATATAAAAAGGTGGATCCTTAGAATCAACATAGGTACTCGGCAGTGTTTCTGCTCTCTTGACAGATCTATCTTCAAGCGCCCATTTTTCATAGATGCTTTTTAAGTGTCCTCTTGCAAGTTCTGGCATTACCGCGCCACTAATAGTCCCAACGCATGAGACGGTTGTAGAGATATCTTTGCCATTGATCGTTCCTTCTAACAACGCATCGCCCTCAGTAAGACCTACAAGAGCAGCAAGGTGACCACCTGCAGAAAAACCAACAATTCCAATTCGATTTGGATCAATACTGAGTTCCTTCGCGTTCTTTCGCAAAAAACGGATTGCTGCTTTACAGTCATGTACCGCGGCAGGAAAGCCAGCGTCCTTCACTAAACGGTAGTCGATGCTTGCAGCAAAATAGCCACCCCTAGCGAACATATCAATTGCCTTAGTTCCATCTTGACGACGTCCTTCTTTCCACGAACCTCCATGGACAAATATTACCGCTGGAAGCAATCCATTCTGAAATGATGGAAACGCAACATCCATGAGTAGAGGAACGGATTCATTTTTTTCTGTTGGAACTGTCGCAAACTGAATCGCCTTCATCTCAACGATGTTACGTTTCACTACAGTCGAGCCTGCTTGGGCAATTGTAAGAGCAACGGCTGAAATCAATAATTGAAACATAATTACACTCCTGATGCAGAAAGAAAATTCCTAATTAAAAGTGGACCCTCTTCTGTCAAAAAACTCTCTGGATGAAATTGTACGCCTTCAAGCATTGCGCCTTCGCCACTCCACCGCAACCCCATGCAAACACCATCATCAGTCCATGCACTCATAGAAAAATTGCTTGGAATCGACTCTGGTTCAACAACCAAGGAGTGGTATCGAGTCGCCTCAAATGGATTGGAAATATCTGAAAAAATACCTTGTCCATCGTGATGGATTATGGATGTTTTTCCATGCACAGGGAACTCGTATTGGACAACTTTCATGCCATACAAATCCGCAATGGCTTGGTGCCCAAGACAGACCCCTAATATTGGAATCCTTCCATGAAAATGGTCAATCAATTCCCTGCTGACACCACTTTGATCAGGAGTGCACGGACCAGGCGAAATCAACAGGTGCTTTGGTTCCAACCCAATCGCTTCGTCAAGCGTAATCTGGTCATTGCGGACGATTTTTATTGTTCTTTGGACGCCTGACTTTACATCTAGTTCACCTATTCGTTGCACTACGTTAAACGTAAATGAATCATAATTGTCGATGATTAAAATCACGCTCCCGAGTATACATTCACCAAGTAAAATGTGTCGAAATTACGCTGCTTTCGTTCCAGCAACACCATCTTGCGTCACAAGAAACAAGTCGCTCGAAATCGGATACGGAAGGCGTCTGTAATCTGTTGCAATACGTTGCTGAAGCTTTTCGACAAAAACATCTGGCCCACAAGAGATTGCCATAAACATATCTCTCGCTGGTGCAGCAACGTAAAAATTACCTTTGAATTCTGGAGCCAACCGTGTAAACAGGTTGTCAAGAAGCAATCGTGCTGCATCGTAGCCATCTTGCATGTTAAAAATCGCAGCGCGCCCACCATCTCGCGCCTCAACGATTTGCAATTTTAACTCTGGCTGGTACTGTGCCAAATTTTCTCGAGCAATCAAGTCAACTTCATCTATTGAAATTCCCCAGCGCAACATTTGTTCGATTGTGATACTGACCGTCATTCTTGGCATGTCAATGACATACAAAATAGAAGTATCGTTTACAAATGGCAAATGGACCACTTGTGAGCGGTCAAGTTGTTCAAAAATTTCGTTTGGTTGAATCCGCGGCATAATTCGATGTTTAGCAACTGAAAGAGGCATCGGAACGTTCGCTAAATCATCGCCCTCAAGAAGTTGCTCAAGAAAATCCTCAACAATCTGAACACCTCTCTCAGGAGTAGACATCACCATGCGGTACAAGTTATTTAATCCTAAATGACGTCCATCAAGGTAAATGTCCATTGGACCAGCCAACGTCACCTCTTTATCAGGAAAGTGGCGTCGTAAAATATAGACGACTTGCTCGCTAAATGCTTCAGGTTCTCGTGGCATATGTGTCATTCTTTAGATTCCTATATCTTCCCCACAATTACTCATCGACTACTACTCATTCGATATCAAGGAATACCTCGTTATTAAAGAAGAACATTTTTTTCAGCTTTTCTATCGGACGGTAACGCAACCCGTGGTACTCTGTACACCATGAAAAGGCACTTAAACATGAATGACTTCTCAGTTGGCACAGATGCCCCACTACTCATTATTGGAGGGCCATGCGTTCTAGAGAACGAAAAACAAGCGTTGGAGATCGCTCAAGCCCTCAAGGATTATTGCGAAGATTCCAGAGTTCATTTCGTCTTTAAGGGGAGTTTCGATAAAGCAAACCGAACAAGCGTGCACTCTAAACGCGGTCCCGGCATACAAGAAGGGCTCGATATTCTTGCTGCAGTAAAAGACAAACTCGGGGTGTTGGTAACAACCGATATTCACAATCCTTCTGAAGCAAGGCCTGCAAGTGACGTTGTGGATGTTCTTCAAATCCCTGCATTCCTCTGTCGGCAAACTGACCTTCTCGTTGCTGCAGCAGAAACAGGCTCTTTCGTGAATGTTAAAAAAGGACAATTCCTATCTCCTGACGAAATGAGAGACGTTGTTTCCAAGTTGCACGAAGCGCAATGTACGGACATTATCCTCACTGAACGCGGCACTTTTTTTGGATACAACCGTCTTGTGAACGATTTTATTGGTCTTGGCGATTTAATGGAGATTGGTCCACCTGTTTGTTTTGATGTCACCCACTCAACACAACTCCCCGGAGCAGGAATGGGTTGTACCGCGGGTCGTCCTGATCGAGCATTTTTACTCGCCAAGGCGGCGACTGCTGCAGGTGCCGATGCGCTCTTCCTTGAGTGTCACCCCGACCCAGCCAGCGCTCCTTGTGATGCAAGCACCATGCAGCCCTTGGAGCATATGCACGAAATAATTTCCACTTGTGCGGAAATTGCTCGTGCGGTAAAACCGATTGAGATGCACAAATGACAACGTGTGACTATTGTGACCAACCAGCAATGTATCACGATGTCCGCATCGAGAACGGAGTGCATACAACACTGAACCTCTGTCAAGAACACGCGACTGAAGCTGGAATAAGTCTTGGTTCCATTGACCTATCCATCGTGCTGAACGTTGATACAACTTTTTCTGAAGCGCAACAGGCATCGTCATGCCCCGACTGTGGCATGACTATTTCGCAATACAAAGAGTTAAGTTTGCTCGGATGCCCCACTTGTTACGAAACTTTTGCAGAACAGTTAGCACATGTCATTGCAAATGTCCAAGACAATCAGACACAGCACGTAGGGCGTGCGCCATCATCAGCAAGTGACGGATTAAGTAGACATCTCACCGTGCGTCGACTATTAAAAAAATTAGAAGAGGCCGTTACTCAAGAACAGTATGAAGAAGCCGCGGTACTTCGGGACGAACTTCGAAAACTGCACGAAGGCGGAAAAACAAGTGATAATTGATCCTGTTGCAAACTGCCCGTTCAACAGCGATTACTCGCCCTGTGGAGATATTGTACTGAGCAGCAGAGCACGGCTCGCTAGAAACTTAGAGGGTTTCCCTTTTGTGCATCGGTCGACAGTTCCAGACTGCAAAGAGGTTTCGTCATTAGTGCACCAAATTTGCGAAGACGACACGAACGTACTCACACTTGAATGGGTTAATCTCGATGAATTAGATTCACTAACAACCGAACTCTTTGTAGAAAGGAACCTCGTATCTTCAGCACTAGCATCTGCAACGCATCCCAGAGCAATTGCGATTGGTCCTGAACTTTCAAGAAGTGTCATGGTAAACGAAGAGGATCACATCCGAATCCAGTCCATTCGCCCGGGCGTACAACTTGAAGAGGTTCTTCAAGATGTCCAAGAACTCGATTTACGTATTGAGGAGGTTATCGCATATGCTTTCGATGAACAACTTGGTTTCCTCACTGCGTGCCCCACGAACGTCGGCACAGGAGCCCGGTTTAGTGTCATGATGCATCTTCCAGCTCTGCGAATTATCAAGGATCTTCCCCGAGTTCAAAACGCATGCGAGGGCATGTCGCTTGCAATTCGCGGATACAGAGGCGAGGGCTCAAAAGTCGTTGCTGACCTTTTTCAAGTAAGCAATCAGGTGACGCTGGGCTATACGCAGGAACAACTTTGCGATGTTTTGTCTAACGACTTCCTTCCACCAGTAATTGAATGGGAACGCAAAGCAAGGAAGACGATACTTGAACTCCAAAAAGAAACGCTAGAGGACCAAACGTTTCGATCACTAGGGCTTTTGCAAAATGCTCGAATGCTTAAGTTGCATGAAGCAATGCAGTGTCTGGGGAATCTCCGATTAGGTATTTGCACCAAAGTTATTGATGACATTGAACTCAAAACAATCAACCAGCTTCTTATCGAAATCCATCCTTCCCACATCAAGTGGAAGTTTGGGAAAGCCCTTAGTAACGAAGAAATACCCTCTCTAAGAAGCAAACTCATTCGCGAAAAATTGCAACAGTGATTCCTAGGCGTACACGACTTGCACCCTCTCCCACGGGCGCACTTCATATCGGCAACGCGAGTTCTTTTCTCATCAATTGGGCACTTGCAAGGCAATCTGGTTGGGAACTCACTCTAAGAATGGAAGACCTTGATGGACCACGCAAGAAAATGGAGACCGTGCAAACTTCGATTGACATTCTCCAGTGGATTGGGATTGACTGGGACGGCGAACTGATCCTCCAGAGCGAAGGGCTACACCATTCCAAAGAAGCATTACAAACATTAATCAACAAGGGGCTCGCCTACCACTGCGAACTCTCGCGAAAAGATATTGAAACAGTCACAAGTGCCCCGCACAACGGTGATAAATCAAATAACTTCTATATTCGCCCATGCGATATTAGAGAACACAACCAAACATCTATCGCATCTAAGACAAACTGGCGTTTTGTAGCAAACCACTGCACCATGCACATCAAAGATGCTTGTTGCGAATCAAACGAATTAGTCGTGAACGATGACTTTGTTATTTGGGCAAAGAGCGACACCCCCTCTTACCAACTCGCGGTTGTTGTCGACGACCATCGACAAGGAATCACTGACGTTGTCAGAGGAAATGATCTGTACCACTCCGCAGCATTGCAAACCCAACTCTACGAGGCACTTGAGTGGGAGCCACCCGCTTGGTGGCACCTTCCTCTCATCCTTGGACCTGACCATAAACGCCTTGCAAAACGACATGGCGATTCTAGACTAACTACCTATCGAGCAAAAGGTGTCCCACCAGAGCGTATCATTGGGCTCGTAGCAGCATGGTGCAATATTCAGGAATATCGCAACCCTATGGATGCGACCACTTTTTGCAGAGAGTTTAGTATGCCTTCGATGTCGAAAGAGAATAAGATATTCACTTCAGAGGATGAACAATGGTTACTCGATTCTTAACGACACTCTTTATCATTTGCGCAGTACAGGGGTGCGGATTACAAACCCAAACCTCGACTGCTACTATCAGGATTTCAGGCGAAACATTCCACCTTGAAATCGCCTGTGACGATGCATCAAGAGCACTTGGCTTCATGCATCGAACCGAAATACCTTCTGACGGCGGAATGCTCTTCATTTTTCCTGATTCGATTATTCGTTCCTTTTGGATGAAAAATTGCCTCGTTCCAATCGATATTCTGTTTTTAGATTCAAGGGGAACAATAACTGCGACCCATGAAATGCCCGTCGAAAGACCTCGCAAAGAAAACGAATCCGAATGGGCATACGACAGCACCCTCTCACATTATTGGTCGAACACCCCTGCCCGATTTGCAATTGAACTCAAAACTGGATCTATTGCCCGCCTCGGGCTACGTGTCAATGAACGTATCTCACTTGATATTCCTACGTTACGCACATTAGCCCGATAATCAATTCTCCAGTCCGAACAACCCTCACAACCAACACGAGCTACAACATCGCCGTTCGCTAGCCCTACAGCCCCTCGCTGATGCTCCCGATGAAAGGTTTGTGGCTTGGGTTGCTTTATCAATGCGCCAAGCCCTCCCCAACCAATACATGACATACAGACCAACAATCTCAATCTTGCAAAACGGCAGTTCTGCCCAAGAAACAACAGCGTTTACAGATACGCTCATGTGCAAATGGCCTTGCGGTATGCCGCCACTATTTACAACGAAGAATTCTGTTGATTGTGATGTTGCGATGATCTTTGCGAGCAATGAACAGGAAATAGTACAATTTCTTCCCCTTCTTCTAGAGTTACACGCCTCAAACGTTGCAACGCTCATTTGTTGTGATGATTTCGAGCAATACAAGGAACTTATTATTGACCTTGAAGTCACAAACATCGCATTTGATGCTGAGCCCTCTGTTATCGCAGGAGTTCTTTATGGACTACTCCAACGAAACGAGGAATTGTCGCAACTCCGAGGACAGGTTGGTTTTGTCCGCACACTTCACAGTTCGCTCCAAAGTGACCTTGACCTTCTGCAAGATGAATTAGAAGTTGCAGCAACCGTTCAGCGAGAGTTCATGTCAACTGAAATCCAGTCGGTTCATGGTGTTTCATGTACATCTCTTTGGCGTCCTGCAAGCGTGGTCAGTGGTGACATGTACGACATTACTCAAGTAGACGATGATCATATTGCTTTCTTTATTGCAGACGCAATTGGACATGGCATTTCGGCTGCGATGCTTGCCATGATGCTTACACGGACGATTGGCGCACATCGCTACGACTCCGTGTCAGGCATCCACACGCAGCCAGACCAAATGCTCGGTTATTTGAATAAGGCATTACTCGAAAGAAAAGGCGACCATGCGCGCTTTGCAACAGCTGCCTATGGCATTCTGAACTGCAAAACAAACGAACTTACGTATGCCGGTGCAGGACATCCACCCGCATTACTAAGTCGGTATGGTGCTGATCCGATCGCTCTCGATTCCAAAGGTCCCCTTCTTGGAGTGTTTGATAATGACAGTTTCCCACAGACAACATTGAGACTCGGAGCGGGAGATTCTCTTCTGCTCTACTCAGACGGGTTTGAACAAGCACTCGGGAATGAAGACCACAAAGAAGGCGAATTCCCGACGTACCTTCGTTCGATGCACGAATTTTGTGTTGCCTCAGCAGGCGATGTGATTAACAACATCAATACCTTCCTAAACAACTCAATTGCAAACAATGCAGACGATGACCTTACGATGATTTGCCTCCGTGCCACACCGACGCCTGTCACTCTTGGTCTTGCTGCTTAGAGATTGTCACTAGCGTAACATCTACGAACTCGAATCTCCTCTGAGACTATTATTAATTTGGGACACTCCCAGTTCAGTCAATAGTAATCAACCGTGTGTTAGGATTGCTGCATCTTCCGCACAACCTGCACGACAGTTCTTGCCAGAATATCGGTTTCAATATTTACAGTGGCTCCCTCTGCAACACTCCCAAGAGTAGTTTCTTGCAACGTTGTCGGTACAAGTGCAACTTCGAACCAATCCTCTTCGACTGAAGCGATAGTGAGTGAAACTCCATCAATCGTCACGGATCCCTTCGAAACAATAGTATCCTTATCGACTGTATTCATGCTGATTCGCAACCGAGAGTCCTCCTCACCTTGAGGAGTTACGCTTAGAATGGTCTCAAGACCATCGACGTGCCCCTGCACAAAGTGACCGCCAAGCAGAGAATCCGATCGCAAAGAACGCTCCACATTGACTCTGGAGCCCTCTGTCAAGTTACCAAGAGTGGTACATCGAAGAGATTCAGGCACAATATCAAAAGAAATACGATTTTCACCATTTTCGACTAGATATTCCATAACGGTCAGACAGCAACCAGCGGTACATATTGACTCGCCCATTTCGATTGGCTTAGCCCATTCTGAACAGGTTATTACTAGGCGAACGCCCCATTCTTCCTTCTCAGAAGAGGCGACTGTTGCAATTTTTTGTACAAGACCTGTAAACATAGTTCTATACCTTATCGCTCTTGGGCTTGACTTGTTGTAACGACTCTTCGATACTGTCCATTTCCAGCAGGTTACTGCCATATGCTGAAATGGAGAATATATATGCAAACGCTACGAATGACTAGAACTTTTTGCTTACTTGCCGCCTCAACATTGCTCTGTGTGGGAACATTATCCTTCGCTCAATGCAAAGACGAGGTCGCTGGTATTAACTTAGAACAACTTCAAGAAGCTGGCTATCGAATAAATTGGATAAATCAGCCGACGACAAATGGCTTGCACCTCCCAACAATTAGTTCCGGCTCCTTTTACGCGGTGGACAACTCAGATTTCATCTCCAAGTACGACCTTGATTCTGGTCAGTGGCTCTGGTCAACAGCTGTAGGAAACCAAACGTACAAAATCAATAGCGTCACCGAAATTCCATCGTTAAAGCGAACGTATGTGCTCTCAGAAGGTGGCGTGTTTGTCATCGAATCAATCACAGGAAATTATCCTTCTAATTCAGACACCAAACAAAAAAACAACGCACAATTCTTCCCTTTAAAGGCAATTGCAAACACGCCGGCTGTTTCATATCGTGACACCATGATTTACGGATCAACTTCTGGGTATGCTATTTGGTTCGACCCCTCCATCGGATTTACTTCCTCAACCTATGCAATCGGTTCCTCCATCAATGTTCCCCCAACAGTTGTAACAGGAATACGTTCAGCGGAAGGTTTGATGAGGAGCGCAATAGTCACCGCGTCAAGCAATGGAACCGTTGTTGCAGCAGACGCAAATAATGTTCGTCAATTATGGACGATACAATTACTCGATTCTGTCAATGCTCCTGTTTCCTTTGGCACAAATAGCCAACAAATGCACAATGAGGAAGTGCCAAGAACTTCCGTGTTCATTGCTGGCACAGATCACTACCTTCGTTCTGTTGATCTGCACACTGGAAGACCGCGCTGGAAGGTGCTTACGCAATCCGCATTAGAAGATTCCCCTTTTGTACACGGCACCGTTTTGTACCAGAGAGTGCCATCTGTTGGACTGACCTCTTTTCAGGCATTCCCTGACGAGTTCTCTGGCAAGCAGAACTGGGTTACAAAAGAGGTCACTGGAACTGCTATTACCACAACTCAAAGCGGCAAACTAGTCTGCTGGGACAAAGACAAAAGAATAGTTCAAATAATAGAACCCAGAAAGGGTGGCATCATTGCAACACTTCCACTTCCAACTGCAAAGAATCTTATAACGGATAAGCCGTCGAATGGCTCACTGTTTATTCTCACTGACTCCAACATGATCCTTCGGCTGGACCCAAGGCACTAACACCATGACGACTGACATTCCGATTCAACGAGCGTTACTTTCTGTAAGCAACAAGGAAGGAATTGTTGAGTTTGCAAAGCAACTTTCAAAAATTGGCATCGAAATTATTTCTACCGGAGGAACGGCAAAAACACTCACAGATGCTGGCGTTTTAGTTTCTAGCGTGGACGCACTCACTGGCTTTCCGGAAATGCTCGACGGTCGAGTTAAAACTCTTCATCCAGCCATTCACGGTGCACTTCTTGGTGTTCGAGATGAACCATCCCATGTTGCTGCAATGGAAGAACATGAAATCAAGCCCATTGATTTGATTTGCATTGACTTATATCCTTTCGAAGAAACAATAGCCAAGCAAGGCGTTTCCACTTCTGAGGCAATTGAACAAATCGATATTGGTGGACCCGCGATGATTCGTTCAGCCTCAAAAAACCACAAGTTCGTCACCGTAGTAACAAATCCCCACCATTACCCTCTTGTTCTTGCTGATTTGGAAGCAAATCATGGAGCAACAACTTTTGAACTTCGGCGCGATCTTGCAAGAGATGCATTTACCCGAACAGCAGATTACGACACAATTATCAGCCAATGGATGGATGACGACAACGAAGATATTCCAACACGGCTTCGAGTGAATGGAGTGCTTGAACAAACGCTTCGGTACGGCGAAAATCCAGATCAAGCAGCCGCCGTCTATCGAGACGTGCACCATAGCGGACCGAGTGTTGTGACTGCTAAGGTCGTTGCAGGAAAACCACTCAGTTACAACAATCTCATGGATGCAGCAGCAGCACTTGAACTCGTTCAAGACCTACACGATGCTACAAACATGCCAACTGCTGCGATTATTAAACATGCGAACCCCTGTGGTGCTGCAGTTGCAAAAACATTACGCGATGCTATCGACAAAGCATGGAAGTGTGATCCACTTGCTGCCTTTGGCGGAATTGTTGCCCTTAGCGGTGAAGTTGACATTGAACTTGCCCATACTATTTCTCATGGCGAAAAGTTTCTAGAAGTTCTCGTTGCAACATCATTTACTCATGAAGCAACCACTGCTCTCTCAGAGAGATGGAAAAACATCCGATTGCTCGCTGTCGAAGATACAAAGCGGCAATCAGCATGGCATCAACTCAAAACTGTCCCTGGAGGGATTTTGCTGCAAGAAAGTTCACCGATAACCGCTGACATAAAACAATGGCAACACGTTGCAGGACCCATGCCAACCCAAGCACAAAGCAACGACGCCGTTGTTGCTTGGATTTCGTGTGCACATCTTAGATCCAATTCAATTTCAATCGTTGACAATGGTGCACTGATTGGTGGCGGAATGGGACAGGTTGATCGCGTTTCTGCTGCACGGCTTGCAATTCAACGTGCAGCCCAAGCACTCCAAGATGCCACCTTGCCAGTAGCTGGATCGGACGCCTTCTTCCCATTCCCCGATGGTCCAGAGTTGCTCATCAACTCTGGAATCACTTGCATAGTTCAGCCGGGAGGTAGCGTCCGTGACCAAGAAACCATCGACATGTGCAACGCCAAAAACGTCACGCTCCTCCACACAGGCATGCGCTGTTTCCGCCACTAAAAACTATCTCGCGGATAGTGTATTAATCTTCGTTAAGTTCAATTGACCAGTACGCATTATTGAGAAATGATTTCCATGTTTTGTACTGGGAGGGTCCGATTCTAAGTTTTCTCGCCTCGCACTGTTCTGGCTTGATTGGCTTGTTAATCAAGTGCATGTTTGCTTGGCGAGGAGTGCGCCCACCTTTTTTTGTATTGCATCTCATGCAAGCGCAGACCAAGTTTGACCATGAGTTCCCACCACCCTGCACACGCGGCACAACATGGTCGAGCGTCAAATCTGTTGCAGAAAAACGCTTGCCACAATATTGGCATTTATTCTTATCTCGAGAAAACAAATTCCGGCGAGTTAGCCGAACCTCGGGTCTGACAAATTTGTCATAGGACAACAATCGAATAATCTTAGGAATTGCAATTTCAATGGCAGGAAGTCGGAGCCAAGTGTGTTTTTCTGGCTCAAATTCTTTTTGCAATTTTGCAACGTCAATCCAATCGTGCAAACCGTACGTAAGATAGTTTCCATCTTCTATTGAAAGAATTTCGGCGGCTTCTCTGCAAAGCAATGTAAATGCATGGCGAGCGGGCACAACCCGCACCGCTGCGTAACCTCGGTTGAGTACAAGTACTTTTTCATCAATTGTAGAAACTAATGTCATCGTAATCTCCCCATGTTATTTGTAACATAATAAAACGAAGTTCGCTCCATCAGGAAGCGTTGATTGTCACATCGATTGTTGAGCTCGGAGCAACAAGATCGAGCCGTAACGGCTTGCGTTTGCCCTCTCCATCGTAAGGTATGTTGTCCTCGTCGATGATATGCTGGATCGCCATCACCCCCTCGATCAGCATCTCCGGTCTTGGTGGACACCCAGGAACATACACATCGACTGGAAGAAACTGGTCTATGCCTTGCACAACTGCGTAGGTATCGAACAAGCCGCCTGTAGAAGCACAAGCTCCCATTGAAATGACCCATTTGGGTTCTGCCATTTGAAGATAAATACGTTGCAGCACGGGCATCATCTTGGTCGTCACCCGTCCTGCAACAATCATCAAATCTGCTTGACGAGGGCTGAAACGGAACACTTCTGCCCCAAAACGAGCTAAATCGTAACGGCTTGATGCCGTCGCCATCAGTTCGATGCCACAACAAGCTGTGGCAAATGGCATGGGCCATACGCTTGAGCGCCTCGACCAGTTGATAACTCGACTGAGCTGTGTTGTCATATATCCGTCGACTGGAATGGCTTCTTCGAGACCCATAGTTTGTACATAATACAAACTGTCGCACCAATTGTGGGAATTGATGCGACAGAGTTGCTTGAAGAGATTTGGGCATGGCTATTCTGAATCAAGCAGCGGTGCCGTAATTGGCTTGCGTTGATTCAATTTGAAAGAGGCGATCAAGGCGCATCATTTCAAAAAGTTCTTTCAAATTGTCGGTGAGTCCGACTATTGAAGTAGTGGCGTTGCATTTCTCTGCCGTGTTTCGCACATCGATGCACATCCCAAGACCTAAGCTTGAGATAAATTGAATGTCGTTAAAATCAAGAACAAGATGGTTGACCTTGTTGCCTTTTTCTTTCAATTTATTGTTGATTGCAATTGCTACCACTGATGCCTCGCGCTCACCAATCCGTGGACCGGCGATGCATGCCTTCATAGTGCCATTTGCGAAAGACACATCAACGAAGAGAGATCGTCGAGTGTTATTGCTGTTATTTGTGTTGAATCCGTTCATGTTTGTGTATTCGGTCATAATTGTGCTCCACTTTTGCGTACTCCAAGAAAACCTTCAATAATCTGAAACCTTTCAACAAATCAAAAAAAACGCCCTCAAAGTAACGCTAACAACGCTTTTCAAAGTGGTCATGACATTCTTGGGAATGAATCAGCACAATTAATGTGGATCTGAGCCACATGAATGAGAATCTTGAGTGGTGGCTACTTTGTGAACGATTGCCGAAATCTGTAATCCAAGCAAAATAATCAGCCACATGAGGTAAAGCCAGAACATGAATACAGGAACCAAGCCTAAGGAGCCGTACATGTGGCGCAAAGAGAGGGCGTGGTTGAAATACAAACCGAGTGATTCTTTTCCCAGAAGAAGCAACATAGCAGCAACAAAAGCCCCGACCATCAATGGCTTCATGCGCAATTTCACTGTTGGGACATATCGGTACAAAAACAACAGACAGAGCCATGCAAGAAAGAAATCCCAAGTTCGCTCGACAGCAAAATTCATCCATTCCCATGGAAGAATCTTTACAAAAATTCCAGCAGCAAGTGTATCCGCCCAAAATGCGACTGCAAGAAGAACAGGCCCAAATGTTAAGACGAACCAGTAGAGTGGGATACGATGAATCCAAGTACGCCCCCGTTTTCCATGGCAAACAATATTAAAACTTTGTTCAATGTCAACAAGCAGCGTTATCGCTGAATACACAAGAATAAGCAGACCAATCCAAGTCAAAGCCGCAACGTTTATGTTCATCCCACTCGATACAAGATCAGAAAGCCAAGCGCCAAGCGTCAGTGCTTCCCCACTCTCAGAAACATCTAGCTGTAACTGGTTCATTCCCACCGCTGCAATAGCATCGTGCAAAAATTGCTCAAATCGCTCCTTTCCCATTATCGCCTTCGCAACACCCGCACCGACAACGGTAACTGGCAAGATTCCAAACAACGTGCGGTACGTCAAGGATGCCGCCATCATGCTCGCCCTGTCTTGCGATAACTGCCTAGCCCCCTGCTTTACCAATTCCCACATATAGAGCAGCACACGTTCCCACCTTGAGAGTTCCTCAATTGGATCCTTGATGACTTCTTGCAATCGATTAAGTATTGATTTAAGTTTCACGTAACATGTTAGAATATCCAAAATGGGCTGGAATACCAACCAAGAAAACTCAAATCATGACCCAACTTTGCCTTTTAAAGACGCAAGTCGAGGGCAACGGCTGCAACGTGTCATGGCTGCAGGCGGGATTGCGTCCCGCCGAAAGTGCGAGGAAATGATTGAATCAGGCGAAGTAAAGGTCAATGGCATTCGTATCGATTTCCTTCCGGCATGGATTGACCCAAAAACCGACCGAATCACCATTGCTGACCGGAAACTTAATTTACACGCTGACAACGTCTACGTGATGTACTACAAACCCCGCGGCATCGTCTGCACCATGGCCGATCCAGAGGGTCGCCCATGCATCGGCGACATCGTGGTTCATCCATCTGGGACGCGCATATTCCCCATAGGACGGCTCGATATGGACAGCCAAGGGCTCCTCCTCCTCACCAATGACAACATATTGGCTAACGAGTTAACACACCCAAAACATAAAGTTAGCAAAACATACGAAGTCGCTGTACGCGGTAAGGTCAATGAAGAAACGCTCGCTAAATTACAAAAAGGCATCTACCTTTCAGATGCGCATACCAAGCATGACACTAAGAATATAGGCCAACGTGCTACCATCAGAGATATCAAAATAGTACGACTCGATCGCGACCGAACCCTTCTGAAAATTACACTGACTGAGGGTCGTAATCGTCAAATACGCAGGATGCTTGCAATAGTCGGACATCCCGTTAAAAGATTACGCAGAACCCACATTGGTCCAGTAGCGCTCAAAGGTCTTCGACCCGGACAATGGCGAGACCTCACATTGCAGGAATTCAATGCTCTTGAGCATTCGGTTCGACGGAAGAACTAGCCTCTTCAAACAGTACAATTACAATATCCCCAGAAATATCGTCTTGCTGCACCGTTATTTTTCGCAACCGTGTAAGTTCAAGCGTTGCCAAAAACATGCCAACACGTTCCGCTAAGGGCAAGCCCTTAAACGTTTCATGCAAACAAACTTCTTTGCGAGCAGAACTTTCAAGTTGCGCAAGCAATTCTTCTTGGCAGACTTCAATTGGAACATCGTCAAATGCAATGTGATGCCCATCGAGTTGCGTGAAGTCAATAGAACTTGCAATATGCTCGTACGCATCGGATAAGTCAAGGATATGCACGTCGTCAAGTTCAAGCGACGGTTCTTCGTCAGCAACGAGTTGCTTTGGAATCCCAACACGCACTTCAAATCTCAACGCAAACGTGTTTCGTTTCGCTTCTAGAAGTTCAGAGGCGGTCCTGAACCGTTGATAGGAGAGTAACTGACGAATCAAATCGCCACGAGGATCTTCCTTTTCGCCTTCGCGATGCGCTTCGTCATCTTCAAGCACCTGCTCTGGGGGCACCAGAGATCGCGATTTGATTTCAATAAGCGTCGCCGCCATGACGAGAAATTCCCCCGCCATCTCTACATCCACCGAAGCACCCTGTCGTAATATTTCTAGGTATTCATCGGTGATTGCAGCAATCGGAATATCATGAATATCAACCTCTGCGCGTCTAACAAGGTATAAAAGCAGGTCTAATGGACCATCAAAGGCATCAATCGATATTCTGAATTGTTCTTGTGGCATTGACATATGCTTGGTGCAATCGAGTACCTTCAGGGTACAATGCATATCATAGTTTCATGAACGCTCCACGCCCACAAACTGAGACCGCTTTATCAGCAGAACATGCATTTATCTGTGATGTTCTTGTTGCAGAGACAAATGCAATCAACTCGGTCATCCAAAGAATCGAGTCTAAGAGAGACCATGGGTCAGCGTGGACTGATGCCATCGACATTTTAGAAAAGTGTACTGGGCACGCAGTATTCAGCGGCATGGGCAAGTCTGGCTTGATAGGCGCGAAAATTTCATCGACATTTTCTAGCACTGGGCAGCCGTCCCACGTTGTTCACCCCGCAGAAGCCGTACATGGCGACCTAGGTTCAATCCGAAGAGATGACGTTGTTATATTGATGAGTTACTCAGGAACAACCGAAGAGGTCCTCAATCTTGCGGCGATTCTCCGAACTGACGGGATTCCATGCATAGGTATCTCGAAAACCGACGATACCCCACTTTCAAAACTATGCACAGTACACCTCGCAATCGGCTCTCTTGCCGAGGCCTGCCCACTCAACCTCGCCCCAACTGCGTCAACAACCGCAACGCTTGCAGTTGGCGACGCCCTTGGTCTTGCCCTCTCAAGAAGGCGCAATTTCACGGCGGATGATTTTCACAAACATCACCCTGGCGGCATGCTCGGCATTGGTTTACGAACAATAACTGAAGTAATTCGCTTTAAAGTTGGCGAAAACTTACCCGTAATCAACGAAGACACGATTGTCAGCGAAGCGTTAATGCTAGCAAGACCAACCGAGGGCGTACGTCGAGCGGGTGCTATTTTATTAGTAAATGCCAACGGAAAACTCACAGGCATTTTTACGGATGGCGATTTACGGCGTCTTGTCATTGATGACACACAACCAATGGAACGTCGAATCGGTGATGTTGCAACGAACAATCCTCGGCGTCTTACATCGAACTCGCTTGTTCGTGATGCCCAACAACTCGTGGCAGAATACCGTGTTGATGAAATACCAATCGTCGATGATGATAATATCCCGATTGGTCTTATAGATATTCAAGATTTAATTGCAATGAAGGTAGTCACGGAGTAGCCATGTCAGTCATAGTCGCAGTCAGAAAAGAACACCGCATTGTCATGGCAGCCGACACCCTGACAACGTTTGGGGATTCTGAAGTCATGCCACAAGAAAACGCCCGCACTCCAAAAGTCGGACGAATCGGCGACTCGCTTATAGGAGGGGCCGGCTGGGCTGTTTACGATGACATCCTCAACGACTTTCTTGCAACAAGGCCAACGCCTGACCTTTCAAGTTCAAGAAAAATATTTACTTTTTTTCTAGACTTCTGGGGAGCACTTCACGACCACTACACTTTCGTAAACGATCAAGCCGCTCAAGCGGGATCTCCCTTTGGTGACCTTGACTCTACTTTTCTCATCGCCAATGCTGGTGGCATTTTTACCGTTGCTTCTGATATGGGTGTCACACCGCTTAACCGATATTACGCTATTGGCTCAGGTGGTGAATACGCAATCGGAGTCCTCTACACGTTATACGAACGCACTGATGACATCGCCGAACTTGCTTCCGACGCCGTCAAAGCAGCAATTGCCATGAACCTTCAATGCGGCGGCGCAGTCGACGTTCTACAACTAACAATATGACCACTCCGACCAATATCAAAGTGCTTGCGCTCGACGTCGATGGTGTATTGACAGACGGGACAATACATTTTTCACAGGTTCTTCACCGAGAAACAAAATCATTCCATGTACACGATGGGATGGGTATTTCGCTTTGGCAAAAAGCAGGCAATCACGTCATTCTGATCAGTGGTCGAGATGCAGAATGCGTAACACTTCGTGCGAAGGAGCTCGGCGTCAAACACGTACACCAAGGAAGCAAAGATAAGATTGCTGATCTTGACGAAACCCTTGCGACAATTGGTGCTACTACAGAACAAACCTGTTTCGTCGGCGACGACCTTGGCGACTTACCCATCATGCAACACGTTGGCTATTCCATCGCAGTCGTGAACGCTGTGCAAGAAGTCAAGAAGCAAGCGAACTTCACAACAACCGCATATGGAGGACATGGTGCAGTCCGCGAAGCAATTGAACACCTTATGAAGGCATCAGGCACATGGAACGATGTCGTTGGCTCTTGTACTATAGAAAACGCTAAACAATGAACCAACCATCGCATAAAAATGCGAACAAACGGATCGGACTCATCGTCTTGGGAGTCAGTTCTGCATTTTCAATTCTTGTCTTGACATTACTATTTGCACTTGGTGATAAGGCGCCAGTAAAAGAACAAAGTCATCAGAGTGATGACATCATTGACTTGCTTCGGAGTCCGAGTAAAGAACACGACAGTCCAAAAGAATTCACATCACCTGATATCGGTCTTGAATTACCAAAAGGTGGATGGACCTATCAGACGGACTCTCTTGGAAACATCGCCTCCCAATACCGCTGCGAAGCACTTGACCCAAACCCACCACACCTGCCGCATGGTTGGATTGAAATGAAAAAACCCGAGGTGGAACTATATCTTTCAGACAATAAACTCGTTGTCATAACAGGTGATATCGGAATTGCAAATGCTCCAAATCGCATGCTTGAATCGGGAGAAATATCAGGTCATGTACACGTTTCGATGTACGAACTTGGCAATCAAAGCAACCGGCTTGGATTAAAGCCAACGATGGTGCTTACAACTCCACAAGCAAAATTTGATAACTACATTGGCGAAATCACTTGTGACAGCGAAGTGCGAATCGTTTCCGCTTCGCAAACTTTGGCGGGGAGACGCCTTTCAATCCGTTTCAATGACAAGGAAGAACGTGTCGAGTACGTTCGGCTTGAGGAACTCGACTATCTAGATTTTTATCCTGACAAAGACAAACCATTCGCTCCAGTGCAAACGCCAATCGTTACAACCAACGTAAACACACATAATCCCTCGACTTCAAGAAAAACCAAATCCTCTCATCATACTATTCGCGCTGCAGCAATCGGACCAGAACTCGATTACTACATTCTTACTTTTTCCAACAACGTCAAAATTGTTCAAGGCAGTCAACATGAAGGAAGATTTGCAACTGGCGACCGATTAACCGTTACTTTTTCTGGCGAAAGCGATTCTTCCTCTATTGCAAGAAATTCAATTAAAAAGACACCAACCACCATGCTTCCCTATGGAATACAAACAACACTCGTCGCAACCGCCCTTGCAATTGCCCCAGGAACCTCAGAACCCCCTGTACGGCTTACTTGCGATGGCGGGCTTACTATGATTCCCCTCCAAGACGACGCGCTCAAGCCGTCTTCTCCTGAAGATACCAGAATTGAACTGATTGCCAACAATGGGTCAAATGTCCAACTGTATGACAACGAACAAGGGCTCACTGCTACTGGTTCAGTCCTTCGATACGAAGTGCAACAAGACCGTACAGACCTGTTTGGGTCACCAGCAACCTTGCTCATGAATGAGATGAACACCATCTCAAATCATCTTTGGGTTGCACAAAACAGTGGCAAAGGCGGCGCTATTGGCGAGGGGTCAACGACAAGTGCTGCTACAATCGACAACACTTCTCTCGTTTGGAAGGATGGCGTTGATTTTACCTTTGACTCCGAGGGCGGCGATGGCGCATTAAAAGAAGTTATTTGTAACGGTGATGTCGTCTTAAGTGATGACGGTTCCACTGTCGCTTGTGAAATGCTTACTGTTAAGTTTGAAAAAGACGGCAGCGGATCCTCCGCACCGACTATCGCAGTTGCAACTGGAGGCGTAAAAGCCATGAGCGATACGCAAACTCTTTGGTCAGATGAAGCGAGAGTCTCCTTCAAGTCAGGCGAAAGCAAGACCACCGAAGAAGCATCCATGTTTGGTGGGTCTAAAGCAGACACCATGCAAGCAACTGGCGACGTGCAAGTTCTACTCGATGACGGCGGCAGAGCGTTTTGCAACTCGCTCGAAGGAAACATCGCGCAAGACACAGTCCAACTCAACGGCAAAGTCGTAATCGCATACAAACGTATGCTGATGAATCGAGGCGATAGCGCAACACTTACATTAGATAGAAATTCAGGGAAGGGTAAATGGACAGGCGCCGGACAAGCACTCTTCTTGGATTATCCGCTCGATGTATCCCGTGACAATCGAATTGAGAGACCTGTAATTCAATCAGACAATGAAGAACCCACAACAGCAAACAAAATTTCTATGCGAGCAAATTGGAACGAATTGATGCTACTTGACCGAACGTTCAACAACGATGCTGGCGCTGTGGATTTGATGGGCAACGTTGATGTTCGTTCTCAGAGGAATAATTACGAGCGATCCATGATGACTGGCAATGATCTTCGACTCGAGTTTCAAATTACTCAAAAAGAGAACGAGGAAGAAAATCGAAAACTTAAAACAGTCATCGCAAGAGATGACGCGAAAATCGAGCACCGACTCTGGGACAAATTCAATCCTGATGCAAAGCCAGTAGTCTATTTTATTGGAGGTGACCATATAGAATTTGAAGCAGACACTTTTGAAACTCTCGCGGTTGGCACTGGCGTTCTCATGCTTCGTGATCCAAGAGAGCAAACAAGTGAGCTTCACCAATCATCCATTGCCGGCAGAGGTATCACGCGTTTTACGTGGGATGAAAAATTAAAGACGACAAAGATCAACGAGACTCTCTATCGCATCCAGATGAATGGCAATGTTCAAATGCACCACGTCGGCCTAGATGGAGCGGTTGGAAAACTCACATCAAATCAAATTGATGCCATTGCTGTTGATCCAAACAAAGTTGATACCAAGCCCGACGGTTCTTCTGAACTCGTGTTGCGTGGTATGGATTTGCAACAACTTGAAGCAAAGGGAAATGTCTACGTTGAAACGAGCACGCATGCAGTAGAGTGCGATGATTTTGATTACAACCTGCGAACTGGGATTGCAAAATTAACCGCAACCGCTGACCGAACTGTTGCAATTCATACACGAGAAAGCCCGTACCCTGTTCGTGCAGCTAGTATTGTCTGGAACATGGATCCCGCCATTGACACCATCAGAATTATCCACCTACAGGGCTCAAGCTCACATTGACTCGGTACAATACGATTCTATGAAACCACGACTTGACCATCCAGCAATCTCGCGAGTCAAAGAGGGTCTCGACGACATGCAGTTACGAGCCACTGAATTTCGTGGAGATACCACCCTTGTCGCAGATCCAAGCGATGCACATCGGCTACTTCGCTTTCTTCGGGACGATCCCTCGTGCAACTACGATTTGCTCAGTGACGTAACGGCTGTCGACTATCTTGATTACCCCGCCCCCACTATTGGGCGCTTCGCGGTCGTTTGGATCCTTGCAAATACTGAAACCGCAAGCCGAATTCGTGTTAAAACGTTTCTGAATCCTAGCGTGGATACGTCTGGCATCGAGGACGACCCCGCTCTTTACGTTGATTCTTCAACTGATATTTGGGAAGGCGCCGAGTGGCGAGAGCGTGAAGTGTTTGACATGTTCGGTATTCGTTTCCGCAACCATCCAGACCTGCGGCGCATTCTCATGTGGAAAGATTTTCCCGCTTTTCCCCTTCGCAAAGATTATCCATTGCAAGGTCGTGGGGAACGTACTAACCTCGCTGTTGTCGATCGCGAAGATTCATAAGTTCCAGTACCCAGCTGGATTAGCCGCGATAAACACAACGGCATGTGCATGTTTCTTCGACGGAGACCTCAAACAACTGTGGAAGTTGTGGCAGCACACGATCCCAAATCCATTTTGCTAGTACTTCACTCGTTGGGTTTTGAAGACCTTCGATTTCGTTCAAACAGTAATGATCTAGTTGTTTTTCCAAAGGTGCAAACGCCTCTTTGATAAGCCCGTAGTCCATCACCCATCCTGAGGTCGCGTCTACTTCGCCCTCTACTACAATCGTTACTCGGAAAGAGTGACCGTGCATTCGACCACATTTATGTCCTTCTGGAACATTTGGCAACCAATGTGCGGCTTCAAATCGAAATGTTTTTTCTAATCGCATATCTTACTATTTTACACGCCTCGAGCGTCTGGAGCCCATACATATCTATGAAGTTGCAAATGCAAACGTATATGTTCTCCAGAATCCAAAATCCACTGAGCGAGAACCTCAGGACATAATGCCTCGCAGCCTCTAATGCAATCATTCCCCACTTGATACATCACAGGAGAAAAATGCACAGCGTTCACAACTTCGCACAGCATCCTCTCACGCACAACTTGCACTGCCCAATCAAAATCTTCTCGATTTGTGATAACAAACTTCACTTCATCTGTTGCGTTGAGCTCTTCATAATTTGACTCCAAAAATGAATCAATAGCACCGCTATTTGGGGTTTTGATATCGACGATACGGGACAGACGAGCATCGCAATCGGCAATCGATAACTGCCCGCTGGTTTCAACAAGCACATCAAAGCCAAGATTACAAAGTTGCTCCATGAGAGCGTGCACCTGCGGCTGCAACAACGGTTCTCCTCCCGTTATTTCAACAAGCGAGCAATTGAAAGCTTGCACCCTCGAAATAATTATGTCGACTAACATGCTTTCCCCCCCCTCGAAAGCGTACGAAGTATCACAATAATGACATCGCAAAGGGCAACCGCGTAATCGAACAAACACACATGGCAAACCGGCTCTGGTTGATTCACCTTGAATGGAGAGGAAAATCTCATTGATATGTAATTGATTCGCAGCCATCTACGGAGATTCTACGGTAGCAAGAGAGGGGCTGCCGTGGTAGAATCCCAATCCCCATCGCGCTGGTGGCGGAATTGGCAGACGCGCCAGCTTGAGGTGCTGGTGGGAGTAACATCCCGTGGAGGTTCGAGTCCTCTTCAGCGCATTAAAAAAATCACAGCTAGAGCTGTGGTTTTTTACGTACAAGGTCCCCAAGATCCAACGATCATAAGCAAATCCGTGACGTCTACGATATCGTCGTAATTGACATCCCCAGGGATTTCCTCGATGCAGTCAGGACAATCACCCCAATTGCCAATTAACGTCAGCAAATCACTTACGTCAATAACACCGCTGCCGTCAACGTCTTCGTAGCAAGGGCTAAAGACCTCTTGAATATCCAAGTTTGCGTGAATCGTGCCCTCAGTAATCTGAACAGTGACAGTTCCCCATGGCCAACCGAGGTTGTAGTCGGCTTCACCAAGGTACACGTCTTCCGCACGCCAAGTTACTGTGCCTTTTTGATCCACTTCGACGATCCACCTGTACGCGAGTGAAGGAGGATCTTGGTCTTCTGGGGTAATGACTTCGTGCCACATAAAGTCCAAAGGCATTGGTGCTTGAGCAGGTTGCCATGTGACAATTGACTCTGGTGGAATCATGTCAGTCACATCAATTGGACCAAACGTAAGTCCGATGTACTCCACCATTACATTTGCGCTCGTCACTGTATAGAGCATCTCATAGAATTCACCGTTGGTTGAGAGTAATTCGGGACCTGTCCATGAAATATTTTCACCCGCAGTGGTAATTGAGAAATCCCAGTTCACACCACCTTCGGTACCACGTCCAACCAAAGCGGCTGTACTCAAAATCACTGAAGTTGTAATACTCATAACTTTCTCCTCTCCATACTTTACTATGAAATTGGCTAAATTCTATTACTTTTTTTGATAATACCCTAGAATCCACCATTAACGATGGGAAAGAAGAAGCCAAATCAAGCTCCAAACATCGAAAACCGCAAAGTTCGACACGAATATCACATTCAAGATACGCTTGAGGTTGGGATTGTCTTGAAAGGAACAGAAGTAAAATCAGTTCGTAAAGGACAGGCGAGCTTGGCTGAAGGGTGGATTCGCGCTTCAGTGCGCCCTATTTCACTCTCTATGCACGGCGTTCACATTGCAGAATATTCTGATGCAGGTCCCACCCAACAACATGACCCCACTCGTACCCGAGTTTTACTCGCACATAAAAGAGAAATTATTAAACTAGCAACATTTACCAATTCACAAGGCAATACGCTCGTTCCACTCAAAATTTATTTTTCAAACAACAAGGCAAAAGTGTTGGTCGGACTCGCTTCGGGAAAACGCAAAACGGATAAGCGGCAAGACCTTGCTAAAAAAGTTGCAAAACGAGATATGGAACGAGCGATGAAGAGAAGGATGTAATCAAGCTGCTGTTCTACGAGTTTCTTCGGACATGACCACTCGCTTTTCAGGGATACTTTTTGCTGAGTACATCGCTTCGTCAGCAAAAAGAACCAGTTCGTCAGCGTTCAATGGCTCATTTATTTGAAGGTGTGAAACACCAACCGACATCGAAACTTTCGTTCCGCCTCCGACAATCGCTGCAATTGCTTCATCGAACGCTGCAGCAATTCTATACGCAATTCGTATTGCCGCATCGGGTTCTGCGTGGGGCATAAGCACACAAAATTCATCGCCACCAAATCGAGCAGAAACGTCTATTGAGCGACAGTTCGCCTCAAGAACTCTTGCAGCAAGTCGCAATATTTCATCACCCTTTTGATGCCCAAACGCATCGTTGAATGATTTAAACCCATCGAGGTCAATCATTAAAAATGCTAATGGTATTCCATTCCGAGAGGCCTCTTCCCACTTGCTTTCCAGCATTAAGTTGAGCCATCGTCGGTTGCTGAGTTTTGTAAGGTCATCGGTACGTGCTGCAACTTCAAGCCGTTGAATCATCTGTTGCAATTCTCGATTTGCAACAGCAAGTTCTGAAAGCGACTGACTTAGTTCAGCATGTAGATCATCATTTTCAGTCCGTATCACTTGTAACGCAAGGCATTTTTGAACGGCGACTGGCAACGTAATCATTTCATGTCCAGTAATCATAAGATAATCGGCTGCGCCAGCGCGAATCCCCTCAACGGCAGCACCCGCCTCATCAGGCATTCCAGTAAGAATGACTGGAACATCGGGGCGAAGACCCTGCACAAAAGAAAGAATATCAAAACCAGAACTGTCACCGAGGTTTGACGCTGTGACAACTAAATCCCACAACGCGGGATCGGTTTCAAAAAATTCCTTCTGCGATATTGAAATATGACACTCAATTCGCTCATGAGTAAATTCGTAATGATTATCCGAACTTGGAGATCTTGCTGTCACTAGAGCAGCAACAAGCCGTTGAGCTAGCGCGGGGTCGCTCTCGACAATCATGACGTTTCGCTGAGTGGTCCTCTTCATTGTGTGCTGTGTTTCCATGTGTATCCCTACAGTGATTAAAGTCCGTATAGGAGAACCTTCGACCCTTGAACCGCCTCTCATGACCCAATTATCCCTATGCATAACCTCCCTTGCCCGTATAACCCAACCTTTCTACCCAGTTCCTCAAGAATCTGCAAACAAATCTAATGCTTCTAATGGTCGTTCACGGGTGTGCTCCAAACAAGGGCGTTCGAAACTGAAAAGACGTCAGGCACAATGCTGCGAGTCCAACTTTCAAAACTTTCAAGAAGCCCTGAGCCGCAGAAAATGAAGGAACTGTCCCCTGTCACTCTTTTCTTTGCGCTTCCGTAGCAAATCGCTAACTGTGAGAACTCTTGGGTCAACAAGGAACTTGAGAAGAAAACTAAACTACCGCGGGATTGTTTTTATCCTACAAGTCGTGCAATGTCGTTATAGAACGTCACTAGAAACAACGTGGCAATGAGACCAAGACCCAGCACGGCTGCTGCATTCTGAAATGCAATTGATGGCGGTTTTTTGAAGAGTTTTTCATAAACGAGGTATAAAAATAACCCGCCATCAACAATTGGAAGAGGGAGGAAATTCAATACTGCCAAATTCACGCTAATAATTGCAAGAAAGAAAAACAGATAGCTGTAACCGCGATCAGCAATTTTTGAACCAATGTGGATTATCCCAACTGGTCCGCGCAATTGATCAACACCGATACTTCGGCGGAGAAGGCGATCGAGAGTCAGATAGGTCATTACAAGCATGTCTACTGTTTCGTCAAAACCCATTTGTAGCGCTTTAATGGGATTGCCTCCGCTACTACGTACAATGTAAATTGGGTCGAACATTTGCATTGCAAGGGGTGAAGACCAGCCAAGTCCAGCAATTTCTTCGTGATCTTGTGCTGAGATTTTCAATGCAAACTCGGTCTTCGGATTTCCCTTTGTAGGATTTTTCAATGTAATACGAATTGATTCTCCAGCAGCAATGATTTCGTTACGAATATCTTTCCAATTCGTAACTGCATGCCCATTTATGGAAATAATTTCCGAGCCCCCTAGCAATTGATGCTTCGCAATCCGAGTTGACACAACTTCGCTACCCTCTAGTTGTTGTTGCACTGGCTGTGCAACAACTGGAATGTCCAAAGCATCGACGAGCAAAACTCCAAGTTTTCCGGCTTGTATTTCACCCTGCAAACTGGTTTCAATACCATTTCGCAAAAGTACAATATCAATATCGCCATCTGGAAAAGTTGAAAGGAAGTTGCGCAACTGCCCCATTCGTGGCGCTTCAAGCGATCCTACTTTAAGTACTACATCGCCACTTTGAAACAAGTTACTGTTTGGGCTACTTTCAAGAATCGACGATATTTTTGTGAGGGGACAGATACCAAAAAAACCACGTTCGTAATTTTGTGGGGCTTCAACGGGAACATCCACGAGTCGAATCACGTCAAGATTAGGAAGCACAGGAACGAAGACCTCTACATTTCCTTCTTGAGTTTTCCAGTACGTCTGCACTGGTTTGCCCCCGCTCTTCTCCACGGAGTCGTTGAATTGGGACCAAACATTGACGTCTTCGCCGTCAACAGAAACCATTCGCATACCTTCTTGCAAGAGTGCTAATTCATTATTCGCATGCAGACTTGTCATCACTTGCTCACCTAACTCGCCACTTCGAAGCACCAAGGAGGAGGCGGGGAATATTCCAAGTTCAAGAATGCCCTCTTCCGAAACACTCGCTGGAGTTATCGAATAGGTTAACAAGGTATCAAGCCCATCTCTCTTCACTTCCAGCACGACTGGATCTCCCGGTTTTGCCATTGCTCCAGCAATTTGCAGATTCATAAAAGTCTTTGCTTCTTTTTCATCAACAGTTACAACAGTATCACCAGATTGGAGTGGCAAGTTGTCGTAATCATTTGCACTGGTTTTAGCCGCTGGCGAATTTGGGATAATTGCACCTATGACAGGCGCCTCAAAGTTGACACCAACCTGAAAACAAATGAGGAAAAGGAAACACGCCAACAATGCATTCATTACTACACCCGCTGAAACAACGACCATCCGTTTGCCAATTGAACACTTGTTGTAACTTCGCGGATCTTCTGAAACTGCAACTGGATTTGCATCGTCTTGCCCAAGCATGCTTACAAAACCACCGATCGGGAGCAAGCGCAAAGAATACTCCGTCTCAGCAAGACCGTTCTCGCTTAGTTCTTCGTCTGACATCTCTGCGGCATCTTTGCCGAACTTTGCTATTACTTTCGGCCTCGTTGATTTGTAACAGAAGCCAATACCCTTGCGATATGAAAATACCTGCGGCCCCATGCCAATTGCAAAAGCATTTGTACGTATACCTGCCCACTTCGCAGCAATAAAGTGTCCAAGTTCATGAATTCCAATCAAGAATCCAAAGCCAAGAACAATCAACAGCATATTAAACATTGAATCTAAACTCATTACAATCCTTTAAGAGTTAACCTTGTATGAAGCAACAATTTCTACTGCCCTTGCTCTTGCCTCTTTGTCTGCAGCAATCACTGTTTCCATATCTACTTGATCTGACACTTCCATATTCCCTAGCACTTCTTTCACGATAGCAACCATCGCCCCAAATGGTAGCCCTACTTGAAGAAAATGCTCAACAACAACTTCATTTGCACCGTTTAAAATCGTCCCAGACGTTCCACCTCGCTCAATGACCTCATATGCCAAAGCAATTGCTGGAAATACTTCTGTATCAATCTGTTCAAAACGAAGTGACCGAAGCCCAGACCAATCAACTGCGTTGCTGCACCCATCGATTCGCTCTGGCCAAGTCAGTGCGTATTGAATCGGCAAGCGCATATCAGGAGGGGACAATTGCGCAATCACGGAACCATCACAAAACTCCACTAAACCATGCACAATCGACTGCGGGTGAATAATTGCATCAAGCCGATCAGCGCCAACGCCAAACAGCCAGTGCGCTTCAATAAGTTCAAGTGCTTTGTTCATTAAAGACGCAGAATCAACGGTTACTTTTGCTCCCATATTCCAAGTCGGATGATTCAACACCTGTTTAACTTTTGCACGTGCAACTTCATCTTTTGACATCCCGCGCAAAGACCCGCCACTTGCAGTAAGCACAATTTTTTTAATTTCTTTATTCGCACTCTTCGTCAACGCTTGAAAAATTGCAGAGTGCTCACTATCAACAGGAAGTATTTGTACCCCTGCGCTTTTCACCGCGTCCATGACAATTTTCCCTGCTGCAACGAGCGCTTCCTTATTTGCAAGTGCAACGTCGCACCCGCTTTCAATCGCCGCAAGTACTGGCGCAATTCCCGCGAACCCAACAATTGCTGCAACTACTAGGTCGCCTTTCTGTGCGTGTTGACGAATCAATTCTTCTGCCGTTATATACTGCTTCGCAACACCAATGGATTCCTCGGCATGTAAAGAAACCGCTTCAACCTGTAGTAATACCGCTTGCTTTTTGAGTAACTCAACGTTGCTTCCTGCAGCAAGTCCAACAACAGGCCAACTTCCCTCGCCGTCTCGAGTTCTAAGATGAGAAAGAACTTCGACTGTACTACATCCAATTGAACCCGTCGAACCCAAGATAAAAATTCTGCGGCTCATCCACGGCTCTCACGACTTGCTTGCACTTCATCTGTTGTAACCGCACGGCGGCTACCTCCATAAAGTGTCTTACGCGGCTTCTTTTGTTCGACTTGGTCTGGTTTAGATTCAACGGTTTCTTTTGGCTCTGCAGCTGCTTTCTTATTCATTTTTCTAGGTTTTCTTCGCGAGCGCTTTTTATTTGTCTTTTTCTTCGTCTGTTTCTTTTCTACAGATTCAATTTGTTCAGCATCTACTGTTGCGGTATCATTCGCACCTTTGGGTTTACGACCACCGCGTCTTCTGCGTCTTCGCTTTGGCTTTTTCTTTTCGGCCTTCTCTTCAAGCCCCTCTTTTAACTTCGTTATTACATCTTCAGTCATTGTTGACATGTGGTTCCGAACTTCGATACCTTGTTCCTTGCAATAGGCAATAATTTCTTTGCTTGATTTACCCATGCTTTTAGCGAACTGGTGCACACGAGTGGCGGATTCCGCTGGGGTCTCCTTCTTTTGCTTTTTCTTTGCTACTTTCTTCTTTGTTTTCTTTACAATCTTTTTTGGTTTATCAAGTAAATCAAGTTCCGATTGCAAATCATCTTCACCTGAAATAGATTCCGCATCAGCCAAAGGCAATTTCTTCCGCCCACGTCGTCTTGAGCGTTTTCGACTACGCGGTTCTTCCTGCGCATCATCAATTGACACATACTCTTTTTCTGCTTTAAGTAAAGCATTGATTGAGGGCGGCACTGAAGAAACAAGCGATTCAACATCAATATCCGAACCCCGCTCATCGTATGCGTAGTACATCAGGCGGTCCTTTGCCAACTCTTCGCTAATGCGTACAACGATTCGTTTCTTAGAACGAGCTTCGTACTCATTCAATTCGGCTCGTTTATTTGAAAGCAAATACGTGCCTACTGTTGGCGAACACGTCAATTCAACACGATTAACCTTATCGTGATGCAAGAGCCAACCGCAATGCCTTGTTGCATCTGCTGCAACTTCTTGTGTTGTCTTCACATTACCTCTGCCATCGCAATGTGAGCAATCAACATAGTGGCTATCAAGCACACTTGGTCGAATTCGCTGGCGCGTCATTTCGAGCAAACCAATTCGACTGATGGGAAGGAGCGTTGATCGCGCACGGTCTCGTTCCATGTTTTCTTCAAATCGGTGTTCCACTTTCTTTCGATTTGAAGCGTGACCCATATCAATCAAATCGTTAATGACGATGCCACCCAAATCACGCAAGCGTAATTGTCGACAAATTTCATCAGCGGCTTCGAGGTTTGTGTTCACTGCGTTTGACTCGCTGTTTTTTGCATTTCTGCTTTTTCCAGAGTTCACGTCAATTGCAACAAGTGCTTCAGTTTGATCAATTACCAATCGCCCGCCACTTGGCAAAGCAACTTCTCGGCTATGCACTTCTTCTATTTGCCGTTCAATGTCAAAGGAATGGAAAATAGGCGAAGCGCCGCGGTACTGAATAATTTTTCGAGAGGAACGGGGCGCAGCAATTTTTAAAAAAGATGAAATGCGTTCATGAGTGGACTCGGAATCAACAACGATAACATCAATAGTGGGTCGCAAAATATCACGAATAGTCCGGACTAACAAATCCGATTCGTTATACAGTTGACAAGGTGCGCCAACACTCTTGATACGCTTTTCGATCATCTTCCAAAGACGAATCAAATACGCAATATCGCGTTTGACATCAACTTTGGTCTTTCCAAGCGCGGCGGTTCGCAATATAAATCCAAACCCTTTAGGCAAATTCAGGGAATCTAGAACTTTGCGCATCTTCTTTCGATGGTCATCGTCCTCAATTTTTCGCGAGACGCCAACCTTGTCCATATACGGCATCATGACTGAGAGCCGTCCAGGAATGGAAAGGTAACTTGTAAGCGTTGGCCCCTTTGTGCCAATTCCTTCTTTCAGGACTTGCACTAAAATCTCATCGCCTTTTTTCAAACATTTTTGAATAGGAGGGCGCTTATGTTTCGCAATTTTTTTGCCAACACGTTCGCTCGTTTCTTTTCCTGGAAAATACTTTGGATGCAAATCAGTCACGTGCAAAAAGCCACGTTGCACTCCGCCGTACTCAATGAATGCCGCTTGTATTGCGGACTCTACGTTCGTTACGCGACCCTTGTAAATGTTGCCCACGCCAGTAGCCGATTTTGTGCGCTCCGTGTACAACTCTTCGAGCCGCCCGTTTTCAAGAATCGCAATCCTTGTTTCAATGCCTGGATCATCATGAACAACCATGATCTCCTTGACTTCTTGTTTTTTACCTGTCACAGTAGTTCCTTACTCGCCATGCAGTGGCTAATGAAAGAACACACACCAAACAAAAGATTTACTTCACGAGCAGTCAGCCCATATCTTTACTTGGTTTGAGCAACATATTCCAAAGTCGCTCAGTCGTGTTCGTCTGATTTCGCAGGCCGCTAACTGTTGTTGCGATCCCTGCTAGTCAATGTTTTATCGCTATGCCTGTTCTTGTGCGGTGGACCATCCACCAATTGCCTCAGGCACCGTTTTCTGTAATTCACTTCGAAGCGCGGATAGAATCCGACGATCCGAATCGAGAGACCCGATTTTACGAGCGAGCCGCTCACATGCATCTATGTTGACCTTACGTATGACCTGCTTAATCGCAGGAATCTGAGAGGGAACCAAAGAGAGGTTCCGAAGGCCAAGACCGATAAGTAGCATAGTATATATCGGATCACCAGCGATCTCACCACAGAGAGAAGTTTCTATTTTTCCCCGCCTTGCAGCCCTAATAACGGACTTCATGAGCTTAATCACTGCAGGATTGGAGGCAGTGTACAAACTTGCAACCCGCTCGTTCCCACGGTCAACGGCAACGGTGTACTGAATGAGGTCGTTTGTTCCAATGGAAAAGAAGTCGACTTCTCGCGTAAATGTCGCTGCCATCAGTGCGGCGCTAGGTACTTCCACCATCATCCCAACTGGAATATTGTCCGCAAACTCAATCCCATCGTCTTCGCATTCTTCGAGCACATCAGAAAATAGGAGTTTCGCTTGGCGCAATTCATTCATACATGTAATCAACGGAAACATCACTCGAAGAGATCCAAGCGCTGAAGCCCGAGCAATGGCACGTAGTTGCGTCCGAAATAGTTGCTGATTTTGCAAACAATATCGAATCGACCGCAATCCCAAGAAGGGGTTTCGCTCCGGTTCCATCGCTTGCGCTTGTGTGTATTTATCCGCGCCCAAGTCAAGCGTTCGTAGTGTAAGCATTCGTCCATCGAGATGCCTGAGCGCTGTTGCATACTCTTCAAACAATTCATCTTCCGTTGGCAAACTTGAGCTCGTTAAATATTGGAATTCTGTTCGATACAACCCAACACCTTCTCCCCCCTTAGCAATGACTTGGTTAATTTCATGCGCGAATTCAATGTTGCCGTAAAGATGTATCTCTACGCCATCAACAGTCACAGATTGCTGCTGAGAAATTTCCTGCGTTTGTTGTTTAAATGATTCGAGCAACTCAATGTTGCGGCGCATTTGGACAACTGTTGCATCATCTGGAGCGATGGTAACAGTACCTGATTTGCCGTCTAAAATGAGTAAGTCGCCATCACTCACTTCTTCAGCTACCGACTTGCAACCAACAACAACTGGAACACCAATAGCTGCAGCAACAATAGAACTATGATCAGTTCGACCACCAATATCCGTTGCAATACCAAGCACGTTGTCTTGATTAAACTCCGCAACATCCGCAGGAGTCACTTGGTGGCAGATAACAATGACCGGTTCAGCCACGGACGCAAGTCGATCTTTTGAACCACCTGTAAGTTGCGTAAGTAATCGGCGTTCTAAGTCAAAGACATCGTTCGCTTTTTCCTTGAACACTTTATTATCCATGGAACGGAATTTATCCGCGAGTTCGCCAAATGCTTCAACAACTGCAAAGGCGGAGTTAACGCCTTCACTCTCAATCCGTTCGCGAATTGGGTCAACTAACGTTGGGTCGCCAAGCAGCCCAAGGTGAAACTCAAATATTTTCGCAGGTTCTTCGCCCAGAGTCGACGCGACTTGATTCCGATCTTGCGTAACTTGGGCGATTGCCCCTTCGATAGCGTTATTAAACTTCGCTAGTTCAACTGGTATCTCATCTTCGCCAAGTATCAAAAACGGGACACGATGCAATGATTTCTCAAGCACCATTGCTCTACCAATGACGACGCCGGGACTAACTGGGATGCCTTGTAATCGTTTCATTCTTTTGGCGCTCAGCTAAGTTCTAACGAGAAGTTCTGAGGGCAAGGTCCATTATACCACGAGCAATTTAAGCACCACCAAACAATTCCTCCGAGGAATTAATTCTGTATTGGAATGCCCAAAATCACTGCCTTTCCGCTTTCAGAGTGACAGTCACAATTACAACTCCCTGGTATCCATCAGGTTAAGAGCCACTGCCTTTTCGCTTTCAAAGTGACAGTCACTTTCACAGTCTAAAAGTAGAGCAGTGACAAACTTTGGAGGAAACAAATGACTGTGTGGTTATTCGGCTTCGTTACTACCCCAGAGATACTTGCCTAGGGCTCTAAAGTCGTCCCCAATAACAAGTAACGCGGGCAGCAGTAACAAAATCAGCACTGTGGCACTCATCAAGCCGAAGGAAATAGCAAGCGCCATCGGAATCAAAAACTTCGCCTGCATGGATTGCTCAAGCATCAGCGGAGTCAATCCGAGCACCGTCGTAATTGTCGTCAAGAAAATAGGTCGAATCCGAGCAGCACCAGCGTTTAAAAGCGCATCTCGCATAGTTTCACCTTCGATTCTTCTAGCATTGTAAAACTCGACGAAAATGAGCGAATCGTTGACGACAACTCCACTCAGCGCAACAAATCCAATCATGCTCAAAAATGAAAGTGAAACACCCGCAATGTAGTGCCCCCAAATCACGCCAATAATTGCAAATGGAATTCCAATCATAACGATAAGCGGCTGAAAATAACTTCCAAAGAGCCATGCGAGAATGACGTAAATCATCAAACATGCAGCAAGAAAACCAACGGGCAATGACGCAAATGCTTCTGCTTGTTGCTCTTGCCTACCGCCCTTTTTAATCGTTACCTCAGGAAAGTCTTCTTGCCATTGCAAGAAAGGCAATTGAACCGCTACCGCTTCAGGACTCACGCCATCAACCGTTTCAGCAGTGACCGTGACCGTTCTTTCTCTATTTAATCGACGAATCGTTGTATACCCTCGTTGCTCTCTAATGTGTGCAACTTCAACAAGTGGGACTGCAGTTCCGTTTGGTGTCACAACCCAAAGTTGTTCAAGTGCGCCAACATTCTTCCGCAATTCCTCGCCCATCTTTACTCGAATGTCCACTTCCTCATCCCCTTGAGCAAAGACATGTGCATCGATGCCATACACAGCACCGCGAACTTGGCTTGCCAAATCTGCGAGCGTAAGACCGGTACTAGACGCACCCTCGCGAAGTTCAATGCGAAGTTCTCGTTGTCCAGCCGCCGCATCATCGACAATGTCATGCACAGCAGAGAACTTGCGAAGATCTTCTTGAATACGTTCGGAAGCAGCAAACAATGACGTCTCATTTTCTCCACGCAATTGAATTGTAATTCCCGCACCACTTGGCGCACCCGACATCATCTCGTACCTAATGCTATCTGCAAGTTTTGAGCGGTCACCAATCGCCCCACGAATAAGACCAATAACTTCATTTGCATTAAGTAATCGATCCTCCGCAGGCGTCAACTCAATAAAGAGTTGACCAAGATTTGACGAGAAGCCACCCGACGAACCTTCCGTTGCCATCTGCGCACCCGCAATTGTACTTATGTAATGGACTTGTTTTTGTTTACGAGAAGCATGCTCAACATGTTCAAGCATGCGCATCGTTTGCGAAAACGGGGTGCCTTCAGGCATGCGAATATTGATTGCAATTGTTTCCGCATCGGGAATGGTCATGAATTCGTATCCAACTCGCCCGCCAGCAACAAAACCTACCGAAACAATCAATGTAGAAAATGCAAACGCTAGCGAGACATAGCGAAACTTGATCACGAGCGAGAGCAGCCTAAGATACAAAGGCACTATCCGCTGAAAGACAAAGGCATCTCGGCGAACTTCAAACCGCTTAACAAACGCACCTATTTTAGAGTTGCACGTCTTGTCCGACTTTACCAAACTATGTCCAAGGTGTCCGGGCAAAATAAGAAGTGCCTCAAACAAACTCATCGCAAGTGCGCACGCAATCACTACAGGGAGCGCCCCAAGCAAATCGCCCATGTTTCCCTTCACAAACGTCAAAGGCAAGAACGCAACAATAGAAGTCATGACCGTAGCAAAAACTGGCCACAAGACTTGCTTTGTTCCTTCAACTGCTGCTTCCATTGCAGGAACACCCTGCTCATGCTGCGCCTTAATATTTTCCGCAACAACGATGGCATCATCTACTAGTAAGCCCAGTACAAGAATCAACGCAAACATAGTCAACATATTGAGCGTGATGCCAAAAAGAAACATGATAAACAATGTTCCGCCAAGCGCAGTCACCAAACCAATGCCGACCCATAATGCAACGCGCCAATTGAGCGCAAGCAAAAGCAACACAAACACAAGCGCCCCGCCAAGCATCGCGTTCTCCGTTAACAAACTCATGCGACCTTCAACAAATCTCGCCAAATCGGTAAACGTTGAGAGCGATGTACCAGTGGGGAGAGGGTCTGCATCAATACCTAGTTGCCACGCTTCTTTCCGCTTTGTCTTTCCACGAGATAAATTTTCCTTCCACGTCGGGGCAAACTCATCACCCATGCGACCTGCAACATACGCGCGGACAATTTCTGCCATCAAAACGATATCCTGATTGCCTGATTTTGTAACAAACAAATTCATGGCCGGTTCTTCGTTAAACCGAACGTTGACCGGAATATCAACAAGAGTTGTTTGTATCTTTGCGATGTCACCAAGATGTAACGTTTCACCATCGTGTTGGGACCGAATAACAATCTTTTCTAACTCTAACGACGATTCTTCTGGAGAGTCAGTTCGAATCACAATATCACCGCCCGAACTTCTAAGCGTTCCACCCGGGACCTGCCGCATCCACAGTGAAATACGATCCGAAACTGTTGAAACACTAATCCCGTGTTCAATCAAGCTGTCTTGATCAAGTTCAACCGTGAGTTCATTGCCTACATCACCACCAACCGTAATTGCACCCATCTCTGAGAAGGTACGAAGATCATCGCGCACATCACGAATGGCTTGTTTCATAACTTGTTTATCAATGTCACCCCACAACTGCACCATTATCACAGGCATTGCTGGCTCAATACGAGTAACAATTGGGCGCTCAACATCAGCTGGCAAATCTTGCAAAGATTCAACTTTTCGCCGAACCTCCTCAACTGCTTCATCAAGATTCGTCGTGCCCTCTTTAAAAGAAACATCAATGGAAGCAGAGCCCTCTACACAAGTCGTCCGCAATTCATCCACTTCATCAATATTGACAATCGCATTTTCAATACGCTTTGCAATAGACGACTGGACATCCTCTGGGGACGCGCCTGGGTACGCCATTGAGACACTCACTCTATCAAATTCCATATCAGGAAAAAACTGACGACGCAAATTAAACGAAGCAAAAATGCCAGCGAGAATAAGACCCGCCATAAGCAAGTTAATTGGAACTGGATTTTTTACACCAAACTTCGGAAGATTCATTCCAAAGAAACCTCACTTGCAAGAATAGCGCGAACGCTCATCCCATCTCGCAAATTTCCACCGGGATCAACAACAACAAAATCCCCTGAAGACAGCGGAGTTTCAAGGACTGCCCAGTCTTGATCAGGCAAGCCAAACTCTGGCAATTCACCAGTGACGGAATAATCGACTGAGACAGGAATACTTCGAAGCATTCCATCACGAACAACCATAACTCGATCGCTGTGAATAGAGCGACGAGGAATTACCCATCGCAACCGTTCGTCTTGCGCGCTCTTAACTTCGCCTCGAACAAATAAACCCGGCGGTACGCTGTTTGCACTTGTTGCGTTTTGGTTGATATCAACATAGACGATCATCGTGCGCGAATTTGTATCGTCCTCTGGTGCGATTCGAGAAATCCTTGCTTCCCACCGACGCTTTCCAAACCCAGCAGAACGAAGCGCAACTTTGTCGCCAGTATGCACGAACGACCGAGCGTGTGAAGGCAAGCGCAATGGAATTTCCAATGCGCTGCTGTTTACTATCCTAGCAATCCGCTTGCCGTTACTGACATGCTCGCCTACACGAACATCAATAGATTGCAACATGCCATCAATCGGGCTCAACACTTTGCAGCGACGAACATTTTCTCGAGCTAGTTCAGCCTCTGCTTGTTTGGTTGTAACAGTCGATGCAGATTGTTCTTCTCTTGCAGGAAAACGATTTGCTGCTTCGCTTGCGTTTATCGACGCCGCTGAAACGGAAAGCAGCTTTTGTTTTGCTGCATCAACTTCTCTTTGCTTTGCAGCACCTTGATTTAACGCACCTTGCACTCTGGCAAATTCTGCTTCCGCAAGCAACTTGTCTTCACGAGCAAGCGCAGCCCGTTCATCGGCAGCATTTCTTTCAACTTCAAGGAGAGCCAATGCAGATTTTGCAGAGGAGAGTGATTGTTCCGCACGAACGAGTTGTTGCCGAAAATCCGAATCGTCAAGTTCAATAATGAGATCGCCTTGTTGCAACTGCCTGCCTGCACGGATTGTTGGCGGCAATGTCATGACGGTAGATGAAATCTCGGCGGGAATATCTGCGTGTTGCATGGCATCCGCCGTGCCATACCCGACAGTCCTTCTTTGCATTGGCACAGCCCTTGCCTGCATGACAACTACTGCAGGAAGTGCACGATCACCTGTCACCACTGCTAATTGTGGCTTGGTGTTGACGAGCGCCGTCACAATTCCAAAAGAGATGACGAGCATTACGATTGCCACTCCGCTGCGAGTTGCAAATGAAATGAGTTTATTTGAAGCCATAGACCCTTATGATACATGATGAGATTCTGATACGCTTCCCAGTATGAATACTTCTCTCACAACAGACCAAGTGCGCCACGTTGCAAAATTATCGCGACTCGCACTGACAGACGCTGAAATCGAGCAAGCAAAAGAAGACTTGAGCACAATCTTTGACCATATTAGCCGACTCAACGATGTGGAAACCGAAGGCGTCGATCCACTTGACCATCCCACAGAATTACAAAACAGAAACCGCGACGATTCAGTTGGCGATGCACTGAGCCAACAGCAAGTGCTTGCAAATGCACCAGCTATCAAAGATGTTTTCTTTGATGTCCCCAAGGTGCTTGGCGGTGACGCATGAGTACAATTAAAGACAACGACCAGTACAATGCGTTCCGCGAAGTATGGGATACCACAAACGAAAACTCAAACGGTCGACTGCAAGGAATGACGGTTGCGGTTAAAGATAACATCGTCACGAAATCTGGCACAACAACGTGCGGTTCAAAAATGCTTGACGGTTACAAAAGTCCGTTTAATGCAACGGTAATTGAACGGCTGCAAGATGCAGGCGCCACGCTTGTTGGCAAAACAAATTGCGATGAGTTTGCAATGGGCTCTTCAACGGAACATTGTGCATGGGGACCAGTCCTCAATCCGTGGGACGTAACAAGAGTTCCAGGAGGTTCCTCAGGAGGCAGCGCTGCGGCGGTTGCTGCGCGCCTTTGCCAAGTGGCACTGGGATCCGACACTGGTGGTTCGATTCGACAACCAGCAGCCCTTTGCGGCATCGTCGGGTACAAGCCCACCTACGGACTTGTAAGTAGGTACGGACTTGTTGCATTTGCTTCGAGTTTAGATCAGATTGGAACCTTCTCAATTACCGTGGAGGACTCCGCAACAATTATTGAAACGATAGCTGGCTTTGACGAACTTGACTCAACGTGCCGCGAAGACTCCGCCCCCGATTTAACTAAGCACCTGCACCATGCCATTGACGGATTGCGAATTGGAATCCCTTCTCAATATATGGGCAACAAAAACAACGCCGACGTAAACGCATCCGTCGCTGCTGCAATCGAAACGTACAAAGAGCTCGGGGCAACTATTGTCGAAATAGAATTGCCCTTAACGGACGTTGGCATTTCAACGTATTACGTGCTTGCACCAGCCGAGTGCTCAAGCAACTTGGCAAGATACGACGGCATTCGTTACGGACACCGCACAGACAAACCATGCAAAGATTTGTTTGAACTCTATTCCGAGAGTCGCACGGAGGGATTTGGGAGCGAAGTGAAACGGCGGATCATGCTCGGCACGTACGTCTTGAGCAGTGGTTACTACGATGCTTATTACAACAACGCGTTAAAAACGCGGCGACTTATATGCAGAGAATACGAAGCCGCATTCAAACAGTGCGATGTCATACTTGGACCAACGACGCCAGCACCTGCATTTAAACTTGGCGAAAAAGCTGACCCACTTTCGATGTATATGTGCGATGTCTATACTGCAAATACAAACATCGCTGGCATTTGCGGCATTTCTATTCCGTGTGGTTTTTCCGAAGTGGACTGCAAGTCGCTCCCCATTGGACTGCACTTGCAAGGCTCTTGGTACGAAGACGCAAAACTTTTACGAGTTGCTCAAATGTTCCAAGATGCAACTGACTTTCATACAAAGACCCCAGAATGCGTTACATAATCGGCGTTGATATTGGCGGAACGAATTTGCTCGTCGGCATGATTGAAGACGGCAAAGTCGTTGAGCGATTGCACAAACCGATCGTCTCGCGAAGTAACTTTGAAGCCGTCGTGGATCAAACCTGCGCAACCGTCTTGGAACTCACTGGTGATGTGGTGAATTCGGTTGGCATCTCAGTCGCTGGGAGCGTAGATTCCAAACGCGGCTACGTTCTCCGCGCGCAGAATCTCGATTGGGATGATGTTCCGCTCGCAAAAGCCGTTTCATCTTATCTAGACTGCCCCGTTGTGATCGAGAACGACGTCACGGCAGCCGCTTGGGGTGAGTACAAATACGGGAGCGGCGTAGGTTGCGATTCAATGTTTGCTGTCTGGATTGGAACAGGAATCGGCGGCGGCCTCATTTTGGATGGTAATATCTGGCGCGGACCACTGGGTACCGCTGGCGAGTTTGGCATGGGCATCAGTGAACAAGACCCACATGAATCTCACCGAGTTCTAGAAGAGTTTGCTAGCCGAAGTGGGTTGCAACGCCTACTCGCTGACCCACAACTCGACACGCACGCAATTACAAAAGGATATGGATCAGACAAAGCTCTCACTGAAGCGATTAATAATGGAGCGAAACGAATCGGTACTGCTATCGCTAACACCATCACCCTGCTTTCTCTTGACAAGGTCATCCTCGGCGGCGGGCTTGTTGAAGCCCTTGGCGAACCTTATATAGAAGCCATCCGAGAACAATTTCTCGCGGACGTTTTTCCAACACATTGCCGCAAGTGCGAACTCTGCATGACGCAACTTGGGCCCGACGCTGGATTGCTCGGCGCCGCCGCCCTCGCCACCACCTAATTCACCTCTGGGACTTTTATTCTCTTTTTGGAGAGACTTCCACTCGCTATCTCTCGAAGAAATTAATTCCTCGGAGGAATTGTTTTCTAGAGCAAATTAATTCCTCGGAGGAATTGTTTTGGGCGTTGAGCCAAACTAGGGGTGGAGCCAACCAATAGTAAAGTCCATGAAAAAGGGCTCTTGCCGGCCAAGAGCCCTAATCGTTTGGGAAACTGAAGATTAACCAAGCAACAAGACGTGGAAGCGTTTGTCTGTTGCACAACCTCTTTCTCAGGTCAGGTTATGTTCCCTTACATTTCTCAATTCAAACAATGAATTGATCCTAACATGCCGAATTCACACGGCTTGCCCGTCCCCTGGCACACCTTTTGAATTCGGCGAAATCATGTTTTTCACTGTCGCGAAAACGATGATTGATCCCTTACCCTTGCGAGCAAACAATCAGTGTGTTCTTTATCCGGCTAACGGACATTCATAATTTGCACTATTTATAGATAGATGTCAAGAAATATTTGCAATATATTGTATAAAAACACTAAATTATCTCTATTAATATCAGAAGAAATCACTTATGGCTGATATTAAACGGTTTAAGTGGGTTTCCCGAGAATAGAGTTGTGCACTCACTCGTACGACACCGCGCCCTTGAAGTTCGAATATTGGTACTTCAATTTGATATTTTTCATAGATTTCATCACGAAAAGCAAAACACTCGTCCATGCTCTGAGGGCACCTCACTGGAAGACGAACTGTCGCCATATTTCCAAGCATCGAGCCATCTAGAGGGGACAATGGCTCAACATTCCACGCTTCGACCAACGCTTGATGCATCCACGTTGCCAAGGCGTGGTTGTGCGTTCGTATCCTCTTCCAACCAACAGCATTGCCCCACTCCACCGCTTTCGCAGCAGCAAGCCATGCCGTTATATCTCTTGTGCCTTGCCAATCAAACTCCTTAGTAAATCCTTGCTCGTACCAGTGACTAACCGTCAGCGGATGCGTCGAGTCTCGTCGCGATTCACTCGCCCAAACAAAGCCCGCACCAAGGGGGGCGCACACCCACTTATGCAAGTTGCCAACGTACCAGTCAGCACCAATTCGCTCAATGTCTACATTCAACATTCCAGGCGCATGCGCGCCGTCAACGAGTACAAAAATGCCCTTTTCCCTGCAAAAATGAACAATTTCCTTCACCGGTAACACCATTGCAGCAGCAGAAGCAACGTGGTCAATCACAAGCAATTTGGTTTCCTTTGCAATCGCATCAGTCACAAGGTGCAGAATCTCGTCTCTCGATTGCACGGGCAAAGGAATATCGATTTCACGGTAGGAACAGCAAGCATCCCCTGCAACTCTTTTGAGAAGTTGCCGCACACCGTTGTACACCAGCGATGTAGTGAGAATTTCATCTCCGTGTTGAAATTTCATTGAGTTTACAACGCACCCAACACCTGTTGTCGCATTATCTACAAAACCAAACCCCGCAACATCAGCACCTAAATAAGTAGCAATAGCATTCCGTGCATCTTCCAAACGGTTATGATGCCGATCTAAAAAATCAACTGGCGACGCCTCTAATTCTCGCTTAAGTGCAATTTGATATTCGAACACAGAAGCAACTCTCGCCCCGAAACTCCCATGGTTCAGATAGGTAATGTTCGGGTTGAGCATCCACGGTTCAGTTTTAATTTGTTCAATTACTATGTTCACGGGGCATAGAATAACGATTTTCAAAACCATTTGACATTATGGTTATGTTTGGCTAACATAGACCATACCTACTTGCCGATAAAAAAGAAGAAGACAGGAGCACAAGATTATGGAAACACCACTCGTACAACATGGGCCTAGCCAAACATACGGCACAGCATACTTTGGTTCTGGAAACAGAATCATCGCGGTAGTGGCCGGATCAGTTGACACACAGCCGCCTCTCTACCGCAATGCAGGACACAGAACATTCTTCGATCGAATCTTCAAGATCGACCGCGTGTTCTTTTCGCCAGCGGCGGCAGCTTGTGATGTTCTTGACCACATTGCGGTACAAGAAACCCCCCGCCGGAAACCAAGAAGAAACAAACTCGCTTCCTTTATGACACAACTTCAACACAAAGCAGAGAACGTTCTTTGCAAAGTCAATCAACTTACCCTCTTTGGACGATCAACCCCAACAGAAAAGGATCATGACGATGAACCTCACGCCCAAACAACTCGAAGTACTCGAACTCATCAGACAATGCCAAAACGATCATGGCTACTCGCCAACCATGCAAGAACTCGCGGAACACATCGGCGTGAGCAAAGTCACGGTCTTCGAGCGAGTCGAAGCACTCATTCGCAAAGGCGCGCTTACAAGAGAAGCCAACAGAGCACGCTCTTTATCGATTGCTGAAAAATACGAACGAGAAGAGAACGCAACGATGCGCTTTCCCTTGGTGGGACGCATCGCTGCGGGCGTCCCCATTGAAAAATGTGCGAACAACGATACGCTTGACCTTACAAATATGTTTGGCCCAAGAGTAGGACAGCGTGCTGAGACCTTCGCGCTCCGAGTAGAAGGCGAATCGATGAAAGACGAAGGTATCCTCGACGGCGACTACGTACTTGTGCAACAACAAACAACGGCAAAAAACGGCGACCGAGTGGTTGCTTTACTGCCTGATGGCGAAACAACGTTGAAAACTTTTTTCAAAGAATCAAACGGCACTATTCGGCTGCAACCTGCGAACCCTGACTTTGACCCAATCATTGTGCAAGACTGCCAAGTACAAGGCATCGTCACGGGCGTACTTCGCTCCTACTGACCGCGGACAATCTTGCCCACGCACTGACTGCTTCCTCGATGATATCCTCTGGATAGACTGCGATACCTACCCAGCCATCGCGGATAGTTTGCACGCAACCAGCGGAAGCGCTCTCGCCTAACCGCCCCGGCACAGCAAAACACTGTCTACCGTGCTCTTCAACAGCGATCCTTGCCGTGATGAGTGCACCGCTTCTACGGGCAGCTTCAACGACAAGGACCACTGATGACAAGCCCGAGACGATTCGGTTTCTACGCGGAAAGTAAGCCGGCTGGGGAGGACGGTGACAGGGGAATTCACTCATCACTACCCCACCGCTGCTCACGATCAAGTCAAATAATGACCCATGTTCCGGCGGATAGACAACGCTCAATCCAGAGCCAAGGACTGCCGCTGTCATTCCACCATGTTGCAAGGCAGCGCGATGCGCTGCCGCATCAATACCACGCGCGCCGCCTGAGACAACTGCAAGATCCGAACCAACTATTTCTTTTGAAAACAAACTCGCTTGTTCAATACCGTATTGTGTACACCTTCTTGAACCCACAATACCAACCGAGGCAAGTGCAACAGCATCCAGATTACCTCGGTACCACAACGCACTTGGACAGGCGGGGAGCGGCGAGAGGAGTTGTGGGAAATCATCGTCCATGACCAAGACAATCTTCGCTTCCACCGCTTCGGCAGACCACCTTGCAGGGTCAACTTCCATCCGTAGCATTACTTCCCGCAACATCTCGCACGCTCCCTTGGGCAACCAATCCTGTGCTTGAGTAGAAACCACAGCATCGCCTGCCTCATTGAGACCACCTGCCTCTAAAACGAGTTTCGTGAGCGTTGCGCCTCCGAGCCCATCCACACAAATAAGGCGCAACGCGTTATCTTTTATTTCATCGACATTCCATGACATGCGGCGAATGCTAACGAGCTTTTGAGTGACTTCTGAAAAAACTGCGGTTTTTCCGGAAAAAGTAAAATGTGCGCACTTTACGAGTCAGAAACAGCGTGCGATGAAGTCATCAAACCAATGAACATCGCAAATGCTCCGCAGCCGAGCAACCATAGTCGACCATGGTCCGCAGCAAATTGTGACAATATAGAAGCATGCTCAGTTTGCATAGGGAGAGCTTTAACTCGTTTTGCTCTTTGTGCAACCCAAGCAAGTGGCGTTTGCGATGCCGATTTATCAATTACAAGCGGTCTCCCTTCTGGGGATCTATTGAACTGCATCTCGATGAGACGTTTCGTAAGTTCTGGTTTCCCCGCTCGCACATCATCCAAAAATCCCTGGTAAACAGTCACACGATACTCAAGCTCTACAAGGTCATTACTGATAGTAGTTCTTTTCGCACTGAGTTCTTCAAGGTCATGCCGAGCCGGCAGCACAATTGCAGCAACAGTGAGCACAAGCCCACAGAACAAGAACAACCAACCAAAATCAAATCTCTTATACAAAGTCACCCTTTACTCATCGGCAATGAGAGCCAAAGCAAGCCACTTGGCGTATAATACTAACCCCCTATTGCGGGGTAGAGCAGTCTGGTAGCTCGTCAGGCTCATAACCTGAAGGTCGCAGGTTCGAATCCTGTCCCCGCTATTTAAAAACCCCGGCCCTTGTGGCTGGGGTTTTTAAATACTGGATCGGATAGGGTTCTGCGACTTGGACGGCGAAGCCGGACAACAGTCGCAGGTTTGCTGCCGAAGGCACCACGAGAGATTGCGCAGCAATCACGAGTGCATCCTGTCCCTCTATTAAAAAAAAGGTACCCTTGCGGTACCTTTTTTTTGATACTGAATTGGAAAGTTCCGCTTTGCAATCCATGAGTGTCCCCTTTGCGAGTAATTAGACGCAGTTCCTCTACGATGTTTTAGACGTGACTAGCACACAGAGCGAGTCTGCGAGCTACAGTGACTGTCACAATACGAATACTGCTATCCTCTACAGATGCTTGAATTCCTTTTCATTTGCCAAATTGCATTTTCTGCTCTTGCTCAAGGAAGCACGCCTTTACAAGTATCCGACGGGCCATACATCTTTTATGAAGAAGACAGCACACTGAAGAGTATTACAATAGTCGATGGTGAGCTCAATAGTTCCATTATCCCTACAACTGAAGGCGTAGTAGAAGTTCCCACAGCTATCCCTGCAGTTCCAATCATTTCAGTTTTCCCCGCATTTAAGTTCGTGCCACAAGACACTGTTGCGATGCCACCGAAGGCACTCGCCGTTAGCGATATCGAAGGCAATCTCGATCACCTGCTTCTGTTTTTACAACTCCACAACGTCATCGACAATGCCTATAACTGGACTTGGGACAACAACCACCTTCTCTTCAATGGCGACACAGTCGATCGCGGAGAACAAGTCACTGAACTCCTCTGGTTTATTCGAAAACTCCAACAACAAGCTAAAGAAGTAGGTGGACAAGTGCATTTCGTTCTCGGCAATCACGATGTCATGATCTTGGCTGACGACATTCGGTACACACACGAAAAATATAAAACTATAGTTGCTGAATCTGGCATCCCCTACCACCAACTCTTTGGCAAAAACTCCGTGCTTGGCAAGTGGCTCCGGAATCAGAACAGTGTCGTGCAAATAGGACCTTACCTATTCGTACATGCTGGCTACAGCCCAGAGTTGCTCGCCCTCAATTTGTCGCATACAGAAATCAATAATCAGATTCGTGCTTCACTTGGACCACCTGCTTGGCCAAACAGAGTCGCGTTATCCACTTCACTCGCTTGGCACAGCAAAGGACCCCTTTGGTACCGTGGATACTTCTACAAACACGCTGAAAAATATGGACCAAAACCAACAGACGACGAACTGCATGCCATTCTAAATCGACACAATGCAAAAGCAATTATTGTTGGGCACACTGTTACAGGCGATGTTGGCTACCTCGACAGAAACAAAAAACTCATCGGTATTGACGTCCACTGGGACAGCACAGGTGAAGGGCAAGGACTTCTGATCTCAGAGGGGACTCTTTCGAGACTTTCGATGGACGGAACCTCCAAAGAACTAGTCAATATTCAAACCGGCACACAAGCAAAAACGTCACCGTAAACAAACTGCTGTAAGTTGAATTACTCACAGGTGCCCCATGCTGCGATTAGTGCAAGCAAATCTACAACGTCGGTCATAGCATCTCCCGTAATATCGCCAGCGTCTTCTCCCCACTGAGCAATTAGAAACAAGAGATCTGCAACATCCACTACGCCAGTGCTATCAAAATCCGCGGGGCAAAGATTAGCTTCTACGATAGCAAGTGAACCACTCACGACATGGCCTTGATAACTCACGCCTCTTTGTATTTCAAATGAACTTGTTACAACATCAATTTGCGAGCTCGAATCGATATTAAATGGCGTTACGAATTGGAGCGTTATATCGACACCGTAATCGTGATAGTTGCCCACCATCGTAATTTCGAGTGACCCCGTTTCGATTGTCGCTTGCAGTTCTGGGTCACTCTCTTCGGACCACCAAGGTATATCAAGGGAAGTGAATGCTCCTGAGCCATTTTCAAAATCACCTGCATCAAAAGTCCAAACAAAAACACCTGCCATTGGCTGAGAATCAATCCACGGATGCGTGACATCAGGGAGTAGCCATACTTCTTGCAATTCATACGCAACAGAATCAGCTTGTAGAGCTGGCCCACTTGCTAACAAATACAAGGAGCCACCCAAGAGTTTGTTCAGAGAGAACCTCATACGTAAAGTATAGAGTCTGCTACGGGCTGTTGAAATACAAGAAACGCGAAAATTTACTGCATCTCTTCGAGTTCTGCCCAACGAGCGTACAAAACACGAACCGTTTCATGCGCACTCGCTACTTCGGCACAAGCTTTTGCGTGTTTCTGATGATCCGCCATCACTGATTCATCATTCACTGCCACCTCGGCCCTTTCGACTTCTGCTTCGGCTACCGCAATCGCTTGCTCCATGCCATCGAATTCTCTCTGCAATTTGTAACTCAGTTTGTCCGCAGTGCTCTTTTTGCGAATTTTTAACTCCTCTGAGGAACTTTTTTCATTTTTTGGGGCTGGTTTCTTGAGCCACTCCTGCCACATTTCATAGCCTGCGAACTCCTTTACGGTTCCCTGCCCATCAAGTGCAAGGTACTCCGTCGCAATTCGATCGAGCATGAATCGGTCGTGGGTGATGAGCAAAATCGCTCCCGGAAAATCGAGTAACGCTTCTTCAAGCACTTCAAGCGTTGGAATATCCAAATCATTCGTCGGCTCATCGAGCAACAAAACATCAGCTGGCTGCAACATCAACGATGCAATTTGTATACGTGCCTGCTCTCCTCCTGAAAGAGAGCCTACAAGGGTCCCAAGCTGCTCTCGTGTGAACAAAAAACGTTCCGCCCATCCAGAAACGTGGATTTCTTTGCCCATATATTCGACCCTTTCTCCAATGGGGCACAGCGTGTCTTGCAGAGTAAGATTTGGGTCAAGGTCAAGCCGGTGCTGACTTGCAGTCACCACGCGCAAATTGTCGGCCCGCTTGATTGTTCCGCTGTCTGGTTCTAATTCACCATTAATAAGGCGAAGCAATGTTGTTTTACCAGCACCGTTCGGCCCCACAAGGCCAATCCTACGCCCTGGCGTTAACTCTAAATCCAAATCGCTAAAGAGTAACTTAGCACCCATAGATTTCTGCACGCTGTGCATGGCGAGCAATTTATTTGTCTTGCGTCCGACAGCATCAAAATTGATAGATGCGCGCCTTGAAGGTGACAAGTTTCTCGTATTCACCGACTTCAATTCAGCCCTTCGAGATGCCGCATCGCGAACTTGCGTTTTATTTCTTGTTTGTCTGCCTTGGATACCCTGGCGAAGCCAAGCGGTGTCGCGACGAACTTTATTAGCAAGCGCTGACTCTTCGGCTTCTTGTGAAATTAAAAATGCTTCTTTCCGCCGAACAAACTCTGTGTAATTTCCACTCACTTCAAACGCGCCCTCAGGATAGGTTGGAGCAAGTTCTAGAATGCGAGACGAACAATTTTCTAGAAAACGCCTGTCATGCGTCACGAACAACATCGACATATTCGCATTGAGAACAAAATTTTCTAACCACTCCACTGCTTCTAAATCAAGATGGTTTGTCGGCTCATCGAGCAACAACACTTCGGGGTCATGCACAAGACCGCATGCCATTGCGACGCGTTTTTGCCAACCACCCGAAAGCTCACCAAACGGTTGGTCAAAACTGTCAAAACCTAACTTTGAAAGCGCTATGGAAGCAGCAACTTCCGCTTCGAGTTCGTCACCACCGATCGATTGTACGACTGCTTCAAGTGGTGTAAGTTCTAGAGGAAAAATAGACTCTTGGGGAACATACCACAATCGCAAAGCGCGCTTCTTCGTGATTTCACCATCATCGGCGGATTCCAGCCCTGCCAAAATTTTTAAAAGAGTTGATTTGCCAGCGCCATTGGGTCCAATTATGCCAAGACGCTCCCCCTCCTCAAGATGGAGTGTCACACCTTGAAAAAGGTGCCTTGTGGAAAAGGATTTAGAAATCGATCTAGCTGAAAGTAAATTAGCCATAAAGTTGCATTCTACTTGTATCCTTCACCTATATGGCGAAACTTACAGGGCAACAACTCATCCAAAAAGCAGGTAAATTCCATACCGATGGAAAATTTGGGCAAGCAGAAAAGATTTACAAGCAACTGCTGAAAGCGAATCCAAATGATCTTACCCTCTTGCGAATGCTCGGCATGCTCGAACGCGACCGACGAAACCTCAAAGGTGCCTTGCACTGGTTTTCTCTCGCTCGGCAAGTATCTGGAAATGCCCCAATCATTCTAGCTGAACTCGCACTCACCCTTGAGCAATCGGGCAAAGCAGAACAAGCGATGACAATCGCAAATGAAGCACAAGCAAGTGCTCCTTCAGATATTTCCATTGCAATTTTTTATGCAAAAATGTGCCTCTCTCGCGGGCTTGCATCAAAAGCATGCTGGGCACTGGAACAAGCAATCGATTCTGACCCCAACAATGCCGAAGCCTGGCATCTCCTATCCATGGCAGCAAACAGCTCTGGCACCTTACCTGTACCGCTGCATTTTGCACAAAAACTCATTCAATTGCAACCGCAAGAAGCACAACCCCACGCAACCCTTGCGACCGCGCACCGCTTAAATGGTGACTTAGATGCAGCACTTACTTCGTACGAAAGAGCGCTTACAAAAAATCCGTCGTTCCCAGAAGCACTTGCAGGAAAGGCAGAGATACTTGAATCTCTTGGACGCACAGACGAGGCAGAAACACTCTTACTCCATGGACCAAAAACAGACTCCGTTCTTGTCGCACTCGCAAAAGTACGTATTGCAAGGAAACTTCAGAAACCAGAGCGTGCAATTTCTGCAATTGACTCGATTTTGTCTCCTTCGCTTTCACCCTACCACCAATCAAATTTGCTCATGCATAAGGGAAGAGTGCTTGAAGAAATGGAAGAATACGACGAAGCGTGGAAATGCTGGGAAGAGGGGAACAAACTCCATGGTGGCACATACGACCTAGATTCACATATTAGATTAGTGGATTCCATTCTTGAAACTCCTTTGACGACAGATGGACTTTCCGATTCCGCGCAACCAATTTTCATTGTGGGCATGTACCGCAGTGGCACCACGCTCCTTGAACAAATTCTTGGAGCGCATCCCGAGATAGACGCTGCAGGCGAAGTCGATCAAATACTCCGTTTCGTCAACGAATCACCGTATCCTAAATGCGTCTCAGAGCCAAATAAAAATTGGCCAAAACAATATCTTGAAAGGTTGCAAAGCGAGAACAAGTATTGCACAGACAAGTTGCCATCAAACTATCTGCATATTGGTTTGATACACACTCTCTTCCCGAACGCAACCATCATTCACACAACGCGTAATCCACTTGATACCTGCGTCTCTTGTTATTCCAACTCTTTTTCAGCAAATCATGCATACACGAGTAATCTTAAAGATTTGGCCGGTGTTTACAAACAGTACCAACGCGTCATGCAACACTGGAATGAGCAGTTGCCAAATCAAATCTACGAAGTTCCGTACGAGCAACTCGTGAGCAACCTCGAAGTAACAGTGAAGGGTGTGCTCGATCACATTGGCGTTGTCTTTGATTCAGCTTGCCTTGAGTTTTACAACGTTCGCCGAATAGCCGTCACGCCAAGTGCTGATCAAGTACGCAAGCCAATCTATGGATCATCAGTTGGACGACACAAACACTTTGAAAAACATCTCGATGATCTTAAAGACCTGCAATGATCGTTTTAACAATCACTGAGTTATCCGCACCACAACAAAGTGCAGCTCCAAGTGTTTCGGATGTCGTGCCCGCAAGTTGAGAATGTTCAATATCTACAACGGTAAAGTCTGCGAGTTTACCGACGGCAATTTCGCCCCCGGAAATACCGAGGCAACGAGCTCCGTTCCTTGTCGCAGCTTCAATCAGATACTTTGCCATCGAACCAGAACTGTCAACGCATACACCGCGTTCTTCTCGATGAAGGCGCTGTGCGTATTCCATCCAACGCATCTCCTCGAGCATGGATATTCTTGCATTTGAATCCGTGCCAAGCGAAACGCAACCACCCTGCTTTACAATTCGGCGCATATCGCAAATTCCGTCAGCTAAATTTGCCTCTGTTAGTGGACACAAGCATACATTGCCGCCAGTTGAAAGCCATTGTTCCATGTCTGCAGGTGCCGTGTGCGTGCAGTGCACTGCCGTTACCATTGGTGAAACTTCAATTGCATCATTCAAGAGTGCCATTGGCGTTACACCATGCTCGTCTAAACACGCTTCTATTTCTTGTCGTTGTTCTTCCAAGTGAATGTGCATCGGCATACCGCGCTGCACAGAGCCAACTGCTATTTTTTTGATTGTTTCTATATCAACTGCTCGCACAGAATGTGCGACTGTCCCAATACGCTGCATCCTTCCATCAACGATGCTCGATAGTTCATCCACTCGTTCCCACCATAAGTCAAGCGTTTTCGTTTCAAAACGTCTTTGCCCACCAGAAAGTGGTGCAGTAAATCCGCCATGCATATAGTTCGCATGCAGCAAGACAAGGCGAATGCCAACTTCATTCGCCGCTTCAAGCACTGCCCTGTCCATCGCAAAATCATTTTCTTGATCGTGATGAAAATAATGAAACTCACCAACTGTTGTGATGCCCGCCCCACGCATCTCTGAAAAACATTGCACGCACAACTCACTGAATTGATCAACTGTAAGTTCATCAACAAGTTTATACATTTCTTCTCGCCATCCCCAAAATCCACCGAAATTGTTCTTTTGAAATTGCTCACCTCTCCCACGTAGTCCACGTTGAAACGCATGACTGTGTGCGTTGACAAAGCCCGGAAGAAAAGCACCTTTGTCAGAGTTGTCGCCATCGCCAATTGCCGTAATCTTGCCGTTTTCAACAGTGATAGATTTGCCCGCAAGAAACTCCCCACAAATCCAAGTAAGTTCTGGATTATAGATGGTCATTCACCTTCTCCACAGAAATGCCGAACTGCAGCATCGATCGTTTGTACGCACGTTTCCATTTCATTAACTGGAACAAATTCATCTGGCTTGTGCGCGACTGCTATATCGCCCGCACCGTACAAGACGCATTCGTACCCTCCTTGAGATAAATAGCCGCCGTCGGTTCCATACGAAACGCCAAGGCTCTCGTCTTGCCCGACATATCCACACAACCACTCGTGAATTGGAGCACTTCCGGGGGTAAACATCGTTGGATTGTTGCCGAGTTCATCAAGTGTCCATGGCAAATCGCAAACTCGCGAAATAGTTTCTTTGATTTCTACAACGACTTCGTCTTTGTTTTGATCTGGGAGCAAACGCATGCCAATGCAAATGTCGCAAGAATCTGGAACGACATTAATAGCAGTGCCACTTTGCATCGTTGACACTGTCAACACCGGAAACTTCGCTACATCTGGAAAGTGTTCACTGCAATCCGTATGCAGCAATTCATATTTTCTCGACAACTCGGACAGTGCACAAACAACTTTACCCCCTTCAACGAGTGCATTCTTTCCAAGATGTGGCGATCCCGTATGTGCAGAAACGCCTTCAATAGAAATGCGCATACTCAAATGCCCCTTATGCAACCGAACGACTTGCAAGGAAGTTGGTTCGCCAATAATGACTTGTCTTGGGATTGGTACTGGCAACCCGTTTTCTAGAACATGCTTCGCCCCAAATGAACCAAGTTCTTCATCGCAGAGGAGCAACACTGCAAGGCAACCATGTTTCACTTTTGCTCTTTCAATTGCTTGGATTGCAATTGCAACAAAACCTTTCATGTCGCAAGAACCACGGGCGTACCAGTTACCACCTCGCTCTGTCAACTCCCATGGATCATTCGTCCAACTTCCGGGGGCGGGGACGGTGTCCATGTGGCCGCACAGCGTCAACCCCTCTTCAGAGGGCTCACCCTTTGTAAGCAATAAATCAAATTTTCCGTCCTCGTGCGAACCGAGCCTATGGCAGCAAACGTCGCTTCCCTCGAAATAGTGTTCGATATACGCAACAATCGGCTCGTTACTCAACGCACTCGTTGAGTCAATCGCAATTAATTCAGTTAGAAGCTTTTTAAGTTCCATCTTTCTATAGAGTAAACGATACGATACGGTTATGGCTAATAAGATATTAATTACTCCTGAAGAACTTGACAATCTTGTATCCGTTGGCAACCCTCAAATATCCCCTGACGGTTCGAACATTTTGTACACACGTAAGTGCGTGAAAGATGGCGTCAACCACACAACAATTTGGATCGCTGCAACGAAGGGTTCCAAGAAACCAAGAGAACTCACAACAAGCAGTAAGGACAGCATACCAAGATGGTCGCCAGATGGTTCGCAAGTTGCATTTATGCGAGGTGGTGATTCAGGTTGTCAAATCTACACCATCGACATGGCAGGCGGAGAAGCGCAGCAACTGACTAACTTCCCTGAAGGGGCAATCAGCGAAATGCAGTGGTGCCCGAAAGGTTGCAAACTTGCTGTTTCATACCGAAAAACTGAAGAACCCTACACAAACGCCGCCGCAGAAAAACGAAAAGAGAGGAAAGAAAGCGACCCGCCAATCATCACTGAATCTGCTTGGTATCGCCTTGATGGTGACGGATACTTTGGACATGCACGCTTTCAACTCTACCTTGTTGATGCAACAACCGGTTCGTACAATACCATTTGGAAGAAGGATACTTTGGGATTCTTCTCGTATTGCTGGTCACCAAAAGGCGACAAGATTGCAATCGCAACGAACACGAGCAAGCACGCACTTACCGATTCTAAACCAACAAAAATTGTTATTCATGAAGTTGCAAGCGGCAAAAACACAACGCTTCCAAACTGCACCAAAGGGCCAAAGGACGCAATTACTTGGTCGCCAAACGGCAATTACTTAGCATGGGCAGGACGGGAAGGCGACGAGTCAACCTACTCGACAGAAAACTTAGAGCTCTATGTTGCAAGCGCAACCAAAGGCAATGCAAAAAGTATTACTGCAGACATTGATAGGTGCCTCATGGCTGTCACACTTTCAGACACAGGCGAAGTCGCCTTTGATTCACAAATCAGATGGACTAGTGATTCTAAAAAACTGCTCCTTAAAATTGGCTGGCACGGGGAAGAGCAAATTTGCAGTATTCCTCGCACTGGTGGCAAGTTGAAGGAACTCACATCCGGAAATGCAATTCATTCGATGGGCAACATGGCAAGCGATGGCAAAACAATTGCCATGATGGCTGGTTCTGCAACAACTCCCCCGGAAGTATTTGTCGGAAAAATCACTACGAGTAAAATCAGCACCAAACAAGTGTCATTTGAAAACACCCAGTGGTGCAACGAACATGCAATTGCAACACCAAAAGAAAAGTGGATTACAAGTAAAGACAATACAAAGATCCAATGTTGGATAATGCGGCCCCCGAAAGAAGCCAAGCAAAAAAAATCCAAACCCGCTGTACTTCAAATCCACGGTGGTCCCCACTGCCAATACGGTTGGATGTTTTTTCACGAATTCCAATGCCTTGCCTCCGCTGGCTACACCGTTGTCTACTGCAACCCGCGTGGTTCAAAAGGGTATGGCCGAGATCACTGCGATGCGATTCGCAACGATTGGGGCGGTGCTGACTGGGTCGATATACAAGCAGTGATTGCCATGATGCAAAAAGACAAGCACATCAACGCCAAAAACATGGGCGTCATGGGCGGAAGTTACGGCGGATACATGACAAACTGGATAGTAGGACACACCAACGATTTCCGTGGTGCAATCACTGACCGCTGCGTTTCCAACTTGGTATCGATGGGTGGTAACAGCGACTTCGCTGACAAGGAAGATGGATACTTTGGTGGGAACTTCTGGAGCAGGCCTGAAGACCGCTGGCGCCAATCTCCAATTGCGCACTTTGGTAATGTTGAAACACCAATGCTCATTATTCATAGTGAAGGCGATTTACGGTGCAACATCGAGCAAGGCGAACAAGTATTTGCCGCTTTGCAACTTCGGGGAATCGAATCCCGATTTGTCCGCTATCCAAAATCCACAAGCCACGGCTTTAGCCGAGGCGGTGCACCCGATCTTCGCAAACATCGTTTACACGAAATCCTATCGTGGTGGAAACGGCAGCTTCGGTGACAGTCACACCAAGCGAGTCGTGACTGTCACACCGAGCGAGTCCGCGAGCGCACAGTGACAGTCACACTTTCCCACCGCACAAAAAAACAGGTCATCCCGAAGGATGACCTGTTCTTGTTCACTTATTAGGATCGTGCAGTAATCGTACACTTATTTGCGTCTACGCCTCGTCGCAACACCTGCAATGCCAAGCAGTGCAACTACACTGGGTGCTGGTA
>CAZAZD010000002.1:0-127342 GCA_964489535.1 uncultured Isosphaeraceae bacterium
GGTTTTTTCGAAGGTCGCGGATAGCTTCTTCACGTTGTGAATCGATGTATTGATTCTTGCGTTGATCCTTGTTGTATCGCCTCTTGATGAGGTTGTCAGCAATCTTAATCAAGTAACTTGATGAGATCGTTTTTTCTTCAAGCGCATTAACGGTGAGGAGACGTGTGAACACTTCTTGCGCGATATCTTCGGCTGCGCTTGGTGCAAGTGATTTGCGAGTGAAGCAGTAGACACGTTTGTAGTATGCGTCGAAGAGTTCGAGTACGAGGTTTGCTCTGGTTGTTGTTACGGGCACGTCATGCTCTCCTTGGTCAAGCGGCTTGCAACTTTCGTGGTCGCGGGGGGCCGTGGCTTTTTCAAGACCCGATTGTGCCACCGTGGCGCATTCGGGAACAGTTCTTGGTTTGTTTGAACTGTTGGTGCCTCTAGTTCAGGGAAGCACCTTTATGAGTATCAATTGTCAATGACTCAAAACAGCTTTCTGTTGTGAGCCACTTCCTTCTATGCTTCCTATTCGATTTTGTGAACGTATTTGTTCAGAAAAAGGCGAAAAGTTTGTTCTCGATGTAGACTACGCCCTTTAAACGAATCTTTTTTGGAGAAAAAATCGAATATGACACAGTCAAACAAGCGTAAACACGCGAAAAATACCGCACATCATTCCTCAAACCCGAAATCAAAGACTAAGGGCAGCCATGCCATGCGCGTTTTTATGATGTATTTTGTGATTTTTGGAACAATCCTCGCCTTTATTGGATTGATGGGCGATGACGATTTGCCTGGTTCTGGCTGGTTCTTGTGGATCCTCGTTGCTTTGAATTTTATTATTTCAACCATTGCTACCGTTTCTCACTTGAAAACCGGCAAGAAAACCAAAATCGACGAAATTTCAGAAAAGTGGTAATTCTATGGCATTGAATGCAGTAGTTTTTGGTGCTGGCATGGTCGGGTCTGTCATCGCAGAGGATCTTGCCGAGACTGGATTTCAGGTCACGATTGCAGATCGAAGCGCCGCAGCGCTTGGTCGAATTGCAGAGCGTTCCAACGGTGAAATCGCAATTCGTGAAGTGGATTGCAGCAATCAAGAAATAATCGCCTCGCTCGCGAGTGGCGCTGACATAGTTTTCGGTGCGTTGCCAAGTTGGCTTGGCTTAGATGCATTGCAAACAGTTATCAAAGCAGGCAGACCATATTGCGATATTTCCTTCATGGCAGAAGACCCTCGGAAGTTTGACAAACTTGCAAAAGAGCATGGTGTGACCTGCATTGTTGACTTTGGTGTTGCACCGGGCATGAGTCACTTGCTTTGTTCCCACGCGGTACACATCCTCGATTCATGCAACCGCCTCGACATTGTCGTTGGCGGATTGCCCATCGAACGAACGTGGCCTTGGGATTACAAAGCACCCTTTAGTCCACGCGATGTGATTGAAGAATATATTCGACCGGCGCGTCTTGTTGAGCATGGAAAAATTGTGACAAGGGAAGCGCTCAGCGAAAACGTGTTGATGGACCTTCCGGGTGTTGGCACACTTGAAGCTTTTAACTCGGATGGATTGCGCACTCTCTGCGACACGCTCGATGTCCCATTCATGAAGGAACGAACCCTTCGGTATCCTGGGCACACGGAGTTGATGAAAGTGCTTCGAGCAGGTGGTTTCTTTGCAAACGAACCAATCGATGTCGGCGGACGACAAGTTCGCCCAATCGACATGACGGCAAAAATATTGATTGATGGCTGGAAGTACGAACAGGGCGAAGCGGATTTGACCGTTATGCGCGTTGAAGCCGAAGGCAAACTTGGCGAAGAACACGTGCTGTTGTACTGGGATTTACTTGATTATTATGATGCTGAAAAAGACCAATCGAGCATGGCAAGAACAACGGCGTTTCCTGCCGCTGCGATGGGTCGCATGCTCGCCGATGGCACGATTACTTATCATGGTGTTCATCCACCAGAAACATTTGGAAGCGATGATGCGATTGTGCACCGCTTACTTGCAGAACTTGAAGATCGCGATATTCAATTCAATAAAACAATTGAGTCCATTCGATGACAAAGATAGCCATCATTGGCGCAGGCATGATTGCAAACATTCATGCAGAATCTGCGAAGCGAGTCGGTACGAATATCGTGGCAGTGTACGACCCAAGAGCGCATCGATCAAAAGAGTTTGGCGAAAAGTATGGTTGCGATATTGCCGATTCTGTTGAGACCTTGCTTGCAAGAGACGACATTGAGGGCGTTGTCGTTGCAGTTCCAAATGATAGGCACGCAGAACTTGCGATTGCATCTTTGTGTGCAGGCAAACACGTTCTTTTGGAAAAACCAATGGCGATGTCTCTAGAACAGTGCGACGAAATTTTGTGTGCAAGAGATGCGTCTGGAAAAGTTCTTCAGATGGGATTCGTTTGTCGATTTTCGCCTGCTGCGATGAAGGCAAAAGAAATTATTGACCGAGGTGAGATGGGAGACGTCCTTCACGTACAAGCAACGCTCCTTCGGCAGCGTGGTATTCCTGGCTTGGGAGGTTGGTTTACCACGAAATCGAGAAGTGGCGGAGGATGTTTAATTGACATCGGCGTCCATCTTATTGACTTGGTACTTCATCTCACATCAAAGAAGTCGCCTGTACGAGTGCTTGGAACATGCATACAATCGTTTACAGCAGAAACGTACGCGTATGAGGAGATGTGGTCAACACCAGTTGAGGGCGGCACGTTTGATGTAGAAGATCGAGTACGCGCTACGGTTTCTGATGCGAGTGGCACGACCTTTCAATTTGATGTTGCTTGGGCAACACACTTGCCAGAAAAAGCAATGAAAGATGGGTTGCTTATCGAAGGCACGAGTGGATCTTTGGTTGTTGATTTATGGGAAGATGAACTGACTCGTGGATTTTCCGATGCGGGTACTCCACAATCAGAAACCATAAAAATCAAATTGTCCGATGCTTGGGACGACGCGTTTGATGGTGAGCATCGTGCATTTGCGAATGCTATTGCAAATAACAAATTAGACCGAAACGCCGGTACAGGGGAAGACGGTAGAATTGTGCAACAAATTGTTGGAGCGGTTTATTCATCCAATAATCTTGGCAAAGAAATCACAATCAATTAAAAAGAGGTCGCGCAAGCGACCGCTTTTTAATTTTACATTGTGGCGAGTTGTTTACTCGTCTACGTTTGCAAGTGTTGCCTTGTACTCATTCAATGTCGTGCGAATGGAATCATTCATAGCATCATCGCCCATGTACGCAACCGCTTTTTCTTGCCAAGCGATTGCTTTATACTTGTCGCCCATTTCCCAGTAGCATCGAGCGATCGTGTCAAGAATCATAGGATCTTTATTCTCGGTGAGTTCGCCTGCACTGGTAGCAACTTTTAGGGCAAAGTCAAGATTTTGCAATTCAGCAGGCGTTTCGGCAACAATACTCCAAGCCATCGAATTGAGTGCTTGCGAGTTATCCCAATCCTTTTGCACCATTGTTTCGGCCCAAGCGTACGCTGCCTTTTTGTCTTTCTTTTTGCTAAGTAGCGCTTCAAACTTCGCACTGTCCATTCGGGCGTTGTTGCCGTATTTTGCAGTGAAGGCATCGATTGCTGCAATCCATGCATCCCAGTCTTCGGTTTCCATTGCGGTTCTGTATACGCCGGTCAATTCTTTCATCGCAACTTCTTGTTCCATCTCAAGTTTGAACGCTTCTGCTGCTGCAGCAAGGTCCCAAGTACCTTCGATGACTTCCTTGAGTGGTTCGTCCATGGACATGGGGTGACCAATCCATGCAACTTGCCCTTTGCCATTGATGATAAATGCAGTCGGAATGCCACGTTGGTTGGATGCTTCCATAAAGACGAGTGATGTTGAGCGGTCTGGGTCAACAGCAACGGTGTATCGCATACGATCGTTGTTGAGTTTGTTGTCGCGCTTGTTTGTTTTAGCAAGGAATGTTGTGACAACCTCAGGACTTTTTTCGCTGGAGACACCGATGACTTTCACTTTGTCGCCATACTCTTCTTGGATGCCGCTGAGGTGTGGCATCGAACTCACGCAGGGCCCACACCATGTTGCCCAAAACTCCATAACGTAAACTTGTCCATCTTTAAAGCCATCAATTGCATCGCCCTTTACCCAGTGGTCAACGGAAATAGTTGGTGCCTTGTCACCGATATAAAGAGGTTTTGGTGGGTCGGGTTTCTTTTCTTCAGCAGTTTGTGCAGGTTTTTCTAGAGGCGTTGTTGGCACTGAATCGGGGTGATCCGGATGATCTTGCGAAAATGAGAAGGACGCGAGCAACGCGATTCCTACGATAGAAATGGTTGTATGTAATTTCATTTTTGGGACTCCTTATCCTCTAAAGTTATACAGAGTGTACAGTTATTTATGATGCAAGTGGAGCAAGTAACGTGGCTGCGATGACGTCATACGCGGCGTGCGTCGCTGCTGCAATGCCAAAACCGCGGGTTACGTAAAGAATGCCTAGATATAGACCCGCCACGCTGAAGAAAAAGAGCGTTAATGCAGAGAGTGAACCGGCGTTTGGCAAGTCGTGATACAGAGCAAAAAGTATTGCAGAAACAATAACGCCAACTGTTAATCCAGCAAGGTCGCTTTGTTTAAACACATTGCATACGACGGTATGGATGACTGCGATGAGCAACATCCTAAAGACAAGTTCTTCGTACAGACCAGCGCCAATGCTCACAGCGACTTTGTCAAATCCGCTAAGCCCAGCAATTGGTGATGAGTTTGCCGCCGCGGCAAGACCGCCAAGAACAGCACCAAAGAGTAGCAATGGAATTGCACAAGCGATGGATTCAATAGCCATGAACAAGATGACTTTTGGTTTGATGGACCAACAGTTCCCTACAAAAATATGCCAAAGGAAAAGTACGGTAAGGATTGCAACTCCTCCAAGCCAAAGTCCACGAGTAGGAGGCATATCAAATTGTTCAAAGAATCGAACGAGGTGGTCGTGCGCTTTAATCTGAATATTTTTATCAGTTGAATAGAGCGCAAATTCATAAAAAAGAATAAGCGGAAGAAGAAAAACTAAGATGTAAAGGGGTTCGCGCGAGACTACGCTGTACCGTTGATTGCTCGAGGTGCCTTGATTTGCGAATCGGATGGGTTGCGCCATACGCGCAATGATACCGTTTTAACTTTGCTTCAATTCGCGGAGCCGGCGAGAGAAACGACTCTTGCGACGAGCGGCGGTGTTTTTGTGCATCGTGCTTGTACAGGAAATCTTGTCTAGAAGACCACAGTATTTATTGAATTCAGTTTCAGCCAACGCGACGTCTTTTGCAGCAAGTGCATCGAGAAAGGACTTTGATTGGTCTTTAATTCGACGTTTTCGCCAGTGGTTTACTGCACGGCGTTTTGCGTTTTGACGGACATCTTTTTTTGCTGATCGTGAATGTGGCACAGTGAATCTCCAGAGTATCTCTTTTGCCCAAACAGTAGGGCGAACGTGGAATTATCCCAAAAATCAGCAGGAAGTCAAGCCACTTAGCACCCCTTGACGTAGCGATATGGGGCTTACTTTGCTATTCTACGCATTCTTGAGGGAAATCAGACCCCCAGCGGGTGTAGCTCAACTGGATAGAGCATCGGTCTACGAAACCGAAGGTTACAGGTTCGAGTCCTGTCATCCGCGTTTATTCTCAAAATGACGAACACTGACACCACAACTTCAGCCCAAAAGGAGTCATTTGAGATGACCGATCAAGCGCCACAACTTGCTCCAGCGATAATTCCCGAAAAGGGTATTTTGCTCGGTTGGCTCAGGCAGATGTTGCTTATTCGCGAATTTGAAGTACGCACAATGCAGGCATATCAAAATCGTCTTATTGGTGGATTTTGCCATATTTATATTGGGCAAGAAGCCGTAGCAGTCGGGACTATTGCCGCAGTGAATCCTGATGATCCCGTTGTGCTTGCGTATCGTGATCACGGTCATGCACTCGCTCGCGGCATGGACCCCAAGTATTGCATGGCCGAAATGTTTGGTCGAATTGGTGGGTGTGCAAAAGGCAAGGGCGGCTCGATGCACATGTTTGATGCCGAACATTATTTATATGGCGGGCATGGAATTGTCAGTGCGCAGACACCGCTTGGAACCGGTCTAGCATTTGCGACGAAATATGAAGACGAAGTCATCAATGAGGGTAAATCAAACCACGTGACACTTTGTTACATGGGAGATGGCGCACTCAATCAGGGATGTTTTTACGAAGCGATGAACCTTGCAAGTTTGCAAAATTTGCCAGTTATTTTTGTACTAGAAAATAATAGGTATTCGATGGGTACAGCGATAGAACGAGGCACTTCGATGGCGCACGACTTACGTGTAAAATCAGATGCACAGGGAATTAACCATGCCGTTATTAATGGTAAAAATGTCATCTCGACCTATCAAGATTTTAAATCGATTGCGGATTGGTGCCGAGAAGAATCTCGCCCTTTCTTTGTAGAAGCGCAAACGTATCGATATAAAGGGCACTCGATGTCTGACCCACGAAAGTATCGAACCAAAGAAGAAGAGCAATTGGAAGAATCAAATGATTGCATCGATTCGCTTGAACGATATCTCACTGAAGAACACGGTGTGACTGAGGATTCTTTTAAGCAAGTTGCTCGCCAAGTGAAAACGCAAGTTCGGCAGGCAGTTGACTGGGCGAAGAACTCACCAGAAACACCAATGGAAGAAATGTATACAGATGTGTTTACCGATCATTGGGGTCCCTACACAGGCACTTCAAAACCAGAAATGCTTGAAGAGGGGGGCGAACAATGAGCGTTGCAACGGCTGAACGGATTATTGAGTTTCGCGAAGCTCTCAGAGAAGCAATGTGCGAAGAGATGCGAAGGGATTCTCGGGTTTTTCTGCTTGGTGAAGAAGTTGCGTTGTACAACGGCGCTTATAAAGTTTCCAAGGGAATGCTTGACGAGTTTGGACCGCGTAGAGTGATTGATACACCAATTAGTGAAAGTGGATTCTCCGGTATGGCAGTCGGCGCAGCGATGCGCGGGCTTAGACCAATTGTTGAATTTATGAGTTGGTCATTTAGTTTGGTCGCTGCTGATCCAATTTTGAACAACGCAGCAAAAATGTTATATATGTCTGGCGGACAATTTGGTTGCCCAATTGTTTTCCGGGGTAATGATGGCGCGGGTGGGCAACTTGCATCAACACACTCTTGGTGCGTTGAATCGTTGTATGCAAACGTGCCCGGATTAAAAATGGCAATTCCGTACGATGCGTACGATGCAAAGGGTCTTTTAAAGGCTGCAATTCAGGATGACAATCCCGTATTTTTCTTGGAATCAGAAAGATTGTTGGCAACATCTTGCCATGTGCCCGAAGAAGAGTACACCGTTCCATTCGGGAAAGCATTGACGAGACGTTCTGGGAATGCTTGCACCATCATTAGTTTTGGTCGCTCGCTACACTTCTGTCTTGAAGCAGCGGAAGAACTAGCAAAAGAAGGTATCGACTGCGAAGTGATTGATGGTCGTACTATTCGACCACTCGATATCGATACAATGGTTGCTTCGGTGAAGAAAACAAATGCTTGCGTTGTGGTCGATCAATCGTGGTCTTTTGCCTCAGTCGGTTCAGAAATTGCCTCTCAAATCCATGCACGGTGTTTTGATGATCTAGATAATCACGTGCATCGGGTGCATAGTGATGACGTGCCAACGCCATACGCATACAATCTTGAGCAAGCGTATTTGCCAAACACTCGAAAAGTTTGTGAAGCGGTTCGGCAAGCAACGTACAACGCCTAAAGGACAAAATCACTCATGCCAATAGAAATCACCATGCCACGACTCTCGGACACGATGGAGGTCGGTACGATCTTGCATTGGCATGTTAAAGTTGGCGACGATGTTTCGGCTGGAGATTTACTTGCTGATATCGAAACTGATAAGGCGACGATGGAATTACAGTCGTTTGATGATGGGAAAGTTTCCCAACTTGTTATCGCAGAAGGCAATCAAGTAGATGTTGGCACTGTTATTGCAATGCTTGCCGAAGAAGACGACACAACCTTGGAAGAAGTAACCGATGCGCCAAAGCCAATGATGCCCAAAGTTACTGAGCATGCTCACCGCGTAAGCCCAGTTGCAAGAAGACTTGCAGAGGAATATGGTGTTGATTTATTCTCAGTGCAGGGCAGCGGTCCTTCGGGCAGAATTATTAAGCGTGACATTTTGCAACTCGTAGATACGGCAAGCGAAACAACTGCCGCGGCAGAAACAACGAAAAGTTCGCAAACCGAAGTTGTCGCAAGTTCCGTTCCGGTGACACCTGTAGCAATAGCACAGCCACTTGCGCCAACATCTCCATGGCAACAGGGGCGTACCGAACCGCTGTCAAATATGCGACAAATTATTGCAAGTCGGCTTGTTGAATCAAAGCAAACTATTCCCCACTATCAAGTGACAATGTCCTTTGATATGGACCCCCTGCTTGAAATGCGAAAAACACTCAATGAGCAACTTTCAAAATCAGGCGTCAAACTTTCAGTGAACGACTTTATTGTCCGTTGCTGTGCGCTGTCAATGGCAACGAATCCAGAGTTTAATGCATCTTTTGGTGGCGATTGTATTCATTACCACGGTCCAGTGAACGTAGGAATTGCTATTGCTCTTCCAGAAGAACGTGGAGGAGGGCTTGTAGTTGGAACAATTCGAAACGCAGACCAAAAAAGTTTACGAACAATTAGTCAAGAGTCCGCTTACTTGTCGAAGAAAGCGCGCGAATCTGGCTTAGCTCCAGAAGAAATGGGTGATACTACGTTTACTATTTCAAATCTTGGCATGTTTGGCGTGGATAATTTTACGGCAATAATCAATCCCCCCAACAGTGCAATTCTCGCAGTAGGCGCGGCAATAGAAAAACCAGTTGTTCGCTGTGGGGAACTCGTTGTTGGAAATGAAATGTCCGCAACATTAAGTTTAGACCACAGGGTCATCGATGGTGCGATGGCTGCATTGTATTTAAAGTCCCTCAAAGAACTGATCGAAAACCCAGCGTCGCTACTTGTCTGATGCAAAGGAGTCAATCATGACAGCAAAACCACATACAGAATCTCGACCTCGTATTTATGACGGTGATGGTGATGTGCTTATGGAAGCAGATCGTCAAGCAAATCGGTTGGTCATTATGCCAACGGGTGATCCTAGAAAGGCGTGTCCCGAGCGACATCGGATTCGCATTCAGTGGGGGCAGTATTTACTTGCTGACATGATGACCCGAAGGTATCGAACCCTTATTTGTGGGGTGAATCCTGTAGATAACAGCCACGGCATTATTAGTGCGCTCGGCGAGATGTTGCCAACAAGCCAATGGAATAATGAAAGTATTACGAAGTATGCACGAGGGTATGCGGAGTTGTCTCCCGACAAGGTGTTGGTTTTGAAATACGATATGGATGACGTGAAAGTATTTGCGTTGCTCCGACCACTGAATAGAGATGCGTATACGCTTGATGATTTGCGAACGGGGTTTGTCAAAGTCGCAGAAATGACCGAAACCCGCTGGGATAGAATGCCATGTGCGAGCGTGAGTTTTCTTGGTGCTAAGTCAAACCGGCTCATCGATAGTGATGGTAACGAACCAAGTTTTGAATCGGTGCTCAAGACCATGTACGATGCTGGATATCGCGGTGATGTGTATCCTTCGGTTCGGATGTGGGAACTCGCCCCAACAGGCGTTTTTGCAACGTACCCGTTCCCAGATAGTTTGAAGGTCATGCGCAGCGGCGGGTTTTAATAAAACAATCCCGCGGATCGTTTATGGTTATTGGCCGCAGAGGACAAAGGGCTTCCAGATTATTTATGTACAAATGTCCCTTTTTGCGTGTGAGTAAGTTAGTTGATGCCAGCAAGGCGGCGAACGGTGACAACAAACGATGCAGCCATACTTCTAAGCAGACCGAAACTCACCAGCGACCAAATCAAACCCGACACGATGGAAGCAATTCCAAGCGAGATATTTGCTGATAGCACTCCATTGCCGAGAACAGCGGGAAGCGTGTTCACAGGTGTCAATGTTGCAAACACATCGTTAATTGGCGAGAGGGCAGCAAAGATACTCCCAACAATTCCCATATTACTGCTTGGCATCAAGCACAAACCAAGGCCACCTGTCACGACAAAGACAAGAATAACGCTTGAAACGATTGCCCCGATGGATCCTTTGGACCGCATAGACCAAAGTAAACCGAGCGTTGTGCAAAAAGAGATGAAAGGAACGACGACAAGTGGCGTGAGAAGGGCGGGCACAGAGAGTGCGAGTGGAATAACAATAGAGTCCGTATTGCGCAAAACAAGTTTGTCGCTTACAACTGCGCCTTCTGGATCAATCAGGACTATTCCACCAACTACCATCATCGCGGAACAAGGTACGAGAACCATCGGAAGAAGATGCATGATGAGCCCCCGCAACTTGCCGCCAAGATACATTGTTGGTGTCATTGAGGTGGTGAGAAGTAAATCTAATGAACCATCTTCGCGCTCTTTTGCAATCGTAGAAGCAGACATTGTTATTGCAGAGAACGTTACGATGAGTAACTCGCCGCATACTAAGAAAAGAATAAAGAACCGGAATGTTTCGGGTGAAAGCAAACGCGTGAAATATAGTGTTGTAAGAATAATCAGCGCGAGTGTGCACATTGCAACAAATCCCCACCTTCCAAGAAGTGAGGCAACATTTCGGTGCCTCGTCACGCGCTCTCGCCAAGCGATTGGGTTACCAGTTACGACGTGCGATTTTCGTTCGCTTGTTTGAGAAGCAAACAGTCGTTTCCAGAAACTCTCCTTGGTTGGGCTTTGTCCAAGTTTGCGAACTTGCAAAGAAGACCAAGCTACGGTGATTGCACTGAGCAATATTGTGAACCAACACCACGCAGCAACGGGGTGCGTGATTACCCAATCAAAAGGTAAGGGCTGCGTGTTTGGTGTAACGTACTGAGCTGGTTTCAGCAGCGCCTCTAGAACTAAAAAAGGATTAAACGGTGTGAGAAAAGTTGTCCAGTTTGCACTGCTACCGAATGCAATTGGAACACGTAGTCCATCATCAAGGGCATACGTCACAAGAAGATACAAAACAATAATCACGAAAAAACTGACTGCTGCTTTCCGGCCAGCGGTTCGCGTGACGCTCATAGCAATTGCTGCAGAGCCAATAACGAGCGCAAGGCAAAAAGCAACGAGTTGGGTGAGTAAAATGGTATCTAGTGGGACGCCCCCAAAGAATTGCGTTGTCACCATAAGAGGTAGTGCCCCGAGTAGAAGCGCTGCTATAAAAAATAGACGTCCAAATAAATTGCCAAGCACAATTTGCAGAGGCGAAAGTGGGGTGGTGAGCAAGATGTCCCACGTTTTTGGGTTGGCTTCTTTTGTGATTGCCCCAGCCATAAAAATCGGAGTCAGCAGACAAATTAAAACGAGTTGTAATACAGATAGATTGACAAACACATCTGCGCTCCCCGCAGCAAGATCTCTCAGGGAGAATCTCCCAGTCGCTGTAATAAAAAGCAAACCGAAAATAAGCACTGCTGCAAGAATTGCGACATATCCTGAGCGGAGGAAGAGATCTTTACGCCGGCGCGATGCAGTTCCAACCAACCGCAAGCAGATGGGGTTGAAGATGCTGAAACGTAATAACCAGTGTAGAAATCGGGGCATAGGGGTCGTTTTCAGAAACCCACTTGACGAGAGGGCTCTGACGTGGAATACTACCCCACTTACAGACGTTACGGAGAAACGTTCAACGTAACAAAGTTTTCTCGGTCAGCCGGATACAGGTGACCGATCGTACTGGCTTACCCGCCAGCAGCCGTTCCAGGGCTCGTTCAGCGAAGAATTGAGTGGCTGATAGATTGATTTAGGCCTAAGAGCAATTATTAATGCTCAACAAATCAGTACTTGTGACTCCCGCAACTGCGTGAGCGATGCGATTGGTGAACACCAAAATTCTTGTTGGCTTTCACACCTTGAGTAAAGGCTGTAGTTAGCGCTGCAGATAAAGCATGCTTGAAAACATTGCCATTGGCATAGGTAGTTTGATTGTGGGGATTGCAATTGGGTGGTTCTTAATTAGAGCAATTACGGGTGGAACTATTCGTCTTGCCAAGCGTGAGGCAGAGCGATCTATTTCTGCTGCTGAAAAAGAAGGCGAAGCGATCAAGCAAAAGATTGAGCTTGAAGCCGAGCGAGAATCAAAGCAGAGGATTAGGGAGATTGAATCCGAAGTATCTGATGCGCAAAAAGAGATTAAGCAAGACCAGTCACGCCTTGTGAAACGTGAAGAAGGTCTCGAGAAGATGATGAATCAGTTGACGGAACGTCAAGAAAAACTGGATAATCTTCGCACGGATATTGATCAGCAGACGGAATCACTTGAAACCGAACGACAAGCATTTACGTCTGAGCGAAATACGCTAAGGCAACGCCTTGAAGAGGTTTCAGGTATGTCATCAGACCAAGCGAAATTGCAAATTCTTGATGAGGTTCGGCATGATTCTCAGTACGAAGCAAATGAGTTGATGCAGCAAATTATTGATGAAGCATCTGAAAAGGCAAGAGGGAAAAGCCGCGAAATTACATTGCAAGCGATTCAGCGCTACGCGTCAGAACATGTTGCAGAAACAACTGTTCGTGCAGTTCGCATTCCATCGGATGACATGAAGGGTCGAGTGATTGGTCGTGAAGGTAGAAACATTCGTGCTCTTGAACAAGCAACTGGCGTTGATATTTTAATTGATGATACTCCTGGAATCATTTCTGTTTCTTGCTTCGACCCAATTCGAAGGGCGATTGCAGGCAAGGCGCTTGAAAAGTTGGTTTCAGATGGACGTGTGCATCCCTCTCGAATCGAAGAAGTTGTTGAAACGATCAAGGCAGAAGTGCAGGAAAAAATTATTCAAGCAGGGAACGACGCTGTGATGGAAACAAACATTCGCGGCTTGCATCCTAAAATTGTTGAAGCTGCAGGCAAGATGCACTTCAGAACAAGTTATGGTCAGAATGTTCTGAGGCACTCAGTAGAAGTTGCATTTCTCTGTCAAGTGATTGCGGATGAACTTGGACTCGATGGAGAACTTGCGAGGCGTTGTGGATTTTTGCACGACATCGGAAAGGCGATGGATCACGATATTGAAGGTACCCACCCACAAATCGGGATGGACTTCTGTCGAAAGTTTGGCGAAAAAGCGGAAGCTGTTTTGAACGCTATTGCCGGTCACCATGGGGACATCCCTTCGACCACTCCATATACACCAATCGTGATGGCAGCTGATGCAATCAGTAGTGCACGGCCTGGCGCGCGTCGTGAATCCATGGAAATGTACGTCAAGCGATTAGAACAACTTGAAGCACTTGCAAAAGAGCAAAATGGCGTGTCTGAATCGCATGCAATTCAGGCGGGTAGAGAAGTTCGGGTCATCGTTGATGCAAAATCAATTTCAGATGGCGAAGCGTTTGCAATGTCGAAGCGAATTGCTGCACGAATTGAGGAAGAAATGACATTCCCCGGTGAAATTAAAGTTACAGTATTGCGAGAAATTAGAGCCGAAGCAATCGCGCACTAAGTAAAGGAATATCTTCATGACAATCAAAGCATCAGAATTACGTCGCGGACAAGCACTTATTTATGATGGCAAGTTGCAGGTTGTTCTTGGAACCGATCACGTCAAGCCTGGCAAGGGACCAGCATATGTGCAGGCGAAAATGAAGGCGGTGGATACGGGAACAATTAAAGTAAATAGATTTAACTCAGCGGACAAGGTCGAGGCAGTTACAATTGACCGGCGTCCGATGCAATTTTTGTACGACAACAGTGGGCAAGGATTAGGCCCTTGGGTTTTTATGGATAATGAGTCGTACGATCAACTTGAAATCGGCAATGACGTCATCGAGAAAGACCAAAGCCAGTGGCTCAAGGATGGCCTTGAAGTGCTTGTGCTTATGTACGATGGCAACCCGCTCGGGATTGAGATGCCCGCCGCAGTAGAATTAGAAGTTACCGAGACGACAGATCAGGCTAAAGCTGCAACTGCAACAAACCAGTTAAAAGAAGCTACTGTAGAAACGGGTGCAAGAGTGCGCGTACCTCCATTTATTGAAATTGGGCAAGTTGTCAAAATCAATACCGAGAGTGGCGAGTATCTAGGGAAGGCGTAATTCTGCAAAAACTCAGTGAAATCCGTTCAATGTTGCAAGAGTACGGACTCTCTCCGTTGCATCGGTTGGGGCAAAACTTTTTGCACGACCACAACATTTTGAACAAACTTGTTGACTCGTCAGGTGTTGCCGAGGGAGATATTGTTCTTGAGATTGGTCCAGGGACTGGGACGCTAACTGAAACTTTGCTTGTACGTGGATGCACTGTCATTGCATGCGAACTAGACAGAGGGTTGACCGGTTTGCTGCGTGACCGATTTGGTGATTCCATCACGTTGATTCATGGTGATTGTCTGGTAAAGAAGCATTTAAATTCAGAAGTTGTGGAGAAATTAGGTAATCAAAAGTGGAAATTGGTTGCCAACCTTCCATATCAAATTGCGAGTCCGCTTATTGTTGATCTTCTGTCCAATCATCCTAATTGTCTAGGGCAGTTCGTGACGATTCAGTATGAAGTTGCGCAGCGGCTTATGGCTCACGTTGATTCTAGTGATTGGGGAGTGCTCTCTGTTTTGGTGCAACGGCTTGCAGATGTGTCATTGATAACAAAAGCACCGAATACTTGTTTTTGGCCACAGCCGAAAATTACAAGCGCTTGTGTTGCGATTATTCCAAATAGTAACGATGGAGGATGTGATGGCTTCGCTCAATTTGTGACATCCCTCTTTGCAAAAAGAAGAAAACAACTTGGGTCTATTCTTGGTCGGGACTTTGACTTCCCCGACGGTATTTCACCTGACCAGCGACCGTCGACGTTGACTATTGAACAACTCGAGACACTGTTTAACAGAAGCAAGCATTAACTAGCACTGTGGCAGACCCGCTTAACAGTTAGGGATCGTACGCATTGCTTGCGGATTCACTCGGAGTCCGACCTGTTGCTTCGATTTGGGGCAGTCCCGTTAATATTTTAAGAGGTTTAGTTTAAACCCATACGTGGTTTCGTTTTGGATCTCGTTGTAATTAATCGCGCCAACTAAGTTGAAATCTGGGTAGTGCCGTGTTAAATTAATCCGAAGCGATTGGAAGTCATCGATGGCAAAGTTCCACGATGGAGCAACATAGAAAGAATACCGCTTGCTTAACTGGTAATTCATGCCGAGCGTTAAAAATTGATCATCAGTATTTCCAATTTCACGGTATTCGATGTAGGTTCTGACATCTCTTCCATGGTCAAGTTCGGCGCCAACTGATCCCCGTGAGAACGTGCCGTTGTCGGTTTCCCAAGTTCCGTTACCAATAAAAGCGATGGAGTCGCTGTATTGCCATTTTCCATTTGCGATGAATGCATTTTGTAATGAAGAATACTCTGGACGCCAATTGAAAAATTGCGGATTGTCGTACCGCTGTGTGGCATCGTTGCTTGCAAACAAAAATGCAGTATCGATAGTGAGCCAATCAACTTCGTACCAGCGCCCGGGACCACCGCGCCACGTTTGCAGTTTGTTTTTCATCCCAAACCAAAGAGCCGTTCCATTTGCAATGTTGTCGAGTTGAGCATCGTACTGCGGAATGTTCATTGGATCAACATTGGTGTCTCCATTCCAAACAGTGAGATATGGTTCGATGACGTGCCGGAGTCGATGCAAATCCAAAAGGTCGTTGTCGACCGTGTTGTATATTCTTTGGAATTGTGTTGTCGCACGAATACCAACAGTCCGTGTCCAATCGTTTGTTTCTGCTCCAGCAACTTCTTCATTGTCGATGCCCCACTGTGCTTGAATACTAGCGAATGGCGCGATTTTTACTGCACCTAGTTGGAATGGCATAGTGAATTCATGTCGCGTGACGAATCGATTTTGGTAATATTGATTGAGTCCAGCACTTCGAAGTGGTGCTGAAATTAATTCATCGCTTCCAAGTACAATTCCATCTGGAAACGCAAATGCTCTATTCCGTAATCCGAGTTCAGCGTGGGTGCCCTCTTGGAAGACCATTCGTTCCCGTGTGATTCTAGATTCACTCGACCAAGTAACTGTGCCGTTGAAAATAGTGTCAGCGTATCGGTAATAGCCAAGTTCGGGCGCCTTGTCTACTTTGTATTGTCTTGAAGCGAGCAGCCAACTGTTTGAAATAAATTGGTTGAGGTCATACTTTGCGAGTGCGGTGAACCCCACGTTCTCTTTTTGATACTTTGCGTAGATAGATGTTTCATACTCGTCATGCGTTCTATAATCAGCCTGACGCCAAACCGACATGAACGTTGGATCGCTGATGTGACTGAGTTGGGTTTGAATGGTCCAGTTTGGACTTATCTTTGCTTCGTTTTCTAATAGTACATAGCCCCGCGTAGAATCAGTAACGGCTTTCTTTATTCCAGAAGAAGTTTTTTCATCTCCTGAATCGTTCATCAAATATAAATGTAAAAACCCGATATTTTTACCAAATTGATACTTGAAATCAGTCCCTACACCGACCCCACGTTTTGTGAAGTAATCAACATGAAGGTCTGCTGAAACTCCTGCAGGTTTACGGACACCAAGAAGCGAGAATAGTTTCCATTTTGTCTCAAATATTTGCCCCTTTGTATCTTGAAAACCAAGATTTAGTCCGCGAAGTGGAATATTTGCAATTTCGCCACTGTATTTTGGCCAATACATGATTGGGACTTTTCCAAGGCGGACGGTGTTATGTTCACTGACAACGTATGCGTCTCCATTTTCCTGTTGCGTTATTGTCATTTTCGCTGCTCCAACAGCAATGTCAGGAGTTGCAAAGGAACTCGTCGAAGCTTGCACGCTGTTGGCAATCCATTGATTTGCAGATACTTGCTGCATTTCTTTTGCGCGGACAAAAATTGGGATAGAACCATTTTTTATGTAGGTTCGAAGCACGGACTCAAGCATAATTGCTTTGCCAGTATCAAAGTCGTAATACATTTGAGGAGCCCGTACTAAGTACTTCCCATCGTTTGCATTTGCAACGACGTTTCCTTCAAGGTAGACGCCGTGCACTTCTGACACATCGACAGTGCCTGATGCAATGTCGCGAACGCTACCCGCGTCAAGGAATAAAATTCCGCGAGCAGCAGTCAACTGCATATCATTCATGCCTTTGGCGGAACGAAGATTCATATTGACATTGCCGGTAAGGGTGACAACGTTTTCGGTTTCTCCAGGTTCCAGTTCAACAACATCAGCAGCAAGAGAGAGGACACCAGATTTTGGTTGAAGCCATTCCCGTGGATTTGCAAGCGTTGGTGCTTGCATAACATTTTCATTTGAAGCAATTGTGTCTGGAGCAGCGTTTATTTTCGGGTAGTTTGAGACTACGGGAGGTTGAGTTTCAAGTTTCCAGATGTATTCTGCGAGTCGTCCTTTTGCTTTTGAAAGCAATGAAGAATAAGATTGTGGGCGCTTCGGAGATAAATAGGCGACGTCGAGCGAGACATTGCCCCGAGTACTTCCAACGACGAGTAGATCCTCACCCTCAGCACCAAGTCCACCGAGTTTTGCTGACTTTGCAAATTTGGGCATATACACAGCAACTTGGGTGATGACGCCGGCGTCGGTTGGCATTCTATTAATCCACAAAATAGCTTGGTCAGCATCAAATATATACGACCCAATTGTTATGCTGACATTTTTGTTGAGGAGAAGTCGCTTTGTGTCGTCGACTGTCCATGCATCTGCGCGAAGTGCACTGATTTGTATATCAGAAGCGCGTGGTCGAACTGGGAGGACAACACCCGAAAGTCGATCACCTCGGATTTGAATTTGGTTCTCAGGAGTACCAACTGCCGCGCGGACAGTTGAGAGGAGAATCAGGAGGAACAAAATGCACAATGAGCGTAACACGTGTTGGGGATGATACCCCGTATGACCAATATTCGGGACTAAAAAGGGCTATCTTGCGACTTCAATTAGTGCTTCAACGAATGTTTCTGGGACGAAGGGTTCTACATCATCTGGGCGTTCGCCGATACCGATCAGTTTGACTGGAATCCCTGTTTCATCTTCAATTGCAAAAACAATTCCTCCGCGAGCAGTTCCATCAAGTTTGGCGAGGAAAATGCCTGTCACGCCAATTGATTCCGAAAACTTTTTCGCTTGCGAGAGGGTGTTTTGTCCTTGTGTAGCATCGAGCACTAGGAGGACTTCATGCGGTGCTCCCTTAATTCTTTTTGTTGTAACTTGTTGTATCTTTTTAAGTTGCCGCATGAGGGGCTCTTGGGTGTGTAACCTGCCTGCAGTGTCGATGAGTAGGACGTCGATATTTCGCGCGATTGCAGCGTTCGCTGCATCAAACGTAACTGCTGCGGGGTCTGACCCCTGTTCACCCTTGACGATTTCAATAGCGAGTCGTTGCGCCCATGTTGTAAGTTGAGAAACTGCTCCGGCGCGAAATGTATCTGCTGCTGCGAGCAAGACACTTCGCCCCTCATTTTTGAGTGCACATCCGATTTTTGCAACACTTGTTGTTTTACCAACGCCGTTTACTCCAGCAACCAAAATGACGCTTGGCGAATGTTCCGCAACTGCAATTTTTCGGTTCTTCCCCACTAGCCGTAACACGAGTCGTTCTCTTAGGAGTTCGATAATGTCTGTGTCTTTGAGCGCGCCACTTGCAACTTCACTTCGAAGATCACAGATGATTGCATTGGTTGTGGTGACGCCGACATCGGATGATAGAAGTAAGCGCTCAAGTTCGTCTATTGTGTGGTCATCAATGACCCTGCCTCGCAATGTCGAAAGTGGAGCGGCAAGCGCAGACCGTGTTTTTGAAAGACCGCCACGAATTGCAGAAATAGTTGCGCGAAACAAACCCACTTAGGATTCCTCGGTCTTTGATTCAACTTGTTGTGGGGGTGGTGCTTTGTCATGAAACAGAGCATCAAGCACTCCGTTAATAAATGAAGCAGATTTTTCGGTCGAGTACGTGCCGGATAATTCGATTGCTTCATCTATTGCAACAATTGGCGGGGTCATGCCAGAAACTATTTCGTAACGTGCAAGCCGTAATATGTTTCGGTCGACGAGCGGTTGACGGTGCATTGGCCACTCTGGAGTGAACGGTTCGATGTGCGCATCACCAGTTGTTCGATCATCCCAGATATCTTTTGCAAGTTTCATTGCTTTCTTGTTGGGCTCGTTTGTTGTTCCCGTGTCCTCATCGAAACTATCTTCGGTGATAAGGGCAACGTCTTCGTTTCCTGCATCGAATTGGCAAAGAAGTTGAATGACCTGCTCTCGTAACGTTCGGCTATTAGGCATGTTGTTCTCGTAAAGTTAATGCAGTTTCGATTGCTGCATGCATCGCTTCAATACCCTTGTTTCCACAATCGCCGCCTGCTCTTGCTTGCGCTTGTTCGATGGTTTGGCAAGTAAGTACGCCCATGGAAACTGGGTGTCCCCAATCCAGTGCAATAGTCATGAGTCCATTTGCGATTGCATGTCCAATTACTTTGTCGTGAGTTGTGTCGCCAGTAACGATGCAGCCAAGTGCGACGATTGCATCAACATTATTGTTGGATGCGATTGTTTTTGCAACGACAGGAAGTTCCCAAGCGCCAGCGACATTGATGATTGTGCAATTGTTTTCATTTCCACCAGTTTTGGTGAACACAGAAATAGCACCTTCGGTAAGTTTATTCGTAATTTCATCGTGGTATGTGCTCACAAGGACCGCGATTTTGAGGTCGGCACTGTTGCGTGATGTTTCGGATTCGGAGCGCATAAGATTGCGTATGGTAAACGAGTCAACGCATCGATGCACAGCTCGTTACGATGTACATGTGTCACTGCCTGCAAGACAAATGATGGCTGCCCTAAAACTGACAAGATTCAGCGTGGCTATTGGTGCGATTGCGGATATCTGGCTTGTATTAGTGATAACAAAACATGATTCAAGTTACCTTGGGACAAGTATCTATCTGCTGCCGTGGTGGTCGTCGTTGCTCGCCACAGCGGTGGTTGCGATTGGAGTTTGCGGTTTTGCCGCTGCGTTGAACGATACTATTGATGCACGGCACGACAGTACGTTTCATCCGAATCGACCAATACCTAGCGGATGGATACCGATTGCTCAAGCAGTTGTACTGATGGTGAGTTCGTTGTTGATCGCACTGCTTGCAGCATCTTTTTTGGGCGCTTGGCCAGTACGAATTGGATTACTGACCGCTGCTGCAATTTTGTTCTATAACGTTATTGGCAAGCATATTCCAGCGGTAGGTCTTGTCGCGGTTGGTTTGATTTATGCGTCGCATATGTTAATTGTGAATGTTGAACTTACATTTACGCTGCCGGTCTGGATGGTGATGACACATGCAATGGTATGTGCGATTGCAATCTATCACCTTGAAGATAAACGCCCTCGATTATCAGTTCGTGGTTGGATAGGTGTTTTCCTCGGCTGGCTCTTTTGGTCCATGGTGCTTTTTAGTGGTCCGTTGGCGACAACAGGGTCTTTATTGCCTTCCGGCATGGAAGTGTCTGGGCTTCTTTGGCCCCTTGCTGCTGTTGCTGGTTTTGCCATGACGATTCGATGGAAATTAGCACGTGCACGAACGTCCAACCTTGCTGCCGAAAAAATCAGGCGCTATGGGGCGTTGTGGGAATGCTTGTACGCGGCATCATGGATGATCGCATTGCATTTGTACTTTCCTGCATTGCTCATGTTTGGTTTTGCCCTCCTGAGCGCGATTGTTGTCATGCTCGTCAAAGAAGCCACTGGTGCAACCGGACGGCCGATTTCTTGGCGTGTCTAATTTTTTTATGCCCGCAATTGTGACTGTCACTTTGAAAGCGGAAAGGCAGCGCTGCGTAAGTGAGGCAACGATAAATGGTTCCAATTGTGAACGTAACCTGCAACCAAAGTCTCAGAGCAGTTTTTTGTGTGACGGTTAGTTGTGGGCGTTGGCGAGGTAGTCGACCGATGGTGGAACTTGGAGGTACTGAAGCGATTGTTCCATGACATCGCGGACAACCGGGCCGGCGACAGTTCCTCCGTAGTGCGCTATGGATTTGTCGGGGTCGTCAATGACGCAGAGCACAATGAGTTTTGGGTCGTCAATTGGTGCTCCTGCGATGAAACTCGCGATGTAGCGATCTTCAAAATATCCCTTGCCATCGACTCGGGGTAATTGTGCCGTTCCAGATTTTCCGAACAATGAGTACCTCTCACTTTGTGCTTTACGACCTGTACCCTCGGTCATCACTTTACCCATTATTTGCCGAGTAAGGGCTGCAATGTCAGGTGTCAGCGCTTCGCGAACAAACATCACATCTTCATTCGTTGCAAGTTTGAGTTGCAATTGTGGAACCGTTCCATCTCTTGCAAATGCACAAAATCCCTGCACCATTTGCAGGGGAGTAACCGAAATTTCATGTCCCATTGAAACTGAAGTCTGTGTGTAATCGCTCCAATTTGAAGGTGATGTCACTATTCCTCTTGTTTCCCCACCTAAACCAATATGTGTTGGTTGCCCAAAACCAAATCGATGCACCGCTTCTTGTAACTCTGTATGCGTCATTCGCTGGGAGACAATCGCCATTCCACTATTCATAGATTTGATGAGTACTTTTTTCCACGTCGAAGGTCCATAATAATATGCGTCACGAATTGGGCGACCAAAACTTGTTCGGTAAGGACCGTTTGATGGAGTTGGTAGTACCTCGTCAATTGTTGCCTTTTTAAGTTGCGTTGCGACAGACCAGATAAATGGTTTGAACGTTGAGCCCGGTTCATACGGATCAGTCACACATCGATTTCGACCAAGACGAACATCAAGGGTTCGATTTGGATCCTTTGGCTGCTGAGACCATCCTTCCCGTGGGTTCAACATATCCGCCATGGCTAGAATTTCACCTGTAGCAGGGTCAGCAACGACGATTCGACCTCCACCTGCATTGCAACGTGTTACTTCTTCAAGCAAACGTGTTGATGCGATGTCCTGAATCACAACGTCGATGGATAGTTGTACATCATCGCCATCACACTTTAGTTTGAAATCAGCAGGAGAAATCCAAACAGTTTTTCTTTTTGTATCTCGCGCGCGGATGAATTTCCCAGATTCGCCTGTTAATTTGGTGTTGTATTTATTCTCAAATCCAGCAAGACCCGTGTGCTCTGTGCCAACAAGACCAATCAATGCCCCTCCGACATCTCCGTGTGGATACTCCCGAACAAGTCGTTCTTCAAGACCAACTCCTCGTATGTCCAGTTCTATCACAGCATCAACTTGTTCCTCTGTAAGTAATTGTTGAAGTACAACGTATCTACTATTTGGTTTAGACCGAAGTTTCTGCTCGATTTCTGCGGGGGGAACCTCGGTGATTTCACTGAGTTTAAACGAAAGCGATTCAATATCGCTAAGAATTGATGGGTCAACAAAGAGTTTGAAGCCGATTCGGCTTGCGGCAAGTATTCTTCCTTGCCTATCGAGAAGCCGTCCGCGAATAGCAAGTTGTCTAGATGTGCTGTTTACAGAAATAGTTGCGTCAGCCAATTGTGATGGTGGAGATATTTTAAGTGCAGCAATTTTGTAGATGCTCGCACTCATAAGTGTGAATACTATTGTTGTAAGAAGTAAGGCGACCCGCGTTGTTCTTGTATTACTGCTATTCATCGACACCGTCTGCGAAAGCGAGATTTCTGTTTAAAGCACTTGGCGAACAGGCAAATTCTATTTGTATTTGGAGAGCATTGAGTTCTTCGTTCGAAGCATCAATTGCACGGTGCAACTTTGTCATTGTGTGAACGGTATTGATTTGTTCTTGTCGAATTGCAAGGAGTTCAAGCAGTGCGAAACTGAGTACAAGAATTGTGATAATGAGTTTTTTTGCCATGGTTAGGTCGTTGGAATGGGAAACTGGAGCACCATGCCGGGGCGAATACGGTCTGGATTGGGCATGACATCTTTGTTTAAGTCAATAAGCACCTGTGTTTTCTTTGAAGTGCCCATGACTTTTTGAGAAATTTCTGAAAGCGTGTCACCACTTTTCACAGTGTAATTCCCCATTGATGCTAGCTTCTTATGTGTGTTAATATCGGGGGTTGGGGATGTTATGCTTTCAGCAACAAGAGCGGCTCTGCTTGGAAGTGCAACCTGTTGTCCTTTTTCAATAGTATTTGGATTAGTTAATCGATTCCAGTTTGAAACCGCTGTTGCTAAACCAGAATCTCCATAATACGTTGCGCAAATAGTGCGAAGAGTTTCGCCTTGTTGCACAATATGTATTTGATCGCCGGAAATGTTTTCTTTGGGATGCAAGTTCCCTTCAGGCGGTCCGGATTCAAGAATAGTTGCGCCTGCAAGCGGTGGTGTTGAAATGTTTGATCCAAGAGCAGCAACTTCACGATGAGAGGCAATTGAGAAATGGTCAGCAACTAACATGCCAACGAAAATGAGTAATCCAAAAGCAATGACGATAGAGAGTTTGTTTTCGCGGGTCATAATAAGTTCCAAGCATTTCCTTCAGTCACTTGTCTTCTTGCAGCAATGTAACTGCGCGAAGTTTTGCAGGTCGAGATCGCGTGTTCTTTGCAATCTCTTCCTCAGATGCACGGGTTGGTTTGCGAGTGAGTCTCGTTGCCAATCCATTCTTTTCAAGAGCGACAAATGCTTGTTTGACTCTGCGGTCTTCAAGACTGTGAAAACTAATCACTGCTACTCGAGCACCGTGGTTGAGCCAACCACCTTCGCCGATCTTACGGCAGCCCATCTCGACATCCTCGAGTACTGCGTCAAGTGCGGAAAGTTCATCATTCACTGCGATTCGCAACGCCATAAAGGTGCGGGTTGCAGGATTTAGTCGTGACGAACGAGCTCGCGCTCCGTACGCATCTCGCACAATTTGCGCAAGACGAACCGTACTGAGAATCGGCTCTTTTGCCCTCTCCTGTATAATTTTTTGCGCAATTCGCCTTGAATAGGGTTCTTCGCCAAGAAAATAAATGATGTCTGCAAGTTCCTTTTCGGGTGTCGTCTGAATAATATCAGCGGCCGTGATGCCAGATGTGGGATTGAGGCGCATGTCGAGCGGACCGTCGCCCATGAAACTCAGCCCGCGCTGCGGGTTATCCATTTGGTTTGAAGCAAAGCCAAGATCAGCAAGAACGCAATCCGCTCGAAGATCAAGATCGGAAAGAACATTGGCAGCAGTTGCAAAATTCGCGTGCACTGGATGGACTTGCACTCCAAGTGCCTCAATCCGTTTCGTTGCATAATCAAGATTGGATTGGTCAAGATCAAACAGCACAACGGTGGCATTGCTTGCTTGTTCTGCGAGTGCAAGAGCATGCCCTCCACGACCCGCGGTTAAATCAACAATGACCTCGCCATCTTTGGGTTGAAGTAGGTCGTTCACTTCTTTTGGTAGAACTGGAATGTGCCCAACATCGTTCACGCTATAGACCAAGCAACAATCGTTCTGGGTCTTCAATACAGTTTTTTACGTGCACCAAGAAACTGACAGCACCCTCGCCATCAACAAGTCTATGGTCGTAGCTAAGAGCGAGATACATCATGGGACGAAGCGCGATTTTACCAACGTTGATTGGGTCTTCGATGGGTCTATTTTGAATTCGGTGTAAACCAAGGATTCCACTTTGCGGGGGATTTAAAATTGGAGTAGACATCATCGAGCCGTACACTCCGCCATTACTGATGGTAAATGTTCCGCCAGTCATGTCTTCGATCGAGAGTTTTCCGTCCCTCGCTTTGAGTGCGAGGTCCTTAATGGTGAGTTCAACTTCGGCGAACGACATACGGTCTGCGCTACGGATAACAGGAACAACAAGCCCGCGTTCGGTGCCTACAGCGACTGACATATCCACGTAATCGTGGTATTCCACGTCGCCCTCAACAAGAGAAGCATTCACAGCTGGCCACGCTCGAAGCGCGGAAACACATGCCTTTGTGAAGAATGACATGAATCCAAGATTCACGCCATAGCGGTCGTTGAATTCTTCCTTGTGCAATTTACGAAGTTCAATAACCTTCGTCATGTCGGCTTCGTTGAACGTTGTAAGCATTGCAGCGTTGTGTTGGGCTTCAACGAGCCGCTCAGCAATTTTACGCCTGAGTGTTGACATTTTTTCTCGGCGAATGCCTCTGTGATGGGATGCGGGTTGTTCAACAAGAGGTGCAGGAACTTGCGGCTGCTGTTCATCGGCACCGAGTACGTCTGACTTTGTAATACGACCCGATGGCCCAGAGCCCTCGATGTCATCAAGTGAGACGCCTAAATCGGTGGCAACTTTTTGAGCAAGCGAAGTTGCTTTGCGGGTTTGCTCTGCTGAGGCAATGGTCTCGCTGGTCACCTCTTCGGTTGCGTTCAATTCGGATTCGTCACTTGCTGGTTTCTCTGCGCCTTCATCGATTGTACCAATGGTGTCGCCAATAGCGCATTCTTGCCCCGTTTGTTTTTCGATCTGCACAAGACCAGAAACTGGGGAGGGTAATTCTTGTGTTACTTTGTCGGATTCAACTTCGATAAGTGTGGCGTCTTGGTCAACCCATTGCCCATCTTTAACGAGCCATTGCCCAAGCACAACTTCGTTGATGGATTCGCCAAGAGATGGAATAGTGATTGGTGTTGGCATGTTTTACTTTGCGGATAATCCGATTGCTTCGACTAGGATACGGTGTTGTTCGATAGTGTGCATTTTATTTGAAGCAACTGCTGGGGAGGCGCATGGTCTTCTGCAGATGCGTGTGAGGGGAATGTCTAAGTTGTCACGAAACGTTGCGTTGATGTATCTCCAAGCCCCCATGTTTTCTGGTTCTTCTTGAACAAACATATACTCTGCGCCATCGTATCGCTGTGTAATCGCGTTGAGGGCAATTTGCGGAAACGGGTAGAGTTCTTCAATCCGTACAAGGGCGATAGAGTTGTCTGCTTCCACCTTCTTGCGGTAATCAAATAAATCGTAATACACTTTTCCAGTACAGAAAATAACTCGTTTGATTTCTGCTGGAGTTGGATGTGGTTCGTCAATAACGCTCTTGAAACCACTATCAGTAAGATCAGAAACTTGCGAAACTGCTAAGGGGTGGCGGAGTAAACTTTTGGGTGACATGACAACAAGTGGTTTTCGGAAATTCCATTTTAATTGACGACGCAGAGCATGAAAAATTTGCGATGGGGTTGTTGGGTAGATAACAGTCATGTTATTCCCCGCACAGAGTGCGAGAAATCTTTCAAGTCGTGCGGATGAGTGTTCGGGACCTTGTCCTTCGTAGCCATGAGGAAGGAGCAAAACGATTCCCGATGCACGTTGCCATTTTACTTCTGCAGATGCAATGAATTGATCGATAATAACTTGTGCACCGTTTACAAAGTCACCGAACTGTGCTTCCCACACAATGAGCATGTGCGGATCGCCAAGTGAATACCCATATTCAAAACCAAGGCAAGCGCTTTCTGTCAATGGGCTGTTGTGCACACACATGGCTGCTTGATTTGGACTAATATTGTTGAGCGCCATGAACGGTTCACCGGTTTCAGTGTCAAATAGAACAGCATGGCGATGGCTGAACGTGCCACGTTCGACATCTTGTCCAGTAAGGCGAACAGGGTTTTCTTCTTCAAGTAATGTTCCGTAAGCGAGCAACTCACCCATTCCCCATTCAAGAGGCAACTCCTGTTCTATCGCACTTCCTCGCATCTTCAGAAGTTTTTTTAGTTTTGGGTGGTGCGAAAAGTTTTCGGGGACGTTGCCAAGCGCATGCGAAACTTTTTTTAGCAAGTCAATTGAAACGGTCGTATCCGCTTTACGCAGCGTTGGATCTCCGCGAAGACCTTCCCATACAGTTGTTTTTTGATAGGGCGGAACGTGCGGCGCGACGGGGTATTCAAGTGATCGTTGCTGTGATTGGTCAAGTGATTTGCGGACTTCTTCGATCATGGTTTTTCGTTGCGAAGGATCAAGGACATCTTGTGCAATGAGCAATTCTGTGTATTTGTCCGTTACGTTTTTCATCTTTCGAACGGTGTCGTACATCTTTGGTTGTGTGTACGCTGGTTCGTCCGACTCATTATGTCCATGTTTTCGATATCCCCAGACATCAATTACTACATCGTTGTGAAATGTTTGTCGATATTCTACGGCCATCTGTACAACGTGCACGCATGCTTCGGGGTCGTCGCCGTTCACGTGAAAAATTGGAGCGCCAACCATTTTTGCAATATCTGTGCAGTATCTTCCGCTGTAACTGTCTCGCGGATTGGTGGTAAAACCAATTTGGTTGTTGACCACGAAGTGAATAGACCCACCAACGGTGTATCCATCAAGGTGTGCCATGTTAAACATTTCAGCAACGATTCCCTGTCCCGGAAAACTCGCGTCGCCGTGAACGATCAAAGGAATACAGCGCGAACGGTTTTCCTCGTGTTGGATGCGCTGTCGTGCTCTTGCTTTTCCTAGCACGACGGAGTGCCCGAATTCAAGGTGCGACGGGTTTGATGCGAGTGTGATGTGTACGGGTTTGTTGTTGCATGTGATAACGTCAGCACTGTACCCAAGGTGGTACTTCACATCGCCGCCACCGCCAACGTAATCTTCCGCCCAGTTTTCTTCAAACTCAGTAAACAGCTGGTCGTATGTTTTATTCAAAATGTTGACAAGGACATTAATTCTTCCACGGTGCGCCATGCCAATCGTAACGACTTCCACATCAAAGTCACCCGCGTATTGAATGAGTTCGTTCATCATTGGGATAAGCGATTCGTTTCCTTCTAAACTAAATCGTTTCTTGCCAATGTACCTCGTTGCGCAAAAGTGCTCGAGGGTTGTTGCTTCCACAAGTTTTCGTAAGATCCTTTTTTTGATTGATGGGTCAAACGATGGCATGTTGTTTGTTGGTTCCATCTTGTCCTGTAACCATCGCCGTTGTTCAGTGTTTTCAATATGTAAATATTCAACTCCGATATGTTTGCAATACGTCGCGTCGAGTTTTGCAATGATTGCCCGAAGGGTTGATGGGTTTGGCATTTTCAAGTGACCGGGGTCAAACTGTTCATCAAGGTGTGCGTCAGAGAGTCCGAACGAAGATAGTTGGATTTGTTTGTTGCTTGTTTGGGCAATCCCGAGTGGGTCAAGGCTTGCTGCATAATGGCCCGCAGATCGGTAGTGATAGATGAGCGAATCGACCTTGGTTTGATCCTCGAATATACAATCCGAGTGATTTGGTGCTGTTCCTTGTGCACTCCCTAAATCAAACCCTTGAAAAAAGTCTTGCCACTCTTGTGAAACAGTGGTTGCATCTTGTTTCCAAGCAGCATGCATGGATTCGAGATATGCTGCATTCCAACCATTTATAGATGGTGGAATCGTTGTAGGTAATAGTGACCCTGAGGGTGTGTTTTCTGGCTTCATGGCGTTTAAAACGGCTTTTTTCCGTAGTGAGAATCGTAAATACTACCAGAAAATAGGTTTTTACGAGGAGGATTAATTGCTCTTACAACATTGAGATTGGGTCGACGTCTATGGACAAATCGCGGCTTGGTGTAATCGTTGTTCGAGCTGTGGAAAGAAAAAGTTGTAGAGCGTTCGATGTCGTTGCAGTTGCTGTAATATCGAAACGAAATCGATCTGCGATTCTCGGCAAAAAGCAAGCGGCAGCATTTGAGATTGTTATGCCTTCTCCGGCAATTGCACGGAGGCGATCTACAAGAGAATCTGCACGGTTAGCGGTTTGTTCAAATGAGTGGTCTTTTATTATGAAACGTACCATTCGTGTCATCGGAGGGACCATTGCTTGTTGTCGAAATGCTAATTCATTTGTTGCGAAAGTTTCATAATCTGTTTTACACGCAAGTGTTATCGCTGGTGTGTCTGGGCTGAACGTTTGGATGATTGCGGTAGCGGTTCCCACTCCTCGACCGCAACGACCGCACACTTGCGAAACGAGTTGATAGGTTCGTTCGGAGGCGCGAAAGTCAGGCAGGTCAATAGCAGTGTCTGCGTCGATAATCCCAACAAGCCGAACGTTTGGAAAGTCCAACCCTTTTGCAATCATCTGTGTTCCAAGAAGTACGCGAATTTCTCCCGAGCCAAAGCGATCAAGCATTGCATGTAAGTCGCTGGCTTTTCGCGTTGTGTCAGCATCGAGCCGAGCAATTTGTTCTGATGGGATTTGCAGGGATTCTCTGAGTGATGCTTCAACTCGCTGCGTTCCAGCGCCGAGTTGAATAACTTTCTTGGAACAGTCTGGGCACTGCTTTGGAACGCGTTGCTCAGTCCCGCAATGATGGCATCTAACAAAGCCCGCTTGTTCAAGTGGTTTTCTTCGGTGGTAGACCATCGAGGTGTCACAGTGATCGCATTTCATCATCCATCCACACGTGCGGCTTGCGCAAGCAATCCATGGAGCAAAGCCACGGCGGTTTAAGAGTAGCAACACTTGCCCATCCATTGCGAGTGTTTTATGGACTGCTGCTTGTAAATGAGTGCTTAAAATGGGATAGCCAACTTCGCCGTGTACTCTTTCTTTGCGCATGTCAACGACTTCGATGGTTGGAGCAACAAGTCCGGGCGCACGCTTTGTAAGTTTGTGTAAAGTCGAAATCTTTCTTTTTGTAGCGTTCCACCATGATTCCATTGATGGTGTCGCTGATCCGAGAATGATTGGACAGTTTGCCATCCATGCTCTTCGGATAGCAACATCTCTTCCGTTATACCTTGGTGCATTGTCTTGTTTGAATGAATGGTCGTGTTCTTCGTCGACAATAATGATTTTGATTTGGTCGTTTTGCAGTGGGGCAAAGACTGCGCTGCGTGCACCGAGAATGATGTCCGCAGTTCCATCGGCTACGAGTGACCACTGATGATGTCGTTGCGATTTCGTGAGGGCAGAGTGTAAAATTGCAATTCGTTTGTCGGGGAATCTTCCCATGAGGCGCGCAGCAGTTTGTGGTGTTAATGAAATTTCTGGAACGAGTACTAGTGCAGAGCCGCCTTTTGCAATTGCTTGTTCGATGAGGCGAATATAAATTTCTGTTTTGCCGGAACCAGTGACACCGAATAAGAGGTGCGACGAGTATCCTTCCTTTAATATCTTGCCAATGTCATCAATAATGGTTTCTTGCTCATCGGTAAGTTGTTCTGGCGTTGTTGCATCGCGTGATTGCCGAAACCACGTTGCTTCGACACGTGTGATGTGGTGGCAACTCAGTTGTCCACGTGCAATCAACTTGTCGATTGGACTTTTACTGCGGATGTTTGCAAGTTGCATTAACGTCTTTGGATCAACGGGGCGTTCGCTTGTTGGCATTGCAGCAAGGATGTCTAGAACGCCTTGTTGCTTTGGCGTGATGCGAACGTCGGTCGGCGGGTTTTCTGCAATGTCAAGGAGTTGCTTCGTGACAAGCCCTGTTCCATGCCGTACTGGTCCGGGGAGCATTGTTGAGAGGGTTGGACCAATTGGCGAGAAGTAATAATTGCTCATCCATTTTGCGAGATCAATTAGGTCACTAGGCAAGACGATGGAGTCGCGTTCCTTTTCATACATTTGTTTTGTTTCTTTACCTTGAGCAAGTACTGGGGGTTCATCTGTGATTTCAAGAATCCACGCTTGCGTTGGCGTGTTTCCACGCCCTAGGGGGACTGTGACGAGTTGCCCGACAGTGATTGGAAAGAGCCGCTCTGGTATGCCGTATGTGAGTCCATCAGGGAATTGGTCAACGCCACGCTCAACGGCGACCCTTGCGTACTGTACTGATGGTTCATCAAACAACCCAGCCATGTAGAAGGTTGTATAGAAGTACGCCCGTATATGCAAGTTGCGCAAATAAAATAAAAGTCTCAGAGGAAAACAATTCCTCCGAGGAATTGTTTTCCTCTGAAAAAGTTCAACGGTAGTTCAATTGTGACTGTCACTTTGAAAGCGGAAAGGCAACCCAAAATATGTGAATGTCCCTTTGGGGGTAGTTGGCGTCTAGGTTAGGCTTTTGATAGAATGTTGATTATGGATGAATTGCGATGCAGAATAGCCCTTGAAGATAGAACGATTGCGTATGGGCGATCATTTGGGACTACACAAGTAAAGAGCGTTACAGGTGAAGTGGTTTTCAATACTGCGATGTGCGGATACCAAGAAGCGCTGACTGACCCGAGTTATGCGGGTCAAATATTAATCATGACCGCTCCAGAAATCGGGAATTATGGTGTGAACCCTGAGGATATTGAGTCCAACATGCCACAAATCGCAGGTTTTGTCGTTCGTGAATTATCAAGAGCAGTTTCCAACTATCGCTCTGGCAATGATTTAAACAGTTGGCTTGCTGAGCACGGAGTTCTTGCGATGGATGGAGTGGACACGAGGGCTTTAGTCCGCAGAATCCGTGATAAAGGCGCCTTAAAGGGCGTTATTTCGACTGACACTGCAATTTCGGATGATGCTTTAGTCGAACTTGCTCAAGAGAGTAAGTCCATGGCAGGGCAGGACTTAGCGACCGGTGTCTCGTGCGATACTCGGGTGGATTGGCGTGAGGATTTAGGAGCGTGGAACACTCATGGCGGATTTGAACGAAATACCTCGAAGGTCGTTGCGATTGATTGCGGCGCTAAAGACAATATCTACAGACATTTAACGTCCGTTGGCTGTGAAGTGGTTTCGCTTCCCAATACCTCGACTGTTGAGGAAATCCGTGCCCACAACCCAGACGGGCTATTCGTCTCGAATGGTCCGGGCGATCCGGCAGCAGTTGAAAATACAGTCGATTTACTCCGAGAACTTGCCGGCTCACTTCCGACGTTTGGCATTTGCTTGGGGCACCAAATGCTTGCGCTTTCACTTGGGGCGACAACGTGGAAACTCAAATTTGGGCATCGTGGCGCAAATCACCCTGTTCGTGAAGTAGAAACAGGGAAAGTTGAAATTACAAGCCAGAATCATGGGTTTTGCGTAGATGAAGACTCATTACTAGCTGCGGGCTGTATCGTGACCCACAGGCACCTCAATGACAACACGGTGGCGGGTTTTAGGCATAATTCCCTTCCGATTATGGGCGTTCAATTCCATCCAGAGGCCTCTCCGGGACCCCACGATTCATCGTATATGTTTGAGCGTTTTGTGGGACTGATGCAATCGAGCGCTGCTCAAAAACAAGGATAATTTTGGATGATAAAAAGAATAGGGAAAACATTGTGAGAGTGCTAAAAACGCCTTGCGAGTATGCTTTTATCCTAGTACGCTACGCCTCCTAAAGGGGGCATTTCTTTTTTTCGGGCTTAGGGTACGTGGGGGGCTGCGTCAACTTTGGGCAACGTGCTCATCGCAGTTTGTAGTTTTCTATTGAAGCTACATGGTTCAGGTTAACTTTGGAGAGTTTTATGACCCGTCTTATCGATCGATTGCAATCACAATTTCTGTTTTCTGGATGTTTCACTTTGCTTGTGATCGCAAGTTTGAGTGTAGGTTCGATTCCTGCACATGCCCAAGACGATGGCGGCGAATCACCCATCATCGAGGAAGAGGACGATGTTGTGATTCCAGATACAACTGACGAATCAACTGAGGTTGTTGAAGAAGTCGTCGAAGAAATTGTCATTGAAGAAGATCCGGAACCATCTGAAGAAGAAATTAAAAAGCAACAAGCAGATGATGCACGCCAAATGGAATTGGCGCTCGGTCACGCACTCGTTGCCGAAGCACAGGCAGCCGCAAATGCTGGTCGTTGGCGAGAATCCGCATCGAAGTATCTTGAAGCAAATAGTTACTTGCCAAATGACCCTTCGATTTTACAAGGGTTACAGCAAGCGTATTCCATGCTTGACCAAGGCCCATTGCTCGACCAATACGAAAAGCAAATTCAAATGGAACGCGAAGCTGCAAGGGCAATGTTTGACGCAGCAATAAACTCTGCAAACCAACGACTCATCCGTGAAGATTTTGATTACGCGCGTCGCGAAGTGGAGCGAGCAATTGTTCGGCTTGAACGAAATGACAGAAATCTCTTTTCTGAATCGGAGTTTAACCAACGATTAGCGAATGCAAAAGCACTTCTTGCACAAGTTGCTCAACAGCAAGAACAATGGCAACAACAGCGGTTAATGATTGAAGCGCAAGAACGAAGCAGTGCACAATCTCAACGTCAACTTGAAGAAACGCGAAAACGTGCGCAACTCATCAACGAAAACATGAAGCGTGTTCGCCAGCTTCAAATGGAACAGAAGTATGACCAAGCATTGGATATGGTGAATGAAATTCTCTTTTTGGACGAGCACAACTCAGCGGCTTTGGCACTACGTGATGCATTGCGCGCAACGAAGTTGTACAGGGAATATGCAGAGTACGATCGAGGTGCAGAATTTGGAGTTAGTCGGCAAAGTGTTGAAAATCAACAAGCAAAAATCCCTCCAAAAAAGAATATGTTCGGTCCCGGCGACCGCTCAACTTCTGGCATCATGACGTATCCCTATGACTGGAGCGATTTAACAAATCGTCGCTTGGGTAGCGTGAGCGGTTTTAGTGATTCGATTGAAGATCGAAAAATTCGTGTCGCTATGGAACAATCAATCGGAGAAAATTACACCATTGGGGATCAAGAGACTGGAGATACAGAAGAATTGAATGATGTTCTGCATCGTATAGAAAAATTGGCGGGCACGGTCTTTTTTGTGGATTGGCCACGCCTTGAAGATGCAGATGTCCATCGAGATACGCCAATCATGCTTCAACTCGGCAATGTTCCTTTGAATATTGTGCTCGAAAGGGTGCTCGATCAGGTAAGTACTATGTCCGGTGAAATAATTATGTATGACATTCAGGGTGGTATTCTTGAAATATCTACCTACGAAGCGTTGAACGAACGTACTGTCATCGAAGTCTACAACATTACCGACTTGCTGTTTGAAATTCGCGATTTTGATAACGCTCCTGAAATGGGCTCTGGCGGCGTCGGCGGCGGCGGCGGCGGAGGTGGAGGTTCAGGAGCTGGCGGTGGCGGTGGCGGCGGCAGCGGTGGTGGTAGCGGTGGTGGTAGCGGCGGAAGCGGCGGTGGTGGCAGTGGTCTATCCGTTGGTTTCGGGCAGCCCGGATCCGACCCAGAGCGTAAACCACCAGAAGAAATGATGGAAGAAATACAAGACATCATTGAAAAACACGTTGACCCAGATAGTTGGGTTGATGATGCGCACAGTATTGATTTACTGAATAGCAATTTGATTATCAGTCAAACGCCTGCGAATCATCGAAAAATCATGTCGCTTCTTGCAAAACTTCGAGAAGTTAGAGCGTTGCAACTGAACGTTGAGGGGCGCTTCCTGAGTATTTCCACAGACTGGTTTGAACAAATCGGATTTGACCTAGACGTATATTTCAATACTAATGATAAATTGTTTACGAAAATGAGAAACGTTGATTCAAATGGTCGATTGAGCGATTTCTTTGTGCCCGGAACTGGGCAGATTCGCGATCCACTCATGTACGGGGGATATCGGGCAGATACAGATGATAATGGCGAGCCAATTATCGTTAATCAGTGGGCGAATGGAAACGTTATCGTTCCAACAGGGCAAACGTTTGGAGCGACTGACCCAAATGATCCGCAAAATGTTCTCTATAGCATTGGTGACGTTGGTGCTCCAATCCGCAATACGCAAGGGTTCAGCCCACTTGGAATAGTTCAAAACCACAACCAACTCGTTGATGCCATCGGCAACTTCTCAACGTTTGGCAAGACGATTGTGAATACAAACCCAGCACTTGGGATGGGATTGCAGTTTTTAGACGATGTCCAAGTTGACCTTCTTATTGAAGCGACCCAAGCGGATACGCGTAATACTATTCTCACTGCACCTCGACTTACGATGCACAATGGACAAATTGCATGGATTTCTGTACAGACTGAACAAAGTTACGTTTCTGCATTAAATTTAAGCTCAAACTCTGGTGCTATTGGCTATACACCCGAAATTGAAAAGTTAACCACAGGATTCTCATTCAAAATCCACGGTGTTATTTCTGCCGATCGCAGGTATGTGACGATGGAAGTTGTTTTTGATATCGGCGACCTTATCAAAATGGATAAGTCCGATGCATTTTCTGCTGTTGCAGGTGGTAGCGGATCTGGCGGCGGTAGCGCAGTTCCAACTGGGCTTGCCTATGTTGATCTTCCCATTATCTTGACACACCAAGTTCGGACAACGGTTTCGGTTCCAGACAAAGGAACTGCCTTGCTCGGCGGTCAACGATCGGTTAAAGAGTACGAAACGGAAGTGGGAGTTCCTATTCTTTCCAAAATTCCCTACATCAACCGTTTCTTCACAAACCGATCGACTTCTCGCGAAGAGAAATCTTTGCTTCTCTTACTTCGTCCTGAAATTATTATCCAGCAAGAAAATGAAGCGATGCTTTTCAGTCGCCGAATCTTGGACGCTGGTTCTGGTGACTCATTCCTCCGTTGATACAAGGGACTTATTAAATGGCATTACTTCAAGTTTTTGAGCGAGATGGTGTAACCAATGTCGAGTTTGTTGAGAGCAACATTCTTGATGAGGTGTGTATAAGAGAAATTGGTACAGAAATAATGCAAATAATTGAGCGTAAAGGGCAACCAAGAATTATTTTGAATTTTCAAAATGTGAATGCCCTCTCTTCGTCTGCTCTGGGAATGCTTATCACTTTGAACACGAAAATTGGTGATAGGAAAGGCAAATTGGCACTCGCTTGCATTAAAGGACCCATTGTTGACGTATTTAGAATCACAAAATTAGACAAGGCCTTTGAGATGCACGATTCGATGGCGTCCGCTCTCACTTCACTTCGTATTTATTAGGGATTCCGCATCGTTTAGGGCCCCGATATACTCGTGAGATATAAAAATTTGGGCTGGTTTATGGGGGGACTGGAGTAGGCATCAACGCAGAACACGAACATTATGAATTTCACTCTTGTGTAGTTCAAGGAACTCGTGAAGCGTTTGATGAGGTGCAACAAGTTATTCTGTCATCGATGCTGGCTCTGGAATACTCAGAGCATGACGTATTCTCCGTTCGCATTTCGCTTGAGGAAGCACTCGCGAATGCGTTGCTTCACGGTCACCAAGGCGAAGCGGAACATCCAATAAAGGTGAAGTGGAGGGTGAATACCACCCAAGTTGAAATCACTATAACTGATCAGGGGCGTGGCTATAATCCTGAAACTATTCCTGACCCAACGGCAGAAGAGAATTTAACTTTGCCCTCGGGTAGAGGGCTCGCCATGATGCGTGCTTTCATGGATCACGTTGAAGTGAATGCTCAGGGCAACATGGTGACAATGTTGAGAACGAAGCGTAAGGGAAACGTGATCAACAAGTAACCTGAGGGGCGCTTTGGGGACAGTCCCGAGGAAAGGGGAAAGTCCCTTCATAACGCAGCACGATTATTTATATCTGATCGCGATATACGTTTCCTTGACTATGGACGTCAACAGTTTGGGGACAGTCCCTATGGCAATGGTACAACGAGTCCTCCGGGGTTAATCAGAATACGATCGTAGTAGATCGGCCATGGATTATTTGGGCCACCATTAGCATTGCCAATATCTTGAGTAATAACCCTCAGGTGAAAATCAAACGTTGTTGGATCAACAAATCTTGCTGCTCTTTCAACGGTGACAATACCTGGGGTTGTGGAGCCCATTGGAAGAATGGCAGTTGCAGCTGCTTGGCGCCATCCTCCTAGGTAATAATCCCACATGTAAAACTGTGAGAAAAGACGAGATGCTTGTGTTGCAAGGTGCGTCACATCAATGTCAATGGTTCCCGAGGGAGGAAGTGCTTCGAAGTTACCTGTAAAGTAGATATCCGTAGTTTTTCCGTTCCCCCTATAATTGACCGTTCCTCCAGGCACCGTTAAGGGAACCGGATAATTTACATGCGCCGTTGTTTCTTCTGGCATGACCACATAGAAGTTATTATCAATCAAACTGAGCGATTCATTGATGCCATCCATATACTCACCGCGAAGGATGATGATCTCCTCGATATTGGGTGTTTCGTAAATCGGATTCGTCGAAACATTTTGCATGCTCTCTCTTGGATTAACAAAATTACCTGTGAGATACCCACCGTATGCACCCGCATCACAATAATCCCACGTCAGTGTGTTTGTCATGCCACAGTTTGAGTCGACACTGTTTTCTGTATCAACTGGAGTTGCAATCCAGTTCTGTACTCCGTCCTTGTCCGTGCCACCGTAGATGCCTCCGCCAAGGAGCCACCTTGCCATGGGGGGACCCATCGGTAAACTGTGAAATTGTTTCGTAAAGCCCTGTATGATTGCCAACGCTCCGGCGGCCTGTGCAGCAGCAGCAGAGGTATTTGTGAAGCAATTTGTGTAGGAGCGACTGTTGACTTCATTGACGTCTGTTGGATCATCGTAGATGGTTGTGTAGTAACCAAGGAAGTTATTCCGTAAAGGACCCTTGCCACAAGTTGTGACACCAGTACCCCAGCCAGAGACACAGAGGTCGGTCATACTCTGACCAGCACCGGTGTAGTTCGATGCTCTGCGGCTATCCGCCCATCGCTTATATGGGTCGCCCGGAGTAACTGCCGAGGCGACGATAGTATTTTGGTCGTTATCTGGGTCTAATAATCCAAGAAGGTCAACGGATCCGGTAGTGCTATTCGTGCCGTCGCCTGCCCGAATAACAACGCAGATACCCAAATCGGTTGCGATTCCCATGAGGTCATTTACGATGGGATCAAAATTCAAATTTGGATTCCCATCGCTTATGCCGTATGGGATATACGCGGCACAGATGATATCCCCCTGCTCAAGGTAATACATGGCGTTTTCCCATGGATCTCTGAGTCGCCCACCTTGTTCTTCGGATTTGAGGGGGAAGAAGGACAACTCAGCATCTGGTGCCATACCAAGAACGCCGACGTTGCCTTCGAGCCGATTTTCGACACTGACGCCTGGCGCTGAGTTGGGTCCCCAACTTGCACCAATCACGCCAAGGACTGCCGTGCCGTGGTCTGCTGAACGTCGGAAGTCCAATGTTTCATCAAAAACGAGGGTAAGTGGGTCGTTTCCCGTAGCGGGTCCCTCAACGAGCACGTGTTCTAAATCTTCGTGTGTATTGTTTGGGGCAAGGTAGGCCGAGTAATCGATAACAGCTACCCTGACGTCCATGCCGTAGGCGCCATTTGTTCCGCCATTATTATTTACCCATAAATCACCAAGACCGTACGCGCCACTGTATCGTTCAGTGGTACCACCGCCAAATCCGCCGGGGTTTTCAACTTTTGGAAACAAATTAATTCCATTTCCGCTGAATCCCTGACCGACACCAGAGTAATTTTGCATTTGGGTTGGGTCAGCACTGCCAGTGGCCGCAAGCGTAGGAGAAGACATAGGCGGGGTATATGTGCGCTGTGTTTGTGCGCCGCCCATTGGCCAAGCGAGGAGTTGATTAAGTTCACGCACCTTCACCAAATCAGCAGCACTTCCGGGGTCCCATGCTGTCAGGATTGGAAGTGGATTTGGATTAAATATAGTTGTCGCATCACCATTTAACCAAGGGATTGCCTCTTCAGACATCCACGCCAAGAGACCCATTTCTGCGTAGTCCGGTGTCGTACTCGTTCGAGTAAATCCGGGCCAACCGGCTGGGGGGGGGTTGCCCATCGTTGGAGTAGCAAAAACAGTGGCTGGGCTGGTAAAGACGTTTGTGAGGGGTTGCGTTGCAAGAAAGGAAGGGGATGTGCTGGTGAGTTCGCCATCGAAAACAAAAACCCATCCATTATCAGCTGGTCCTCCTACCGCGTACCACGTTTGGAGCGCTGTAAAATTATTTTCGGTGGGGTCAAGCCATTTGTCGAAATCTGCTGCGGGTGGTCCGCCCCCCCAACTCCCATTTTGATAGAGGAGGAGATATTTTCCTACATTACCAGCTACATAACTTGGTGGTGGATTGGCAGAGTCATCATCAAAATAGATAATTTCAAATCTTGAGGAAACAACTGCCCCGCCGTCCCCATCATTTGAAATAGAGACTGTTGTTGCTAGGTTTTCCATATCGATTCGTGGCTGTACGGATGTGGGGTTTTGCGTTGGTCCAAATGGCTGTGTGCCTTCACGTGGATTTGGACCGCCAAGAGCACTGCTCCCTCTCTCGCAAGGTAATCCGGGACCGCCAAAGTCAACACGAAAGACGGGGTCGTTTGCATAATTGGCACAAATGGTGCCCCAAGCATTTGTCTCGCAGTATGGAACAGTTTCTGAAACATCGGTGCAGCAGGAAGAATTAAATACGTTGGTTGGGAAATTTGTCGGAGCGCCGGTTATGACGATAAAATCACTGCCCGTAGGACCACCGAGCGTTCCATCGGTGTCATTGCATCCGATTGGAAATGGGTTTGCTTGGGCCCTCTCTGTTTGCATCATAAATGTTTGATCGATGTAACAATCTCCCGTAAAGTACGAAATATAGTCCCCGAAGGTCGAGCACGCATCATAGTCGTCAAAAGTAGGACCACCGCCTAGACCTGCGGGACAATCCGTTTGAGAATCGCCGCAGGGGTCAGGAGGGTCATCTTCGTTGGCTCCTAGATAGATACCATTTAGATCCGTGCACCCAGTTTCATCCACGACTGCTACGCAGCCAGTCAGCAGGCAGCATTCGCCTATGGGTCCAAGTGCTCTTGTGCTGTTATTTCCACTTTTGAAATCATTAGTCACTGGTTGGCAGATGGAGTTCACGCCGAGAAACGTGCCGCCCTGATTGATGCATGCTCGTTCAGTTATTTGCGTTTGACAGTCGTCTCGCGAGAATAGACAGGCGCCAGTCATTCTGGTTTTTCGCGGGGCAGTTTGGTTCCCTAATGTTGTCGCTGCCAAATCATTTGTTTTGATTGGACGTGGCGCTTGTGCTATTTTTGGCTGAAGATCATGCACTGGTTTATAGTAAATATATTCCACTTCGTTCATGGTCCAGAGCATCTCAGCGGCTGCATCAACCGAGGTCTCTTCGCCTTCAAGCCAGTACACGCCTTCTAAATCTGGTTGTTGGCGACGGCTTAATCGTTCTGCTTTCTTGAGTAACGCCTCGACTCTAGCAACCGAGTTGTGCGTGCTTCTACTAAGTGATACTTGCGTGGAGTCGAGAAGGTCTCGAATGGTTTGCACGGATAAGCCAGACTTTGATGTTGGCTTGTTGTGTACATCAAGCCGAACTTGCAAGTGGTCTACAAACTTCACCATAACTCGACTGTAGCGCTGTTTTACAAGCGGTCTTTTAGGTTGTTTTGCACGTGGTTTGAGTTGATGTTGTTGTGGTCTAAGTGGTGTAAAGCCCTGTTGGTACGCTGCAACATCGGCAATCATTTGCCATGCATCTTTGCTCAACATGGGTGCGATGTCACGTTCCTTTGCAACGACATCCAACGTAAGAAAACATGTAAAGATAAAAACTGGGATTATCGTAAAACGGGTAAGGATACGTGATTGCATCTTTGGGAACTCCTCTGGGTCCAGTCGGAAAACTAGCAATTGCTTTGCCTCTCTCAAGGCAACTGTTTAGACGTGATATGACATGCACGGGGGCATATACATACATCACTATTCTACGACCCACGCATCTAGGTTGCACGAAAAAAGTCCTAAAAAAACCAAAATTTACGCTCAATATCCACGTTTTACTAAGGGACTGTACCATAGGTTTTGAGACTGTCCCAAAAAAAACATGGTTTTGAAATGACCGGGACTCTGAGCAAGATTCATTCATTAATCAACTACGCAGCGTGACTGTCACACAGGCAAAAGCCCCTCGCAATCTGTGATTGCGGGGGGCTTTGGGTGTGGGTGGGGTATGTAGCGAAAGGGGCAATCAGGAAACTTCGCCTGCCTCAACAGGTGCAGATGCATTTGGAACTTGCACCGTAGGACCCTCTGCTTGAGCGCCTAGCGCCTCTGCACGTTGGGTTACCCGAGCGAGCATGCTTTCTTCATCATCTTCGTCTGTAGGAAGCGGATCAACGAGATATTTCACTCGCATAGACTGGTATGGGTCGAAGCCAGTACCCGCTGGTACCAAGTGACCCAAGAGCACGTTTTCCTTGAGACCTTTGAGTTCGTCCGATGCGCCTCGAAGAGCGGCTTCGGTCAGCACCTTTGTGGTTTCTTGGAATGAAGCACCAGAAAGGAACGATTCGGATTGCAATGCTGCCTTGGTAATACCAAGAAGCAATGGCTTGCCGGTCGCCTTCTTCGGGCGCGTGGTTTTCGCAGGTGCTTTGCCTTCGGCTTCCGCAATGGCGTTCGCTTCTTTGATAGTTTCCTTCTCAACAAGGTCGCCTACTGCAAATTCAGTGTCGCCGGGTTCTTTGATAAGCAAGCAACCGTCAAGTGCCTTGTTGCACAGGCGGAACTTATACCGTTCAACAAAGTCCATGGGCAACAAATGGGTGTCGCCGGCTTTTTGGACTTGGATTTTACCAAGCATTCGTGACAAGATGACTTCGATGTGCTTATCTGAAACAGGCACGCCTTGTGCGCGGTACACATTTTGCACTTCAGAAATCATGTAGTTGTACAACGCTTCTTCGCCATTAATATCGAGGATATTGTTTGGATCGCGTGGGCCTTCAGTCAACTGGCTGCCCGCAATGACATTGTCGCCAGTGTGGACGAGCAAGTGTTTTCCTTGTGGAACAAGATGTTCAACAGGGTCGGCACCGTCTGGAATAATATGGATGACCATCTTGCCACGTTTTCGTTCGGCTTTAAGATCAACGCGTCCAGAAACCTGCGCAAGAATAGCCGGCTCTTTTGGTGTTCGCGCTTCAAAAATTTCAGTTACACGGGGCAAACCACCAACGATGTCAGCAGTACCCTTGACTTCGCGTGGACGACGCGCAAGCATTTGTCCTGTGACAACAGTGTCGCCATTTTTAACTTCCAAGCGCGCTTTTGCTGGAAGATGGTGGAAGTCGAGCGTTTGGTCACCGTCTTGGATAAGTATTTGCGGATGCAAGTCACCAGTGTGTTCGGTGATGATAGATTCCATCACGCCCTTGGTGTCTTCCTCGCGCATTGTCGTTCCGATTTCGATGTCCTTAAAGACAACCGTACCGGTTTTTTCTGCAAGAATTGGCATCACGTGTGGATCCCATTCAACAAGAATGTTTCCCTTCTTTACTTTAGTGCCTGATTTCATTCGTAGAATTGCACCATAAGGAACGCGGAAGGCCTTATCAAGTTCGCGACCTTTGTCGTCAACGATAACGAGTTCGCCAATTTGTTTGAGCGTGATGAGGTGCCCATCTTTGTTTTCAGGAAGTGGAACTTCATTGCAGTCGCGGAGCACCATCGTTCCAGAATGTGGTGCCTTGTAATTTGTTTCAACAAACTCACGCGAAGCAACTCCACCTGTGTGGAACGTACGCATTGTAAGTTGGGTGCCTGGTTCGCCAATCGATTGTGCAGCAATTGTTCCGACTGCCATTCCCTCTTCTACGAGGGTGCTAGTGGAAAGGTCAAAACCATAACAAAGAGCACAGCAACCAGAGGAAGATTCGCAAGTCAACGGGCTTCGGACTTGGACAGCATCGATGTTCAAGCGATCAAGTTCGTCGGCAATGGTATCATCGATTACTTGTTTGTTTGCAACGATAACCTTGTCTGTGACAGGGTTGATAATGGTTTGCATGCTCGTTCGGCCAATGATGAGTTCACGCAAGTGCACGTGAATTTCATCACCCTTATAGACAGCACGTTTTGTAATCCCGCGTTTCGTAGTACATTCATGTTCATTGATAACAACTGGTTGCGCAACATCGTAAAGTTTACGCGTCAAATAGCCAGAGTCAGCAGTTTTCAAAGCGGTGTCAGCAAGACCTTTACGGGCACCGTGTGTTGAGGAGAAGTATTCAAGAACGTTCAACCCCTCGCGGAAGTTCGCGCGAATTGGTGTTTCAATAATTTCACCACTTGGTTTCGTCATCAAGCCGCGCATGCCTGCAAGTTGTTGCATCTGGCTGATATTGCCTCGAGCACCAGAAGTTGACATCAAGTAAACAGGGTTCAAGTAACGAACACCATCTTTAGAGTCAATAGGTAAGTCGGAGTTGTCTTCAGGGTTACGCCTGTCGAACTCAAGTGTATTCACAAGTTCGCCAGTAAGTGATTCGCGGCAGTGGGACCAAAGGTCGAGCAATTGGTTGTGGCGTTCTTGATTTGTAATTGCGCCGGCAGCAGTTGCGGCTTCAACGCGGTCAACTTTTTTCTGTGTTCCTTCGATGAGATTTTGTTTGCTCGAAGGGATTCGCATATCGGTGATCGCAATGGAGAGACCAGACCATGTTGAAGCACGGAAACCGGTTTCTTTCATATCGTCAAGAAGCGTTAACGTATCAGCGCGACCCTTGATTTCGTACGTGTCATCAATAACGCGGCTGCAACCTTTTTTCGTGAGAGTGCAGTTATAGAAAGGCATGCCTTGGGCAAGGATTTCGCAAAATAGCACGCGTCCAACCGTCGTAACAATTCTGCCACTTTCGGGCATTTGTTCAATTTTGCCCTTTTCATCTGAAACGATAGTTGGGTATCGCGGAAGTCGAATTTGGATTCGTTCTTGTAATGAAATGCGTTTGAAATCGTACGCAAGAATTGCTTCGTGTGCGTTTCGGAACTTCATAAGCTCTTCTTCCGGACGCGTGTCGTTCAAATCCATGTGCGTTAAGAAGAAGACGCCCATGACAATATCTTGACTTGGCGAAACGAGCGGGTTGCCATGTGCTGGGGAGAAAATATTGTGCGTCGAGAGCATGAGTACATGTGCTTCGGTTTGCGCTTCAATGGACAGTGGCAAGTGAACGGCCATTTGGTCGCCGTCAAAGTCAGCGTTGAACCCAGTACAAACGAGAGGATGCAACGTGATTGCCTTGCCTTCAACGAGTACGGGCTCAAATGCTTGGATGCCCATACGGTGAAGGGTTGGAGCACGGTTGAGTAGGACCGGATGTTGGTGAATAACTTGTTCGAGAATGTCCCAAACTTCTTCGTCTCTTCTCTCAAGCAGACGTTTGGCGGACTTAATAGTATCTGCTAAACCCTGTTCTTTGAGGCGACGAATAATAAAAGGTTGGTAGAGTTCCAAAGCAATTTTCTTTGGAAGACCGCATTGGTTCAATTTCAGGTTAGGGCCGACAACAATGACGGAACGTGCAGAGTAATCTACTCGTTTGCCAAGCAGGTTTTCGCGGAAACGTCCTTGCTTACCTTTGATCATGTCGGTGATGGACTTCAGCGGGCGGTTGGAACTGCCAAGCACTGGGCGCCTACAACGTCCGTTGTCAAAAAGAGCATCCACTGCTTGTTGGAGCATACGTTTTTCGTTTCGGATGATAACTTCAGGAGCATTCAAGTCCATGAGTTTTTTCAACCGGTTGTTTCGGTTGATAATGCGACGGTACAAGTCGTTCAGGTCGCTTGTCGCAAAGTTGCCAGATTCAAGCATCACAAGTGGACGCAGCTCTGGTGGAATCACTGGAACAACATCGAGAATCATCCATGAAGGATCGTTGTGACTACCCTTGAGTTGTTCGACAAGTTTTAGGCGTTTTGCAAGGTCAGCAGTTTTTTGTTTTGACCTTGTGTTCGCTAATCCCTCTCGAATTTCAGCAATGACTTCGTGCAAATCGAGCCCTTCGATGATTTCGCGGATAGCGTCTGCACCCATCTCTGCGCGGAAATCTCCGTAACCGCCACGGCTACGGATTTCTCTGTATTGGTCTTCGGTGATGACTTGTTTGTATTCAAGTGGAGTTCCTTCGATGTCTGCATCGCCCGCTTCAAGAACGACGTAATCTTGGAAGTAAATGATTTTCTCAAGATCAGAAGTTTTCATCGCGAGCAAGTTGCCAAGACGACTAGGGAGTGCTTTGAAAAACCAGATGTGTACAGTGGAGGCAGCAAGGTTGATGTGTCCCATTCGCTTTCTTCGAACTCTTGAGTGCGTTACCTTGACTCCGCAGCGATCGCAAATGATGCCTTTGAACTTTGTCCCTTTGTATTTCCCGCAACCACATTCGTAATCTCGTTCAGGGCCAAAAATTCGTTCGCAGAACAAACCATCTTTTTCAGGACGGTAGGTTCGGTAGTTGATGGTTTCTGGTTTTTTGACTTCGCCAAAACTCCAACTCCGAATATCGCTCGGGGATGCGAGTCCAATTCGGGCTGACTTATAATCATTTACTTTATCGAAGACTTGTTCAGACATACTTCTTTTTCCTATCTATTACTCGTTGAAGATCGTTATGAATTACGCGAGGGATCAAAGGAGACTTCCGGTCTCTTCTTGATCCTTCTCCAACTCAATGTTCATACATAGACCTCTAATTTCGTGACAAAGAACATCAAAGACAACAGGCATACCTGCTTCCAATGCATGGCATCCTTTCACGATAGAATCATAAATTTTTGTTCGCCCTTCGACATCGTCACTCTTGACGGTGAGAAGTTCTTGCAACATATACGCGGCGCCATATCCTTCAAGAGCCCAGACTTCCATTTCACCAAATCGTTGTCCGCCTGTTCGGGCTTTACCGCCAAGTGGTTGTTGGGTAATCAAACTGTAAGGACCAGTTGAACGTGCGTGAATCTTGTCATCTATCAAGTGATGTAGTTTCAGCATATACATAACACCAACCGAACTTGGTTGGTGAAATGGCTCGCCAGTTCGTCCGTCATGTAATTGTACTTTTCCGGCAAATGGAATCTCAGCCAAAATTTCTCTTGCGTTGCCAGGATTTTCTCCCGTTTCTTCAAAAGCTTTTCGTTTTGCAACAACAGAATCGTTTGCTTCTTGGATTGCTCCAAGAACTTCCGTTTCAGTTGCACCGTCAAACACTGGAGTCACAGCTTGGAAGCCGAGAACTTTTGCAGCCCATCCAAGGTGCAATTCCAATAGTTGGCCAACGTTCATTCGTGAAGGCACGCCAAGAGGGTTAAGCAAGATGTCAACAGGGGTGCCATCCTCCATGAATGGCATATCTTCTTCGGGAACAATTCGAGCAATCACACCCTTGTTGCCGTGGCGTCCAGCCATCTTGTCGCCGACCGAAATCGATCGCTTGTTTGCAAGATAGACAACGACTTTTTCAAGAACACCTGAAGGCAACTCGTCGCCGCGCTTCATGTGTGAAACTTTTCGCTCTTTTTCTTTTTCAATTGCACTGATACGTGGCCAGTATTGTTCATGAATGGCGAGTGCTTTAGCTTTTAGTTCTTTTGCGCCCTTGATCCATTTTTCAGAGAATCCCTCAATTTGTTCCATAATTACTTCTGGAATATCAGAGATGCCAACCCGTTGGCGAGAGGAGGGGTCAACCATTTCGGTTCCGAGGACTTTATTCATTTCTCCGACCATATCACGGAAGATGGCGATTGCCTTGTCATTCATTTCATCTTCGTATGCGTCTATTTTTCGCTTGATTAATTTCTTTTGATCAGCGTCAAGATGCATTCGGCGACTGAAGTGGTTCGCGCCAATAACGACTCCACTACTACCAGCAGGGACATTGAGTGATTCGTTTTTGACGTCTTCGCCAGCACGACCGAAGATTGCATGAAGCAATTTTTCTTCGGGTGTAAGTTCGTTTTTGCTTTTAGGTACAACTTTGCCAACAAGAATATCGCTAGGTCCCACCCGAGCGCCAAGTCGAATGATGCCTTCTTCGTTCAGGTTCATCAATTGGCGTTCGGAGACGTTTGGAATATCACAAGTGAATTCTTCCTTGCCGAGTTTTGTATCACGGACTTCGACTTCGTGAGAGTCAATGTGAATGGATGTGAAGACGTCATCTTTGACAAGGCGTTGAGAAATCACAATTGCATCTTCAAAGTTATATCCATCGAATGTGTTGAATGCAACAAGAACATTTTTGCCGATTGCGAGTTCGCCATTTACAGTGGAAGCGCCGTCAGCAAGGATTTGGCCAACTTTTACGCGATCACCCATTTTGACGATTGGCTTTTGACTTTGGCAGGTTCTTTCGTTAAGTCGGCGGAATGTTTTGAGAATGTATTCGTCAGAGTTGTCAATCAAAATACGTTTAGCATCAACGAAGGTGACTTTGCCAGCTCGCTTTGCTTTTACAAGCATGCCGGAGTAATTGCCAACAGTTTTTTCCATACCGGTCGCTACGATTGGCGGATCAGGAATAATCAGTGGAACGGCTTGCCGCTGCATGTTTGATCCCATCAAGGCACGGTTCGCATCATCATGTTCAAGGAATGGAATCAATGATGCGGAAATACCGACTAGTTGTTTTGGGGAAATGTCAACGAAGGAAACTTCAGCAGGATCAACTTGGGCGAGGTCACCGCTGCGCCTTGCAATAACGTGTTCGCTATCAATAGCGTTTTTGTCGTTGAGAACTTCGGTTGGCGCAAGGACGGTATTCATCTCTTCGTCAGCGCGAAGGTAGACCACGTCACCCACCTTTTTGTGTTTGACTGTTCGGTATGGTGTTTGAATGAAACCATATTCGTCAATCTGAGCGTAGATGCCGAGGGAGGCAATCAAACCAATGTTCGTGCCTTCAGGTGTTTCGATTGGGCAGATACGACCGTAGTGAGAAATATGTACGTCGCGAACTTCAAAGCCAGCGCGTTTTCGATTCAAGCCGCCAGGGCCAAGTGCAGAGAGACGGCGCTCGTGAACGAGCATCGAAAGTGGGTTTGTTTGATCAACAACTTGGGAGAGCTCACTTCGACCAAAGAAGAAATCGATTGCAGAACTTACTGCCTTTGAGTTAACTAGGTCAGCAACTTTGTTAAGTTCGTCCATGTCCTTGACGCTCATTCGTTCTTGGACGGTGCGGCGTAGTTTTAAGAAACCTTTTCGCATTTCTTCAACTGCGAGTTCGTCGAGGGTTCGCAAGCGGCGGTTGCCCAAATGGTCGATATCGTCAACATGTGCGCCATCTTTTCGAGCACGGAGGTCAAGCATGTATTCGATAACAGCGATAAAATCGTCAGGTCGTAGATGCATGATGTCTTCAGGGACATCTCGATCAAATTTACGATTGATGCGGAAGCGACCAACTTTACCTAGACGGTATCGGTTGTCGTCAAAGAATTTGTCTGCAAACAACGTTCGTGCTTTGTCCACCTGAGGCGGGTTGCCCGGACGTAGCCGACCGTAAATTTTTAAGAGCGCGGCTTCGTGTTCGGTTGCATCGGCAAGGAAGTCGAGTTTTTCAACCGCAAGAGTGTTTAGAATAATTGCATCGGGTGGGTCAGCGATGACCGAAATTTTCTTTATTGGTGATGCCATGATTGCGTCGTATGCATCGCCGATTTGTGCACCAATTTTGCAAAGTTCTTCGCCTGTTTCCGCGTCAATGATTAATTCTGCAGAGTAATACTCTGGTTTAATTTTGTTCACTGACATGTTTTTGACGTCGTAGAACTTGTCGAGTATTTTTTCAGTTGAACTAAAATCTTCGTCGAGTGCTCGTAGGAAGGTTGTAGCTGCGATTTTCGCAGACTGATCAATCTTCATCGCTAGGACGTCTTTCTTGGTGACTTCTATTTCAATCCATGAACCACGTTCAGGGATAATTCTTGCCTTGTGGAGTTGGCGATCACCTGTATCGTCTTGGATTGAGAAATCAACGCCAGGTGAACGGTGAAGTTGGTTTACGATGCAGCGTTCAGAACCATTGATGATAAATTCGCCACCGCCGATAAGCGTTGGAATTTCACCGATGTAAATCTCTTCTTCTAATACTTCTGCAACACCGTCGCGAATAAATCGAACACCAATTTTGAATGGACGACCGTATGTAAGTCGCAGTTCTTTGCTTTCATCAACCGTATATCGTTCCTCTTCGAGTTTGTAGTACAAGTACTCAACTCGCATTGAACCGTCGTACGCTTCAATTGGAAATACTTCTCGAAGGAGTCCTTCAATTCCAATGGGATCGCGTTTTAGAGGTTCAATGTTTGATTGAACAAGTCGTTCATAGGCTTCGCCTTGAACTCGAGTAAGAGGTGGTACAGGAATTGCATCTCCGCGTTTTGAAAAATCGCGTACCGTTTTCGTCGCCATAAATTAACCTCACAACTGACCATGTCTGCTGATAAAAAGCAGTTTGTCTGTCTTAAAGTATGTTTTCGTGTGTGCTTCCAAGTTGCCGCGACCGCCGCTGCCGAGCCACGTAGAGTATCCGAACCGCTGTTTTTCGACAAGGGACAACGATTAAAACTTGAGTTTTTTTATAAAAAATAATATTTTTTTAAAAACTCAGATTTTGGAGACCATTTCGATTGTCCATCTCGATCTTCATAATGTGTGATGAGTCCCAATTTAAATAAATTTTTCTGATGGGTTTATTTAAGTTTTGTTTGGAGAGTGGTTTGGGGGACAGGTTCAGGGGGACTGTCCCCATTCGGGTTCATAATAAAAAAACGACCAACGGGTGAGCCGCTGGTCGTTTTAAGTTGTTGCGTAGCAGGGTGTTACTTGATTGTAACGCTTGCGCCTGCTTCTTCGAGAGTCGCTTTGATTTCGTTTGCTTCGTCTTCAGAGCATTTCTCTTTCACTGCTTTAGGTGCTTCGTCAACGAGACTTTTTGCTTCCTTAAGCCCAAGACCTGTAATCTCGCGTACTGCCTTAATAACTGCGATTTTCTTGTCACCAGCTGCTTCAAGGATGACATCAAACTCAGTTTGTTCGTCAGCGCCACCGCCGTCACCACCGGCTGGACCAGCCATCATGACTGCGCCACCTGCTGCAGGTTCGATACCGTAGGTATCCTTCATGTAATCTGCTAAATCGACTGCTTGCGTCAATGTCAAACCTGCGATGTCATCACCAATTTTGCTGATTGCTGCATCAAATTCTTTTGTTGCTGTTGCTTCTTCGCTCATAATTCTGTACTCCAATAAAAAGTGTCATACGTTGGGAGAGGAGCCACCCTGTGCGACTTTTAACCCTCACGGGCCAGTCCCAAACGCGATGTCTGTGTTCCTCGCTGGTTAGGCAATCTTTTCGATCGTGTTTCCTTCTTCCAGACGAGTCCTGATTTCTTTGATAATTCCAAGCAAATTGCTGCCTGGACTTGTTGCTGCTTTGACTAAGTTGCCAGCAGGTGAAAGCACCAATTGGACAACTTTTGCTTGTGCCTCGTCCTTCGTTGGGAATTCGCTGAGGCGTTTTACACCATCGGTGCCGTCGAAAAGTTCACCATCAAGAATCGCTGCTTTCAACTCAAGTTGCTTGATTTTCTTCGCCCAGTCGACAAGGTTTCGAGCAACGTCAACGACCGAATCGCCACCAACTACAAGGGCAGATGGTCCTGAGAGTGTTGTTGAAAGAGATTCTAGTTCCGTCCCTTCAAATGCAGTTTTTGCAAGACTGTTTTTGAGAACAGTTATGTGAATATCTTTATTCAGAAGATCAACGCGGAGGTTGTTGTTTTCGTTCGCTTCGATGCCCCGAATATCGATAATAAGCGCACTTCCAATATCGCCAAATCGACGTTTGTACTCGGCTACAATCATATCTTTGATAGGTTTACTCATTGTGTAATTCCTTTGCTAGCAGCAGTTTATACCGCAATCTTTACGCTTGGGGTCATGGTTGCACTGATTGCACAGTTCTTGACGAATTCGCCTTTCACTGCCGCTGGGCGCTTTTTAGAAATCATTTTTACGAAAAATTCCAGGTTCTCAGTGAGATCTTCATCGGAAAAGCTCATTTTTCCAACGATGCAGTGGATATTACCAGCATCATCGTTGCGGTACTCAACTTTACCAGCGGCGAATTCAGCAACCGCTGTTTCGACGTCTGGTGTAACGGTTCCGGCTTTTGGTGATGGCATAAGTCCCTTTGGACCGAGTTGCCGACCTAATTTACCAACGAATCGCATCATGTCGGGGCTTGCGATGGCAACATCGAAGTCAAGCCAACCGCCTTCAACTTTCTTGACGAGGTCCTCTGCACCCGCTTCAATAGCACCAGCGGCTTTTACTGCCTCGACCTTGTCAGAAGGACAAAAACAGGCAACTTTTGCGGATTTGCCAACGCCTTTTGGCATTGAAACCGAACCGCGGAGCTGTTGATCCGCTTGACGTGGATCAATGGAAAGATGCATCACGACTTCGATAGTTTGGTCAAATTTACGTGCTGGAAAGGTTTTAAGGAGTTTTATGGCATCTTTGATGCTGTGTGGCTCTTTTCCTTTGGCGGCTATTTCTTTGCTCGCTTTTTGTGCTCGTGTTAATTTTGGCATGGCTTACGCACCCCCCACGGTAACGCCCATGGATCGGGCGGTACCTTCAATGATTCGCATGGCGGACTCGATACTTGCAGCGTTGAGATCTTCCATTTTTTCTTCAGCGATTGCTTTTACTTGTTCTTTGGTTACTGAGCCAACTTTTTCGGTGTGAGGGACGCCAGAGCCCTTTTCAATGCCAGCGGCCGAACGAAGAAGAACGGCAGCTGGTGAAGATTTAATTTCAATATCAAATGAACGATCTGAGTACAGCGTAATGATGCAGCCAACGACTTTGCCGTTGAGTTCACGAGTTCGATCGTTAAATAATTGAATAAATTGACCTGGGTTGACGCCATTCGCGCCGAGTGCCGGTCCTAGTGGGGGCGCTGGGGTGGCTTGCCCACCGGGTGCAAGCACCTTGAATTGCTTTTCTATCTTTTTGGCCATGTGGTTGTCTCCTGCCTTCCACCTTCATCATGGTGTGCACGCCGGCCAGCGATGCACGATGCAGTGGTTGTAACGGTGTTTATTGTGAACCGCATACTCTACCAAACTCTGTTCTTGCGAGCAACCACGTCTGGAAAAAGTCTCAGAGGAATAAAAAAAATCTCAGAGGAGAATCCCTGTAAAACTGAATAATTCCCCGAAGACTTTTTTTAATGGGGAATCTCGCGTACTCTATATAGATGGCAAATGAATCGAAGTTAGTCATTGAGACGCTCCATGGTCCAGAAAGTCTCGTGCTGTCTCTTGAGGGGAATTCGCCATTGCAGGTAGGCAGGGGGCAGGAAAACGATTTTGTGCTTGCTTCTGGAAAAACAGTTTCAAGGCACCACGCCGAACTAGCACCAAGTGGTGACGATTGGAAATTGCTGGATGCGGGCTCTCGGCATGGAACATTTCTCAATGGAATCAAACTCAAACAGGGGAGAGCCGTTCGGATTCGGGTTGGCGACTTGATTACGATTGAACCATTCACGTTTGAAGTGGTCGATCAAAACGACGATAGCCGGCTCGTGCATACCTTTGATGATGCAAATACACTTGGCGGAACAGCCATTGTGCAACTTGAGCAATCTGATGGAGAAGTAACAATTGCGCAAGAACGGCTTGCTGCTCTTCTAAACTGTAGCCAGTCGATTCATGCTGCAACAAGTGAAGAAAAAATTGCAGAAATGCTTGCAACTGCCGCAGAAGCAGGAACCACGTTTAGCAACGTTGCCGTTGTTCGCCCAGCGAGTGGAGGTCGAGTTGAAACACTTGCAGCAAAAGGACAGATTGCTCTGCAGGGGAAGCCGAATTTAAGCCGTTCGCTTTTAGATGCAGCACTTGAAGGCGAGCCAGTTCGTTATCAAAAGGCGCAAATGATTGACGAGCAAGCACAATCCATCATGCACCATAACATTGATGAAGCAGTTTGCATTCCAATCACATTGGGCAGCACCGTGGTTGGATGTATTTATATTGATAACCGAGAGGGAAAAGCTACTGGCAAATCATCGGATGAGGATATTGAGTTTTGCAAAGCCCTTGCTGAAATCGCAACATTGGCAATTTCCAATTTGAAACGCATTGACATCGAACTTCGACACGCAGAAGAACGGCATAGTTTTTTGTTGGGCACTGTCTCTGCGCTTGTCTCGGCAATTGATGCGAAAGACACATACACTTGCGGGCATTCAGAACGCGTGGCTTGGCTCTCAAAAGAACTTGCAAAAAAACTCGGACTTGATGCAACAACGATTGAGCAAATTCACATTTGTGGACTTGTGCACGATATTGGAAAAATTGGAATCCCTGAATCCATTCTTCGAAAACCTAGTAAATTGACCGATGAGGAGTTTGATCAAATTCGTGCACACCCTGTGATTGGTGAGAGCATTCTCAAGGATGTCGCACAGTTAAAGCCAGTACTTCCCGGAGTTCGGTCGCACCACGAAAGGTGGGATGGCAGAGGATATCCAGATGGAACTGAAGGTGGGCAGACCCCGTTGTTTGGAAGAATCTTAGGCGTTGCAGATGCGTTTGATGCAATGTGTTCTTCCCGCGCGTATCGGAAGAAGTTAAACAGAGAAGAAGTGCTCGATGAAATTACTGCTTGTTCCGGTGCGCAGTTTGATCCAGAACTTGCAACACTATTTTTGACAATCGACTTCATCCATTACGACGTGATGATTGATTTTCATGTTTCACAAGCTTCAAGCTAACGAAGTGTGCAAAGCAAGCGAACAAAACATAGTGATGCCTGTTCTTATTGCGTCATCGTTGAAATCAAACGTTGGTTGATGCAGCGCAGCCATTTCTTCTTGCTCTTCTGGTAAAAGCCCAAGTGCGAAGAAACAAGAGGGGACTTCCTTGCAGTAATACGAAAAGTCTTCGCCACCCATAACAGGGTTTTGAATTGGAAGCACCCGCTTGGAATCTATAGTTTTGTTTGCAATCTCGAAAAATGTTTCGACGGCTTTTGGGTCGTTGCGTGTAACAGGGTAGCCATCACGTAGGTCAATTGTTGCGGTGCAACCGTGGGCAGTGGCAACCGAGTCTACGATTTCAGCGAATCGTTCCTTTGCCATTTTTCCAGTTGCGTCTTCAAGATACCGCATGGTTCCAACGAGTTTGACTTCATCAGGAATGATGTTATGTGCTGTGCCACTATGAAACTGTGTTATTGAAACAACGAGCGCATCGAGTGGGTCGGTATGTCTTGATGCAAGTTGCTGCAGCGAAGTGACAACATGTGCAGCACACAAAATGGGATCTTTGCAGAGGTAGGGGAATGCAGCATGCCCCCCAACTCCGCGAATAGTCACCGAAACCCCAATGTCTGCAGCGAGCATAGCCCCTGATTTTGTTGCAACATGATTGAGTGCTAGTTGAGGCCAGCCGTGCAAGCCAAACATCATGCCAATCTTTGGACCTATGAGCGAGCCATCAAGACAGCCATTGAGTACCATCTGTTCTCCACCGCCACCACCTTCTTCGGCTGGTTGGAATACGAATGAGACGGGGTTTGGTAGTGTATGTTCTTTTGAAATGATGGAAAGAACTTTTGCCGTTCCGAGTAAAATTGCAGTGTGTCCGTCGTGCCCACAAGCGTGCATGCATCCTTCGTGCACTGATTTCCAATCAAATGTATTTTCTTCGGCGATGGGCAGAGCATCAATATCTGCACGAAGTCCAATCGCAGTTGCACTCTCGCCTTCAAGATGTGCAAAAACTCCAGTTCCTTTTGCTAAGCCGGCTTTGAAAGGGATATGTAGTTCACTAAGAAAATTCTGGATAACTTTACTGGTTCTGGTTTCTTCATAGCCAAGTTCAGGATGTGCGTGTAAGTCATGACGAACTGCAATAAGTTCATCAATAACGGAATCAATAGTAGAGGTGAGTGTGCTCATGTTTTTAATACAGATAGCCCGCATTCTTTGCGTTCGTCGTTGAGCCACTTTAGTGCGTCGTTGTCATGCGCAACAATTTTTAATAGTTGCGTTGCAGAAATTTGAAGTGTGGTTGCTGCTGCATTCATATTAAATTCGCTCGTGAAAATAACGTCGAGGGCTTCAGCAAGAATGCATGGATAGTCACGATGTTTCGGATTGATTGCAAGTTGTTCCCCAGAGCGCCTTCCCTCCCAGAGTTCTGTGCACTTGTAGGTGTCAAGGGCTAGTTTTCGGCGAAGTTGTATGGCGAGAGTCCGCCGCAGACGGCTTATTGCCATCTTTCTATTTTCACTTTGCCTTCGACGTTCGGTCGCCTCTCCACTAATATCTGTGGGTGTATGGGTTGCAGTGCAGGCGGTTGCTTTTCGATTTCGATGTTGGCCGCCCGGACCACTTGACCTTCCAAAGTCTAACATTACATGTTTTAATAACGCTTCATCATCAAGCATCGCAGGATGGTCGCCCTCAATGATTCGATGCCCTGTTGGTTCAAAAGCAGAGAGAGGGGGCAAGAAATCGTTTGACTTATTTTTGTGAGTTTTCATAAACGTGACTTAAGATGCAATACCTTTTGGGGAAGCAGTAACATTGAGTTGGTCACGGTGACCAATTTCAAACAAGTGGTATCCGAGCCCTGCAATCATCGCAGCGTTGTCAACGCAAAACTTGAAATCAGGAAGGTGGATTGGGATGTTGTAACTTGAACCAGTTGCTTCAAGTTGTTTTCGCAGAAGAGTGTTCGCTAGAACACCGCCACCTGCTACGACACATCTTACTTTATTATGCTCAAGAGCGTGGCGTATTCCGTGCATGATGGAGTCAACGGCAGCGTGTTGAAAGGATGCTGCCCAGTCGCAAATTTCCTGTTTTTCAAGGTCTGCAGCAGTTCTTGGAAATACATTTTTCCCATCCTTTCGAATAGGGTTTCCACGAACGCCATACAACAGCGCGGTCTTGAGACCGCTAAATGAAAAGTCTGGTCGTTCACCTTTTGTTTTTGGTCTCGGCAACTTGTGTACGGGGAATCCGCTTGCTGCAGCTTTGTCAATGCGTGCACCGCCGGGCCATCCTAAGCCAAGAATTGAAGCGGCTTTATCAAATGCTTCACCGGCTGCGTCATCGATTGTTTTTCCTAAACACTCAACAGTGTTTGGATCTTGTAGAAGCAGAAGCGAAGTATGTCCACCAGAAACAACAATGCCGAGTGCGGGGTACGTGACTTCAGCGTTACTCAGATAGGGTGCCCAGAGATGAGCGATGACATGGTCGACGGTTAGGAATGGTTTGCCAAGTGACCATGCTAATGCTTTCGCCGCAGAGACACCAACAAGGAGAGAGCCAATGAGTCCGGGTCTATTGCCGACGGCTATTGCGTCGAGGTCGTTCAACGTAATGTTCGCTTCATCAATGGCTTTAGTGATAACAGGAAGTATTCGCTTAAGATGTGCGCGGCTTGCAATTTCTGGAACGACTCCGCCGTACTCAACGTGTAAATTATCTTGAGATGCAACGATGTTGGAGTGCACAATACGACCATCCTCAACAACTGCGGCTGCTGTTTCATCACAACTTGATTCAATACCTAAAATGAGGGTCATCGGAGTTTGTCCCCCTTCATGAATTACTCTTGTTGTTCGGTGTTCTCTTCTTCTGCTACAGATGTAAGGCGGAGAGAATCTAGAGCCGATTCAATGCCGCCGCCTTCGACTCGCCAAGTCCCAATGATGTTGCCTTCCTCATCTGTCAAACGGACAACTGCATTATCTAAGTTCGTTTCGGCTGGAATAAGCGATTCGTCTTCCTCATCAAGTTCTGTTTGCAAGTCAACTAATCGTTTGTCTACTTTGATGAGCTCCTTGAGAATGTCAATTCGTTCCTTAGCAAGTTCTGTGACCGCCTCGCTGATGCCTGCCACAACGGGGTCTTCTTCGGAAAGTGAAGGCCAAGTATTGGTTGCAATTTTTTCGCGTATCGCAATGAGTCCCTGCGCAAGTTGGTGATCGTGCAGTGTTTCTTTAATCCAGTCAAGGTCTCCACATGCAAACAATTCAGGCTCGCTATCCGTAATCACTGTGTATGGTTCCCGACTTTTGTATCGTTCGCTTGCTTCTTTTTGAGTTTCAGGAATGACAAGCCCATCGGTTGGATCAACACCCCAGAGTCTTGTGTCTTTCGAAAGTTTCTTGTCAATGGTTCTGCCATTTGCTAAGTCGTAGCGGGCTGTTGTAAATTTCAACATGCCGCCAGAAGTCAACTCTAACACTTCTTGTACGGAACCCTTGCCAAATGTGCGCATACCAAGAATGGCGACGCGGTCGTTAGCTTGCAGGCTTCCAGCGACAATTTCCGATGCAGATGCAGAGTTTTTATTGACCAGAATAAGCATTGGAATTCCACTGAGTACGTGTTCGGGCTTTGCATCCCATGACCTTTGCGGATCAACTCGTCCAGATACTGTCACAATTGTTCCTTCGTCGAGGAACATATTTGAAACGGATATTGCAGCAGATAGCGATCCGCCCGGATTATCTCGCAAGTCAATGACAAGCCCTTTGATGGGTCCTTGCCGCTCTGCTTTTTGCAGGGCTCCAATAAGTTCGGTGGGTGTAGTCTCATTAAATTGTCTGATTCGGATGTAAACGATGTCATGTTCATCATCGAGACGCCAGGACCATTCTTTGTTTCTGCGAACCAATCCATACACACTTTGGGATTGAATGTGTCCACGAGTTATTGTCAATTCTTCTTTTGTGTCATCTTTATGGCGAACAAATACATTGACTTCGGTTCCAACTGGACCTGTCAACCGTTCAATCAACTTTTCGATGGTTGCATCGTTGGCCGGCTCGCCATCAATTTGTTCGACAACATCGCCAGCACGAACACCTGCCTTGAGCGCAGGAGATTTTTCCATTGGTGTAATGATGACGAGTTCATCGTCAATCATTCTGACTTCGGCGCCAATGCCTGCATAATCACCTTCAAGGTCTTTTATGAATGCGTCTTCATTTTCGTCAGGTATAAAAAGCGCGTATGGATCATCGAGCGATTCAATCATCCCTTCAATTGCTGCTTTTTGCATATCTTCCTCATCAGGAAGGTTTAAGTGTCTGTCCACGAGAACCCCCCGCACATCAATTAATGGGTCGAACCATTCGTAACTTGGCGACGAGCTTGTTATTGCAATAGACAACTGTACGATTGCTAGTGTTGCGAGTAAAACCAGCATAATTGGCATGAGTCGTGTTTTTTGTGACATGCTCGTAATTCCTAATTCCCCCATTAGTAGATTTAGACAAAGTGTGTGTTTGGTAGTTCTTTCCGCACACTACAATACCACGAGTGAAAGAATACTGCGAGTAGAATGGCAAAAGAACAACGAGAAGATTTAAATGTAGTTGCAGAACGAGCAATTTTGGTTGCGCTGACGCTGCGAGTTGAGCGAATAACTCTTGACGAGCGATTTGCTGAATTGAGTGCGTTGACGGAATCGGCTGGCGGCGTGGTGGTTGGACACATTACGCAGAAAAGGCGGCTTCCTCACGGCAAAACATTTGTTGGTAAGGGGAAGGTTATGCAACTGAAGGAACTTGCCAAGTCAGTTGACGCAACTATTATTATTTTTGACCATGACATGACACCCTCTCAAATACAAAATCTTGAAGAGGCGGTTGAACGGAAAATTATTGACCGCAGTGAATTGATTCTTGATATTTTTTCAAGTCGCGCTTCAACAGCGGAAGCAAAGTTGCAAGTTGAAATTGCACAACTTGAATACACGTATCCACGGTTACGTGCGATGTGGGACCACTTGGGTCAAGTCACTGGCGGTGCGCCGGTAGGAATCGGAACGCGTGGTCCGGGCGAACAACAAATTGAAATTGACCGTCGGCTTGTGCAACGTCGTCTCAAACAGCTTCGGCGTGAACTTGAAGAGATTCAACACCGTTCCATTCGCGAAGTTGAAAAACGGAACAACGACTATTTTACGGTTGGCCTCGTCGGGTACACAAATGCAGGCAAGTCAACGCTTTTCAACACATTAACTTCGGGTGGAGCGTGGGCACACGACCAACTTTTTGCAACGTTGTCAACGCGTATCGAGCGGTGGGAACTTGGCGGTGGTACTGGCGTGATGCTTTCGGATACGGTTGGTTTTATTCGCCGGCTTCCTCATCACCTTGTTGCAAGTTTTCGCTCAACACTTGAAGAAACCGTACATTGCCAGTTGTTGTTGATTGTTCTTGACGCTGCTGACCCGAGTGCAATGTTGCAACTTGAAACTGTCGAAAAGACATTGAAGGATATTGGCGCGGAACATCAACCACGTCTACTTTTACTGAATAAAATTGATCAACTTGATGATCCGTCTGACAAACTAGTCTGGGTTTCTCGTTGTCCAGACGCCATTCAGATTTCTGCGGTAAATGAGGAGGGCGTTGCACTCCTTTCAGAAGAGGTCCGCCTTGCTGTCATAGGGTCTGTCCGCGAAGTGAGACTGTCGTTACCAAGCAAGGCAAGTAAAGCGATTGATTTTTTGGAAAAACGTACGGAAGTGCTTGAGCGAGCGTGGGAAGAAGATCGCTCGTTGTATAAAGTGCGAATTGGTCGGAATCAGATTGAACAAATTCTTTCACGGGAGCGGGATGTATTACTTGATGGCAAGCCCGCAACAGAGGTCATTGAGATTTTGTGGGCACCTCCACAAGAGACAGGTGCATGTAGCCACCTTCCACCGCACTGCTTCGGTGGCTAAACTGTAAGGAATGAATTGCATAGGAGAAAGTTTTGACACCAAGTGAATTAGGTCTTGATACATTTGCACACGACTTAAACCCAGCAATTGTGGGAATGATTCGCTCTTGGCAAGGGGACTCCGAACTTGATGCGTTGTACCACCGACTTCAGTCGCGTAAAAAACGCAGGGGATTTTTGGATTCCTTTGCTGAAGCACTCGTTGCATTGCAGGCAAGAAAACAAGGGTGCGCTATTTCCGTTGAAGTGCCTACTCCATCAGGAAAGACTTGTGATTTAATGCTTGAACGTGATGGCGTAAAACTGTTTGTGCACGTGAAACGACTTGGCGGAAATCGTCCGCGCCACCAGCGGCTGAAAATTTCATCGCGGTTGAGGATCCTAGAATGTATTCCCAAGCCGTGGGTTGTGAAAGTCCGTTGGATTGAAAATCTCTCGGATGAATTGATGCAAGAGTACGTCACAGTTGCTGCTTCATTTATTGAAACAGCACGACTTGGCGATGAACACGTGGTTCGCGACAGTGATGGGAATGAGATTGGCGGCGTGAAAATAATGGCACCAAATGATGAAAAAAGAGTTTCGCTCGTGATGGGATTGCCTGCTGGCTTTGTTGATGATTCGCCAAGAGTAGCGAGGTTGTTGCAACGCGCTCAAAAACAATTTATGCCAAAAGAGGCGAACCTGATTCTTGTGTGCACACAACATGTCGAAGGAGCAAACGATGTCAATAACGCGTTGCTCGGTTCGCATGTTGAGCGGTGGGACGAGCGTCCATCCAAGGGTAAGCGAGTTGCACACGGGAGAGGGGATGATGGCTTTTGGCAATCGAATCAGATGTTGGAGTCACAGGTGGCAGGCTGGTTTTGGCTTGCGCCAATGCATGGTGAATATCAAGGGAAATTATGGCTCAGGGATGGCTGTGATTTGCCAGAAGAAGTTGTAGAACTTGCGAAAGATATCTTTTCAAACGAGTGATGTCCTTGGTATCATGGTGTGTTCACTCAAGAAAGGAACCCAGCAATGAGCGACCCACGATACACAAAACTAGCAGATCTTCTTATTAACTACTCAACCTGTTTGCAAGCAGGAGAACATATTTTGATTGAGGCATTTGACATGCCTCGAGGCATGGTGATTGCATTGGTGAAGGCGGCAAACGAAGTGGGTGGTCATCCTCATGTTGCCATTCGTGACGCACAAATTATGCGCGCTCTACACGATGATGCGCAGGACAATCAATTTGAAGCGTGGTCGGATTACGATTTAGAGCGTATGAAAAGGATGGATGCATATCTTGGTTTGCGTGGATCTCACAATGTAAGTGAAATGAGTGGACTTGATGCAGATCGCCAACAAGCATGGGGAAGAATATACGGAACTCCAGTGCACATGAAGCAACGGTTGAATCACACTCGATGGTGTGTGCTTCGTTGGCCGACCCCAGGCATGGCGCAGCTCGCTGGCATGAACACCGAAGCGTTTGAAGATTTTTACTTTGACGTGTGTACCCTTGATTACAGTTTGATGGCGGAAGCGGCGGACAAATTAGTCGACGTGATGAACGCAACCGATCAAGTGCACATCCAAGGTCCTGGTGATACGGATTTAATTTTTTCAATCAAAGACATTCCCGCAATTCCATGCTGTGGAAAGTTAAACATTCCTGATGGTGAAGTATTTACCGCGCCAGTAAAGGACTCGATTAATGGTGTAATCCATTACAACACGCCATCTATTTATCGTGGGCATTCGTTTGAGAATATTCGACTTGAGTTTAAGGACGGGAAAATTGTTGGATGCTCTGCTGATCAGGGCGGCGAGTTCTTGGAAGCCATCTTCAACTCTGATGAAGGCGCAAGGTACGTTGGCGAATTTGCCATCGGTTTTAATCCTTACATAAAGGAAGCGATGAAGGACATTCTGTTCGACGAAAAAATCGCGGGCTCGCTGCACTTTACTCCCGGCAATGCGTACGACGATGCATGCAATGGGAACAAATCAGAAGTGCACTGGGATCTTGTTCTGATTCAACGACCTGAATACGGTGGCGGTACTATTACGTTTGATGGTGAAGTCATTCGTAAAGATGGGGTGTTTGTGAAAGAGGAATTGCTTGGTTTAAACCCTGAAAATCTTATTGAGCAGCCCTGCACGGTCTGAATTGAGCCCTATAACTCAAGTAGACGGAACAAACGGCACGGCTTTACGTCTCTCATTCCTGATAGCGTAAACCTTAGTTGAGTCGGTGTTGATGGGGGTCGATGAGCCCTGCATGGAGCATTTAAACGCATGGAAGAATAGTCGAACCCTTCGCCTTGGAGAGGTTCTTGTCGAGCAGGGATTGCTCAGTGAACTTGATGTTCGTTCCATTTTGGAACAGCAGCGAAAAACTGGAAGGCCCTTTGGTGAAATTGCAGAGACACTTTGCAAAGTTTCCACAGAAGCCATCGAAGAAGCATGGTCGTACCAATATGCGTGTAATGCGCCGACGATCGATCCTCTGACTTTTATGCCACGAGCAGAAGCAAAATCGATGGTTTCTTCAAGGCAGGCATGGCAATTTCGTTGTTTGCCGATGAATCTTGAGGGCGACACGCTTGTCCTTGCGACAACGCAAAAGTACTTGCAACGTGCGTTGAAGTTTGCGACTCGAGTTCTTGATCGACCAGCGTATTTCATGATGACAACAGAGGCACGTCTTGCGACTGCACTCTCGGAGCATTACCCACTTGGAGGTATGAACGCGGCAAATGTCACAAATGACACCATGAAACGGTTGTTGTACAAAATGCGCGCCGACCGTCTCCGCGAAGCCGGCTAAACAACCCGCAAAGTAGTTAAAAAGTGACTGTCACTTTGAAAGCGGAAAGGCAGCGAGATTAATTCCTCGGAGGAATTGTTCGGTTCAGGGGGCGAATTGAGCACAAGATATGTGGTTCTCCCTCTTGGCGCGTTGTAATCCTCGTGGTAGCAGACAGTTATAAAGTGACTGTCACTTTGAAAGCGGAAAAGCAGCAGCAGTGGGTGGGGTTTAAAAAAAAAGACGCGGCAACTGCCGTGTCTTTTCCATAAATGGCGAAACCCGGACTTGAACCGGGGACACCTGCATTTTCAGTGCAGTGCTCTACCAACTGAGCTATTTCGCCGTAATTGGAATGGAAGCGTAACCGACAGAGCCATTTGCATCAAGCGGAGATATGACGAACATGGATGTTTCCAAGTAATTCTTTTCGCACATCGTCCATGACGGGAAACTCTTTTCGCCATGAACGACCAATTTCTGGGTCAATGGCAGCAGAAATAGTATCTTCTTCAGTTTTGTTGGCTTCTTCAAGTACCTCGCCCAAAGGAGAGATAATCATGGATAGACCGCCCCACGTTGCAAGGGCATCTTTACCAACTCGGTTGCTCGCGACAACAAACGCTTGGTTTTCAAGCGATCGACCAATGAGCAGCGAGCGCCAGTGCTCGATCCGAGGAAGTGGCCAACTTGAAGAAACGGTAAAAACATCAACTCCCGAAACAGCCGCAGGTCTCCAAAGCTCTGGAAACCGTACGTCGTAGCAAATCATTGGACAGACAGTACAACCACCGATATCGACGACAATAAGTTCGTTGCCACTATCGTAATAATCGCTTTCGTGCAATGGATTGCAGGTAAACACTTTAGTGTACGTAGCAACTGATTTGCCCTCCGGAGAGCAGATGGAGATGCAGTTTTTGCCACGACCATCCACGCAATCAGCCCAGCCGACTTGAATCCAAATGCCAAGTTGCTTTGCGATACAACAAGCCCAATCGACGGTTCCGATGCCAGAAATCGTATCGAGTTTCATCGACCACCCAGTGTCGGTCATCTCTTGTAAAACGACAAAATCGCCGTTATCAGGTGCTGTTCGCTCGATTTGTTTTTCAATGTTGTTCCGCGTTGCCCTATAGTCACCTGGGACGACATCATGTTGAAGAGCGTGGAATTGCATAATGAGATTGTATCTTCTGGTACTGTGCGGATATGAATGGCACAAGGCGATTGTTGATTATCTTGGGGGCGTACGTGTTCAACGTTTCAACTATTCTTGCAATATTAGTGTTATTTCAGCTTATTGATGGTTCAAAGGTCAGTGTGCCATGGAATTTCTCACTCTTTATCTCTGCAATTATCGTTGGCACTCAAATCCTTTTTGTTATACCGCTCGTAAATCCTCCCACACTTACACACTATGGAAAATCTCTGAATGTGAGTATGGTTATCGCTGCTCTTTTTGGAGGGATTTGCACTCTTGCTTTAGCAACTGGCTTATTTTCTATTGTCACAACCTTGTTCTTGGACATTGTTAAACAAGACCAAATTACTCCCCACTTTTTTTGGTATTTTCTGATTATTACATGGGTTGTTTGGGCGGTTTTACTCTTTGTATTTATGAAAAGAGCTCCAAGGGATGCAAGGTCACTAGTACGTATTACAGGAGGCCTTTTCGCAGGCTCGCTAGTCGAATTATTGTTGTCAATTCCATTGTCAATTATGGTTGCAAGGCGAACAAGTTGTTACTGTGAAACAGGGTCATTCTTCTCACTGGTGTTGTCCATTTTCGCCTCCCTTTGGCTTTTTGGCCCGTTTATGTTAATTTTGCTTTTTTGGCGAAAACGACCATGGTGCAAAGACCATTGTTTGTCTTGTGGCTATCCAAGGAAAGTTACTAGCGCGGATGTTTGCAGTGAGTGCGGAGCATCTTTTGAAAAAATCTAGTGACGATTACACCGCGGAGCGGAAAGGGCGACCGACGGGACTTGAACCCGCGACATCCAGGATCACAACCCGGTGCTCTACCGACTGAGCTACGATCGCCAAAGGGATTGCGCAGGGTATCCGCAACGCGTTGTTAGGTCAATAACGACCTGTCTTTTCATTCATTTTCGATTCAATAAATAGCACAAAAATTGTCGAGTGTGAGGTAGAATGTGAGGTTTCAGTAAAACCCACTCACGCCTATTTTTTACAAGAGAAATACCATGAAAACTGCAACAAAAAGCCTAGATTTTCCCGGTGTAACAATTCATTCAAATCTCTCAACTGCAAAGTTAATAGAAACGTCTCTAGCACGTGGGGAGGGCGTTCTTGCAGCAAACGGTGCACTTTGCTGCGACACAGGAGATCGCACAGGTCGCTCACCCAACGACAAATTCGTTGAGGATACTCCCGGAATTCACGACGCAATTGCTTGGGGCAAAACCAACCGACCAATCACCCCTGAAAACTTCGCAAAAATCGAAGCGATGGCAACCGAGTATCTTGGTAAGAAAGATGATCTCTATCGCTTTGACGGGTTTGCCGGCGCAGATGCACGATACCGATTGAATGTTTCGGTTGTAACCGAAGAAGCGTGGCACTGCTTGTTTGCATCGACGATGTTTATTCGTGGTGTTGATTCAGAAACCTTTGAACCAGATTGGACAATCATAAACGCATGCAACTTGTTGATTGATAATCACGAAAGTTATGGATTAGACAGTGGAGTTTGCGTCATTCAATCTATGGAACAAAAGAAAGTTGTGATTTGCGGCACTCGGTACGCTGGCGAAATTAAAAAATCAATCTTCTACGCTATGAACTTTGACATGACTGAAGCGGATGTTTTTCCAATGCACTGCTCGGCGAATGTAGATGCAGAAGACGAAACAAACGTCGCGCTATTCTTCGGCTTAAGCGGAACAGGCAAAACAACACTCTCTGCTGACCCAAACCGACCTCTTGTTGGTGATGATGAGCACGGCTGGAGCGATGATGGCATCTTTAACTTTGAAGGCGGGTGCTATGCAAAATGTATTAAATTGACAAAAGAAGGGGAGCCACAAATTTGGGATGCAATTAAATTTGGCTCTGTACTTGAAAACATTGTTCTTGATGAAAACACGCGCGTTCCAGATTACGACGACGGTTCCAAAACGGAAAACACGCGGGTTGCATACCCCGTTGATTTTATTCCAGATGCAGTTATTCCAAGTGTTTGTGGGCATCCAAAGAATGTTATCTTCCTAACCGCTGATGCTTTCGGAGTCTTACCACCAGTGAGTAAATTGACTTCCGAACAAGCGATGTACTATTTTATCAATGGGTACACATCTAAACTTGCCGGTACCGAGGCGGGCATCACTGAACCTCAACCAAACTTTAGCCCGTGCTTCGGCGGACCATTTCTTCCAAGGCCTCCGATGGATTACGCACACTGGCTTGCAAAACGCGTTGAAGATCAAGATGCACACGTTTGGCTTTTGAATACTGGTTGGACAGGTGGACCTTACGGAACTGGGCAGCGCTTTAGTTTGCCATGGACACGCGCTTTCGTGACGGCGATCCTTGACGGTTCACTTTCAAAGTCAGAATATGCCCAACATCCTATCTTTGGATTGTATATTCCTAGAACCGCGCCTAACGTGCCCTCCGAAGTCCTTGATCCACGTCAAACGTGGGCAGATGGGACTTCATACGACAAGATGGCGACCGAACTTGCGAACAAATTCAAAGCCAACGACCAGAAGTATGACATGACAGATGCCGTAAGAGCAGCTGGACCAACGGTTTAACAAACTACCCAAGTTTCCACCTTTGACGTTATCGGTCGCGAAGATTGCAAAATCCTTGTGACCGAGCGTTTTTTCAGCATAATCCTTGCCCTCGGAGTAAATCCACCGCCTCGCATGGACGAATCAAGTTTAGTCGTCAATCCGCGTGGAGACGCGGCACAACTGAACTTATATGAAAGGTGAATTGGAAATGAACCCATTCGACAAAGATGTACTAACAACCGGCGAAGTAGCAAAGATTTGCAACGTGGCAGCGCGTACAGTTAGCAAATGGTTTGACTCAGGTCAAATCGAGGGCTACAGGATTCCCGGATCAAAAGACCGCCGCATTCCAGTGCAAGCATTGATGAACTTTATGCAAGAGCACGGCATCCCGCTTGATGGTTTAATGGCTGGTAACACCCGCGTACTTATAGTTGATAGCGATAAAGATGTTGTCAGCACGCTCGAACGTGTCTTTAGTGAGCAAACAGAATATGTTGTGCATTCGTGCACGAATCCATTTGCAGCAGGCGTGGAGTGCGAACGCTTCCGACCCCACGTGATGTTGTTTGATCTTTCATTCTGTGGTGACGATTACACGTCGTTCACAAAAGGATTTAGAAACGGCGAAGAAATGCAAGCGACAAAAATTATTGCAATGAGCGGCAGGCTCACCGACGGACAAATTACCCAACTTACGTGCAGTGGCTTTGATGGCGTACTGCGCAAACCATTTACAGTGCGGCAAGTGATCGATTCGATCGAAAACGCAGTTGCCCTTGTGTATTAACCCTTAACTCCTTTCCTTTCTGGTTTCTCCGAACCAGTGTGTGATGCACGAGCCCGTTCTTAACGGGCTCGTGTTGTTTTGGGGGACAGTCCCCCTGAGCCTGTCCCCAGTAAAAGGAACAAAAACAGGGTCTGCGCATCAGTACTAATCATTTTTCTGTATTTTTATGGGGACTGTCCCCATGAGCCTGTCCCCTCTCAAAATAAGGTAGTCCACGTAATTCTCGCAAGCGCGTTTGGTACCATATACAGTTATGCGTATAGGATTGGTGCAATGTAACCCTGTGGTGGGCGATGTGCGTGGCAACACAGATCGTTTGATTGCTGCAATCCAATCCATAGATGCAGACATCATCGTGACGCCAGAGATGTCCATTTGTGGATATCCCCCAAGAGATTTGCTTTGCTTCACTGGTTTTGTGCAGGCGTGCGAAGAAGCAGTGCTGCAGGTGGGGCAAGCGTGTCTAGAATCAACAATTATTGTTGGGCACCCTCGCTTGGATGCAGGGCGTGGTCGGATGCGAAATAGTGCAACAGTTCTGCGCCATGGCGAAATTGTCACTGTCTGTGACAAGCAACTTCTTCCAAGTTACGACGTCTTTGATGAGAAGCGGTACTTTGAATCGGGCGAGGCAGTGTGTACATTTGAAATGGATAGTGAAAAAATCGGCATCGCAATTTGCGAGGATTTTTGGCGAGGGTTTGATGCAAGTGCAGCGCCAACGTACGGCAGTAATCCGGTCAAGCAACTGCTCGATGCGGGATGCACGACAATTATTGCTCCAAGCGCATCGCCGTTTGTTGTGAGCAAACATGAAACGCACCTTGAATATGCGCTCGACCTTGCAACTGAGCACAACGTGACGATTGCGATGTGCAACCAAGTGGGAGGCAATGATGACCTTGTTTTTGATGGTGGTTCGTTCGTCGTTTCGCCAAGTGGCATACTCGAATCGTTACCACTTTTTGATACGGGTTGTGTTGTTGTAAACACAATCGACAAGCCAATCGATATTGCAATTGAAACACGTGAAGATGAAGAGCGCTTTCACGCAATTGTTCTTTGCACAAAAGATTATTTTCAAAAGACAGGACACTCCAAAGCACTGCTTGGTCTCTCTGGCGGTATTGATTCTGCATTAGTCGCAACGCTAGCTGTTGCAGCACTTGGCAAAAAAGCAGTCACGGGTATTTTGATGCCCTCAAGGTATTCATCGCTTGGTTCGGTTGAAGATGCGGAGCAACTTGCAAAAAATCTTGGAATAAATATAGAAACGTTGCCAATAGAACACATGCACCGTGCATTTGAACGCACGATCAGCGACAGCTGCTTGGAAGCGAAGAGGTTAGCCGAAGAAAATGCGCAAGCACGTATTCGTGGTTTGTTATTAATGTCTCTCGCAAATCAAACTGGCGCGTTGCTCCTTGCAACTGGTAACAAATCAGAGCTTGCAGTCGGGTACAGCACTTTGTATGGCGATATGTCGGGCGCGGTTTCGGTGATTGGCGATATTTTCAAAACAGACGTCTGGTCGATAGCGACGTGGATCAATAACAACTTTGAAGCATGCGGGTTTTCGACTTCGCCAATTCCAAAATCATCAATTGCAAAACCGCCATCTGCCGAGTTGCGATCCAATCAACTCGATCAAGACTCGTTGCCACAATACGATGAACTCGATGCAGTTCTTCGGCTACATATTGATTTGGATTTAGGGGTAGATGACATCGAAGAAGAACTTGATTTGTCTCGAGAGTTCATCTCAATGGTTATTCGTATGGTTGACATTTCACAATTCAAACGTGACCAAGCAGCGGTCATCTTTAAAACATCACCTCGCACGTTCGGTAGAGGCAGAAGAATGCCAATTGTTTTGCAAAGAAATTGGACAACTTCAAGAGAAACTACATGACGATTAAAAAGTTACCAACAGTACTCATTAATCAAATTGCAGCAGGCGAGGTGGTGGATCGACCAGCGAGTATCGTGAAGGAACTTGTTGAAAACGCAATCGACGCGGGGAGTACTCGAATAGAGATACAACTAGAGCACGGTGGCAAAGATGTAATTCGCGTCACCGACAATGGAAGCGGAATTGCCCCTGATGAATTAGAACTCGCGGTAACGCCCCACGCGACAAGTAAAATTGCCGAAGAAGCGGACCTTGCAGCGATTGCGTCGCTTGGTTTTCGGGGCGAGGCGCTTGCGTCGATTGGCTCAATCAGCCATTTATCGCTTAAAAGCAGGCGAAACGAAGACGAATCTGGCACGTTGATGGAAGTTGATGGTGGCAACATGGCTGAGCCCAAACCGCTTGCTGCAAGTGTTGGCACGACTGTTGAAGTGAAACGATTGTTTTTTAATACACCCGCACGTAGAAAATTTTTAAAATCAGACGGCGCAGAAACGACACGAGTTCGAGATGTTGTTCAGCGACTCGCTGCGTCGCACCATGACGTTGCTTTCACGTTAAAAAGTGGTGACAAAACATTACTTGAGTTTTTCAGTGAAACTTGCAAGGAAAGATTATTGTCTATTTTTGGGGGAGAACTTGATGGGGAACTCATAGAAATTGATGGAAACATCGAGGGGATAACCCTTTGGGGTTTGGTTGGTAAGCCAAGCGTTGCTCGTCCCACCTCAAGACACATTCGTTTGCACGTCAATGGTCGTTCGATTGCGGACAGTTCAATTACACACGCACTCAAGGAAGCTTTTCGTGGATTGATTGAGCCAAAGCGTTGGCCAACGGCTGCGTTATTCTTAGAAATGGAGCCAGCCCTTGTGGATGTCAACGTGCATCCACAAAAAAGCGAGGTGCGATTTCGTGATCGCGATACTGTTTGGCGACTTGTGAACAAAACAGTTTCAGGTGCACTTGCAAAAGAAGATATTGTTCCGGAGTATGTGCCCGCATCGTTTTCGTCTCATGGTGGGGGAGCACATGTTGCGTTTGGTCCATCGTCGTCACCCTCATTCACAGTTGACAAAGCGCGGCAAGCAGTTGTGGGCATTGAACTCCCAGCACTATCAACGCCGCTGCCAACCATCATCGGGCCAGAAGCAGTGATGCAAGTGCAAAAATGTTTTTTAGTGACACAAGATGAACAAGGCATTTTGATTATTGATCAACATGCCTTGCACGAACGCATCATGTTTGAAGAATTGTCAAAGCGTATCGCAAAAGGTAATTTGGAATCGCAGCGCATGCTTGTGCCTGATGCCTTTGAAGCTGACAGCGGGCAACTTGAAGCACTTGAAACGCACGCTGAGTTGTTTGAAAAACTTGGGATTGATGCTTCGGCTTCTGGTCCTGCTTCGATTTCTGTGTATGCCTTGCCTACGCTTTTAGTTTCGCGCAATGTAAATGGCGGGGAGTTCATTCGTGAATTGCTCGATAAGTTGGGCAGTAGTGATGTTCCAAGTAGCGAAGAAGAAGCGCTTAGCGAAGTCCTTGACATGATGTCGTGCAAAGCTGCGATTAAAGCGGGCGATTATTTAAATCCGCAAGAACTTGCTGACTTGCTAAAGAAACGAAGAGAAATTGAACGTGAAAGTAATTGCCCACACGGAAGGCCGACGACGATGCGGTTGTCGATCGAAGAATTGGAGCAACGGTTTGGCAGACGCTGAAATGAAATGTAAAGTGTTATTCTTTGCCGCCGCTTCGCAGGCAATGGATTGCAGAGAACAAGAAATAATTGTGCAACAAGACGCAACAGCAGGCGATGTATTTGACATACTTGCACAGGGCTGCGAGTCACTTTCTGCGTTGTCTTCCATTTGCGCTCTTGCTATTGATGGGCAACTCGCTTCAAGAGAAACACCATTGCACGATGGTTGTACGATTGCAATTCTTCCCCCAGTGAGTGGTGGGTAATGGCATCGCTGCCTTCCTATTCTGAAGCCCTTGATGCTGCACTAGGAATTGCAGCAACAGTAAGCACGATTGAAACAGTTGACATGGCATCTGCAGCAGGCAGAATGTTGGCTGACGATATTGTTGCCGACCGCGACTTGCCGCCGTACAACCGAAGCCAAATGGATGGATATGCCGTTGTAGCAAGCGAAGTTAGCGATGGTGTAACCATGCAAGTAGTTGGGACGGTTGCTGCGGGGATCGCTTTTGATGGAACTCATGAGCCATATACATGCGTAACTATAGCAACAGGCGCACCAGTTCCTGATTGCTTTGATGCTGTGGTGCAGCATGAGTTAACTGATAATGGAAGTGAGAACGTCACGTTCAATTGCGACGCTATTAAACAAGGAAAATCAATTCATGTCCGTGGGGTTGATGCGAAAGCGGGGGACTTGCTTGTTACAAAACACATGAAACTTGCGCCTCAACATATTGGGATTGCAGCGAGTGTTGGAGCACATGAACTGAAAGTTCTTTCTAAACCAAAAGCCATTGTCATTACAAGTGGCGATGAGGTTGTTGCACCAAGTGAGCAGCCATTGTCACATCAAATACGTAATGGCAACAATCCAATGCTATCGAGCGTTTTTGTTTCGATGGGTTGCGATGTTGTTGAAACAAAGCACGTACTTGATGATCCAAAAGCAACAAGCCAAATCATCGCAGATGCACTCGATGGGAGATGTGATCTTGTCGTGACAATCGGCGGCATTAGTGCTGGCAAACGGGATTTTTTCCCTGCAGCATTTGCAAAATCAAGAGTGGATTTTGTTGTCAAAGGTGCAAAGATTCAACCGGGTAAGCCAGTTATTGTCGGCAAACATAAGAATGCAATTGTGCTTGGCCTTCCGGGCAATCCAGTATCCGCGCTTGCTTGTAGTTGTGTGTTTGGTTGGCCGATAGTGCGTAGTTTGCAAGGGATGTCCACGGAATTGCCTTGGCAAGAGGCGCCACTTGCAAATGATGTAAGACCAAACCCTCATCGGCTTTGTTTTCGCCCGTGTCTACTTGTTGACGGCAAAGTAACGGTTCCATCGTGGCAAGGTTCAGGTGATTTGGTTCACACTGCTGTAACGCACGGTCTTGTGCAACTCCCATCTTCAGAGAACGAACTGCGCAAAGGCGACCTTGTTTCTTGCCTTGCGTTTCCATGGTGACTGTCACGGGCTGCGACGTGTCTGACACGAGCAGACATGCAATTTGCGCTTGCTGGATCGCTTGGTGTGATTCTAGTGACAGTCACTTTGCGGCTGCGTTTCCGCTTTCAAAGTGACAGTCACATTGATAAGTGGTTGGTGCTATACAAGTTAAGACGTGCTGCGTTTCCGCTTTCAAAGTGACAGTCACGGCAAACGTAGAATTCGCGGATCGTAAGCGCTATTGTCTTCGCTTAAAAAACCGACGAGTTTTTCGGCGCTGCAATTGCTATAAAACTTCTTTTCTTGTGCGCCGACATGTCCATCAAGCCACCCAATAACGGTTGCACCTCGGTGACGAAATGATTGCCTTCCGCCACAACGAATTGAAATGTTACTGAGTGTTGCGCGCATGAATTTATTGTCATGTCCATCACCAAACATGGCGCAACTCGCAGGGTGCGCGCAATCAGAAATGGAAATCCCGTGAACAGTCATGCCGCTTCCAAGTTGGTACTCATCGCCAAGCATTGTGTTGTAGTTGTACCCTGTTGTGGAATAGATTGGATCATCATGTTCTGGGCAGAGCATTTGGTCTTCTGCTTGGTCAAGATATTGCCAAAGGATCGTTTCATCGTCCCAGTGGACTTGCATCGAAACAACAACGGGTGGATGCGCTTGGTAATCATTGCGGTAACTTGTGGCAGCAAAGACAAGTTGCCGTTGGTTTGCTTTGCACAATGTAGTTTGCGCGAGTGCATGCCCATCGCCGATTGTTGGAACCAAAACCGAGGCAAGGATTCCAACAATTGCAATGACGATGAGTAATTCAATGAGTGTGAATGCTCGACTCACGACCAGTTGCCAAGAAGAGCGAGCAAGTCAGAAACGTCAACGTAAAAATCGCCGTTGAAATCGGCGAGGGGTCCTCCAATTTCAAGCTCGCCGAAACTTCCGATGAGAGAAAGTAAGTCGTTTACATCCACGATACCGTTCATGTCGACGTCTCCGACTAATTGTGCAGTTACATCTGCAAGTCCATCTATTTCGGGTGTGAGCTTTGAGTTTGAGTCTACTGATATTCGCACAAACAAAATTTCATCTAGTCCTGTTTCTGTAATGTCGATGGGCGTTCCACCGCCGGACGCATCGTATAAATTCACAAGCGCATCGTTGTCAAGATTCATAACGTCATCGATCGTGAGCCGAGGATCAACTGGTAGGGTAAAGTTTGATGGCTGCGATCCTTCCACGGCATCGTATGGTTGGCTGTCGACGTAACCGCGTGTTGGCCAGAGACCGTCTGCGAGTTGCGTTGTTATCGCAAACCATTGTTTGCCATCTTGAGAAACCTCAATGGTACCGCCGTCATCGCTATACACGCCTCCTACGATTCCATCTGGATACGAGTTGTCAATGCAACCGGTGTTGCCGAAAATAAGAAAATCGACACCCCAAGGATTTGCAGGGTCGTCTTGCACGGGCTGATCAAACGAAACAACAAGGGAGCCGCCTGTACCAATGGAAACAATTTCATCTGCAAGCCACGGTGAGTTAAAAGGACTCACAACTCCGGGCCAAACATCTTCGCCGGTAAATCGGCTCGGTTCACCAAGTGCAACTTCAGGTAAGTTGTACCCAGCGGCTCCACCGACTCCTTCGTCAAAAGAAATGACCGAGTCAGCCCATGGATTAATGAGAAGTGAAAAAACGATAATTGGTAGTGGCGACATGCGCGATCTCCATACTTGGCCGTTGCGAAGGTCACGATGATGCCTTTGTGGCACAGCGTCGTGGCCTGATTCGCGCAGGCAACACTGAATTGCAGGGGAGGTTTTCCGGCTTCGAGAGTTTTTTCAATCCTCTCACCATCCTTCCCACAAGTCAAACTTGCAGTGGATCATTGATAAAAGGGTGCTATTGCTAGCGCTCTCGTTACGGCGGCGCGTCCGCGGTGGATTTTAACCACCTTCCCTTTGGCACAAATACGTGCCAACCATACAGAACAACTGCAGGGCGCCCTTGCGAGGGAAAGTATAGGGTATTTTGCCTTCAGGAAGGTCCAAAAAGGAGTAAGATACGCGTCACATTTCTGTTCGCGACCTTATTTGGTCGTTTTGTTATATCTCATTGGAGCAATTACATGTTCAATTTTAGAAATCGTTTTATCGTAGCACTATTTGGCATCACCATGTTTGTGATACAGCTCTTCGCGTTTGCACAGGAAAATGATTCAGAGTCTGCGCTTGATGATTTTATTCACTACTCGTTAGTTGCGAATGTGGAGTTTGCTGAAGCATATGCAATGACGCTACTTCAAGATGATATGAGCGATGAAGCGTTTTTTGAAATGGTGAATACAACGAAGGAGCGCCAACAACGATTCGATCGTGCAATCGGCTGGGCGATGTTTGTCGATGATCTTGAGCCCCTCGCTTCGGAGTTAGAAGAGCGGTACCAAGCAGGTCGCACAAGTGTCATTCGCAATGCTGACCGTTTGGTTGAGTCGATTGGGTTGTTAGCCGGCACAACTCGCCAACGATTGCTTGCTGAAAAAAGATTGATTGAAGCAGGGGAATATGCAGTCCCGCAACTACTCTTAATGTTGCAAGTTGCGAACGATGCTACTACGTCAAGAAGAGTCAAAGCGATGCTTATTCAAATTGGTCGCGATGCTGTGCTCCCTCTGCAAACGGCTTTGCCCTATTTGGATAATGACTCGCAAGCACTTGTTGCAAGTGTTCTAGGTGATATTGGCTATACCCACGCTGCACCAAGTTTGATTGCCCTCGCGAATGATTCGCAAGAAGCGCCAGACGTTCGAAGTGCCGCAACTCGTGCACTTGAACGAATTGGCATTGCCTTGAACTCCAATCTTTCAACCATGCAAACCGTTGTTGCGAAACAGTTTTATGATGGACAGCCATCGGTTATTCCACCAGCAATGAATGGTCAAAATATCTTTTGGGCTTGGGATCCGGCAGAACAGTTGGTTGTTTTTGACGTTCCAGAAGAAGTGTTTGACGATGTAATGGCAATGTATTTTTCTTCAAAAGCAATTGGCTCTGATTCGGATAATTCAGCTGCAATGAGCGTTTTTGTGGCGGCGAATCTGCGGCGTGATCGCGAATTACAAGGGCAGGATGACTTGGTCTTCGGCAGTTTGCCCTATAGCCCAGAGTTTTATGCAACCGTGTTCGGTCCAGAAATTGCACAGATGGTGTTGGCGAAGGCATTAGAAGATGGCGATACTTCGCTTGCGCTTGATGCGATTGCTGCGTTGTCGAAAACGGCTGGGGCTGGTTCGCTCGATAGCGGAAACGATATGCCACTTGTTGCAGCGATGTATTACCCAGATCGTACTGTTCAATATGAATCCGCACTCACCATTGCATCAACGCTTCCAAAGAACTCCTTCGAAGGGGATTACAGAGTCGTTCCTCTTCTTGCATCTGCTGTAAGAAATGGTGGGGAGATGTTCGCAATAATTATTGGTGATGATGAGAACGCACGACGCGATGTGGCAACGCTGTTGAACGGCAATGGTTGGACGGTTGTTGGTGGTGGCACAACAGCTTTGGAATCGGTTGAAACTGCAGGCACAGTTCCCGGTTTTGACTTAGCGGTTGTCCTTGCTCGTAATGCTGACCACGGCAATGTCGTTGTTGGTGATCTTGCAATAATGCCAGAAACAACCGTGACACCAGTTTTTGTTCTTGGAAGGGGTGCAGACGCACAAATCCTTGCTAGTGCTTGGGGTGATTCAAGCATGGTTGAAACATCAGACATTGGTGTTTCTGATTCGGCAAAACTTGCTGTGATTGAAGATTTGCTTGGTTCAGCTTCAGGTGGTCGCTTAAGTTACGAAGAGCAAGCGGCATTTTCACAACGTGCGCTTGCTGTGTTACGAGATATTGCGCTTGCTGACACTATGCTAGAAGTGGATGAAGCATCTGGTACATTAATTGTTGCGTTAAATGATTCCGATTTGGAATCAAAAACAGTTATTGCTCAAACACTCTCGATGATTGAAGATAAAGTTGCACAGCAAGCTTTGCTCGATGCAGCGCTTGCAGGTGGTGGTGTTAATCAACAAGTTATGCTTCTTGATGAGGCTGCCGCATCAGTTCGGCGGTGGGGGAATCTCGCACAGGGTTGGCAAGTTGAACTAGTTGTTGATCTTGCTGAGAATTCCAATGGACAATTGGCCGATGCAGCAGCGCGGCTCAATGGTGCGTTGAATCATCCCAATACATCGGTAACGTTGTTTATCCCATAATTTTTTTATTCGCCGCCCTAGCTCAGTTGGTAGAGCGAAGCTTTCGTAAAGCTTAGGTCACGGGTTCGACTCCCGTGGGTGGCTTATTTTGCTGCACTGACGGGGTCGGTGCAGCAAAACAATCCGCTGGTGTGCTACGCACACCAGCGTGTATCCGAGCGGCAGTCAAAAAGTACAAGTCAAGGCACTTGTCTTTTCTCCTGCACCTAGGATTCGCCCCACATCGTCGGTCTCAATCAAATGGCTTTACCATGTGATTGAGACCGACTCCCGTGGGTGGCTTTATTTTGGCTCCGCCAGGTGTGAGACGAATTGATTCCAATGAGGCATAGACTGTTTTTAAGTATCATTGTCGCAATAGGTTACAATTGTGACTGTCACTTTGAGAGCGGAAAAGCAGTAGCGGGAAAAAGTCTCAGGGGAGTAAGAAGCATATAAAAAGCACCCTGCTTGAAGCAGAGTGCTTTGGGTTTGAGGTTCTATTGAGTTTACTCTTGGGAGTTGCCGATTGCGCCGCCGAGCAATGCACCTGCGCCAGCACCAATAAGCGTTGAGCCTGTGTCACCGCCGATTGCTTGACCTGCAAGCGCACCAACCGCGGCACCAATTCCAGCGCCTTCTTCTGTCTTTGAGCATCCGGTCATGCTAAAGAGGACGAGTGTTGTAATGGTGAGAGTTGTAAGTATTTTTTTCATGTGCTTATCCTATTAGATGTTTTGAAATTTATTCGTAGCGTTGTTCTTGGTCTTTGATGTAACTATCTTGTTCGAAGCGCTCTTCTTGCATTGCAGCATCAGTTGCAAAGGTGCCGTCCAAAATCGCATCCATCGGTTGAGTCTTTTGAGAACCTTTCTGGGTTTTTGAGCAAGCGGTCAATGTGCATAGAACTAGAACAGTAAGAACAACTTTAGTCATCTGCTATCAATCTTCAAGACCAGTGTAGCCGTCAGCTGTCTGACTTGACGTAGTTGTGGTGGTACCACTACGGGAAATTGTACCGTCTGGATTCAGTGTTTCATGCACAGTTGTCCTTCGGATGGTTGTGCCGTCTGCCTGCCTCTGTTGTTGCTGACGCCTCTGTTGTTTTTCTTGGTCGTTACCAATTGCACCCCCAACCAAGGCACCAATCCCAGCGCCAATAAGTGTGCCTTCAGTATCGCCACCGATTGCTTGGCCAGCAAGTGCGCCAATGCCCGCGCCCCAGCCAGCACCTTCTTGTGTTTTACTGCAGCCAAGTAAGGATGCTGTTGTGAGTGTTACGATTGCCATTCCTAATAGTGATTTGTTCATGTGTGAACCTCCATAATTATTGTCTCTGAAGTTTTCGGCGTTTCTAAAAAAAGACATGAGAACAACGCTTATCCTACTTCATTTGTTTCATCTTTTATCATCATACGCTGTTTGTTCTGGTTTTGAGGGCAAATTTTTGAAAAAAGAAAACTGGGACGGCTCCTCTCGTATATCCCACGAAACGGTACTTCAAGAGCCCGTGTTGCCCGACGGGGCATGGTGTTAGGAATCGTCCCAGTCTGGGAGTCCATAAGTTGTATAGGAATAGTATGCGTCAAATTTTTAAAACATGTAAAGAAAAATGTGTTTTTTTTAACATTATTTCCATTTTATATTGCAGCCAATCGCTGGCTTTTGGTTAGGTGGCGAGGGCATGCCTGACGACAGAGCAAGTAGAGCATCGATGATATCTTTTCCAGTTGAAACGTCTGAATTTGGTCTAGAATCATCGAATTGCCCTCGGTAATAGAGTTTGCCAGCAGCGTTAAAAAGAAAGACATCCGGTGTGCATGTTGCTTGAAATGACTTTGCGACTTCCTGCGTTGCATCAAATAGGTATGGGAAATCCCACCCGTATTGTTTGGCTGTTTTGATCATGTTGTCGGGTGCATCATCGGGATAAGTAGCCACGTCGTTCGAATTAATGCCAACCATTTCAATGCAATTTGACTTGCACAATGCGTGGGTGCCGACAAGAGTATTTGCAACATGGACGACAAAAGGGCAGTGGTTGCACATAAAAATCACGAGCGTGCCCGCCGAATCTTCTCGAGGTGACCACTGTTCTCCATGAGCATCAGGCAGCGAAAATGTAGGGATTTGAGTTCCGAGTGGAACCATTGATGAAGGCGTTGCAACCAAAACAGGTCTCCTTTTGTTGCTGTATAATTGTCGATTCTATGAAAATTCACGAATACCAAGCACGTCAACTTCTCGCAGAAGCGGGAATTCCAGTTCCTTCAGGCACGATGGTAACCACTGTCGAAGCAGCAAGCGAGGCAGCAAAAACATTATTTGATGCTGGGGCTACGCTTCTCGTTGTCAAAGCACAAGTATACGCAGGCGGTAGGGGAAAGGCGGGCTTTGTCAAACTTTGCCGTACGCAAGAAGAAGTCGACGAAGCGGCAGCCTTTATGTTCGGGAACAAAATGGTTTCGGTGCAAACTGGGCCAGAAGGGCTTGATGTAACGAAAGTGCTCATCGCAGACGGCGTTGATATTGAGAGTGAGTTCTATCTTGCAATCACCACAGATAGAACTAGCGGAGCGAACGCGCTCATCGCTTCAAGCGAAGGCGGTGTTGAAATTGAAACGGTTGCAAACGAAACTCCAGATGCAATCAAAACCGTTCGTATCGATCCGCTTGCTGGTTTGCAGCCGTACCAAGCGCGCGAGATGGCATTCAACGTTGGGTTTAAGGGGAAGCAAGTTGGGCAAGCAACAAACATCATGTTGAAGATGGCAAAGTTAGTCGAAGAAACAGATGCATCGCTTGCAGAAATTAACCCACTCATCATTACACCCCCAACTGAAGAGCATACAGATGGCGAAGTATTGGCGATTGATGCAAAGTTCAATTTCGACGACAACGCGTTGTTCCGTCATAAAAATTTGCAAGCAATGTTTGACCCGACCCAAGAAAACGAAGCAGAACTAGAAGCTGCGAAATTTGACCTTAACTTTATCGCGCTCGATGGCAACATTGGTTGTTTAGTCAACGGCGCTGGGCTTGCTATGGCAACGATGGACATTATTAAGATGCACGGTGGTAGCCCTGCAAACTTCCTTGATGTTGGCGGTGCGGCGACGCTTGAAACAGTGACTGAAGCATTCAAGATCATTTTGTCAGACGATAAAGTTGAAGGCGTTCTTGTGAATATCTTTGGCGGCATTATGAAATGCGACGTGATTGCAGAAGCGATAGTTGCTGCAGCAAAAGACGTTGGTTTTACAGTTCCATTGGTTGTTCGATTAGAGGGTACAAACGTTGATGCAGCTCGCAGCATTTTGACAGCTGCGCAAACGGAGTTGCCAACCATGCAAACGGCGACCGATCTTGAAGATGCTGCATCTAAAGTAGCAAGCGCAGTAGCTACTGCCTGCGCCTGATGCTTGTTCTTTTTGACATCGACGGAACAATGCTGTCTTCTGAAGGTGTTGGGGTTCGTTCGATTGAAGAAACGTGCAAAAAGATGTTTGGAAAACCTTGTTCACTTGACGGCATTCCAATTGGTGGACGGCTTGACCCGTTGATTTGGAATGATGTTTGCCAAAAACATGACATCGAAAACAGCGAATCTCTTCATAATACTTTTCGAGTGCAGTACACAGGAGTTCTCAAAAAAAATCTTGCGGAAATTAAAGTGAAGATTCTGCCAGGCGTACAGCGACTTGTTGGCACTCTCGCAGCAATGCCCAAGGTTACACTAGGATTAGTTACTGGAAATTACGAGGAAACTGGCCGCATGAAGATCGAGGCTGCTGGATTTGATTCGACTTTGTTTACAGCGAATGCTTGGGGCACAGATGGACTCTTAAGAAAAGAATTACCACCTTATGCGATACAACAAACAGAAGACAATCATGTCATACTTTTAGGTGACACTGTGCATGATGTCACAAGTGGCCAGTCTGCTGGTTGTAAAGTCATCGCCGTTTGCACCGGTTCGCATGACCGTGCTACACTTGTAGCATCTGAACCCGATCTGCTTCTTGAAGACTTGTCAGATGTTGAGGCAGTACTCCATTGGATAACCAACATTCACAACCAGTAACAGGTAAAGAACGCATCATTTCAATTGATGTACTTCGCGGTGTTGCCGTATTGGGCATTTTGCTGATGAACATAGTTTCGTTTTCGATGGTGACATCTGCGTATGAATCACCAGCTGTGTACGGCGATCTTGCTGGTGTAGATTGGTACACGTGGCTGGTTTTGCATTACGTTGCTGACACAAAGTTCATGTCCATATTTTCTATATTGTTTGGCGCTGGCATTTGTATTTTTATGGACCGCGCACAAACAAATGGGCATAACGCTTGGAAGTTACAAACAAGTCGAATGTGTTGGCTCTTTGTCATTGGCATGTTGCACGCCTATTTATTGTGGTTTGGAGATATTCTTGTTGCGTATGCATTATGCGGGATGCTCATCGCAACTATGCGGAATTGGAAACCATCAGTGTTGTTCATTGTAGGGTTTGTCGCCATGTTCGCAGTGTCGATAAGTTTTATGTTTCTGATGTATTGGACGATGCAGTTTTGGCCAGAGGAAGAAGTGCTACGGATGCAAAACTCAGCATCGCTTGCTTCTCCTGAAATGCAAGCGGAAATTGCTGCCTATACCGGGTCTTGGCTTGGGCAATTACCGCACCGGGCAACAATTGCTGCGATGTTGCAGTTTATGATTTTTCCGCTCTACTTATTCTGGCATTGTGTTGGCTTAATGATGGTTGGGGTGGCGGCGTACAAGTGGAAGATTTTATCAGCGGCTCGAACAGTCAAGTTTTATAGCGTGACAGCAATCGTTTCTGCATGCATAGGATTCCCCTTGATTGCCATCGGCGTCTGGTACAAACAACAACATAGCTGGGACCCCGAGCTCGTGCGATTTCTTGATGGGAATTGGAATCTTGTTGGCGGTGTTTTTGTTTCGTTCGTTTGGATTTGCCTTGTAATGCTTGTCTGCAAACTCGGGTTAATTACGTTTGCAAGAAAAGCTCTTGCGGCTACGGGCAGAATGGCACTGACGAATTATCTTGTGCAGACGATTATTTGCACAACGCTCTTTTATGGGCATGGGTTTGGTTGGTTTAGCCAATTTGAACGGTTTGAATTGCTCTATGTTGTTCTTGCCATCTGGGTATTCCAAATTATCTTTAGTTTGTTGTGGCTTAAGTACTTCCGTTTCGGACCCTTCGAGTGGCTCTGGCGAAGTGCAACCTATTTTACGTGCCAACCCCTCGTTCGATAAACGCACTCTGCTATTATGCACGCATGCAATCCTTTGGCACACTTTGTAGCGACTTTTATGTCAACCAGAAAATTTCGCTAAGCGTGGATTTGCCAAAAGTGCAAGAATCTGCAACCGAAATGTTCGAGCGAATCCGTAAGGAGATTCCAGAGTTTGAACGCATTCGGCCGTTTGATGGCGAAGTGGCGCTGGAAACGCAAGAAATCGACGGTCGTTATCAGTGGGTTGGGCTTCGCCCACGCTTTATTTCTTCCGGCTTGGTGAACCCAAACCATATCGAAGATGCGTACAACTTGCACCGATTGGTACTTGAACTTGCGCCCTATTATCTTTCACTTACACCGCTTCACGTTGAGTTTGTTGAACTTGTGTACGGATTTGATTTGCCAGCACGGGAAAATCGAAACAACGTTGTAATGCAAACGCTCTTGGGTAATACGCCACTTGCGACGCTAGCAGACGAATCGATGGAACCACTTCTTGATGTGCAACCTCGTATTGGTTTTGCTTTAAACGAAGCGTGTGATTTACAAGCATTCGTTGAAGTGAAGACAAGAACTTCAGCAGCCGAGGCAGCAACGCAGGTTTTTCAAGATGAACCCATTAGTGTGTTCTTAACCGTTCGCAAAAACGGTCCCATCCAAGCCATCGAAGAATTAGAATCTACATTCGACCGTATCGCTGGACACATCGAGCACATCGCCGAGCACAGAGTTGTTCCTGACATCGTCGTTCCGCTCCACCAGGCCATCGGTATTTAACAAACTTTAGACTCTTGATTTCGACGTGACTGTCACCACAAGGCAGGTGTGCCAGTCACTTATCTCGGCGATTGTCACTAGTAATCAGGTCGGCGGATACACTGGCCAGTCTATGCCTTCGATTTGCTTTAGGTAATTTCGGTGCCTGCCGGAACTTGTTGTGTACAGCGGTCTATTCACTTGGTCGTAGCTCAGCGTTCGCACGGTTCGTTTGCTTTCGTGGAATTTCGTGCATGCCTCGTCCCACTCTAAACCAAGAAAATCAATAATGCGCTGGAACTCTTCGCCGGGGTTTGCCACAAGTTGTTCGTACTGCACTTCAAGAATAGGCACGTCAAGAGCGTCGATCCAATGTTGCATCATGCGATACGACTGTTTCCATGCTTCGCACGCCCAATCAAGTTGCGTCGTCCAAGGATGCAAGCGGTTATTAAATCCGCCCATGTAGCAACTGATTGCAACATCGCGCGGATCGCGAACAGCATGAATAATCCGTGTCTTTGGGTACAACTGTGCGAGCAAACCAACAAGTTTGTTATTACCCAGTGCTTTATTAACTATTCGTTCAACATTCCGATGTGCTAATCTCTTAATCTCGCGCTCGTAGGCATTGGCGATTCGCTTCCAGTCTCGTTGTTGGTAATTCCCAAAACAGTCGGGGGCGGGTTTTTCACTATCGTACTCGCTCGACAAGTGCCTTGCGAATGTTTCGATTGTGTTTAGTTCCCCAACACCTGAAGCAAGTGGATGCGCATCAATGATTTGGTCAATCAAACTTGTGCCACTGCGCGGCATGCCTGCAACAAAAACAGGAACTTGGCTTTCGTTTCCACTCTTTGGAAAGTTCTTCATGGATTCCCGCGACCAGTTATCGCAAAGGATTGTGACTTGGTCGTTGTAAATTTCTGGGCTAAACTCAACTTTGTTATGTTTGTTTGCCCTGCTTGCAGAGTCATACGCATCGGCGTACCGTTTATTCCGATCACACGCTTTCGCTCGAAGATACATTGCCGAAGCGATTGCATCTTCGTTTACACCCTCGATATCAACACCAGTATCAATCAATTCAATCGCTTCACCATAGCGTTTTTGTTGGACGAGCAATTTTGCCCATTCAAGGTTGACTCCAGGAAGTGCTTGTTGCTGTTTTGGGTCACTTAGCATTTCTTCTCGAAGTGGTTCAATGATTGCTGCTGCTTCATCAAACCGACCGCCTTCTTCGAGGATAGAGCCAAGTTGTAATCGGACTTGCGGGTCGTTTGCTCAAGAGCAAGCGCTTTCTCGCAACACGCAACACGCAACAGCTTCGTCAGTTCGACCTTCTGGGCGGTGTGACGAGGCATGTAGCATATACGCGTGAACAGATGGAACAATAGCAAGTGCCTTTTGCGCACACCGTGCGACTTCCACTGGGTTGTGCATTTTTTCCGCAATCATCGCCCGCAATCGCCATGCGTCTGGGTCCTTGCTTCCTCGCTTAGTCAGTGGCTCAACCTTCTTCATTGCCTCTTGCAAGGAACCACTCTGAATAAGTCCGTGTATTTCCTGCAGTGTATTTTTGCGAGCGAACGGACTATTGAAATTTGATTTCTGTGTGTTTTGTTTTGGTCGCATGGTCGAGTTGTATTGTACTCGGATAAAAAAACGGGCTAGCAATGAGTTGCGAGCCCGCTTTTGTATTGCGGGAATCAGTGACAGCCACTAAGTGAGGTGCTTGTCCACTAAAACATTTCGAGGACGCGGGATGGCTGTTCGGGCGAACCCGTTAAACAACTTAGGCGCGCGGCTTCGCAGAGGGCGAGAACGCGGGGGGCATCGGCGGAAGTTGTTTGCTTAGAGTGGATACTTTCTGCGATAAGTTCTGCAACAGTAGTTTCGCCATCGCCAAAGGTGAGTGCGTGGTCTTCGCTAATGACTTGCAGTTCGCGTTTCCACGTTGCTTGGTCGCTGAGTAGTAGAGTTGCAACCCGACTATGCTGGAACTGCAGGTTCACCGTCATGTGCCCTCGTAAGTCGCTGGGCTCGTCAGGAACTTTGTTGCTATGCAAAAACGCTTGAACCACTTCAGGGGGTCCGAAGAGTCCGTGAATAAAATCCATTGCATCGAACAGTCGTGACCAAAGCGTTCCCTCAACAGCGGAGCACGTCATCGTGCAATGCGCGGAAATGGGTTGCCCAAACTGTTCGATGTCATCTTGCGCTTCGCCGTAAGTCGCACTTCTTCGCATAAGTGGAATAAACTTTGCAGCAGGCGTCTTACCCGATTCATCGACGAGTGCGTCCATGCCCCCCGAAAGTGGAGTTGTTGTAATGGTTTGCGTTGCACGATGGCGAAGTAATTCGCAAAGTGAAATTTCGTATGCTTGGGGTTCTGCTATCCAGAGAATTGCATCGTCATATGTAGTAGCAAGCGAGCGAATATCGCTACACGTTTCTGTTTTTAGCGACTCGCCAAGCGTTGGAAGATCGCTTTGGTTCGTGGTGCCAACGGCAACTAGGTTCAATTTTGCTGCTTTTGCAACGTCTTTGGCAAGTGTTGCTTGTTCGGGCGCAATCCATGCGACGAGCGTTGGTTTTTTCTCTGCCATGTACGCAGTGTACTTGATGGCGTACAATATGCACGTGGACAGACGGTCGCGGGTTTCGCAAGAGACGCGAGGAAAGTCCGGACACGGCAGGGCACGGTGGTGGATAACGTCCACCGACCTTTGATTGCAGGTCAGGGAAAGTGCCACAGAGAATAGACCGCCGATGGCTACCTTTGGGTAGAACAGGTAAGGGTGAAAAGGTGCGGTAAGAGCGCACCGCATGCTTGGTGACAAGTGTGGCAAGGTAAACCCCACCGCGTGCAAGCGCAAGCAGTTCTCGATTCACGTTTGTGAATGTCCTTGCCTAGGGAACGAGAACGGGTCGCGTGCAAAAGTTTGCTGGCAACAGTAGACGTAGATGAATGACCGTCCACGACAGAATCCGGCTTACCGTCCACAAGCAATCACACGAACAACCCCCGAAGCGAAAGTTTCGGGGGTTGTCCATTTTGGAACTGCCTTGCTGTGGGGACATTCACACAACAATTCGACGTGACTGTCACACCAAGCGAGTCAGCGAGCGCAAAGTGACTGTCACTAGAATTGTCAGTGAGTGTCCCCTTAGCGTGTGTTGGTCGTGTTTGCTAGTTACGGTGCTTTCAACGTCACTTTGATGATGATGTTTTCACCGCCTCTGCGTACGGTGAAATCGACGATGTCTCCTGGAGAAGATTCCTTTAACAACTCCATGAGTTTTCGGCCGCCGGTAAGTTCTATATCGTTCCATGCAAGTAGAACATCGTCTGCTTGTAACCCAGCATCTGCAGCACTTGTGCCTTCGCTTACACCTGTAAGTTTAATGCCAGTTTCAAGGATTTCTGAATACGAGGGATGCACGCCGAGCCGAACAGGTGAAGGCATGCGGTTTGCCCTCGAGGCTCCGCCTTTTGTATTGGACGTGAACGTGAGTTTATCATCGTTGACGAGCCTCTTTGCAAATTCATACGTAAGTTCAGCAACGACTGCACCACCAGCTGGGTTTGTCGTGAACGCTTCATCTTGCGGCGTGTGGTATTCAGGCGTCATGCCAGTGAAAAAGAAAAGCACGGGAATATCTTCTTTGTAAAAGTTGGTGTGGTCAGATGGACCAGTCCCGCCGGGCGTTAAACTTGCTGTAATCGAAGATGCTTCGACCACCTCGGGAACAAACCTTTCAAACTCGATGGCGGTACCCGTTCCTGAAAGTGAAACGTTGTTGTCACTTAAGTTGCCCACCATGTCAAGGTTAATCATGGCGTTGATGGACTCGAGATCCATAGTTGGTTTTTTGACAAAGTGAGCAGAACCGAGCAGTCCACATTCTTCAGCGTCGAAGTAAAGAAAGAGCACCGACCGTAGTGAATCGTCTTCTGTGATTGCGTAATATTCAGAAAACAATCTAGCAACGACCAGATTTGCTGAAGTGCCAGAAGCGTTGTCGTCAGCACCACGGTGCAATTCGCCTACCGATGACGTTCCTGTGTAGCCATACCCAACATGGTCATAATGCGAGCCAATGACAACCCATTCGTCTGCGAGCACGCCGCGACCTTTCAAAACGCCCGCAATATTTTGTGCTTGTAGGTTCGACGTTTCGACTTCGGTGATCATGGAAGCGTTTTGTTTGAGTTGTAGGGTGGTGATTTCGCCTTGGTCCGCTCGCTGTTGCAGCTCTGCGATGGTGTAGTTTGCTCCGAGTGCGAGGTTTGCAGTTTCTTCTGTGACGTGGACAATGGGCATATCTGTCGAACCAAAACGAGCCGAACGATTTGTTTCTAATCCTCTTCGTCCGTCTCGGCAATTAGGTGGGTTTACTAAGATGACGCCTGCTGCACCTCTTTCAATGACAGCTTTCATTTTCTCTTTAATGTTGGAGTGTGGACCAAAACGGCGGTGTGTCCACTTGCTTACACCGTTTTCATCAAGTGGTTCGTAACGAAGCATGAGCGCAACTTGCCCAGTAAGGTCGGTGTCTTCCTCGAAACTTGTGTATCCATTTTCTCCATCTTCGATGGCGTAACCCACGAATGTAATTGGCAAGGAAATATCACCCGAACCACTATTGCCCAAAACAACAAAGTCACGTTCGTTTACGAGTGCCATGTCACCAATTGCAAGGAAAGCTTTATTGACTATAGGGGATGAGCCATCAAGGTCGAAGTCAAAGGGTTGGTACCAAGAAGTATTTGACGCAAACGCTGGGGTGAGTCCGAATCGTTCTAGGTTCCATACTATGTATTGTCCTGCGAGTTTGCTGCCTTCAGTTCCCGGCTGGCGACCACCGAGCCATGGATTTGCGAGCAAGGTGACGTGCTCAAAAAACTCGACGGCGAGTGGGCTTGATGCGTTGAAATAGGTTTCTAGCGCGTCATCTTCAGGTGTTGATTCTGGGCGAAAAGACCTAAGAGAGAAGGGGGCGTCGGTTACCGTTCCCGTTGGCTGCGCAAGAGCAGGAAAGGAAAAAAGAACTGTTGTAAATAGGAGTCGTAGCATGCATAAGAGTTTATACTTACCGCTCTCAAACAGCGAGTGCTTATATGGATTACACCCAATTAAATTCACCTCAGCGAGAAGAAATGTGCGCAGCAATAGGCGTTGATACTGTTGACGCACTATTTGACGCCATTCCGAATGAAATTCGTTGCAAAGAGGAGCTTGATTTGATGCCTGCTCTAAGTGAACTTGAACTCCAGAGGGCACTTACTGAAATGGCTTCGCATAATCACGGCGCGCACGATATGCCTTGCTTTATGGGGTGTGGAGCGTACGACCATTTTTATCCAGTCATGATTGATCAGCTGATAAGCCGTGGTGAATTTCTAACTTCCTATACACCGTACCAAGCCGAAGCATCGCAAGGTTCCTTGCAGGCGTTTTTTGAATTCCAAACGCAAATTTCTCGGTTGACGGGACTTGATATCGCAAACGCAAGTTTGTACGACGGAGCAACGGCGGTTGCAGAAGCAGCATTACTTGCGACCAATACAACGCGTAGGAAAGAAATACTTGTTGCTTCGACGATGCATCCTGAATATATCGCAGTACTAAAAACGGCACTTTCTGATTTAGATATTACGATTACGATGCTTGAAGCAACCGATGGGCGGATTGCACCCGAAACAGTGGAAGCAGCAATGTCGGATAGCGTTGCTGGAGTCATCGTCCAGTCACCAAATATTTGGGGACAAATTGAAGACTGGGATGGATGTTTTGCAGAAGCACACAGAGTGCCAAAAACAGCAGCAATTGCTGTGTTTAATCCAATTGCCTGTGGCTTGTTGAAAACGCCCGGAGAATGTGGCGCTGACATCGCAGCAGGAGAAGGGCAACCACTTGGAAATGCGCTGAATCTTGGTGGTCCGTATCTAGGGCTTCTTGCTGCAAAGGACTCGTATGCGAGGAAAATGCCTGGTCGGCTTGTTGGGATGACAACGGATGAAGAAGGGCGACGCGTGTTTTGTTTAACCTTGCAAACCCGCGAACAACACATTCGCGGAGCAAAAGCGACGAGCAACGTTTGTACTAATCAGGGCTTGATGGCACTTCGTGCTTCGATGTTTATGACTACGCTTGGTAGCGAAGGTGTTGCCGAAATGGCAAAGCAGTGTTGGCACAAAGCGCATTATCTTGCGAGTGCAATGGATAAACTTGACGGTTGGGAATTGAAATACGATGGTGCCTACTTTAATGAGTTCACGGTAGTTTGCCCTTGCGATGTGACGGAAGTAGTGGAGTTCTGCAAAAGTCGAGGTGTACTTTCGGGAGTTGCGGCGTCTGGACGGAGGATGCAGGGATTGTCCTCGGGCAACGAACTGATTATTGCAGTCACGGAAAAGCGAACCAAGCATGAGATGGACGTGCTCGTAGACCTCTTTGGGGAGGTGTCACCGTGACAACAATTGAAGCAAACAAAAAACAATCTCGTGGTGATAAACCAGTAGAACCGCTCATTTTTGAGAAGCACGTCGATGGCGCCATCGGTGTGGATTTGCCTCCTTTGGATGTGCCAGAAACAGAAGTTCCTGCGCAACTAACTGGTGGGTGCTCCACGCTGCCTTCGTTCGGGCAGCACGATGTGATGGCGCACTATACGCATTTGTCAGACCGAAACTTTTCGGTGGATGGGAACTTTTATCCACTTGGTTCATGCACGATGAAACATAACCCACGGATAAACGAGTGGGGCGCATCATTGCCGGGATTTTCATGCCTGCACCCTTTGCAAGATGATGACACGATTCAAGGTGCACTTCGATTGTTGTATGAAACTCGAACAATGCTTGAAGAAATTGCGGGCTTGCACGAGGTTTCGTTGCAACCAGCCGCGGGGGCGCATGGTGAATTTACTGCGTTGAAAGTTATACGTGCGTACTTTGCGGATCACGGACAACCTGATCGTACAGTTGTGCTTGCAGCAGATACTGCACACGGAACCAATCCAGCATCGTGCACAATGTGTGGCGCTTCGGTTGAAACTGTTCGTACTGTTGATGGGCAAACTGAATTAACGCACTTGAAAGATGTCATTGCAAGCGTTGGTGCTGACCGTATCGCTGCGTTTATGATTACAAATCCAAGTACCGCTGGATTGTTTGATGCAAATATCAAGGAGATTGCTACTATTGTGCATGAGGCGGGCGCAAAACTTTATCTTGACGGCGCGAATATGAACGCGTTGCTTGGTCGAGTTCGGCCGGGTGATTTTGGTGTAGACGCAATGCATTACAACACACACAAAACGTTTAGTACACCTCACGGTGGCGGCGGTCCCGGAAGTGGACCGATTGCCGTTACCGAAGAACTTGCGCCGTATTTGCCAGTACCCCAAGTCATGATGGCGGATGATGGAAGTTTTTATCTTGACCGAGACCGAGAAAAAACAATCGGTAAAGTCCGTTCCTTTATCGGCCAGTTTGGCGTCCTCGTTCGTTGCTGGGCATATATTTCTGCTTGCGGGCCAATTGGATTGCGAAACGTTTCAGAAACCGCTGTCTTGAACGCGAACTATCTTGCAGCACGGTTATGTGAAAAGTATTCGATGCCGTTCTTTGATCCAAAGAATGGCAAGTTCTGCGCGCACGAGTTTGTGACGGTTCCCCAAGAGTTACTCGATAGAGGCGTAACGCTCATTGACATTGCAAAGCGCATGATTGATTACGGCGTACATCCTCCGACTATGCACTGGCCAATGCACGATTGTCTGATGGTCGAGCCAACCGAAACCGAATCCAAACAAGCCCTCGACAGTTTTGTTGATGTGATGCTTCAAATTGCTGAAGAAATTTCTTCCGAAATTGAGCTCGTGCAACAATCACCTCTCGAATCCGACATCGCTCGCGCCGACGAAGTCGCCGCAGCTCGAAAACCAATCCTCACCTTCAAATAAAAAAACTATCTCGCGGGTTGTTTATTTTGCTTAATTGATATTGACCCAAATCGCCTCTGAGACTTTTATTCCTCGGAGGAATTGTTTCGTTTTGGGACTGTCCCAAAACTGAGAATGTGTTCATTAACGATAGCAGGGTGTCAGTTTATCCCTTTTTTTGGGACTGACCCAAATCGCCTCTGAGACTTTTATTCCTCGGAGGAATTGTTTTGTTTTTTATTCCTCGGAGGAATTGTTTTGTTTTTAAATGTATTAACCGTGGGTGAACAGGTGAAATGCAGGCTGTTTATTCACCGCGGGTGGATTTAGCCGAGGAGGGTGGCGGGGATGAGGACGAGGAGGCCAGCGAAAATGCCAGCAAGGATGTCGTCCATGAGTACGCCCCAGCCAGCGGGGAGGTGCTGCGATTTGTCGATAATCCATGGTTTCCATATATCGAAGAGGCGGAACATGGCAAAGGCATAAATAGCAAGACCGATCCAAATTGCTGGGGAAACGTGATTCTCTGGTTCGAGCCAAGCCATCCCAAGTAGGGCGATGGATTGCCCCGCAACCTCGTCGCTGACGACTTGTGGTGGGTCTTTTTGACCAAAATGTTCTGCATACCATGGCGCGAGATTTACCGTAACTATTGATGATGCAATGATTAAGAGGGCTAAGAGACCTATCAGCCAACTCTGCACGATACCAAAATGACCACAAACGAGCACAAGAAACAAGGGCAACAGCGAACCCCAAGTTCCAGGGGCTTTGGGAAGTAATCCCAATCCAAAACTAGTGCAAAGCAACCGTTTCATGCATCGTCTCTACGCATGACGGCAAGGAGGCCAGTGATGTAAGGCAAGCCAGACCAGACAGTTATGGCAAGGAGCATCCACGCAAGACTGTTTATAAACAGCATGACGTTTTCGTGTTTCGCGGGGTTACAATTGACCACAAGCAACAAAATCAGTGGAAGAGCGAAGGATTGGAAAATCATCTTGATTTTTCCAGCCCACGTCGCACCGCCAGTGTGTCCCATGGATTCCAACACCCCGCGAATGGAGGTGACAAGGAGTTCCCTTGCAATGATGACAACTACCATCCATGGGTAGATTCCAGTTGCCATTGTAAGCAAACGATCGCTTTCCACCCATGTATCCACACTAAAACGGGGTCCTGCGAAGTATATTAAGGTACCAAGAACCAATACCTTGTCGCAAAATGGATCCATGAGCCTTCCAAACATCGAGACCACATCCCATTTTCGTGCGAGATATCCGTCAACGAGGTCCGTTATTGCGGCGATGACAAAGAGCGCAATTGCCACGTTTCCCAAGAGAATTCCTTGGTCGGGAAAGCGGTACCCCCCAAGCACTGCAAAGAAGGCGCCGGCTATGAGTACGCGCAACATCGTGATTGCATTTGGGATTCGTCGCTTGAGAGATTGGTCCATAAAACCATTCTACCTTTAACCTCTCAAGTGGTTGCGAATCGGCGCTAATGGACATATCTTGCCCCTTTTTACGCTTGTTTTCAACCCTCATTTTTGAAGGTCACCACCACTCAGAATGGACTTGTTCCTCCCTTACATCGCCTGCGTTACGTTGGCACTTACAGTGTACGCAGCACTACGACCTTCGCCTCCAACTTTGCAGGTTGCGATGGTTGCAATTGGTGCAACTGCAGGAGGTTGGCTCATTGGAATCGTGACGGGTTCGTTGAGTTCCTTTGGTGAAGTTAGTCACGGAATCTTTTTTGTCATCTTTTCGCTCTGCGCAATTGCTGCAGCAATTCGAATGATTACGCACTCGCGACCAATTTATTGTGCGCTTCATTTTGTCTTGGTTGTGATTGCATCCGCTGGTTTGTTGCTCATGCTTGAAGCGGAATTCATGGCGTTTGCGCTTATTATTGTGTACGCAGGTGCTATTCTCATTACGTATATGTTCGTGTTGATGCTTGCAAACCAAGCAGAGAATCCTGAAGAGCCCTATACGCAAGCAACATATGATCGCGTACCTCGAGAACCAGCGGCTTCAGTTGCCGTTGGTTTTTTGTTGTTGTGTTTAATCACCGGAACGGTCACTGGCGGAACGTCTTCGTTGCCACCGCAAGGCGACGCCAATTCCCAATGGTTTGTTCTTGAAAAACTTTCAACACAGTTTGAGCATACCGTTCTTGATGTTTCGCCTGAGTTCGCTTGGCCGCCAATTACTGAGAACGGACACATCATCCAGTTTGGAACAGACGGCGTGTTTATTGTTTCGCAAAACGGCGAATTGTTGCAACTCGATGAAACGATGTTGCCAACCAATACACAAATGGTTGGGTGGTCGCTTGTCAACGATTTTCCTGTCACAATTGAACTTGCCGGTGTTATTTTGCTCATGGCAATGTTCGGCGCAGCTGTCTTGGCGCGTCGAGCGATTGAACTCTCAGACCGAGAAAAACGTATTGCAATTCTTGGGCAAGATACTGAAGAAGGGGGCGATGCATGATGACGTCGATGGCACCCTCAGCCCTCGCTGGCTACCTTATCGTTTCGGGAATATTGCTTACCATCGGCGTGATTGGTTTCTTAGTTCGTCGCAACTTGATTGTCATGTTCCTTTGCACCGAACTCATGTTTCAAGGTGCAGCGATTGCGTTCGTAGCAGTTGGTAGATATTTATTTGATTACTCGGGGCAAGTGATGGTAATTTTTATTCTCACTGTTGCAGCAGCCGAAGCGGCACTCGCACTCGCGCTTGTCGTTTTACTGCACAGGCAAAAAAATACGCTTGACGCGGACGCGTATGTAGAGTTGCACGAATGATTGGCACAATCTCCATCCTCTCAATACTTGCTGCGATGCCAGCAGTTCCTTCCTCGGAAGTTTTGCATGCTGTTGATTTGAGTTGGGCTGGATTTATAGTTTGGATGCCGTTGATTTCGCTTGTCCTTTGCGGTTTGTGCGCTACATTCAAAGTAAAAACAAAAGCTCCCGCGATCATCACCGTTATTTGTTTGGGCACCTCGTTCCTTTTAACGCTCATGCTGTGGAATGGGTACACCCATCCGGAAACGATTCATCTTTTTGATTGGTTGCAAATACATTGGGCAGATGGTTCATTCGTAGCAAACTTTGCACTCTATATTGACTCGCTGACGTTACTCTGGATGCTCTTTGTCACGGGACTTGGCACGCTCATAGCTGTGTATGCATCTGAGTACATGGAACACGATGTTGGAAAAGGGTACACGCGATTTTTTGCTGGCGTGAGCGTCTTCCTCTTTGCGATGACCTGCTTAGTCATGGGAGACAACTTGTTAATGCTGTATCTCGGATGGGAAGGCGTTGGTTTTGCCTCGTACTGGTTGATTGGTTATTTTTATCAAAAACCATCCGCAGTTGCTGCGGCAAAGAAAGCATTCATCGTCAACCGCATTGGCGACGTTGGATTAGCGTTGGCTATTTATCTTATCTGGTCTACTTTTGGCACTGTTCAATACGATGGAATCACTACAGCACTTGAAGCCCACAACGTCGATGGTGCCTTTGGTGGTTGGACTGTTCATGCCATCCCATACTTATTGATGCTTGCGGCGTTTGGTAAATCAGCACAGTTGCCGCTGTATGTTTGGCTTCCCGATGCAATGGAAGGTCCAACACCAGTTTCGGCTTTGATTCATGCTGCGACCATGGTGACTGCTGGAATCTATTTAATCATTCGAACGTACCCGCTCTTTAGGTTGGACGAGTACGCACTCCCAACCGTCGCATGGGTTGGTGGATTGACCGCGTTCTTTGCAGCGACCATCGGCATGGCGCAATACGACATCAAACGTATCATGGCGTACTCGACGGTTTCGCAACTTGGTTATATGTTCCTTGGTTTGGGTGTTATTACTTCGTATGGCGCGGCGTATCACGTCTTTACACATGCATTCTTCAAGGCGGTCTTGTTCTTGACTTGCGGTGCAATTATGCACGGTTTTGCTGGACAACTTGACCTTCGCCGACTATCTGGTCTTCGCAAAATGAAGGGCTGGAAAATTGTCAGTTACACCATGTTGATTGGTTGTCTATGTCTTGCTGGGTTCCCGTTTACAAGCGGGTATTTCTCAAAAGATGCAATTCTTGCTGAAGCATTTGTGAACCAAGGACCGGGCTTTCAGTTTTTGGGTTGGCTCGCAATCTTTACAGCTGGCTTGACAGCGTACTACACGTTCCGTGTTTGGTTTAGAGTGTGCGCTGGACCAGTACATTTTGAAGCGGGCGATGAGTTGCACGGCGATGACCCTGCATCGTTCCATCCGCACGCGCCGCGATTTGCAATCAATTTAGTTTTGGTCGTTATTGCACTCGGGGCATTGCTTGCAGCGCTTCCATACTTCATGCCAAACGAAACGGAACAGTTGCACGGTGGTTGGATTGCAGAAATGATTCATGATTCGCCTGCAAAAGCGGGCGTTCCCGGAGCAATTAATCAAGAGCACGGAACGGTTGATCATGACCTTGGGCATGGCAGCATTCTTGGAATGGATCCACACAAAGCGATGTACTACATCTCTGCTATTGTTGGGTTTATAGGGATTGGAATTGCGTTGTTCTTCCATCTTTTCTGCCGAAGTGCTGCAGATACGTTGCGTGGGAAACTTCTTGCAAGTCGTGCGACGCGCTGGCTTCCAACGGCGATGGAAAACAAATGGTACGTCGACGAAATCTATATTGCTACGATTCGATCCCCACTCTGGATTCTCGGAAAAATATTCTCGCTCTTTGATAAATATCTCATCGATGGCGCGTTAGTAAATGGCATCGCTGCTTTGCCAAGAGCAACCGCGCGTTGGTTTTCACCGTTGCATAACGGGGCAGTCCAAAGTTACGCAATCTCAATGGTTGGCGGAGCGATCCTTATTGCACTCTTGATGCTCTTTATGCCAGAGATTGTCGAGTTCTTGCAATCACTTTCTTCGCAGCAACAAGCAAGCGCTGAACAAGTGGTGGCAACGATGGGGGGAGGGCAATGAGTATGTGGCTCCTTCTATTAGTTCCACTCGTTGGCGCTGCAAGCATTTTTCTTGCGAAGGCGTCGTTAGCCAAATGGATTTCACTCTGCGTCTCATCTTTTGTCTTTGTCATCAGCGTTTTGATGGCTGTGCAGTTTAATCAGTGGGGTACCGCGCAGACTGGTTTCGTTTCGCACGTCTCATGGTTGAGCCAACTCGGTGTGACGCTTGATGTAGGCGTCGACTCCGTTGCAATGCTGCTTGTTCTTTTGACAACATTGTTAACACCTCTTTGTGTTTGGGGTTCTTTTACTGCAATTACTTCCCGTAGAAAGGAATACTACGCATGGCTGTTGATTCTTGAGACGGCGATGCTCGGCGTGTTTAGTGCGCAAGACTTAATACTGTTCTACGCCAGTTTTGAATTGACGCTTGTGCCGATGTTCTTCTTGATTGCCATCTATGGTGGGGCGAATCGTGCACACGCAAGCGTGAAGTTCTTCATCTATACATTTACGGGTTCGTTGTTCACGTTAGCTGGCTTTGTCTATGTTGCGTGGCAGTATCAAGTTTCTCAGTACGGCGTCTGGTCGTTTGCAATTCACGATTTAACGCAGTTTGCCTCAACGAGTTTGTCGGCGACGGAACAGGGCTGGGTGTTATTGGCTTTGCTCGCAGGATTTGCTGTCAAGATTCCGGTTTTCCCTGTGCACACTTGGTTGCCGCTTGCACACACCGAAGCACCAACGGCGGGTTCGGTCATTCTGGCTGGCGTTCTCTTGAAACTTGGCACGTTTGGTGTCTACCGATTTGTATTGCCAATGGTGCCAGAAGCACTTGTGGCGTACGCACCCGCGATTGCCGTGCTCGCGATTATTGGCATTTTGTATGCAGCACTTATTTGCTGGGTGCAGGATGACGTGAAAAAACTCGTTGCGTATTCCTCGGTAAGTCACCTTGGATTCTGCGTGCTTGGTTTAATCGCATTGAATCCAATTGGGCTTGAAGGGGCAGTACTTTATATGATCAACCACGGTCTTTCAACTGGCGCGTTGTTCTTTTTGATTGGCATGATGTACGAGCGATACCACACGCGTGACATGAATTCGATTGGTGGACTTGCAAAGAAAATGCCAGTTTGGTCGTTCTTTATGGTCTTCTTTGTTCTTGCAAGTGTTGGGCTTCCGGGATTGAACGGATTCGTAAGTGAATTTATGTGTTTGATTGGAACGTTTATTGCATCGGGTAGCGCCTCACAATGGCCGGGCGTGCTTGGTCCAGAGTATGCAGCAATCACTGCAATCGGTATGGTACTTGCGGCAATGTACTTACTAATTATGGTTGGCAAGGTTGTCTTTGGGAAACTTAAAGAACCAGAGTCAAACGGTGCGCAGAGTTCGTTGCCAAGTGATTTAAGTCCACGTGAGATTGGTATTCTTGTTCCGCTTGCAGCGCTTTGTATTTGGATTGGTGTGCAACCAACGGTATTGACGGACGCAATGCGCGGTTCGGTTGAGGATGTGCTCTCGCCATACCCACGAATAGTCCATCAAGAGCAGGGGGCACCCGCTACTCCGATTGTGATTGAGAAGGAGGAGCATCATGGCTGATCGTCTTTGGTTCCTCATCCCCGAATTGATAGTACTTGTCGGTGCAGTTGTCTGTGCAATCGGCGGGCTTTCAAACTTGGCGGCAATTCGACGGCGAATTGGTTTTATCGCTTGTGGTTTTTTAGCCGCGGCATGCATCACTGTTCCAATTGTCTACTCGTTAGAACAAGTGGCAAGGGAGGATTCGCTCCTTCCGAATCTTGGCAAGTACGTTAAGTTCTTTGCGGCGCTTATTGGCATCCTTCTTGTAATGACCGCTGGTGGTTTGATGGATCGAAAATACGAACACGCCATCGCCAAGGGCAAGGCAACGTTTAGCGCGCTGCGTACAAGTAGCGGCGAATTTCACGCATTGATGCTCTTGAGCATTGCGGGCGTGATGCTGATTTGCGAAGCGAGGGACTTGATTTGGCTGTTCCTAGCCCTTGAACTTGTGTCGTTGCCGACATATGTGATGGTTGCTCTTAGTCGTTGGTCGAAAGTTGCGCAAGAAGCGGCAATGAAGTACTTCTTCCTTGGTGCGGTTTCGGTGGCATTAATGTTGTACGGTTTTGCCTTGCTTTACGCAGCAACAGGTACATTTGTATTCACAGAAATGGCAGACGTCTTTGCTGCGCAGCGCGCTGAAGGAGGTATTGCACTCTTTGGACAGATTGGATTGTTGCTTGCAGTCTTTGGTTTGTGTTACAAAATTGCAGCAGCGCCAATGCACTTGTACGCTCCCGATGTCTATCAAGGTGCTTCTGCTGCGGTCACCGCGTTCTTGGCTTTCATTCCAAAAACAGCAGGCATGCTTGCGATTATTTTGTTGTGTACACTTGTTGGCTGGGAAGATGGATTGCCGCCTGTGATTGAAATGGCACTTTGGGTTGTTGCAGTACTGACGATGCTTCTTGGAAATATCGGTGCATTGCTGCAAACTTCAACGCAACGAATGCTAGGGTACAGTTCCATTGCACATAGTGGGTATATGTTGATTGGCGTGATTGCTGGTCCGCCTCTGGGCATTGTTGCAGTGCTTGTGTACCTTGTTATTTACGGCGCGACGAATACTTCGGCGTTTGCAACGCTTGCGTGTTTGTCGCGTGATGGCGAAGCAGTGGATACTTTGGAAGATATCTCTGGTTTGCATAAACGAAGTCCGATATCCGCAACTTCGCTTGCCGTTTCGTGTGGATCGCTTCTTGGTATTCCTCCACTCTTTGGATTTTGGGGAAAGTTACTGTTGTTTGCAGCAGGTATTGCAGCAGGACAACTCGCCCTTGTTCTTGTTGCAGCAGTTGCAAGTGCAATTAGTGCTTGGTACTACCTTCGCTTGATTAGTTTGAGTTTGTTGTCGCCAACGACACCGCGAAGTGAATCAGTCCGAGTGACGTTGTTGTGGCCTCTTATTGCAGCCGTGCTCTCTGCAATCATCGCTATTGGCGGTCCGCTTGTGTTAACGTCCATTGTTGCAGATGCAGAGCAAGCAGTTGTCGAGCCTGAATAACGGGACAGTCCCCAAACTGATGATGTACTAGTCCATGTGATGACCTAGGCATTTCAGGGAATAAAAGTCTCAGAGGAGAAAAACCCCTCTGCATTATGTAATTACAAATATCCTTGCTGCGTGGACATGCATGTTCATTCTAGTGACAGTCACGCTACAGCTTTTATTCGTCGGCGGTTTTTGGTTTTCGTTTTGCGAGTGTAAGTTGCAAGCCAAGACCAGCAAGGGCAATACCAGCAATTGTTGCAAGGAGGACTGTCGGTGAAATCGAAGCCATGGTCTGTTGTGACCAAATTAAAGCGATAAAGTTTCGAATTGCTTCGACGAGTAATATTGATCCCCCAACAGAGGTGACAATTGCAGATGCAAAAAAGGGCATAAAGGTTGCGAATAAAAGACCAAGAAGCAAGCCAGCTACTGCGGCGCCAGCAAGCATAAAACGTGGTCCAACTGGGACAGTATTCCATGCTTCAACGGCTCTTCGAAAAACGCTGCGAATAACTTTTGCTGCATCGTTGGTTAGGATTGAAAATGCAACAGTCATGGCATCTTGAGTATTTGTAAGGGCATTCGTATTGTTTTCAGATTCAAGCTCTGGCGCGGTAGCAACGTCGACAATTTCTGCAATGACTTGTTTGCCACCACCAAGTCCCGCTAAGTGCCATGTTGCAACTGGCAATGCACATGCAAACGTGATACTGAGTAAAAACAAGATTGCAAACTTTGCAATGAAAATCGCAGCCACAGCAGCGATGATTCCAAAGACAATTGCTAAAATAAAGGGAGAAATTTCAACGGAGAGTGATGGCGCAACCATAAGTCCAGCACCAGCACCAAGAAGCCCTGCGCTGAGGCCAATCGCAGGCTTGAGTAATTTGCCACCTGCCACTAGCAAGATAAGTGCAGTAATCGTTGCAATAGCTGGGACGATGTAGTGCGCAATGTATTCCATAACTTTTCTATTATCGTCATTGGGAGAACTAGCCGCCTTCATTTCACACATTTAATTTTGGATATCGAAGTCCAGTACATATAAACGAGTTAAACGATATTTGATGTGCTGTGATAGCATATACGGATGAAAGAACAACTTGTACTCCTGATAATGTGTTTGCTTCCCTTTGCCTCTTCGATGACTTTTGCTCAGGTGCCCCAGCAAGGCCCGATTACAGCAGATGAGGGTCGTAATCGACTTGGCGAAACTACGAGTCCTTACCTACTGCAGCATCAATACAATCCTGTGCATTGGTATCCATGGGGAGAGGAGGCGTTTGCAGCGGCAAAAGCGCAGAACAAGCCAATTTTTCTGAGTATTGGATATTCGACGTGTTATTGGTGTCACGTCATGGAACGTGAATGCTTTGAAGATCAAGAAGTGGCAGATTGGTTGAACGATTCTTTTATAGCTATAAAAGTTGACCGTGAAGAAAGACCGGACGTAGATGAAATATATATGACAGCGCTTCAACTGATGACACGTGGTCGTGGGGGGTGGCCAATCTCACTTTTTCTCGAACCAAATTCACTGAAACCAATTTGGGGAGCAACGTATTTATCCAAACAAGATTTTATTGATTTTATGAAAACTACGAAGAAAGTGTGGAATTCAGACCAGCAAAAAGTCCTCGACCGAGCGGATGAAGTTGCAAAAGTGATTATTTCTCGGCTCACATCCTTGCAAGAACCAGTTGCACTTGTTCCAGAAAGCATAAAAGAAGGTGCATCATATTTGCTTTCAAGATTTGACGCCGAGCGAGGCGGTTTTTCTGGACGCCCAAAGTTTCCCATGCCAATATACAGTGACTATCTGATGGAAACGAGTTGGGCGAATTCACAAGTTCAGAAGGCGGTGAAAAAAACACTTGACAGCATGTTTATGGGTGGAATGTATGATCAAGTTGGTGGAGGGTTCCATCGGTATTCGACCGATGCGAAGTGGCTAGTTCCGCACTTCGAAAAAATGTTGTACGACAACGGGCAACTTGTTTCGACGTATGCAAAGGCGTACGAGTTAACGGGTGACCCAACATACGCAAAAGTGGTAGAGGAAACGTTGGAATATGTAGAACGTGAATTGAGCGCACCAGATGGCGGTTTCTTTTCTGCGCAAGATGCAGAAACTAATCACCTTGAGGGTGAAACATATTTGTGGCGAGAAGCGCAGATTCGTAAAGTGCTTGAGGCGGCAGGTATGGAAGATGAAATAACGTTTGCTCTTTCGTTGTACGGTGTCGATCAAGGTACGAACTTTCAAGATCCACATCACCCAGAAGAGCCGGCAACCAACGTGTTATTTTTGATTGACCATCCAGAGAAGTTGTCGGCAAAATATAAGATGTCGTACCCTGAGTTCCAAGCAAGGGTGGATGCAATTGATGCAGCGCTTCTTGCTGTTCGAGATACTCGCGATCAGCCAACTACGGACGACAAAGTTATTACTGCGTGGAATGGCATCATGATTACTGGATTTGCAGATGCAGGAAGAATTTTTCAAAACGAAACTTGGATTGAACGTGCGACAAGAGCAGCAACTTTCATATTAAATGAGATGCAGTTAGAAAATGAAAAACTATTGCGAACATGGCGTGAAGGCAAAGGGGGCGCAGAAGCATTTTTGATTGATTACGCTTCGATGATTGGTGGATTGCTTGCTATTTATGATGCAAATCAAGATGAGAAGATGTTGGCGTCTGCAATTGAACTTTATGACAAAGCCAGAGAACTTTTCTTTGTCGAGGACGAGGGTTGGTATGACACAGAGGAAGGCAAATCAGATTTGTTTGTTCGGACACGCGCACTTTCTGATGGTGCAATTCCTGCTGCAACTTCGTTTATCCTTGGTGATTTGGTTTCACTTTCAGAGATTACAAAAGATTCAAGATTTATAGACGATGCCATGCGCACAATTGAATCGGAAAGTCAATGGTTGAGTTCGCAGCCAATAGCAGTCGTTGTCGCTGCAAAACACGTGGATAGATTTATGAAATTGCATCCAGAAAAATTCGACTCAGCACCAATATTCATTGCAGATAATGATTCGACTGTAAAGATGCGTTGTGAACCCGCAAATGTTTCTATTCCCGTTGGCGAATCAACGACAATCCTTGTGACATTACAAATGGATCGCGGATGGCACGTGAATTCGAACAAACCGGGAAACGAGTACACGATTCCGCTTTCTTTTACATCTTTGAATGAAGGTGTCAGCATAGAAGTGAAGTGGCCAAAAAGCAAAAAAATGGTATCAGCAGGCGAAAGAGTTATGGTGTTTGGTGGAGACATTTCGATCCCTATTACGCTCACGGCAAGCAGCTCCGCGGCAGGCAAGGTGACACTTATGGCAAGGTGGCAATCTTGCAACGAAGATACGTGTCTCGCTCCAGAGGATAATCGTGTACCTTGCACGATTAATGTGGAGTAACAACTTTGAAAACAACGTTTAACGTCGCACTTGTTTCAACTGGCGGCACGATCGAAAAAACGTACGACGAGCACGAAGGCATCCTTGCAAATGGAACTTCGGTTTTGGAAATAATGCTTGGTGCTTTGCAGCTCGATGGTGTTGCTATGACGCACATTGCGTTGATGGACAAAGATAGTCGAGATATGTCTGAAGAAGATCATTGTGTCATTGCTGAAACGGTACACGATTGTTCGAAGGAACACGACGGTGTCGTGATTATTCATGGCACAGACACACTTTCGGTGACGGGTGAGTGCATCGTTGAAATGTTTCCAGAATTGTCTATACCTTGCGTTATTACTGGGGCAATGCGACCTTGGATTATGCGAAATACCGATGCTCTTCAAAACATCGTTGAATCGTTTACTGCTGTAAAATTACTTAAAGCGGGGGTGTACGTTGCAATGCATAACCGTGTACTGCAATTCCCGGGTGTTGTCAAAGATACAGAACAATTATGTTTCGTCAAGAAAGAAAGTTAAGCAACAATGTCAAATAAATATTTAAGTGCTCCTGTCTCTTCTGAAAAAATGCCTCGGGGTATTCCGTACATCATTGGCAACGAGGCGGCGGAACGTTTTAGTTTTTATGGGATGAAGGGGATTCTCGTCATTTTTATGACGCAATATTTATTCATGCTGCCTGGCGCCGGCATAGAAGCGATGTCAAAGACCGAAGCGATGGCAAATTACCACCTCTTTACAACCGCAGTGTATTTCTTCCCAATCATGGGTGCGCTTTTAGCAGACATTGTGCTTGGAAAATACCTCACGATTATGTTGTTGAGTGTTGTGTATTGCCTTGGACACGGAGTTCTCGCAATGATGGGATCTACTGCTTGGCTAGAGTTGTCCCCCGGAATTGTGTTAGCGATTGGTTTGGTTTTAATATCGGTTGGCTCAGGCGGCATTAAACCTTGTGTCTCCGCGCATGTTGGTGATCAATTTGGTCAAAAGAATGCGAAGTTGATTGAAAAAGTCTTCGGATGGTTTTACTTCTCGATCAACACTGGAGCGTTCTTATCAACCATGCTTACACCATGGTTGTTGGAATGGTACGGGCCACACTGGGCATTTGGTGTTCCGGGAGTCTTGATGGCGCTCGCAACGGTAGCATTTTGGATGGGTCGTAAAGTGTTCATCCATATTCCAGCTGGCGGAATGGATTGGTTTAATGAAACGTTTTCTGGCGTTGGATTAAAAGCGATTCTTAAACTTGCCAACATTTTCATCTTTATTGCAGTATTTTGGGCGTTATTTGACCAGACGGGATCTTCGTGGGTATTACAAGCGGAAGACTTGAATCGCAACTGGCTAGGCATGCATTGGCTCTCTTCGCAGATTCAAGCAGTAAACCCAATAATGATTTTGATTTACATTCCGATTTTCCAATTTGTGGTGTATCCACTCATTAACAAAGTATGGAAGTTGACTCCAATTCGAAAAATTTCTTTTGGCTTGTTCGTGATGGTGATTGGCTTTGCGATGGTAGGTATTGTGCAGGGTTGGGTTGATGCTGGCGAGCGCCCTTCGATTGGTTGGCAAGTTCTTGCATACGCGATTTTGACAGCTTCGGAAGTTATGGTTTCTATTACTGGTTTGGAGTTTGCGTACACTCAAGCACCAAAGAAAATGAAGTCAGTGATTATGGCATTGTTTTTAATTAGCGTTTCGCTGGGGAACTTGTTTACTGCTGGAGTTAATCATTACATTATGGTTCCAGATGCGCTTGGTGATGCTAAAGCACTTGTTTCAAAATGGAGTAATGAAGAAACATCACATGAAGATAGAGCAAAGCATGCATCCAAAAGTGGAATGACTTACAAGCAAACTGAAGATGGTGGTTTTGAATTGCTCATGAAAGGTTGGGAAGAATCTATTGGCGACGACGATATTCGTGTTGGTTTTGCTCCTGATTTTGAACGAATATCTCTTGTAACATCTGAAGTTGCTGTGATGCAAGAAGCAATTGCTAATGTTGGTCAATTCTGGGATGAACATGATCGCTTGCCGTTTGCAGAGGAAGGTGCGAACGCGATTCGAAACCTTGAAGACCCATGGGGCAAACCGCTACATTATCGATTGGTGAATCGTCGTAATTTTGAAATTACAAGTGAGGGACCAGACAAAGTTTTTTTGACGACGAATGACGTTCGTGCAGAAGTTAGCGTTGAATCGCACACGATGCAGCAGCAGGAAATGGCAGCAGGCCACACGGGCGGCTCTGGAAAATCTAGTTTTCATCCGCAGTACTCGTGGATGGTTAAACGGCAAGCAGAAATAGACGCAGAGAAAGCAGTTGCCGCTGGTGATGCTTCTGCAACTTGGGAGAACTATTTGCCAGATGCTAATTCAGAGGATAAACAGAAAATTGCGAAACAGAATCACAACTTTGCTATCACGTGGCAAATTGGTGGCGCGACGACGCTTGCCGGTGCAGCGTACTTTGAATTCTTTACGTGGCTCATGCTTGGTACAGCGATAGTATTTGTCATTGTTGGGTACTTCTATGTTCCAAAAACATACATCCAAGACGAGGGCATGATTTCAGCCGCCGCGAACATAGAGTAAGAAACTATCCGATGATAGTTTATTTGCCATGGAGTCGCTGAGGAAATAAAAGAGCGAGTGACTGTCACATAGCGAATCATAAAAAGTCTCAGTGAAGAATGAAGCATGGGTACAGTCCCTTCATGATACGCAAAGTCTACGTATATCTATTTGCGAATTACGTTTTGTTGACTTAGTGTGCCAACAGTTTTGGGGCTGTCCCAATTCAGTCCCAAGTTTATTTGCTGAGATTCATGGCGCGGATTTCAAGGCGGTTGCCGCTTGGCAGTAACAAAAGATGGGTCCATTGTGTAGAAGATGTAGCAACAGGAATGCCCAGTTGATTTCGAAGGTGAATGCCGTCATCGTCCCCAAGCAATTGCCGAATTACGCGCGTGGGAGTTGCAACAAGCCAAGAACCATCCGGCACTGGAGTCGCGGCTACGCTGTTTGCAGCAAGAGAGATTGTAGGTATGGTTTCATCTGGCTGCCAAACAACCATTCGTTGAAGAATTGGATGGTAGAAGGCGTGGTGATTACTGCTCGCAATTGCTGGATTTGTTGTGGCAATTTGCCAAGCAAGATTTCTCGTTGCCCCGGATTCAACTATGGAAAGAGACATTGCTGTGAGAAGGGGATTGGATGCTTGTAAGTCGAGTTCAACAAGTGAAAGTTGTTCGTCTCTAATTCTGAATACGCGTAGCCGATCAGTTCCTAAGAAAAGTGGAAGTAACCAATCGCTCTTCCCATCATCGATGACTTGAGTTCCTCTAGGAGTTTTTACGACAATATGAAAGCGGTTTTCATCCGTCCTTCTCCTTGACCATGTAAGGTCACCATACGTATTCATTGCGGGGAAACAGTTGATGGAATCATCAGAAACAATCCAATTGAGCGAGCCAGTCGCCCAATCAATTTTTCCGATCCATCGCCCTTGCTCACCCAAAGACGCCTCTACAAGCAGAGAACTATCGTTCGCATACCGACCAAGGATGAGACCCTTCCTTGCAATATGAAGGGGTGCAATACGTCGTCCCCGAACAGGATCGAGCGCATGTAATTCAATGGTTGTCGAATCAATGGGGGTGTTTGCCTCTCCGCATAGAATTTTCGTGGAAGGTGGTGTTCCAAGTTGGACCGCTGCGTGAAGCCCATTGGGCGAAATTGTTGGCAATGTAAAACGGTCCCAAGGAAGAACGCCTGCAGGCCAATCGATATCAGTTGATGTTGTTGTTTTTGCACCAGCGATTGGCTTGAGTGTTTGGTTGAGCGTTTTTAGCGCAGATTTTTTGCTCTCAAGTGTGACAGGCGGCTTTGTAGTTTTTTGTGAACTGCTACAACTCGCAAGAATTGGGATGACACAACAAACAATAGTATTATGTGTGCATAGTTTCATTAACTGAAATCAAAATGCTGCTATGGGGCGTAGTCGGCAGCAGGGTTTTGTAACCGTTGTTTAAGGAAATCGTGGTCGTTGTTCTCAATGTTATTTATTTGCTCATCGACAGGCAAGGAAATCTCTTGCAATCGCTCTAGGTACTCCACATTGTAATTTTCACTGTTGTCTTCAAGCCGATTGACAATGACTGGGGTAATGAAGACTAAGAGCTCCTCGCGGACGGTGGTGTTATCAATAGAAGTAAAGATCGCTCCGATGAGGGGAATGTCCCCAAGGAGTGGGAATTTGCGTTTAATTTTTGCTTCGCTTTCCTTGAGGATTCCTCCAATGAGTACTGTTTGTCCGTCGCGGAGTTGGACTTGGCTTCGCACTTGCCGTCTTGAAAAGATAGGGTTATCGCCGACGCCCGAGCCAGTTTGGTCAGAAAGTTCTACGTTGATAGTTAAATCTACGTCACCATGTGCGGTGATGCGTGGACGAACATTGAGCATAACGCCTACATCTCGGTATTCGAAACCGCCTTCGACGAGGCCGCTGCTCGTGGTATTACTTGTAGTTCGTACAGGCACTTCGGAACCATTAAAGAAGATGGATTCTTGGTTGTCTGAGGTAAATGTTCTTGGTTGTTGAATTATTCGAACGTTTGTGAGTTGGTTCAATGCATCGAGTGCAATCCCGATATTGTTGCCTTCGCCAAGAGTAAAGAGGGCGCCGCCATCTTCAAAGATTCCGCTGAATATTTGACCAATGGTGCCACCGATATCACCGTTGAATCCAACTGAGTTTTCTCCGCTTGCAGCAACTCCAGAACCCCAGCGGAGTCCGAGTTCTAAATCGTCAGTGAGCGTGACGGCTGCTATGGTCGCTGAAATCATAACTTGGCGGGTTGGCTTGTCAAACTCGTCAATGAGGTCAAGGACGTAACTCATGTATTGTGGCGGTGCAACAAACGCGAGTGCATTTTGTCGAACAATTGGAACTAATCGAATTTTTGCTATGAGGGATGACTCTGGCGACTGCTCATCTGAATTTGCACCACCTTGTTGCCAAGGAAAACTCATTTGACCACCAGTTTCGTTATCAGTGGATGTGGCAGACTCGCCAAAACCTTCGCCAGACAAGCCCTCGTCTGGTCTTTGGATCGTAGCAGAGACACCGGGAGCTGCAAGCAAGGCATTGATTTCTTCTGAGAGAGCAACAGCATCTGCGTGCTTGAGTTCAACGATTTTTGGAAGCCCGACATCGGATGGTCGGTCGAGCGAATCGATGATTGAGTCAAGGAAAGCAAAACTCTCTTCGGTTTTAGAGAGAACAAGAAGTGCGTTTTTGTCTGGGTATGCTTCAAATTGATAGACTCCGCTCATGGCTTCAGTCACATCAGCCCGTTGTGTTTGTCCACCTCGTGCGCTGGCTCTTGAGCCAGAACTTGATGAGCCACCACCGAGAATCTCTACGAGTAAGTTTTTTATCTTGATAGGATCACTGTAACGCAAGATGTACATCTTGCTTGTTTCAATGGGTCTTGGAAGATCCCACTCGTTGATGATGAGTTCTTCGATATCTTCCATGATGTCTGGCTCTGCTTGAACAGTCACAGAGTTCTGTTGCATGTTCACTGTCAGGCGAAGTTCGACTTCAGCGGTATTCGCCACAGCTGGAGTTGTTCTATTGCGATTTTGCGTTCGATTTCCGGTTGTACGCGGGGTGCTTGATGAGCCGGACTCTTCAAAGAGTTCCAAAATGTTGTTTGAAATTTCAGATGCGTCAGCATATTTCAAGCGGAAGGTTTTGAGTTCGCCACTTCGCCAAATATGGTCGAGTTGGGTAATGAGAGTTTGCACTTGTTGGCAAAGTCCTATGTCGCCAATCACAACGATTTGATTTGATTCTGGATAGACGGTGAGAGGGTTATCCGAAGATGCAAACATGTCATTGATATTGGATGCTATAACGTCCGCAGCAGTTTTTTCGACCGAGAAAACCTTGATGACAAGGGTGCCTCGATCTTGACGGTTTGAAACGTCATCGTCCACGCCGAGAACGGGGAACTCCCCAAGGTGGTTTTTGATGTTATTTTGATGCCCTATGATAATCATATCCTCTCTCTCGATGACAGAGATATCATTGAGGGTGAATGCTTGAAAGAGGATATCTAGTGCAACCCCTCGACTTACGGGTTCATCATTTTGCAGGGTAATCTTGGCATTATTCATGCTCGACTTTTTGATTGGGATAATGATTTTCCCAGTTGTCTCGGCGATGAAATTGAAGGTTTCAGTTACGGCTACGTCTTCAAATGCAAGGATGACTTGCCCCTCGGGAACTTTTCGCTTAGAAGGCCAGCGAACTATTTTTGAGGGCTCATCTCCGACAATCACCTCAACGTCTGTTTCAAACGCTGGCGCTTCTTCTGTTGCCTCGGTTCCAACTTCTTCGATGAGCTGGGCATCTTGTTTTTCAAGTTCTTCAACAGCATCGATTTCCTCATCGACAGCGGGTTCTGGGAGGTCAATGGTTGGCGCTGGTTCTGGGCTAGGTCTCTCTTGCGCAACAGAGACTGCCGCAAAAGCGAGTAGTAGGGAGTAACTTATGTTTGCGATTTTTATCATGCTTACTTTGTATTCTTTCTCATCTCAGAAAATATTGTTCTTGTTGTAAGTTCAGAGACTAACGATAGGGTAGGTAAATTATTACTTTTATAAGGGCTATGAAATCATTAAAAACTATCGGACTCTCATCGGCAAAATAGGGTATTGCGTAACAGAAAAGCCCATTATTGCGAAATGGCGATTAATAGTGCTCAGGGGAAGAAGAAGTTGAAAAGAGGGGAAGATCTTGTGGAATTATCCGCCAACTTCTTTCAAAAAATCGTTTGAGGAGGTAGGAAGTGGATCCTGTCTAAAGAATGATTCCTCCCCATCAAACAACTGGATTTCATAGGTGCCGTTGAGGTGCTCAACAGTGACCATTGCTGGCTGAAGGGTGTTGACAAGTTTTAGACCATTTGTTTCTTCGCCAATCTGCAATCGGATGATTGGTGTAGATCCCATGCCACCGCTTCTGAACCATGCTTCATTACCAATAATGGCAATGAGTGGAGGTCCAGTGTAGGTTGCCGGTGGTGGTGGGGGGCCAACTGGTGCTGGTGGAGGTGGAGGAGGCAAATCCTTAACTATTTTTTTGGGTGGAGGAGGCGGTGCAGATCTTGCAATTCGGATTGGTTTGAAAAATGCCGATCGGCCATTGAATCGAGCAATATCCGTTGATGTATTTTCATCGTATCGTTCAAGAAGGGCAATCATTCTATTGTTAGTCGGCTTCTCGCTTATTCTTATGACTAGTGAGGAGATACATGAAGCAATTGCGATAACAATGAAGATGAAAATAACAATGAGGGAGCCAATGCTCCAGCCGAGTGGACCTTTTAATTGTTCAGTTGTAATCATTAACGTCTCCCCTGCTTGGAAGAGGTTACAACCCACGCTCCAACTGATAGGTCAACGCGAATCATCCTTCCCTCTTTCTTCGTTAATCGAATGTCTGAAACTGTATCAATCCATGGACTTCCCTCAAGGTCAGAGATAACTTTCAAAATATCTTCTTGGGTTGCCTCAAATCGAATATTCCCAATAACTTCCTCTAATTGTTGTCCAGACGAAGCGATTCCGCGCATAGCGCTTTTTTTCATCTTACTTGTCTTGGTGCGAGTGTATTCATCATCTTCGACTTGACGTGAACTCAGGATTTCGTGTACAGCTTCGTTCATTGCTGCAGCGCCATTCGCTTTGAGTCTTGGAAGTTCAACTTCGCCAAAAGCGGCAACTGCATTTTTAACACTTGATGTGAATAGTATTGGTGTATTGACTTCTTTGATTTGAAGCTCAATTTCGTCTGCTCTTGCAGACCAACTTGAACCAAGTTCAGCGACGGTGGAATCCCAAATTAAAAAAGAAATGGTAATGACAGCAGTCCAAAATGCCCATTGCATTGCGCGAGACCAAGAGCGAACGTGTCCCATGAATTCATTCATTCTGGCACCTCTTTCAGGCGATCAAGCAAGAGTCGCATTTCAGAACGAAGTCGCTTCTTTGTGTCTGGATCAGTTCTTCCAATTCTCTTCAGTCCCTCGGTTACATCTTTGAGTGCTATGTTTGTTTCACCTCGGCTCATAGTTTTAATGAGTTCAGGTGAAAGTGGATCAGGCACTCTTACTTTTGCACCGCTTGTATCTCGAGCATCGCTATGGGATTTAGCGTCGGAATCTCGATTAGTTGGGCGAGACCTTTCGGTTCGTTCGCGGTCTGCATGGTCACCTATGAATGCGGGGGGCTCATCATCTTTGTGTATGTCGTCAGCATTTGCACTAGCAAGGGCAGGGGCGTCCTCGAATCGGGTCTCTTGAGTTTCGCTGTCAACTTCAAGATGATCTTCTAATGTGTCGATTGGTGTGCCTGCTTGTTGCATGGCAAGTGTCCACCTTCCAAAATCTTTTTCGGGCTTGTACTTTGGCCGTCGAAGTGAATCCGATACAGTCGCCCATAAGTCAAAATCTCGATCGCCGTAAGTGTCAGCTGGGGTGTACGAGAAAGCAATATCTTTATACATTCCAGTTGCTTGAAGTTTTTCTTGCAGTAGGGCAATGAGTTCGGCAGCACTTTTACCGTCCTTGGGAATTGCTTGGCCACGTATAGAAACCGGCTCGCCGATATCGATTTGCAAACTTACAATGTTAATGCCAATCGGGATATTGTTTGTTACATCAGAGATTAACTTAGACATTGGCCAAACAGATTTGGCTAGTTCTCCGTAGACAATATGCTGTTTTCTTTCTAACACAGTTTCGTTGTATCGTTCTTCGATATCGGGATTGAGCATTGAGAGAATGCCAACGCGAATTCCCGAAATCAGCGCGGGACCCAAAGCAAGGAAGAGAAATGCAGCAACAAGAAGTCGAGTTGCAAACACGCGATTTTCTAACTTGAGTGAGAGTTTTTCTAACGGGGATGGATGTAATTCAACGGTATGTTGTTGCATGGTTGTGAGCGGTTGCAGCGTGCCAGTTGCAGCAAGGAGACCTCCGATGGCAATGCCCCACTTGTTCCACCATGTGTTAGTTCCTTGGCAATTTTGTACGCGCCTTGTAGCGCCTGCAATTATTTCTTCTGGCAGAAGCAAGATGTTTTCATCTTCAGGAATAGGTACTAGCGCTGCTTGTAGTTGAGTGTTCATCGTCTCAGTAAAGGAAGAACTATGGTTGTGGAGCAATGCTGTTTCGTTTGCTGTTCTAAGAATGCCCTCATTGAAGGAGTCCCTGCTTGTTGAAGTTTCTCGAGTTGCTCGCAGCGCAGCGCCGTTTGCATGTGAGAGTGCAATTGTCACAGTTCCGTTTGATGGGTCTGCAAAGATGAGTGGTTCTGTCGGGCGAAAACCATTGAGTAGCGCAGCAATGGAGACAGCATCAGGTATAAAACTTGCATCATTGAGGCATGGGGGGAAGGGTGCGTTTGAGGACTCAGGCCACGCAACAATAAGGCCGACTCGGTTTGTTTCACCTTGCGCGGGCTCAAGTGGGGCGAGCGCTCTTCGGTGTGGAGGTGTTCCGCCTAAGAGTTTGGCTTCTGCTTGGAGCCGAAGTGCTTCATGTATTTGATCTTCCTCAACATCTGGAAGTACTGTAGTTCTACAGACGGTGTCGCTTCCCGGAAGAATTGCGAAGAGTTGAGCAGGTGCTTTTTCGCTTATCAACTTGTGTAGGTCGCTTTCACCTACATCCTCACATGTTTCTTCAATTGAAGCCATTCCATTGTCATCAACCTCTGCAAATAGACAACGCCAAGTATCTCCCACTTGATGCGTGATTGCAATGAGTGCATTACTGGAGGCGGAGTTGGGTTGTGCGTCGTTTGTGCTCATTGTTCTCTGTATTCCAGTATCGTCACAGGGAGGGTTGAACGATCGACGATTACTATTATTTCTTGTTCTACGCCACTTCCATTCGCTTTTCCGAGGCATGAAATCGTATACACATTGCTGTGGGTATCAAAGTGTTTACACAAACGAGCGATATCTGGGGATTGGATTCCTGAGATAGAGAGGTATTCAATAGGACTTGTGATGCCACCGGTATTGCTTGATCGCTTGTAGAGCAACTCTTCAACAAAGCGGGATCGTTCTGGGTAGAGCCGGTAGAGCAATTCTGGTGAGACCGTATTGATATTTATTCGACCTTCGGGGGCTTCAAATTGTTCAAAAAGACATGTTTCTGCAAAAAGGACTCTTAATTGTTCATCCGTTAAGTTTGTGACGCCTTCGGCATCACCGGAAATAGAACGGAGCGTTGTAGTGAGGAAGGTGGAGAGTTCGGCGTCATCAGACAGGACGAAATTAATGATTGCCTCTGCCTGTTCTGGGCTTATCCCAATGCGGAGTTGAAGGGTCTCAAGGTCAATATTCCTTAAGTTGATTCGTGGCTCACCGCTATCGGTTGCTCCACCATCAACGGAATACGTCGTGAGCAAGGAAGCCCAACCACCTTGCAAGTAGTTGTCTGGTTCATCCCACGGCAAACTTTCCCCTCCATCATTCTCATTTGGATCGAGTCGATAATCGAGGTCCCAGTCTTCTCCTCGAACGTCGTCGGGCATCACGCCAGCAATGAGTTCCAACTCTGCAAGCGAGCGTAATTTCCCATTTCTTGGTTCGTATGAAGTTTCTAAACTGAGATAGTAATCTCGTTCCACACCAAGCAACCTTGAATTATCGTCGGCATCAATCCAATCCATGACGGCATCGTGTATGCCAAAAGCCATGTCATCAATGACAAATATAAACAATGAATTGTCTTCGGAGTTAATATTGAATTTGCTGTGTTCATCCATTGGACCTTTCCAGTCCTCTCCATCTACGTGGTGTCGAATGTCCCACGTTGCATTTCCTGCATCACCAACAGAAACAAGTTCAAGTTCTTCAACCATAGCAAATGCGTTGCTTGGAATGGGTCTCGCTGTGTGGTCGGACATGACGGCTATCGATGTTTCAACGCCAGCACGCGCCGCCCATCGCGCTTGAATTCGGTCGACAACTTCGATGCCAAATAAAGATTGACGTTGAGCGAAAACTTGAATGGAGGAGGTAACAATAGCGGCAATCCCAAGCGCCCAAAGGGCGAGGACAATAACGGATCCGTGATGGCGTGTCTGTTGTTTCATTAGCCGCTAGGTATCTCGTGTACGCCTCCATCTGGATCTGTAATAGTTCCAGGGCCTCCCTTAGGTTTCTTGCCGCCGTTTGATCCACCGCCATCTGAACCGCCGCCTGATCCACCGCTACCACCAGAGCCAGTGTCAATGCCGCCACTGCCTGGACCTTCGCCCCCACCAGGCCCACTGCCACTTCCGCCACTTCCATCTTCGCTAGTACCACTGCCATCACCAGTACCACCGCCAAGATCGGGACCGCCTTCACCATCTTCGCCTTCGAGACCTTCTTCATCAGTTTCTTCAATTGGCTCAAACAAATCTGCTGGAGGCATGACGCGATCAAGTGGAACAACTGTGCGGAGTGTTACCAAGGATGTATCGAGTTCATTTAAAAATTCCATTCCCGTGGAGGTAACTGTAATTCGGATTGCCATCGGAATGCCTAGTTCGTCTGAATCCCACTGTGCATACCACGCAACGCCATCAAACGCTTCAAGTTGAAGTGAAACAATGCCGTCTGCAACTGGTGTTGCCATGCCGCCGCCTACGGGATTGTCGTCGAGGATTGCATCGCGTCGTTTCCAGAGCGCGCTACTAACTTCGTTATTCTCAATTCTCAATTGTGTTTCGTACTCAAGACCTTCTCCGTTAAAATCTATCTCTTTATTTGCTCGGACGTTTCCATTGAAAACAAGAAGTTCATCACGGTCTACATCTTCGCCTAAATACAACTCGGTAAAATCTGATAGTAAAATCCGCGTGTCAAACAAATCATCACGGCGTAACACCGAGATGGCTTCTTTTCGAATAGTTCTTAGTGCGGTGTCACATCTGGAATATGCTTCAAGTCGTTGACGACTAATTGATTTTGCAGATCCCAATTGAGATAAAGAAGTCGTGATGCCGCCAAGAACAATGGAAGCCATCATGCCTGCAACCATCAATTCAATAAGTGTAAAACCGCGGCGATTCATAGGCCTTCCCTCGCTTCGATTGCTTCCCAATATCGTTCCTCTCGATCAACGGGTTCAGCGGGGACTCGTGGGACCGGTTCACCATGGAGCCGCGAAATCATGGTTTCTATTTCGACCGAATGCATCCCACTGACTGCTTCCCAAGATACTGTTGCAACTGCTCTAATAGGGAGATAGAGAGAATTGTCTTCAAGATCCAAGTCGAAAGTAAACTCATCGAATGGTGGCTCAAAACGACCCAGTCTTGGGTACGATTTTGCATATTCTTCCGGACCAACAACGAGCGCCATGGCAAGGAGTTCGTCTGCGAGCCAACTTGCGGTAATTTGTCTTTGGGCATTTGATTGCCTACTCAACGATCGACTACTCATCGAAATGACAACGGATAAACCGATAGCAAGCATCGCGGAACCGATGATGACATCAATCAGTGCAAAGCCGTGGCGGTTTCTTACCATTCTTCTCGACCTCTCCCTTGTGCATCAAGGTCAATGGGCATGAGTGGATCAGTTCCGCTGCCATCGAGCCAGATACTCGGCCCGATGGAATGCGAGGACAGAGAAATAAGAGCATACCGCGATTCCCAACCAAGAGAAACCTCAATCAGAGGTCGTACTTCTCCGGGCGTGGCAGTGATTGGCCATTGTGAGGTATCCATGAGTTCGCCGTCGATAAATATCTCAATCCCGTTTTCTTCAATCCACGCGGGGAAAAGAATTGGCAATGCAAGTGGATCAACCTCCCAGTAATAATCTTCATCGTCCTTGTATCTTCCAAGGAGTTCAAACTGATGCAATTCAGGGTCATAACGAATTCCGGATGGCTGGTTGCTAGTTGAGGAGCGGTGTGCAAACATGAGGACAATGTCGGCAACTTGATCAACGAGTAAATTGAACTCTCTATTCCGATTGCCAGAAAGTCGAGGAACAATCATAGCAGCCATAACTCCAATGACGATAATGACAACGATCATCTCAAGTAGAGTGAAGCCCCTTTGATTGGTTCTCGGCAAGCTAGGCATTCATTATTGCGTGATGTCAGCGCTGACATCTTCGCCTCCCGTTTCGCCATCTTCGCCAAAACTAATGACATCAAAACTTGAGTTTACTTCTCCTGGAACAATAATTTCAAATGGATTGCCCCATGGGTCGATGATATCATCTGCTCGTTCTAAGTATGGTCCTTGAGGTCCTCCACCGTCTTCTGGGGAGAGCAACAATATTTCAAGATCGAAATCATCGCTTGGTTTTGAGAGCCCCATGTCAAGAACGTATAAATTAATCATTTTAGCAATCGTTGCTGCTTTTGCTTTTGCAGCAGTTTGTTTTGCTGTGCCGACACGACTCATTAATCGTGGTGCAATAAGCGTTGCAAGAACTGCAATAATCATGACAACCACGATGATTTCAATGAGGGTGAAACCGCGATGTGAAGTACGATTAAGTTTTTTATTGTTTAACATGGTATTTCCTATAACGCGCTTAGCGTATGAGTGATTGCAATTCGAGTAAGGGTAACAAAATGGCAGAGAGCACGAAACACGCAAGGGAAGCCATTACAATTAATAATATCGGCGGAAGTGCCTTTGTGAATATATTTAGAGATGCGTTGACTTGGCGATCAAATGCTGTAGCAGAGTGAATCAACATTTCTTCGAGTTTGCCAGAACGTTCACCTAGGTTAACGACTTGGACGAGAAGGGGAGGAAAGAGCCCAGACTTTTCAAGTGGGTCAGCGAGTGGCTTGCCGCTGCTGATTTGATCCTGCACACTGTCAACGGCTTTTGCTAGTGCAACGTTGCCAAGTGTATCTCTTGTGATTTTAAGTCCATCAAGAATTGGAAGACCAGCTGCGGTGAGCGTTCCAAGCGTTCGAGTAAACCTTGCAACCGCTACGTCTCTTAGAAGTTTTCCAAGAAGGGGCATGTGGAGTTTTGCTCTGTCGAATGTGAATCTATTGTCGGGTACAGAAATCCAACTTTTCCAGCCAATAATCACAAGTGCAAAGCCAACAATAATCCATATCCACCAGTCCAAAATAAAATTTGCAAATCCCATGACGACAACGGTTGGCCATGGGAGAGTCATTTGTCCTGCGAGTGGTTCAATAAGACGAGGAACAAGGACTGTGACAAGAACAATTCCGCTTACGCCAATAAGACCAGCAACAATTGCAGGGTACATAATCGCACCAAGAAGTTCTCGTTTTAACTCGATCGATCGATCGAGGAGGTCTGAGAGTTGATGCAAAATAGTGCTCATTTTTCCTGATGCATCGGAAGCACGAAGCATGCCAATAATCAGATCATCAAATGGATCGCCCCATTCTGCAGCGGCTTTGTACAAAGGGTCACCCGCTTCAACGCATTTGATAAAGTGATCAAGTATTTCGCCAGAGGCGGGTGTAGCTTGGCGGCGAATAGTTTTGAGTGCCTGCATGAGTGGCAAGCCGGCTTCTTGGGCAGTTGCAAGTTCGCGAATCATCGCAGACATTTCAAGTTTGCTAAGCCGACGTTTTTTTGTTCCAGTTAATTTGACAACTGTGCTTCCTGCTTTAACTTTGTGTACTTGGGTTGCAGTTTCACCGCGACTAGAGAGTTGTTGCACAATGTCTGCACGATCTCTTCCGTTTAGGATGCCTGATTTGGCCTCGCCACTTGTAGTAATGGATTGGAATTGGTAATCAGGCATAAGAAAAATTAAAAGTCGTTGTCTGTATCTTGTGTTGCTCGTAATACTTCTGCAATTGTGGTAATTCCAGAAGTTGCTTTGTGCATAGCATCTTGTCTCATGGTGATGTGTGAACTTGGTAGGAGCGATGAAAGATCAGAAGCAGTTCTATTTTCTGAAATCGCGCTTCGCAGGGGACCGTTCACCACAACAAGTTCAAAGAATCCGACTCTGCCCTTGAATCCAGAATTGTTGCATTTGTCACAGCCACTGCCAAGCCACATTCCGTTGCTGAACTTTGGTAGTTCTTCGGCGGTGAGGCGGTGAGATAAATCTTCTGAGAGCGGGACGAGTTCTTTGCACTCTTCGCAAATACGACGACCAAGTCGCTGTGCTAACACCCCTTCAAGAACTGATGCAACAAGATACGATTCAACGCCCATGTCAATAAGCCGCCCAATGGAACTTACTGCGTCGTTTGTATGAATGGTTGAGAAAATCAAGTGACCAGTGAGCGCCGAACGAATTGCAATATCTGCTGTTTCACCATCACGAATTTCGCCAACAAAAATGATGTCGGGATCTTGGCGCAAAATAGAACGAAGACCGCTTGCAAACGTAAGTCCACGTTTTGGATTTACTGGAATTTGATTGATGCCGTTGAGTTCATATTCAACCGGATCTTCAATCGTGATAATTTTCTTACGAGGTTCGTACAACTTGTTGAGTGCAGCATAAAGTGACGTAGTTTTACCAGATCCAGTGGGACCAGTGACGAGAACAAGACCGTGTGGCTTCTCGATGAGAATATCCATATGAGACTGCATCTCTTGGGTCATTCCAAGTGAGATGAGATCAAGGGGCATAGTACTCTTGTCTAAAATACGCATCACAACAGATTCGCCATAGAGTGTTGGCACAGTTGATACACGAATATCTACTTTTCGTCCTTCAAAGCGAAGCGCGATGTGCCCATCTTGAGGGACGTAACGTTCGGCAATATTCATGGAGGACATGATTTTGATTCGACCCGTAAGCGCTGGCTGCAAATGTTTTGGGGGGGGCGGCTGTTCAACTAAAACGCCATCAATTCGATACTTGACGCGCAGTTCGGTTTCAAATGGTTCAATGTGTACGTCGCTTGCGCGCTGTTGAATTGCTTCAAGAAGAAGAAGGTTGACCAGGTTGATGAGTGTTGGCTGTTCAGCCATGACTAAAATATTGTCCGCCTCGATTGCGTCGATGTTGTGGTCGGTTGTTTCTGAAGTAGCGGACTGGCTTCCTAAACTCTCAGCCATTCTTGCGGCAGTAGTGCCATAATATTTTCGCATTAATTCGGAGAATATTTTTGATTCCATACCACAGCGACAGACAGGCAAGTTGGTAATTGTTGCAACTTCGTCTGCTGCTTCGATGTCTTCGGGGCTAAGCATGGCGACGTGTAAACGCCCATCAATGATATGAGTTGGGAGTATGCGAAGCCGAACGGCCAATTCGGCATCGATTAAATCAATCACGTCTTGCTCGATATCTTGAATCGCGTCAATCCATGCAAGATGCATGTCGAGGCAACGTTGCTTTGGGTCGAGCCCCGCGTCCGTTTCAATATGTTCTAGGTTGGTTGGCATTATGTTCTTGAAGGATTCGCTTATCTTTTAACGGGTTTGCCGATTCCGCTATTATCATTGCCGCCAGTTGGTTTGCTATTTCCAAACCCACTTCCAGAAGAGCCCTTGCCTTTTCCTTTTCCCTTTCCCTTACCCTTGCCAATACCGCTAGAATCCAGCGACAATCCTCCTTTAGGACCTGTGCTAGCAGGTGGTAATCCTGTTCCACCTGGATTAGGAGTTTCTGATCGTGGAACCCAGCGACGGGCACCATCGAGTTCGATAAATTCTTCTGGAGTAAGGATGCCACGAAGGAGATCGATGTAGCGCTTGCCAAGTTCTTCGCGCTGTTTGAATATTGGACGAGTTGGGTCTTCTAGTTTTTGTGGGGTTCCACCACTTTTGCGTATTTGACCTGCAAGTTCTCGATTTCGATGCACTTCTGGTTCATGCTGCCTTGTTAGCGTGAGCAAGTTGTCATTAATGCTTTCTAATTCTTGCAAGTATGCTCCCTCTAACTGCAAAATTAATGCAGTCGTTTCTGCTGGATAATGTTCGTTTTCAGCCGCCTGCCTGAAAATTCTTTGCGCAGGTGTTCGGCGATATATTCGAGTGTACCCACGCTTCAGTGCACGGTTGCGAAATTCATCGCTGTCTCCCGCTGCGAGAGAACTGCAAATGATTTCAATGTACCGATCGTTTAAATCTCTAACTTCGATTCGAGCGCGAATAACATTGTCAACAAGTGCAGGGGGTCTGTCGGTATTCCCTGAGAGGATGTTGTCAAACAATTTTTTTGGATTCCCGCGAAGAATGGTGTCGCGTGTTCGCATCGCTGTGTCGAGCGCAGAAGCGTACTCAATCAGATTTTCTTCAATAATAGATTCTGCAACTGGTGGAAGGTCCGCATCGCGTACGATAACAAACAAATCAACAGACTCGCCACTGAGGCGTCCTCTGTTCATGTGTTTTTCGCGGTAGAGTCGTTGCGCGAAACCAGGCCAGAGTTCTTTTTGCTCTGCAATTAAAATTGCTTGGACATTCTCGAGCAATCCTTCGTCGAGCGCCCTCTTATCTTGAAGCCAATCAGCTAGAGCATTAAGCACTGGCTCAAGTGTATCTTTTGTAGAAGTGGGTGGATTTGTTTTTAGATCCTCTGCAACTCTGTTGAGGCGTTCTTGCGTTGCCGCCCATCCGTATTCAAAATCCTCCTCGTACGAGTCGAACATTGCTTCGACGATTACCTCTTGGGTGTCGTCAAGATGAAGCCCCTCAGCAAATACAACAAGGTCTCTGGACATGTATTCTGGGCGCATTGCCTCTGCCATATACTCCATCTGGGCATTTGCAGATGGGGCGAAGAACGAAGTCATGAATGCCGTTAAAACAATTGAAAAGTATGATATTAGTGTAGTCTTGGTATGCATGGTATTTCCTTCTCTATGCGTGTAATTCCTTAATGCGAACGTTCCGAAAACCTTTTTCGGTAGGAAAACAGCCGAAGTCCAACGCACTTGAACAATTAATATGACTGTTATTCTTTATATTTTTACTATCGGACTGCATGTTAAGAGGGTGTGACTGTGCGTTGTTCGATTCTTTTTTCGAACGTGGATTGGACAATTCGATTCACGTAAATTGAGGGCGTGTGGATTTGGTCAGGGTCGAACGTGCCGATAGGGACGATTTCTTCGACCTCAGCAACTGTGATGTTGCCTGCCATTGCAACCATTGGATTGAAATTGCGTGCAGTTTTTCGATAGATTAAATTGCCTGCTTCGTCTGCCTTCCACGCTTTGACAAGTGAAAGGTCAGTAACAATCCCCCGTTCGAGAACGCAGGTTTCGCCCTCAAAGTCCATTGTTTCCTTGCCTTCGGCAACTACTGTGCCGACGCCAGTTTTTGTGTAAAAACCACGTATGCCTGCACCGCCTGCACGAAGCCGTTCGGCGAGCGTTCCTTGAGGACAGAATTCAATTTCTAATTCTTCTGCCATGAACTGCCGTTCAAATTCTGCGTTCTCACCAACGTAGGAACTTAACATTTTTTTGATTTGCTTTGTCTGTAAGAGGAGACCTAGTCCGAAATCATCTACGCCAGCATTATTAGAGACGCATGTTAAATCTTGTACACCGCTGTCACGGAGTGCAACGATGAGGTTTTCGGGAAGACCACATAGCCCAAAGCCGCCAACTGCGACGAGCATGCCATCGGTAGTAAGCCCTTCAAGGGCAGAGGTAGGAGAATTATATATTTTGCTTGCCATAAGGACATCATACGCCATATTGGTCTTAATAAGTAGGTTTACAGGTTGAAGTCATGTAGCCAACTTGCGCAATATGTTCCTCATATTCTCCTCTGTCACTTTATTAAAGTCTCAGAGGAGAAAAAATCCCGACTATATTTTGAGCGGTCTAATTTGCTTGCTTGCAGTGTGAGAGTGGCTGTCACCCCGCGAAGCAAGTACGGTTTGGGACTGTTCCAAAAGGGTGAGTATGCTCGTTTAAAGTTGTGTGCGAGCACTATTGCTCTATTTTGGTACTGTCCCAAATCGAAGTAGGCTCTGTGCTTTGGCTCGGTGTGATTCACACACAGCAGTCAGCCCTGTCTGAGCCAGCGAATGAGTTGGATGACACTAGGGGGTTTGCCTTGCATCAAAACGCCAATTCGGAAAATGCGAGCGCACATCCAGATCATTGCAACAACGGAAGCGAAACCTAGTACTATGGAAAGCGTAACTTGCCAAGTAGCAACGGGTTCGGTGGATGCTGTAACGCGCAAAATCATGACAAAGGGTAGCAAGGGGGGGGTAAAACTTGTGATTGTGGCAATAAGACCGTTGGGATGTTCGGCGAGAACCGGCCATAGTGCCATTGGAATTATCAAAATGAGCATGATTGGACCCATGAGCGATTGTGCATCACGTAATTCAGTGACTGCGCTTCCAACTGCAGCCATAATTGTCGCAACCATAAAGTAAGCGATGACGAAGAAAGTTCCAAAGAGAACAAGGTGTGAGATTGGCACAAGATCCATCATCGCAAATGCTACAAGACCTGCGATAGCGGCGGATCCATACATGAATAAAATGACCGCGCTAACTCCCGCTTGTCCAAGGATTTTTCCTGCAAGTAACTGCATTGGGCTGATTGCACTCAGAAGCACTTCCATCACTTTATTACTTTTTTCTTCGATAGTAGTGGTGAGCAAATAGTTTCCACTTGTAAACGTTGCAATCCAGAGCAACATCATGAATGCCATCGGGATAATTTGCCGAGCAATTTCATTGTCGGGAGCTTCGACTCCATCATCAGCAATCCGAATGGTTTTAGCGAGTGGTCGTCGCATGAGATTATGGATAGCATTCGGTTCGTGCCCTAATCGACGTAATCGAACGTCGACAATGGAACGCGATGCAGCCGAAGTTAATAAATCAGTGTGATTCGGGGAAAAACTACTTGGTATAAAAACTTCCAATGGATCTTCGGAATCAATTGATTGCACCAAAGATTCTGGGACAACAATAAAACCTGCGAGATTTCCGTCTTGCACTTGTTGTTTTAATTCATCGATCGTTTCGGAGTTTGTTGCGACAAGCTCTATTTCTGCGTCGCCAGTGTTGGAATTAAGCATTGCTGATGCGATGGGATCGTTCTGAATAATTTCAGGAAGTTGAGCGGCGATTTCTTTATGTTTTGTGTCACCTGCTGCCAATTGCAATTCAATCTCCGCAATAACATCCTCTGGTGCAATGATTGCGATTTTGCCACGCAATGGGGTGTTATTCGACTCCATCATGAGAGGAATTACTAAGACAAATAATGCCATCATGAGCACAGGCATGACAATCGCGCCAAACAAAAATGCTTTTGTCATTGCAGTATGTCGAAATTCGCGCCATGCAACGGTGAGCATCTTACGCATGGCTTAACTCCTCCCGAGTTGCCGCAGCTGCTTCGACGCCTCTACGTTGAGCAACTTGTTCAATAAAAATCTCGTCAAGCGTTGGTTTGATAAGTTGTGCTCCAAGAACAGGTGTGAAAGAAACTATATCTTGGAGTATTTTTGATGGCTCAGCATGGTCTTCAAGACGTAGGTTTATTTTGCCATCTTTATCGATAGGGAGTGCTTGAGAAATGCCAGCAATTTGAGAAAAATCAGTGAGTTCGTCAACTGGTTCAACTTGGATCATCCTTGGGTCGAACTGTTCGCGGATAGAAGCGATTGTCCCATCGAGTACTTTAATTCCTTGGTCGATCATGACGATGCGATTGCAAATTTGTTCGGCTTGAGGAAGTACGTGTGTTGAAAAAAGGATTGTCCTTCCTTCAGAATGCAACTCATCGATAACTTTTCCAATGACCTTTGCGTTCACGGGATCAAGACCAGTAAATGGTTCGTCAAGAATAATGAGTTCGGGGTCGTGGATAATTGATGCAAGGAATTGCACCTTTTGCTGCATTCCCTTACTTAATTCTTCACATTTTTTTTGTTGGACTTCAGGGAGTTCGATACGTTCTAGCCAATCGGCAATTTTTTTCTTTAACGAGCGCCCATGCAGCCCCTTGAGATTTGCGATGTATTCAATGAAAGCTCCAACCTTCATTTTACGATAAATGCCACGTTCTTCTGGCAAATATCCTATTTTATCTTTTGCTTGGAGCGCGGTCATTCCAAGGACATCAATGGACCCTGCATCTGCGTGAATGATTGACATAATCATCCGAATGGTTGTGCTTTTGCCTGCACCGTTTGGTCCAAGAAAACCACAAAGTGAGCCGGTTGGAATGCATAAGTCTAAATCAATAACGGCTTTTGTAGGGCCGAAAGATTTGCAAACTTGTTGTAACGAAATGGCTTCACTCATTGTTGTTCCGCCATCACTTTAATTTGTTCGGGGAGTGAAAAATTAGTATTAGGTATTGGATCAATAGAAATGCGATCAAGGGTCAAGTTCACTTGTGATCCATCGCGATCGTAGACAACAGTGTGAAACAAAAGTAGATCGCCAACACGTTGCCAATCGCGAAAAAAGACATTCACAGTTGCATCGCCGTTTGGCGTTTTTTCCACTGTCCGCCTTCCCCTCGGGCGAAACGTAGTTTGCGAAAAGAACGCTTGTTGTTCGCGGCCATCTTCTTCTTTAATAGAAAGTTTCCAACATTCTTCATCGTCGAATTGCTCGCTTCCAACAAACTTCATATTATTTATTTTTGCAGGCAACATGGTAAACCACTCGAGCCAATTAATTTGTTGAACTTTTTGAGAGAGGGTGGTTTGGTCAATCAGCTTCCAAATTGGTTCTTGCTTGGCATTAAAGTTTTGTTCCCACGAAATGTTACCGTTTGACCCAAACCGTGATTGCCCAAGACCAATATACGTCATAATGCCAAGCACTTTACCGCCCACGCTAGTAGATAAATCTATTTCAACAACTGGGCGCTTATCTGCTAATCGCATCACACCATGTAGTTGAAATGATTGTATTAGTTCTAATGCTCGCCGTCCGCCTATGGACTGTACTGCTTTGGAGAGGATAGTCTCAGGCGACGGATTAGCAGCGGGTGGATGGGGTGTCCCGAACCCCGCAAGGGTGGCAAAAACTAGGATTGGAATGAGAACTCGGCGCACAATAGGTTATCGTAGCCGTTTTATTGAGTATTGAGCAAAAAAACCCTTTATCCGTTTATCCGGATATACGGTTGTATGGAGTGGCTATCTAGGGTACATTTCCTTATGATGAGTATCCATATCAAAGATGCGATAAAGGATGGGGTGTTTGTACTCGATGGTGCGATGGGCACCGCCGTGCAAGCGATGAATACCGATATGGGAAGGGACTATCTTGGTCGCGACAATTGCACAGATATCCTCACAAAAAGTAGGCCCGATTGGATTCGGGCTATTCACAATTCTTTTTTAGATGCTGGTGTGGATGCAGTTGAGACAAATACCTTTGGTGCAAATCGGCTTGTGCTTTCGGAGTTTGACGAAGAGGCGGCAGCGTGGGTGTACGAATTGAATTTGCAATCTGCGCAGATTGCTCGTGAGGCTTGTGATGCAGCACAAGGCGATAGGTATGTGCTGGGTTCAATGGGACCGGGCACAAAATTAATATCACTTGGGCAAACAACGTGGAACGACATGCTTGATTCGTATACCGAACAAGCAAAGGGCTTACTTGCTGGCGGGGTGGATGCTTTTCTCATTGAAACGTGCCAAGATGTTTTGCAAATTAAATGTGCAATCAATGCCTGTTTGGACGCGTTGGCTGCGATTGGAAAAACTGCTGATGACGTTCCAATCATGGTGAGTATTACAATTGAAACAACAGGAACTATGCTCGTTGGAAGTGATTTAGAAACGGTTGTGCATGCGCTTGCGCCGTTTCCAATTCTTTCAATTGGTTTGAATTGTGCAACTGGTCCAGAGTTGATGGAATCACATATTGCTTGGCTAAGCGAGCATTGGAATGGTTTCATTTCAGTTGTTCCAAATGCAGGGCTACCCGAGCTTGTTGACGGTTGTGCACACTTTCCTCTTTCTGCGCATGCCTACGGCGCTACTATGAAGCGCTTCGTGGAACAGTATGGTGTAAACATTGTTGGCGGGTGTTGCGGAACGACACCGAAGCATCTTGAAGCATTTATCCTGCAAAAACCAGCAAAAACTCAACGTGCGTCGCATCCACTTATGCCGTCTGCAACAAGTTTGTATTCACCGGTTGAATTTAAACAAGACACCTCCATTTTATTCATTGCAGAACGCACCAATGCGAATGGCTCTCGGAAATTTAAACGCTTGCTTGAAGAAGATCAGTGGGATGGACTCGTCGATATGGCAAGAGAAGAGCTTTCGGGGGGTGCACATGTGCTTGATGTTTGTGTTGATTATGTTGGGCGAGACGGTGTTGCCGATCTCGAAGAGTTTGTTGGCCGACTCGTGCAACAAGTGGACGCGCCAATTATGCTTGACTCAACTGATGCGAAAGCAATTGAAGCGGGACTAAAACGAGCAGGTGGTCGGTGCATTGTGAATTCTATTAACTTAGAAGAGGGGGAACAACGTTTGGAGGATATTTGTCCATTGCTAAAGCGATATGGAGCAACAGCAGTTGCATTAACCATCGACGAAGAAGGCATGGCAAAAACCGCGCCGCGGAAAGTTGAAATAGCTAAACGGTTGCACGAACTGTATACAAATAAGTGGGGACTTCAATCATCTGACATGATGATTGATGTGCTCACGTTCACTATCGCGACTGGAATGGAGACCGATCGCAAACTTGCTGTTGAGACGCTTGATGCAATCGAATGGATAGCAAAAGAATTGCCCGAGTGTGGATTGTTACTAGGTGTATCAAATGTAAGTTTTGGATTGAAGCCGCCTGCGCGAAAGGTATTGAACTCGGTCTTTTTGCACGAAGCAATCCAGAGAGGGCTGACCGCTGCAATCGTGCATGCGTCGAAAATTTTGCCGAAGCATCGCATGGAGGAAGAACATTGGAACGCTGCGCTTGATTTAATTTACGATAAGCGAACGGACGATTTTGATCCCTTAATTCATTTTTTGTCACTGTTTGAGGATGTTGCGGTTGAAGAAACTGCTGAACAGTCAGACATGCCACTTGATCAAAAACTTCGCGGGTATATTTTGGATGGCAAAAAAGAGGGGATCGAAAATGTTCTTGAGGAAGCGCTGAAAACTTGGTCTGCGCTTTCTATTATTAATGATCATCTGCTTGCTGGCATGAAAACGGTTGGTGAGTTGTTCGGTTCAGGTCAAATGCAATTGCCCTTTGTGTTGCAATCGGCAGAAGTCATGAAGCGGGCTGTCGCTTATTTAGAACCACACATGGAAAAAGGCGAAGCAGTGGATAAAGGGCGGATACTGCTTGCGACTGTTGCTGGGGATGTGCATGACATTGGAAAGAACTTGGTCGACATTATTCTTTCGAATAATGGCTACACAGTTTTTAACATTGGAATACGAAAAACTATTGATGAAATTATGGAAGCAGCCCGTGAACATGATGCACAAGCAATTGGAATGTCCGGCTTACTCGTGAAGTCGGTTGGGGTGATGGAGCAGAATCTGCATGCACTTAATAATCAAAATATCTCCATGCCAGTGATGCTTGGAGGTGCAGCATTGACGCGGCACTGGGCGGAATCCCATCTTCGTTCAGTGTATAAAGGACCACTGTATTACGGTCGAGATGCTTTTGAAGCGCTCGATGTCTGTGACAAACTGGCGGAAGGAACACTGCAATTCATCGATGACAACATTGATAATCGTTTAATAAAACGTGCAGAAGTTGAGGCGAAGGTTGAGGCAGGAAGAAAAGAGCGGGTTGATAAAACAGGTGTCTCTGAGAGCATTACTTTAGATGAAGTTCTCATTCCAACGGCTCCATTTTTTGGTTCGCGAGTTGAAACTGAAATTGATTTAGAACTGATTTATCCTTACATCAATACAACTGCACTGTTTCGAGGACAGTGGGGCTTCAAGAAAGGGACGTTACATCGCGATGATTTCAACGCACTTGTTGAAGACACGGTTGAACCAATTTTTGAACGATTAAAAGGATGGTGCAAAGAAGAAAACGTTCTTCGACCAAAAGTTGTCTATGGGTGGTGGCCTTGCAATAGTGATGCTGATGATGTTGTCATGTATGATCCAGAAGATCAGGGCAAAGAAATTGCACGGTTTTCCTTTCTGCGTCAATCGAAACGTGCTCGGCGTTGTTTAAGTGATTATTTCAAACCAGTAGAATCAGGCGAACGTGATGTGATTGGTATGTCGTGTGTAACCGTTGGCGGTGAAGTCAGCCGGCAAACGCGTGATCTTTTTGATAATGACGAGTACACAGAATATTTGTACTTGCACGGGATAGGTGTTGAATGCGCTGAGGCACTTGCAGAGTATTGGCATAAGAAAATGCGCGCAGAACTCGGCATTGACAGTGCAGATAAACCGACACCCAAGGGATTATTTGCTCAGGGCTACCAAGGCAGTCGCTACAGTTTTGGGTATCCCGCTTGCCCTGAGATGGACAAACAAGAGATTTTGTTCAAACTTCTTGAGCCAGACAGAATAGGTTGCACGTTAACCGAATCTTGGGAAATCATCCCCGAACAATCAACGAGCGCCCTCATTGTGCATCACCCTCAAGCTAACTATTTTT
>CAZAZD010000003.1:0-33862 GCA_964489535.1 uncultured Isosphaeraceae bacterium
CGCTAGATGTTCCGGGACAAATGTTGTATGAACTCAAGTTGCCAGACGAAGAGGGTAAGTGGTATTTCGCGTTAACAAACCAGATTGCGGTTTCGTTCGACAAAGACAAAAACAGCGCGGTTACTGGGTTGAAAATGTATCAGGCAGGCATGACCTTTGAACTTCCTCGAAAGGGTGTAGAAATTACACCGGATATTCCACTCGAAACATTACAAAAATATCTTGGTACATACCACTGCGAAGACCAAGGTGTTTCGCCAACTGTCGTTATTCAAAATAATCGGCTCGCGGTTGATGTCCCACAACAAATGGTGTTTGAGTTTTTTCCGCCAAGCGAAGACGGTGTGTGGGTTTGTCGCTTAACCGACAAGTTGAAGGTACGGTTTATCGAAGACGAGAGTGGGAAAGTGAATAGTTTTGAATTTATTGAAGGCGAGGATACGATTTTATTTAATCGAATTGCAGCGTCTGCCTCTGAAGAGTCGGTAACGGCAAACAATATTCTTGCAAACTTTGATTTTAAAAATCGCGGCGAAACCCTTGCCGCACTTGCTTGTGTTAAGTTTTCCGGAAAATCACACCTTAAGCAGTCTGGGCTACATGGAACCGTTGGGGTACTAGCTGATGCGAATGGTCGATTAAAAACTGAACTTGATTTGGGCACATACGGTTGGTTCCGATTTTATGTGCTTGGAGACGAGGGTTTGATGGACATCGCGTTTATCAAAACAGAGGAACTTGGAAGCGTTGAAATCAAGAACATTGAAATCGGCTCGCCGCTTGCGTGGGCTGGCAACTGGCCAGGCAACTACGACACCATTACATTTGTCGAAGAGGATGTGTTTGAAGGCAACGATGTTTGGACGCTTCGAGCACAACGCGGCGACGATATTGCAAAAGCCATCACAATCGATAAGAAAACCGGCGATGTCCTCGTGGTGAAGTCTGCGAATTACATTCCTGAAATTGCCTCTAATTTACCGTACACGCTTTTATATAGTGACTATAAAGAAGTCGATGGTGTTCGCCTTCCGATGGAAGTTACTGAAATCAACAACATGACTGGTAAACGCGTAAGCTTGTTCGACACAGTCGAAACAGGAATAACCGCGTCCGACGAAGATTTTCGATTTGTTGCACGTGACCTACTTACCCCTTGGATCGCAAAATAAATAAACAACCCGAATAAATAACCCGCGGGGTTGTTTATTTATTGTTGCAACGCGGCTTCGTGGGCGATCTCGTTGTTGTAATACATCATCGCTTTGGGCATCCACCCCCGAAGTTTGGAGATTCGTGATTCAGAAGAGGGGTGTGTCGATAAAAATTCTGCCGGCGCCTTTTTGCCTGCTTTGCCCATGCGCTTCCAAAGTGGAATTGCTTCGCGTGGGTCATATCCAGCATCGGCTGCAATATATAAACCAATTTGGTCGGCTTCGGTTTCTTGGGTTCGAGAAAAAGGAAGCGCTACGCCTATTCCATAGGCACCAAACACAACCGCCCGGTCGCGTGTATTCATGTCTGTCATCGCCATGCCCGCAACAACAGCCGCACCCACCATGCCGTGGCTTGCCCGTTCCGCACCATGCCTTGCAATCACGTGCGCAACTTCGTGGGCCAGCACAATCGCAAGGGCATCTTCGTTTTCAGTCACCGGAAGTAAACCTGTGTACACCGCACATTTTCCACCCGGCAGTGCCCAGGCGTTGACCATATCTCTGTCCTTGATAAGCGCAAACTTCCACTGGTATCCACGGACTGCATTTGGATAGAGACGGTCTGCAGCCAGCGCAACTTTTTCGCCAACCCTTTGCACCATGTCGAACTTTGCGCCTGACTTGACTACTTTTTCTTCTTTGAGAATTTCTGTAAATGCTTCTTGCCCAAGTTTAATTTCCTGTGAGGATGACATAACTATAAATTGCGACCGACCGGTTTCGGGGGCGGACGAACAACCCGCAAGAAGTACGATAAATAGAAGGGCGTATTTGTACATACGAGCAGGATAACGTTTCAGGGTTTGGGTATAATGCATGGCTCAAATTAATCGTATTGATTGTAAAAAACAAGGATTTTAGACCTATGCGACGAGCAAAAATTAGTGTTATTGGAGCAGGAAACGTAGGCGCATCGTGCGCGGTTTGGGCAGCAGCCAAGGAACTTGGTGATGTGGTGTTAGTTGATATTCCAGATGCTCTTGGCGTGGCACAAGGCAAGGCGCTTGATTTGTTCTGTGCAAGCCCAATGGAACGATTTGATGCGAACATCGCTGGCACCTGCGACTACAAAGATGTTGAAGGCAGTGATGTTGTGATTGTCACCGCCGGAATCCCGCGCAAGCCAGGCATGAGCCGCGATGATCTTATCGCGACAAATGTAAAAATTGTGAAGTCGGTTTCTGAACAAGTTGCGGCGGCTGCGCCTGACGCCGTCATGATTCTTGTTTCTAACCCACTTGATGCTATGGTCTACACAGCGTGGAAAGCGTCTGGTTTTCCAACCAACCGAATTGTTGGGCAAGCGGGCTGTTTAGACGTTGCTCGTTTCCGCGCATTCCTTGCAATGGAACTTGATGTTTCTATTGAAGACATTCAAGCGCTATTACTTGGCGGTCACGGTGACGACATGGTTCCACTACCAAGGTACACGTCGGTGCATGGAATCCCTGTGTCACAACTTTTGCCCGAAGAAACAATCAACGCGTGTGTTGAACGCGCAAAAGCCGGTGGCGGCGAAGTCGTCAAACTCATGGGTACAAGTGCGTATTATGCTCCTGCAAGCGGTAGCGTTATGATGGCCGAAGCAATTATCAAAGACAAAAAGCGAATCTTGCCGTGCGCTGCATATTGCGATGGCGAGTTTGGCATCGACGGTTTGTTTGTTGGTGTTCCTTGCGTGCTTGGCAAAAACGGTGTTGAACGGGTTGTTCAAATCGAACTTGATGAAAGTGAACAGGCGATGATGGACGAGTCCGCTTCGCACGTTGCCGACCTCGTCAACACGGTAAAAACAACCTTCCCCGAATTAGCGTAAAACATCCGCTAGTGACCGTCACTTTGCGCAAAACCTCACGGTTTTGCTTTTAGGTGACAGTCACGTCGCCTAATCGTTTTCTGCCATCATGCGCATCATGTCAACACAACGGTTTGAATAGCCCGCTTCGTTGTCGTACCAACTGACAACTTTGAAGAATGTATCACTCAAACCAATACCCGCATTTGCATCAAAGATTGAACTTCGGGGGTCGCCAACAAAGTCAGCGCTGACAAGTGGTTCTTCGGTGTATCCAAGTACACCATTCATCGCGTCTTCAGAAGCTGTTTTCATCGCTGCGCAAATCGCTTCGTAACTGGTTGCATTCCTCGTACGAACAGTCAAATCCACAACCGAAACATCGGCTGTTGGGACCCGCATTGACATGCCCGTGAGTTTGCCTTGTAAATGTGGCAAACAAAGCCCAACCGCTTTGGCGGCTCCAGTGCTTGCTGGAATAATGTTCATGTACGCATTTCGTCCACCGCGGAAGTCCTTTTTGGTTGGCCCATCTTGGGTTGGTTGCGTTGCGGTTGCAGCGTGAATCGTTGTCATCAAGCCCTCTTCAAGACCGAACGAATCGTCAATGACTTTTGCGATTGGTGCCAAACAGTTTGTTGTACAAGATGCATTGGACAATACTTTGTGTTTTGCTGGGTCGTACTCGTTGTGATTGACTTTATAGACAAACGTTGGAACTTTATCTGGTGTTTTTGTTGGTGCAGAAACAAGAACGCGTTTTGCTCCCGCTTCAATGTGTTTGTGTGCGCCAGAAAGGTCAGTGAAAAAACCAGTGGATTCAAGAACGTAGTCAACGCCAAGATCTCCCCATGGAAGTGCCGCGGGATCCCGTTCGCTTAAACATTTAGTTTGCATACCATCGACATCAAAACCATCATCGTTCACTGTTACTTTTTTAGAGAACGTACCGTGCATCGTGTCGTATTGAAGCAAGTAGCCAAGGTTATCTTGTGGAACGAGGTCGTTGATTGCAACGATTTCAAAATCGCCCGAAAGCGCCGCTGCTCGGTATACAAGTCGTCCAATTCTTCCAAAGCCGTTGATGCCAATTCGAATAGTCATTGTTAATCCTCGTCTGTTCTTGGTTGCCAAGGAATATCTCCAAGGCCTGCAAGTTTGTTTATTGAGCGGGCGAGCGCAAACAAAAGGTCGCTCGTTCTATTAAGTAAAATTACTGTTTCTTTGGAGCAACCGTCTGTGCGGTAGAGAGAAAGTGTGTTTCGCTCTGCTCGCCTACAAACTGTGCGTGCAAGGTGCAACCTTGAAGAAAGTTCGCATCCGCCGGGCAAGACAAACGACATGATTGGATCGTTGTCAGAATCAACCTCATCAATCCATTTCTCAATGCTTTCAATGTCTGATTTTGTAATTCTAATATCAGAGTTGGGGCTTGCGAGTTCCGCGCCTAATTCAAAGAGCAAACTTTGAAGTGGTTGAAGGTTTTTATCGCCCACCATGCCCAGTGCGGCGTTTAATTCGTCAACGTCACCCACCGCGTGCATTCGTTCGCTATCTTTTTCTATGCGACCACCTCCAGAAAGTCCCGTTGTACCGTCATCGCCTGTTCGAGTATAGAGTGGCATTGTGTTACTCAAGGGCTGCGGCTCCCGAGATAATCTCGGTGAGTTCAGTCGTGATTTGCGCTTGGCGAGCTCGGTTGTAGTCTCGCTTGAGGTCTTTGCCGAGTTCGTTCGCGTTTTCAGTCGCAGCTTTCATCGCAATCATTCGCATGATGTTTTCGCTCACTACAGCGTCGTTAAACATCTGGAACATCGTTGTAATCACGCTTCGGGGAATTAAATCATCAAGAATTTCACCCGCTGATGGTGAAAACTCATAATTTGCTGGAGACGATTCTTTGCCAGTATCGTTTTCTTCTACACTTTCTGGGGCAAGTGGGAGTATTTGTATAACTTCTGGAATTTGGCGGGCGTTGGATTCAAAACGCATGTACGCAACGGAAACTTTATCCCAATCACCATTTGCAAACTCGTCCATATATCGGTTTGCAACACGGGCTACATCTTCGTAACTCGGCTTGTCGCCAAATGTAAGTTGGTTTCGTGCATCAAGTTTTTGAAACTTAAAGAACGTGGTCGCTTTTTTACCGGCAGTTTCGAGCGTGACTTCTGAGTTATTGTTCTTTGCGCCGCGAGTGTGCAAAAGTGCTTTTCGCAACACGTTCCCGTTATACGCTCCACACAAACCCCGATCGGAAGTAATCACCAAAAGCAACTCTTTTCCCGTGGAGGTTGGGGCATTAAAGAGCGGCGAATCGTAATCGCCGGCTGCGCCAGAAACCTCACCAACGAGGTTTCGGATGGCGTCGGTATAAGGGCGACTGTCTTTTGCTCTGGTGAGCGCAGCAGTAAACTTTGCCGTCGCAATCATCTGCATCGTTTTGGTGATACGGGCGATTGTTCCAACCGCCGTCATACGTTTTCGGATAGCGCGAATTTGTGCCATAAGGCGAGGAATTGTATCAGAATTAGGGAGTTAAGTTGTTGGTTGGGAACGGGTTCTAAAAGGGGAAAAGAAGGGTAAAACCACCGCGAAAAGCGAGCCCTTCTGGTCCAGAATCTGGAGTATCTGCCCAGTATTTAAGCCCCACAAAGAGGCTCACGCTCTGCTCACCAAATTTCATCAACTTCGCCACGGTACATTCAATAGGAACGGACCAATCGCTCGTTTCCCAGTTGTAGGTCGATTCGGTTTGAAATGCTATTGTCCACGCGTCTGGGGTAGTGTAGGTGACGAACGGCTGGATAAAGGTCGAGTTGATGTCTGCTCTGTTTTTGTTCCCACCAACAGACCAGATGTGATTTGCAAGCAAACCAATTGTCCACGGCCCATCTTGTTTAAGTCCCACGAACGTGGGTCCTACTCCCCGTTTTTCGCCACCCAGTAAATCTTCTGATGCCGTTGGTAACAAAAAGATTGGACCAAGACCCAATATCCAACCACTTTCGGTTTTCTTTTTGGGGACGAAGAAAAAACTTTGGGCAATATCGCCAACGCCTGTTTGGTCTCCAGCGCCCGAAAACATGTCGCTTTGGTGTACAAGCGGGACAATGGTGCGGCTAATAACATTCCAGTCATCGTTTATTGAAAACGGAATGACCGGCTGAAGGTTCAGTGTGTATCTTTTTCCTTTGTTGCTTGGACCAATTTTTCGGTCAAGATTAAATTGGAATGGAACGCTGATCATTGCGGCAACAGGATTCGCGAGTTTCTTTGCAAGTTCTTCACTTGATGGTGGTGCGGCGGTCTTAGTTGGCTGTACTTGAAACACGCCAGTACCACTACTAAATGTTTCGCTTTCTTTTAAATAATTTGCTCGTGCGTCAATATCGCGCAACGTGTTCCTTACAAGCTCTTGTTGCACCGCGTACCGCTCTACTGCGGTGGTTGAACCCATTGCGGTACATGTCACGTAGAATAAAACAAAAAAAAGACCTGTTTTTTTCATATTTACCAGTAATTGGTGCTTCATCGAAGAAGAGTATACCGTTGTATGATTTAAGTGTTGGCAATGGTGCCACACCAAGTAAAGAGATTCTTCATGTTTCACAAAAACACATTGTTCCTGTTGTTCGCCGCCTCGCTCCTTTGCTCTTCTGCGTTTGCGTGCACACAATTTATGTTAGTTGCGGGTGATGGCTCGGTTGTTATTGCCCGCACCATGGAGTTTGGCGCAGAGATGAACTCACATGTTTTAACGTCACCGGTTGGAAGAGCGATGCGATCACCTTCACCAAACGGAAACGATGGACTCAAATGGACATCAAAATATGGGTACACCTATATGGATTTCTTTGGATCAAAGCTAGCGCTTGATGGTATGAACGAGAAAGGGTTGTCCGCTGGGTTTTTATATTTACCGGGATACACAAAATACCAAGCGGTTCCGGAGGGTGAAAACAAAAACGCGTTGATGTACCTCTACGCTGGCGATTGGGTGCTTGGTAACTTTGCGACCGTCGAAGAAGTCCGAGCTGCAATCAAGGATGTCTATGTGTTTAGCAAGCCAACCACATACGGTGCTATTAAAGACGTCGTGTTTCCTGTTCACATGATTATTAGTGACCGTTCTGGCAAAAGTATTGTGGTCGAGTGGGTGGACGGGAAAACAAATATATACGACAACCCGCTTGGGGTTTTGACAAACTCGCCAGAATTCCCGTGGCACTTGGACAACATCAAAAACTATGTCAATATTTCTCCGCATTCACCAGACCCACTCACGCTTGATGGGATTGAATACACTGCGACGGGTCTGGGGTCTGGCGCCACTGGTATACCTGGCGACTTCACTCCACCCTCTCGTTTCGTCAAAATAATGTACTTGGCAAAAAGTGTATTCCCAGTCGATACTGGTGAAGCGACGGTGAATCTTGCCGACCATGTTGTAAACAACGTTGATATTCCAATCGGTGCTGTGCGGGGAGAGGAGGGTGCAAAAAACGATATGCCCGACAAGACACAGTGGACCGTTATCAAAGATATTACAAACAACAAACTGTATTTTAAATCGTACGAAAACACGACTCTTCAAGTTATTGATATTGACAAACTTGATTTTTCAAACGGTGCCAAGGTTCTTGATATTCCAATCGATTCAAAACAAATATTTGTCGATGCAACCGACCGATTCTTAAACAGCACCGCACCGTGACTGTTTTCCGTACCGACAGTTAGGTGGCGCTGCCTTTTCGATTTCAAAGTGACAGTCACATTCAAAGCGGTTTTTGTGTTCTGGTGGTTGGGGATTAGCCACTGAGACGCCGAGGCGCGGAGACAAGAGCGGCGGGATGGGCTCCAAGCGCCAGTGTCTGTTTATTTTAATTATTCAATTATCAGCCCATCGAACGCAAGGTGGATGTTCTCTGGTAATTCTGTTTCTGTTTTTGCATGCGAAACACAGTGCGTCATGTGGGTAAAGTAGGTTTGTTTTGCATTAACTTGCTGTGCAATTTCGATCGCTTGGTCTAGGTTCAAGTGTGTTGGGTGGTGCCTAAACCGAAGCATGTCAAGCACCAACACGTCAAGGCGTTCTAATTGAGGCCAAGTTTCGGGTGGTATTGAGGAAACGTCGGTACAGTAAGCAAGCGATGGTCCATCTGGAACATCTATTCGAAACCCCACTATTGGAAGTTTTCCGTGCAACAGACGAATCGGAGAAAATGAAACCCCGTGCAAAACAACTGGGGTACCAACAGTAAGTTCGTTTGGAATTAAGTTGGCAACAAAGGAATCGTTTACATTTTTGTGCGATTCAAAAACATGTTGAAAAACTCTTGCTAGGTGTTCTAGCGTGTGTCTTTCTGCGTAAATATCAAGGGGTTGATGCATCGAAATGTTAAACATTCGGGTGTCGTCCAAGCCAAACGCGTGATCAACGTGATTGTGCGTAAACAAAACTGCATCGCACCTAGTAAGGTTCTCGCGCAAAACCTGTTGCCTTAAATCGGGTGATGCATCAATTAATACGACGCGGTCTTCTCCGTCATCATCACGAAATCGAACACAAACACTACAGCGAAGCCGCTTGTCTTTGGGGTCTTCACTTGTACACACATCGCAATCACAGGTAATTACAGGGATACCTGCAGACGTTCCAGTTCCAAGAAACGTAAACGAAAAATCATGAACTGGCATTTGCAACGCCTGTTTTTCGAATGAGTGGTCCGACTGTTAAACCCTGTAACAACAAACTTACAAGCACAACGCCAAACGCAATTGGAACAAGCGTTTGCTTGAGTTCGCCCGAAGGAAGCCCAAGTACAAGGGCAAGCGGGATTGAACCCTTTAGCCCTGACCAAAAAACCACGTGCTTCCATCCGCTTGGCCAGTGTTTTCCTATGGCAAGGGCGGTTGGGTACGCCATAAGTGCACGTGCCACCATGATAGCAAGGAATGTTGCGCAAACTGCAAGTAACACCTCGCCCTTCATCAGCGCCTCAAGCCCGCCAATATCCTGCAACTCAAAACCAATAAGCAAAAAGACAATCGAGTTAATGAGAAAGTCAATCGATTCCCAAAACGTGTTAATTGTTTGCACTGTTTGCCCGCTCATCGCGAGCTTGGTGCCGTAGTTTCCGATAATGAGGCCAGCGACAACAACGGCGATTACTCCTGATGCGCCACTTTGCTCAGCAACAATAAACGACCCCCAAGCAAGCACAACGGTAATTGCGTTTTCTAACACATGGTCGTTGAGTCTTCGCAGAACCCAAAAGGCAATAAGCCCAAAACCAAGACCAAACACAACACCAAGACCCGCAACTTGCACAAACTGCATCACGCCATCAACAATCGAAAGTGTTCCTTTGTGATCGCTTGTTGGAAACACTGCAGCAAGCAAAATTAAAAAAAGGACGACGCCTGTCCCGTCATTAAACAAACTCTCGCCCTCGATAAGTGTTTTTAAGCGCCTAGGTGCGTTAGCTGTTTTTAGTGTTGCCATCACTGAAATGGGGTCCGTCGGCGCCAACATTGCTCCAAACAAGAGCGCTGGGAGCCATGCGCGGTCACTAAGAAACGGGCGAACGGCAAATGCGACAAATACCATCGAAAGGAGCACGCCCGGAACTGCGAGAACAAGAACAGGTGCAGCTTTTTTTTGGAGCACGTCGATGTCAAGATGAAGCCCCGCCTGAAACAAGAGCGGCGGAAGAAGCAGGACAAGAATCAATTCTTGGGTAATCACTACGCTATCAGGTGCCGCGCCAAGAATCGCAACAAGAAGTCCCGCAAGTACAAGCGCGATGGTGTATGGAACCTTAATAAATTTTGCACAAACCCCAACCACGGTCGCAAATGCAAGGAGTGAAATAAATGTTGTCAGGGTTGTTGATACAACACCGTGATGTTCTGCTATTGCGAGCATCATGCTAATTGGTGCTCCGTTTGCAAGAGTTTTGCGACTACTTTTTCTGGTGTTGAAGATTGTGCAAGAGCGGAACTAACCGCTATGCCTTTGCAACCAACGTTGTACAGTTCGTGAACATTCTCAGGAGTGATGCCGCCTATTGCAAGGTGGTGATATGCAAGTGCGTTTTTTAACAGCCCAAGAGGCGCAACTGGGACGTCTGGTTTTGTTTGAGACGCGAACATTGAACCTACGCCAACATAATCCGCCTCCAAAGACAACTCCTCTGTGTTGTGAACCGTTTTTCCAATAATAAAATCCACACCACATATTTTTCTTGCATCTAAGACGGACATATCGCCTTCGCCTAGGTGAACCCCTGAAGCACGTGCCGCCAACATTACGTCCACGCGATCATTCACGATAACCTGCGCGCCAAATTTGTCTGCTATCTGTTTTACTGCCTGAACATGTGTTATCAAGTCGCGCGTTGAAATGTTTTTTTCTCTCACTTGCACACAATCACAGCCCGCAGCAATTGTTTGTTTGAGTGTGTCTTGCCAAGCAAGCACACAATCGTCTTTTGTCATCACAAAGCACAGTTTCCACTGGTGTTTATGAATTGCTCCAAGGAGTTGAACCACCTCTTTGGACAGGTCATACATGTTGTACCGAATCAATTCGATTGTGTTTTTTGTATCGATTAATTTTAAAAACTCTTCAATCACCCGAAGGGCTTCAGCGCAACGGTTCCCTGCTGCCATTGCAACATCGTGCATCGAGTCGCGCTTGCCTTCTGTTTTTGTTGAAACATCTGTTCCCACGTCTGCCTGAACATCGCGAGTTGTTATTGCAATGGTTTGCTTGCGAAGTTTGTGTCGACAGTTTTTTATCGCAGAACAGAGTTTTTTGTTTTCAAGGGTAAAGCGAGCGATGTCCTCTAAAACTCGCATGCCTTCGGCAGCTCGGTTTATGTTTGCGTCTAGTGTGCGATTAACCGCTGTCATAGCGTTCATGGTAGGGTGTAACACATGTTTATGTCTATACAAATACGTAGCACTCGAGCAAAGACGCACCTTCTTGGCATTTGGCAAGACGCAAAGCGGGTTCCTCCAGCGTTGTCACATTTCAAGGCCGAGTGCTCTGAAGCTCTTTCTGGGCACAACTTCTTAGGCAAACGGGGTGAAACAACGCGTGTGGGGTCGGTGCTCTTTGTCGGCCTTGGGAAAAAGGGCGACTTACAACGAGATGATCTCCGCGGACTCGGTGGATCTATTGTTCGAGCGCTTGGGGCTGCCGAATTGTGTTCTGTGAATCTGCTTTTGCACCTCACCATCCCAAGTGGTGTGGCAAATGAAAAAGATTTGGGGCAACTTGTTGGCGAGGGAATGACAATAGCTAATTGGCGCGTAGACCAGTTTGACGGGTCGGCGACTAAGCGATCTAAGAAACTAAGAGCGCTTAATCTAACCAGCGATTCAAAAGAAGTAGTAGCCGGATTAAAAAAAGGTGGCATCATCGGAAACGCAACTAATGATGCAAGGAGAATTGCAGCAACGCCACCCAACATTTGTAACCCGCCTTGGATGGCAAAAGAGGCAAAAAAAATAGCAAAAAAATGTGGACTCAAGTGCAAAGTGATTTCGTACACACAAGCAATAGAGCTTGGTCTCAACGGTGTCGTCAATGTTGGCATGGGCTCTGACAAAAAGCCTTGCATGATTATCCTTGAGCACAATCCCAAAAAGAAAACCAACCCCAAAGAACACTTGTGTCTTGTAGGAAAAACAATCACGTACGACACGGGTGGATATTCCCTCAAAATTAGTAATGGCATGAAAGGGATGAAGTACGACAAAAATGGCGGCATGGGCGTGCTTGGCGCAATGGAAGCCATTGCAAACTTAAACGTGCCAACTCGCGTGACGGCAATTTTACCGTGCGCTGAAAACATGGTGAGCAGCAACGCGTATCGCCCCGATGACATCATCAAAATGTTTAATGGCGTGACAGTTGAAGTAACAAACACGGACGCCGAGGGGCGACTTGTGCTTGCTGATGGTTTGGCTTGGGCGTGCAAAAAAATCAAGCCGACCAAAATCGTGGACATGGCAACGCTTACGGGCGGAGTAGTGGTCGCGCTTGGTTCATTTTGCGCCGGGCTTTGGTGCAACGATTCCACGTTGAAAAAACAAATCGAAAAAGCTGCAACAGAAACGAGCGAGCGAGTTTGGGAACTTCCCCTTTGGGAAGACCACCGTGATTACATGCGCGCAAAACACGCGGATTTGCATAACTCTGCGCCTGCGCGAGGCGCACACCCTATTCAAGGCGCTGCGTTCTTAAGTTTCTTTGTTGACGGAAATATACCTTGGGCGCATATTGACATTGCTGGAGTCAGTAGTGTAGAACTCGACCGTGGTCTGTATTGCGCTGGTCCAACTGGCTGGGGAGTTCGGCTCCTTACACGCCTTGCAGAAGCTCAATAAAAAAACAGATTACTTAACTCCAGTTCGCTATAAGTATTAATGCGTCCTGAACATCTACAACGCCGTTTCCATCAAGGTCAGAGCCATCGCTTCCGTTTGAACCCCATGAAGCTATGAGAATCAACAGGTCTTCAACATCAACGTCTCCGTCCCCGTTTATATCTCCCGTTCCACTTTCGTCGATGCTTATTGAAATAGTACCCGAGCCCTCAGCGGTATAGTTCCAACCGCCTACTCTAAGCGTATAGACAATTCCGCCTTGTACTGGCGCTTCAAGCAATGAAGAATATCCAGTACAACCAGCACCGTCATCGTTACAGCCAGCCAATTCTAACGACCCACAACTACCGGTATATAAAACCAAATCTGTGTCGTAGTCAACTTGATCACAGGTGCTAATTGTAAGTAGGCCAGATGACGGCGAGTCAAATGTATACCAAATGTCGTTCACGGTTGTACCCCCATCACCAGACTCCTCACATTCTGGGTGATCTTCGCCATAGGTCGTTGCGTAAATTGTAGAAAAGCTTGTATCTCCCAAATAAATGTCAATAGCGTCAGAACAATCATTATTTGAGGGTGCAGTTACTTTTGCAAAAGTTGTATCCGAAGCCAGAGAATTATTCGTGCTGTCTGCGTCTGGATAGTTTGTGGCTTGGGCAATTATGCCTAAATAATAATCGTTGTCAGGCAGTGATTCTGGTATTTCCTTCGAGCCATCTAATTCCACCTCGTCACCTGTAAAGTAAATATAGGATGTGCCAAGGTGGTAATCGTTGTCTGTAATTATTTGGTTCGTTGAAGCATAAAGGTTAACCGTGACATTTGATGCTTGGGCACCATTGTTTGCAATAGTTGCAGAATAGTCAATAAATTCTCCCGCTCTAATAACAGATGTTGTTGTTGATATATGTGTGGGTTCTGCATCTGAAACCTCGGTTACATATATATTAAAAGCGTCCCATTCACTGGTATCGTTGTTTGAGTTATTTCCATCGGTCCCGGTGTCAAAACGCACTCCTACCCAATAGGTTCCTGATTCTAAACCAATTGGCAAAGTAATAGAACTCATGTTTACATTAACTTCGTCCATAGAAGAAAAGTCCCACGAAAAGGATCTTTCGTACAAAAGTGTGTCGCTCGTGTTAATCAAATTGTCGGTTGACAAATAGATGTCGAAATTCCATGTTCCGCTTCCTGATCCATTTGTAGGGTTTACCGCAGTAAAAGCCATATCATCTAATGAATCTCCAGCATCCAAATATGTGGGCTCGTCAACTCCAGCCGTGTTCCTTAGATAAAGTGCCTGAAGATCAAATGAGCTCCCTCTTGATGTGGGCACAAAATCATCAGTTAAATAATCGGACATGTCTTCCCAAATCTTTGCTCCGTTAGAGCTAGTTGAACCATTCCCGTTAGAGTGCTGTGCGTGTACTCTTCTTTCCCCATCATCATCAAAGTAATAATAACCACTGCCACTCATTCCTGCGTGACTTGTAGAAAAACACCCTGCAGTAGTGTCAATATGAAGTTGGTTTCCTGGGCATGAATCAAATTCGCCAGATCGATAGTACATGTCCTGCCCGTTATGAAGTGGATTTCCGTTACTATCGTTTTGTCCGCAATTCGCTGCTGGAAATGAAAAGTTGTGGTAAACCCTGTCTGTAATGGTTGAGCAACTGTCTCCCCACCTCCAGCCTGTCCAACCAGCTAACATTCCAACTGCACGCGTTACTCTAATGACGCCAATGTCCCAATCATAATCACCGTCTTCTGTCCAGCCAGTGAAAGCACCCAGAGTGGAGGAGTCTGCCCTCCCCCAGTGGTTTGTGCCTTGGTGGCTGCCAGGATATACCTCTATCCAGTCTGCCCAGTCATTTACCACTCTGGTAATTCCGTTGTTATCCACAAACTGGTCTGTATAAACACAGTGCCCCGCTGTTAAAATTGTCTCTGCATCTACAAGATGACCAGAACCAACAAATACCCACTGGTTACCATTAACGTCGGTGAACTGCATTCTTAGGCGGCAAGCTGTGCTTCGTGGAAATGTGCTTGGGCTGTTTGCAATCTCAAGGTCTGAAAATGTTCTTTGACCTTCTGAATTGAACACGCCATTCCAAATACCACCAAACTGATAGTTTCCGCTACCTCCTTCTAAACCTGAACCCAACCGAGACATAGGTATGACAGTTGTCCTGTCTGATTGAATGTCGTGCAACAAGAAGTCTCCTGGAGGAACGTTCTTTGGAGTCATTTCATCTGGATTAGGCATTGGTATTGGAAGGTCCGTTGGAAGAGATGATGGCCTCTCGTAATAAGTTCCGTCATCCGCAGCTGGACCATTCCACACAGGAACGTCTGTACTGCCAACGGGCATGTCTCTAACTTCTTGTATATCTCCCCTTGGTGGTTGTGGCAAATCTGCCATGGTAATGGTAGATGCACAAAATACTGTTAATATTAAAATCGGCTTTATCATTTCTGCCTCCTTTTCCACAATTGTTATTGAAATTCACGGGCATTACAACCATTTAATTTCAACTTCCCCAAGAAATTAACCCAAAGCTAATTAACCGCGAGTGGAGCAGGTGTTTTTGGGTGGTTTATTCACCGCGGGTGGATTAATTAGCGCATGAGGTCGACGCGACGCTGGTGGCGGCCTCCTTCAAAATCAGTGGCGAGCCATGTATCTATGATTGCGTTGTAATCACTATCAAGTGGACCGTTCGCTGCCATACACAGAACGTTTGCGTCATTGTGCCTTCTGCTCATTTCGGCGGCAATTGGTTCGTGCACAAGCGCTGCACGGATGCCATCTGTTTTATTCGCAGCCATAGACATCCCAATACCTGAACCACAAATTAAAATTCCGCAAACAGCTTCGGTTGCAACAATTTCACTCGTTACTTCATCTGCAATACATGGATAATCAACCGAATCTTCGCCAACTCCGTAATGTTTGTTGACTATCCAGCCCAGTGGTTCAAGATGCGCTGCAAGCCCATCAACAATTTCGCGAGCGCGATGGTCTGAGCCAATTGCAATTGTTCCAATTTGAAAACCCATTTATGCTCCTTCGCTCGTTAGTTGTTTTAGTTTTACAGATATCAATTCTTCCAATTTCACGGCAAGCGCATCGTACACAGACTGGTCTTGCCCTACGGGGTCGGGAATATCGCCCGTTGGATCAAGTAACTCGGCACTCTCGGTGAACTGTTTCGCTGCAGCAAGGTGACTAGTCGACATACAGAAAACTTTTTTTGCTGACGTTGCCATCTCTTCTGTCAGTGGCAAACTTGTCCCGTCAAAATCTATTCCACGTTGAGACAACGCCTCAATTGTTTCTTCGCTTGTCCCATTGCCTTCAAATGCAAATACGCCTGCTGAAACAGCCAGCCAATCGCTAAAACCGTTGTCGTCAAGCCATTTTTGGGCGAGACCTTCCGCCATGGGGCTGCGGCATGTGTTGCCAGTACAAACAAAAAGTATGGTGGAAATAGACATCAACTTGCAATAGTAGCCGCTATCGTATTGAATACGCATACATCGCACACGATTTGATTGGAAACAATTTTTGGATTTTCTCCCAGAACAAGAAATAAACGACCTATTAGACGAGTTTGGTATCACCGCTACGCAAGACGGGGATGGGTGTGTCGTCTTGGAAATGTCTTCAAAAAGCGCTGATGTGTGTGATTGTTTGTGTTTGGCTGGTCAACCGTGTGATGGGTGCGGGTGGACATGTAAATCGCTAGACGCTCAAGCGCTTGTGTCGACAACTGCTGAAAGTGTTGGTAAAATTCATCAAGGACAAACGGTTCTTGTCCCTTGCGGAAGGTGGCGCTCTGTTTTTGATGCTGTTGCGTTTAGCATGGCGGAAGATGAACTTTGGCAAGAATTCGATGCTTCTGCAACGATTAAACTCAACACAAGAGACCCTCTTCTGTTTGAGACCGGCGACGAACACCTATTGGTAACTTTGATAACTGCCCTTATGAACGACGGCGAAGCACCTGAACAAAGTGTCTTCTTAATACCCGCCGGAGCGCCGATTCTTGTCCACATTCAGCCGGGCGGCCCTGTAAAGTTGTGGTTTGGTAATAGCGTTTTAGCCGATGAAGTGCGAGAGCATTACGCCACGTAATTTTATGCCACGAAAAAAAACAGATCCTTGGTTCAAAAATGAAACTGTTTCGGTAGGAAGGGTGGAACAGTCGAGGTCGTCTGAAAATTGGATAGCGCTCTCTGGTGCACTTGGGGATCTCTGCGCAGCGAGACAATCCATGTACGAGGCGGCAAAAAACGGAAAACGGGTGCAAATTATTGATTCTATTGAACTTGGTGATGAAATAGTTGAGGGCGGGAGGTACTTGGTTCAACCTCCACTTGTGGGAAGAGATGCTGGGATCCTTGCAAACACCCTGCACAGGGACGGTGTATCTGCGATTATCCTCTGCCGCGAACCATCAACCTCGCTTGGTTTCTGCCCAATTGTTGCTCTTGGAAGCGGTGTTGTGGTTCGGGTGCAAATTGAAGAGCCTGCCAACCCCCAAAAACCAACCTGCGCTTGGTTCGATTACGCGCTTGAAGAACTTGGTGACCACATACTCCGCAAACTAGACTTAGAAAACTCTAAAAAAAGACAATTAGATTATTTATTAGGACATATCCCCGCAGCGCCAACACATTCTGGATTATATAAAGCCGCCGCTGGCATTTGTTCCACGCTTCAGGCCGAGACCGTGTAGGATTTCAATATAAGAAAGCATTTATCCCGTGGCAATCACAACATCTCTTGCATCTAGGTACTGGCTTAAAACAATCATCATGGCGATTGTTTGTGTTGTTCTTGGTTTGTGGGGAGCTTGGGACTACGCTGTTGCAATTCCAAATGCCATTACTGAAGCTGACCGCGCTGAACTTATTAAACTTGTGTTGCCCGCCCTTGATGTTGAACTTGGATCAGAAGAACGTGACGCAGCAACTGTTGCTTTAAACGTTGCAATTGAAGAAGACAGTGGTGTTGATGTGGAGTGGGGTAACGCGCTCTTTGTTTTCGGGGGCGCGGTATCGGGTAATGGAAGCGTGGGGCAACAAGAAGCCATCAATCTCCTTGAAGAGTATTTAAACAAATATGGAAATGTTACCCGACCAAGCAAATACGACAGGCCAATGCAGTGGATGTTTATTCTTTGTTTGCCGTTTGGTTTCTACTACTTGGGGGTCTATGGAAAAATGTCTAAGCGAGCTGGAGTGTATTGTCTTGATGATGATGGAACGCTAACGACTCCCGAGGGGTCGTGGACATCAAATGAAATCAAAGATATTGATATGGGTCGTTGGATTTCTAAAACCGCGAAGGCGCGAGAGACTTGGAAAGCAAGGGTTGTTGTTGACGATCATGCGCCAATTGTACTTGATGACTATATTTACAAAGACATGCATCTGATTATTGGAAAGTTAGCGCATCAGTTTTATCCAGAACAATGGACTCCGCTAGCAAAGCGGGTGCGTGTTGAAAAAACGGAAGAATCAGAAGAAACTGGCAACGGGGAATAGTCGTGCCACTTCTGTCTGCTACAAATTTGGTAAAAAGTTATTGTGGTCGCAAGGCTGTCAACCAAGTTACGCTGGATGTGAACGAAGGTGAAATTGTCGGGCTGCTCGGACCAAACGGTGCGGGTAAGACCACCTCTTTTCGTATGATGATTGGAATGATTACTCCAGAATGCGGACAGGTGCTCTTCGATGGGGAAGATGTTACTTATCTTCCAATGTACCAGCACGCCCGCCGTGGAATGGGATACTTGGCACAAGAGCCAAGTGTGTTTCGTGGCATGTCGTGCGAGAATAACCTTTTAACAATCCTAGAAACACTTCCAATTCCAAAACTCATTCAACAACAAAGGTGTAATGAATTACTTGAACAGTTCCACCTCGTGCACAAACGTGATCAACTCGCAAGAACGTGCAGCGGCGGAGAAAGGCGGCGGCTTGAGATTGCTCGGTCGCTCATCACAAGACCTAAGTTGATTTTGTTAGACGAGCCCTTCGCCGCGGTTGATCCACACACCGTTGAGGATGTCCAAAAAGAAGTGCGAAAACTTGCCGATTCGGGAATTGCGATTCTTGTTACCGACCACGCGGTACAACAGACGCTGCATATTTGTGACAGAGCATACATTATCGATGATGGAAAAAACCTCATGGATGGGGATCCAAAAACCATCATCAACGACGAAACGGTGCGAAAACACTATCTTGCGTCTACATTCCGAGGGGATGAGTTTGATTAATTCGGCTCTGTTTGCGAATCTCTCTATATAATCTACCCCCATGCGATTATTGTTTCCCATACTATTGGCATTTGCTTCGCTTGTTGGATGTGTAAAGCGGACAATTACCATTACAAGTAATCCAGAGGGTGCTCTGGTTTGGGTGAACGAGCGTGAAGTGGGTCGGACCCCGTTACATTTTGACTTTATTTATTACGGCGAATACGATTTGCGGGTTGAACTTGATGAGCACGAGCCAATCATGACAACCGCCTGGACACAGCAGCCGTTGTGGGACGCGCCATTTGTGGATTTCGTTGCAGATGTAGCCCCCGCCAGCCTGAACTCAAACACTTTGTGGCATTTTGAGTTGGGTCCACCAAGGGATGATGCTCAACAACTATTAGGTCGCGCAATAACACTCCGATCAAAAACCCTAGATGCACAGGCCAATTAATATGAGAAAATATATTGGAACAGTGCTCATTTTAATTATCGCCGCGGGGTTCGCTTGGTGGTCTGCAAAGACAGAGTCGAGTGTTTCAAATCATGTACAACAAGAAGTTGCAAAACTTGTTCCACTTTTTAAGAACAATCCCAATGTTATTGAGTCGGTTGTTGTGGACGATGTTTTGCAACCAACACTTGCTGATTCGCTTGAGCAAGTTTGGTTGAAATCTTCTAAGAGCGGGGGCTTTCGTGTTCTTGTTACTGAAGGTGATGATGAACAGTACGGAGACGGAACAGCCACACATGTTGCTCTTTTTCAAATCGATACAGAAACGGTTGTTGGGTTACGAATTATTTGTTTATCCGACACCGACCCTTTGTTAATTACCGGAGCGTGGATCAAGTGAGGGTTTGGATAAATGGATCGTTTGTCGATGATAAAGACGCAAAAACAAGTGTGTTTGATGCCGGATTCCAACATGGTGTTGGTTTATTTGAAACGTTAAGTGCAAGAAACGGGCGGGTCTTTCGTGCGCAAGACCACATGGAGCGAATGGCAGAGTCTGCTGCAATGCTTCGGCTTACCGAAAAACTGCAAATTGATCCACTGGTCGAAGCACTCCAGTTAACACTAGAAGAAAACGAGCAGCGGTCGGCGCGCATGCGCATCACGATCACTGGTGGAGACTTAAACTTATTGCAACAAACTGGAGAAAGTGGTGGGGGCGACCCAACAATTGTTATTCAGTCACAGCCGCCAACACAGTACCCAGACGCTTTCTTTGAAAACGGCGTGAAGGTTTCTGTTGCAAGCGGGCGAATTAATCCTTATGAGTTTTCTGCGGGTCACAAAACATTGAATTATTGGTCTCGGTTATTAAATTTACAAATGGCTGCAATGCAACAATGTGGTGAAGCGCTCTGGTTAACACCAAGCGCAACGGTAGCTGGTGGAAGTGTAAGTAACATATTCATTGTACGAAACGGAACGTTGTTTACGCCTACTGCTCGTGGTGAAGAAGAAGCAAGTGATGAGCCCTCGGCGGTTCTTCCGGGAATCACGCGGAAGGTTATCATTGAGATCGCACATGGGCTTGGAATTGGCACAAGCAAACAGCAACTTGTGTTTGATGATGTTCTCGGTGCTGAAGAGGTGTTTTTAACGAATTCAAGTTGGGGCGTACTACCTGTAGTTGGGTTGTGCGCAGCGGTTCAAACTGAAAATGGTTCTGGAACACAGAACCAACCAATTGGGAGGGGGATGGTGGGGCGGCTTACAAAACAATTCCATGTTTCGTATCAGGACACTATTGAGCGGGAAACCACTTCTCGTTCCACCCTGTAATGATAATACGCTCGTGACAGTCAACACACGTGCCTACATTTTGAACACCCATACCCCTGTTCGCCGCACGAGAAAGACTGACACACCACCCATCAATCCCGCTTGACGCGGACGTTCTTTCGACCTTCAGATTCTCTGTGGAACAATGACCTGATTTTTGTGTTCACGACGCCAACAAGCAACAGGATGCCGAATACAACACTCGCGATGATGCCGGCAACAACAAGAAGTGCGAAGATAGGTAAAAGAATCACCAGCCCAAAAACAAGGGCGGCTATTTTTAAGGGGATTGACATCGTTCTACCAGAATCAATTTGAATATATCGCATCATCATAAAAAACCAATCATAGTCTGTTTTAGTGTTGCTATCATAGACATTCGCAAGGATGCACACGTGACGACGAAAAACACTGATAATTCATTTATCCACCTTCACCTACACAGTGAATATTCGTTGCTTGACGGTGGGAACAAGATTGACGCGCTTCTTGAACGCGTAAAGGATTTTGGTATGGATTCGGTCGCTATAACCGACCATGGAAACCTGTATGGCGCGTTTGAGTTTTACACAAAGGCGATTGCTGTCGGCGTAAAGCCCATTCTTGGAATCGAAGCATACGTAGCAATCGGTGACCGCAAAGAACGAAAACAAACCGGAATTAAAGATGGAGGATTTCACCTTGTCCTTCTAGCAGAAAACAATGTAGGTTGGAACAATCTTGTGAAACTCAGTTCAGATTCGTTTGCAAATGGTTTTTATTACAAGCCAAGAATGGATCATGAGACACTAGAACAATATTCTGATGGCATCATCGCTATTAACGGGCACCTTGGGAGTTCGATTGCATACCACCTGTGTAGATTTGCCGATAGTAACAACGACGAAGATTGGAACAACGCCATTGAAGAGGCAAAATGGCACGCAAAAACGTTTTCGCCAAACGAAAACGGGGATCCGCGTTTTTACATTGAGTTACAACGCCACGATGTGCAAGAACAAATTACGATTAATCCTTACCTTGTCAAACTTGCAAAAGAACTTGGTTTGCCCGTTGTGTGTGACAACGACGCTCACTTTTTAGGTGAGGAGGATTGGGATGCACACGATACGCTTTGCTGTATTTCTATGCAAAAACAGAAGAGTGAGACTGGGCGGATTTTGTATTCTCGCGATCTTTATGTCAAATCTCATGAACAAATGGCTCGCTTGTTCGAAGATATTCCTGAAGCTATTAAAAACAGTGCAAGCATTGCAAATCGGTGTAACGTGACCCTTGAGCTTGATAAAAATCACGCGCCGGTGGTTCGGGTGACTGGTCCTCGTTCCTTTGAGTCGTTTAAGGGTGGGAATGTAACCGAGTGGTTTAAGGATCACTGTCAAAAATTCACGCTCCATCCATATGATTCTCAGAAAGACACCGACGTCTCTGAGGAAGAATTGAAAAAAGATTGCGACAACGCACTCCTGTGTCTTTGTGAGGCTGGTCTTGTGTGGAGATATGGTGTAGGTGGGGTTACTGATGAAATAAGAAGGCGACTTAACCGCGAATTAAACATTCTCTCAGACAAAAACATTAGTGCATATTTTTTAATTGTGTGGGACTTTGTTGATTGGGCGAGGCAAAGGGGGATTCCGGCAAATGCTCGTGGTTCCGGCGTGGGCACAATGGTTGGATATGTTCTTGGATTATCAAACGCTTGCCCAGTAAAGTATGGGCTGCTTTTTGAACGGTTTACCGATCCAGATCGTTCGGAATATCCTGATATTGATATTGATATTTGCCAAAATGGACGCGGGGATGTTATTGATTTTGTGCGCAAGAAATATGGACACGTTGCACAAATTATCACGTTTGGCCGCTTAAAAGCACGCGCCGCGATTAAAGATGTTTCAAGGGTGCACGGTCTATCTGCCGGAGAAGGGCAACGGCTTGCTAACTTAATTCCACCAGATCTCAATATCACCCTGGATGAAGCACTTAAAAAGAACGACGAGTTTCAAGTTGCTTGTGATGACTCAAAAGAAATAAAGGAAATAGTGAATACTGCAAAACAACTTGAACACCACGCAAGACACGTTGGTGTTCACGCTGCGGGAGTTGTCATTGCAACCGAACCCCTCGACAACATTGTTCCACTTTGCAAACCAAGCGGATCGTCGGATATTGTTACGCAGTGGGATGGCCCAACCTGCGAGCGTGTTGGTTTGCTTAAAATGGATTTTTTAGGACTTCGAACTCTTTCAACAATTGAATTGTGTAAACAACTAGTCCAAGAAGGTCTAAAGGACGATGACATTTGGTCTGCGGTAGGAAGAGATGTGAATAGTGGGGCGCATCCACTTGATTTAGAGCGAATCGATTTAGAAGACGCAAAGGTTTTGGATTTGTTTCGACGTGGAGACACTGCGGGAATTTTTCAGTTTGAATCTGCGGGCATGCGGCGGCTCTTAAAAAAAATAAAGCCCACTCGCCTTGAAGATTTAATTGCAGCAAACGCGCTCTTTAGACCGGGCCCTATGGATTTAATTGAAACATTCTGCTCTCGTAAATGTGGTGACGAGGAGGTTCCAAAAATACACGAAATCGTTGATGGTTTTACAAAAGAAACATACGGAATTATGGTGTACCAAGAACAGGTAATGCAAATTGTGCACGCTCTTGGGGACATTCCGCTCCGTGAAGCATATACTCTTATCAAAGCAATTGGTAAAAAGAAACACAAGGTCATCAACGCCAATCGTCCAACGTTTGTTGACGGGGCGGTTGAAAGGGGGCTGAGCAACACTTTTGCAAATGACCTCTTTGACTTAATCCTTAAGTTTGCTGGATACGGTTTTAACAAAAGCCACTCGACTGGTTATTCAATCATTGCGTTCCAGACTGCATATCTTAAAACTTATTTTCCTGTGCAATATATGGCTGCTGTGTTGACTTTTGAAAGTAGCGCAAAGAAAACCGAAGAATGGGCGCCTTACATCAGTGATTGCCGGAGAGTTGTTTTCCCAGACCACTCGATAGAACATAAACATATTGGTTTTAGTGTTGGACCACCAGATATCAATCAGTCTGATGCAGATTTTTCTGTTGTGTTTTCCGATGGTGTCCCACACACAAACCTCACAGGAAGCGTTCGGTTTGGTCTTGGTGCTGTTAAGGGCGCCGGAACTGCTGCAGTTACCGCCATTGTTGAAGAACGGGCAGAGGGGGGTGAGTACCGGTCTATTTTCGATTTTTGTTCTAGGGTAAGCACTCGCGCGACAAATCGCTCAACTATTGATTCGTTAATTAGGGGTGGGGCATTTGATTCTGTGCATGGTGTTGAAAGCCGATCCGCGCTTCTTGCAGTACTGGACAGGGCGATTTCGATTGGTGCTTCGGCTGCAAAAGATAAAGAGAGTGGACAAGGGGGCTTGTTCGGTGGAGAGGCGTCTAATTCAAGAGAAAACGAAACGGCTGGATATGAGCTTCCAAGTGTTACTCCGTGGACACAGCCAGAAACACTGCATAACGAAAAAGAAGTTCTTGGAATTCACGTATCGGGGCACCCACTAGATGAACACGACGGGCAACTTGAAGCATGGTGCTCTGATAATGTTGTGACACTTCGTGATGTTGGTGAGGGGAAAGAGGTTGTGGTTGGTGGAATTCTTTCAGCAGTTAGAATAACTGTTGTGCGAAACGGAAGAAGCGCGGGACAAAAAATGGCTATCCTTACGCTTCAGGATCGGGTTGGGAAAATTGAAGCCGTAATATTCTCTGACGCGTATCAAAAATTCGCGCACTTGCTACAACAAGACGCCGTGGTGATTATTGTTGGACGGATTGATCGTTCTCGTGGGGAATTACAAGTAATTGTGAACCGTGTCACTTCCATCCAAAATGCGTCTTTGTACCTTTCCAAGCGAATTGAGTTGACTTTTAATGATCGTGTTTCAAGTGGGGGCGCAAAGGGACAAATGGAAATGGTTTCTGGGCTCATAAAACAGGCGGGGGCTTCTAAGGTGTCGCTTGGCGCCACACCAGTTGATGTCTTGATTCACATCAACACCGGCAATCACGTTGCCACACTTCGAAGTCAACAAAGGGTTGTGGTTGAACCAAAATTAGTGCAACAAATTGGGGATGTTATTGGACGAGACAACGTTCGGGTTGTGTCTAGTAGCGGGGGTTGTTCTTAAAAGATTGGGGCTGCGTTTGTCACGCAGTCCTATTACGCCGCCTTGCCGTAGTTCCACTCGTCATCATCAATAGATTCGCTTGGCCATGTTGATTCCGCGCGTCGGTGAATCTTTAGAATCGTTCCAAGTTGATAGCCAAAAATCTCCTGAATTGTTTCAAGTGTATCTAGGCATTTCTGATTGAATGGTTTTGTGTCGCCTCGAAACAAGATTATTGCGGCCATGCACCGAGTTTCGTACACACAACCCATCGTGGCTACTTCGCTTCCAGAAAAGTCCACAGAGTCTGCGCCCACAAGGTTGGCGAACGTTTCACCATCTTTGTAGGTTGTGAGCGCGGTGTCGTCTGCAATAATTGGACACGCAGATGGTCCAAGGGTATCGACAAGTGTTTGGAATTGTTCGGGCTGGCGATCATAGTTGATATATGCTCCTATTCCCCAATCAGTGTCGCCTTCGTGTAAATATACCGCGGCATTTGTCGCGCCAACACGGGTTAACAAATAGCCAAGAGCTGTTCGCAACATAGATTCTATTTCTAGCTCTTGGTTCACAAGGGCTTGGAACTCTGCGCCTATCGTCGCTTGTTGTATTTTTTTCTGTGTCTCACAGTGATTATTTGCCAAGTCGTTGCAAAGCGTGTCGTTTTCCTCTGAGACGCGTTGGATTTCTTCGGTCATCGAGTTACACAACCGAAGCGTGTTTTCATTCGCTTCTATTGTTTCTTTCGTTATCTTCGATTGTTCTAGGACGGCTTGTGCGCGCTCGCCCAATATGTTTAAATCCTCTGGAATGCAAAAGAAGTCTGCACCGCCATGTCGTACAAAGTCGACGATGTTCTGGGGTGTTGGGTTGTTGGAATATCCAACTATTGGTGTTTCAGGGGATAGCAAAGAAACAAACTCAAATAATTCTTGGATGGTGAATCTTGATGACCCAACGGCAGAAACGATTAAATCAAACGTATTGTTTTTTAACACGTCTTCAAATTCTGAAAGTGAGTTTATATGATCAACATGGTGGCCAATAGACTCTAAGGACGCTCGGATAGATTCTGTTGATGTTGGAAACGAACCAATCAGCAATGTATTTATTTTTGTATCTATGCTTGTTTTGTAGTTCATCTGGTTAATTATCCTGTCTGTTGGTCTTTTTATTTATGCAGAAAGTAGTTGTTGCACTGCTTGTTTTATTGCTTCTTTTGAATCGGTTGCTTGTGGGGACACATCCAACCCATTGTTTGAATTGTTTTGAACCTCAACAATTATTGGTTCACACGAACCGATTGAAAGCAGGGACTCAAGTATTGATTGTTTGTTTATTCCATCAATATTTGGGTTAATAAGTATGAGGTTCGGGGGACACTCTTTCGCTGCAAAGCCTGCAGACCACGCGTCATTAGCGTGGTTTATGATGATGTTGTGTCCAACTGAGTAGGATTTGATCACCGCATCCACGCTCGCTGCTCTAAGACCAACCACAAGCACTTGTGTACAACTAGAGCCTAGCCGATTCATATCCATACCATTTTGTTGCATAAAACGGACAAGTTCTGATCTTGGTATTCTTCGAAAACGGGATCCGGGCACCTTAAACCCATTAAGGCGACCACTATCAAAACAACGGATAATTGTTTGTTGTGAAACGTTGCAAATTTTTGCCGCTTCGCCGGTCGTAAATACTTGTTTGATAGCAACATTGTCTTCGTTTGTTTTTGTCATTGGTGGGTTCCTTATAGATGGTATGAATTACCAAAACACTCTGGTTTATCCAAACCGCCAAAACTACCATTCGTCCCCAAAACTACGCAACTTCACACCAACCACAACAAGATGTGCAATTAAGTGTGTTTAGATGTACACCAACACGTTGTGTTTCAGTAATTGTTTAATTATCGGACCTTGGAAACAAACTAGCCCGAGGGTCGTTTATTTTTCCAAAGTCTGACCGCTTCTGGTTCCCTTGGATATAGGGGTACGAGTTCTAGTGGGTCAACCGACGCGGTGTTGTCCTCTATATAGAGTTGTGTCCCAAGAGCGAGAAGTGATGAGGCGCTTGTAGAGCTGTTGTAAATATCAACGTTGTTGGCTGTACACGTTGTCCGCACAGATTCTGGTAAATAAGAATCGCCAAACACCGCACGCGCGTTCGACAAATTTTTATTCATTTCTGTAAGTGTTGAAACCCCTGCGCCACAAACCCAGTGTTCGGCTTCTTTTTGAACTTTTGAAAGCCAAAAACTATCTTGTTTTACTCCAGAAACAACAAAGAATGGCCCGCTTCCTTTGTTTGCATGGTGTGCAACACTTATTGCGGTTTCAATAGGAACAATGGCGGCACCAGTAACAAGTGAAACCATCTTCGCTATTGCAACCGCCGTGCGTAGCCCTGTAAATCCACCTGGGCCAATTGAAACAACAACCAATTCAATTGTTTTCGGGGCAACGCCCAGGTCAATGGCTAGCTCTTTCATTGATGGTATCACTTCGTCTTCTTCGCGGCAACTTGTACCAATCCTCTTTTCTACCACCCTTCCAAGGGTGTTTGACAGAGCAACGCTGCCCACTCGTTGTGATAGTTCTAGAGATAGGGTAATTGGATTGTTAGTTAACCTGTTGTTCATTTTGCTAAGTAAATGCTGATCTAAGGTCTACAGCAAGTTCCATCGAGGTTTCGGCGTTTTCTATTTTTTCTAGATTTACAGGCAACACAAAATAGTTTTACTCCCCAACGCTTTGCGAGTTCTTCGATTTGTGGCTGGGTGTGCAAGCGGCCCCAGACGAGCGGGTTGGCGGAACCATAGATTCCGTCAATATCTGATACTAGCATCTCTCTGTTTAACAGGGTTTCGTCAAACATATCCATCTTGTTCTCGTCAGGAAGACTGTGTGTACACATAAGCCCACTTTCTGAGCGAACCGCTAGAGGCATTGAAAATATAAAAGCGTTTATTGCCTTAAGCACCTTCCCAGTGTCGTTGTCGAACACGCTAAAAACCCCGTGAATAAATTTGTTTACAAGGTCGCCACTCCCTTTTGTGATTGCCTTGCCCATTGCTTGGGATATTTCGTGGTTCGCTAGGATTGGATGTACCTGTTTAGGGTGTGCAACGACGAGTTCTGCAACCTTCACTAGGGTTTGATAACTCAAGTCTGGTGCATCTGACTCTTCTCCAGAATGAATCAACTCTTGCAACACCAAGTGGTTGTTCGGAGAATCAAGAGAGGCCAGCTTAATAATCACATCTAGGTGCTCAGGGTTGTCGTGTAAGTCTCCCGAAACCCAACATGTTCCACTTGATGGCAAGCGTATTGTGCTACCCGTTCTTGTGGCACTTGTAAACAACATTTCTGCTGCATCAAGCATGGTTTTGCAAACAAATTTAGCGTCTAGATAGTTTTGGTTTGTGTCGGTCATATTACAAGCGGTGGGGGTTTATAACGTTCCAAAAATACGGTCGCCCGCATCACCAAGACCGGGAAGAATATATCCATTCTCGTTGAGGCACCTGTCTAAAGATGCTGTGTATATTTCAAGATATGGATGTTCTTCTTGCATTCTCAGAACGCCTTCCGGTGCGGCAACAAGACACATCATTTGGATTTCTTGGCAGTTGTATTCTTTGTGAAGTATTGTTGCTGCGTACGAAGCCGATCCGCCCGTTGCTAGCATTGGGTCGATAAGCAATACCGGACCTTTGGAGATATCCGAGGGAAGTTTGCAATAATAAGGAACTGGTTGTTTTGTGTCTTCGTCTCTGTATACGCCAATGTGACCAACTCGTACTTCTGGAATCATTGCCAATACACCATCGGTCATCCCAACACCAGCACGAAGAATCGGCACAAGTGTTATTGGGCTGGCGAGCCGAAGCCCTGTAGATTTTTCGACCGGTGTTTGCACGGGAGTTTCCACCGTTTTAAAACTGCGCGACATCTGAAAAATCATCAACCCTGCAATTTCATTCAACAGGCGCCTAAACTCCACTGGGTGTGTTTCTTTGTTTCTTATTCTTGTAAGTTTGTCCTGTATTACAGGATGTTCAAAAATTCTTAAGTTTGGATGTTTTGGGCTTCGAATCGGCATTGTTGGTAATTTCATCATAGCACGGTGGTAGAATCCCCAATATGAAGAATTGGTCTTGGTTATTTTTATTTTGTGTTCTTTCTGGGTGTGGAAGTGGGCTTAAAGACATTGACCGCAGGGTTGATGCGCTTATGCTTGAAACAAGTGGCGCCATGGGATCTAAACAGCCCTTTGTTTCGTTTAGTTCACCGGTTTATTCTGGAGATTCACCTGGCAACACCACACCAAACACAAATAATCCCTCTGGAGCAGAACTTGGTTTTACCCCAGCAACAAAATTGGATGAGAATGAAATTGCCCGGTCTCTCGACCGCGCAGCCGAAGATCTTGCAGCATCAAGCGAAGTGTTAACTCTTGAAGAGGCGCTCGTTTGGGCGGATGAACACGCAAAGGAAATGTTGTTTGCTCAGTATGACTATCTTTCAACAACACTTTCATTATTAAGCGAGTTGCATCTCTGGGGTCCACGCTTTTACAACACAATTGACACAAATCTTTCAGCGGTGTCTGACGATGGTTTATACGACACATCTCTAACTGTAGTGAACGATTTTAGTATCACCCAAAAATTACCAAACGGGGGGAGCGTTTCTGCTGGTGCTCTCACAAACATTGCGCGAGATATTCACACGCTAACAACCGACAATAGTTCTTCGTCGGGGATTACCGTGTCTTTAGATATTCCGTTTTTGCGCGGAGCGGGTACAGTTGCAAGGGAGTCTTTAATTCAAGCAAAGAGAAACCTTATATATGCTGCTCGGAGTTATGAACGGTTTAGAAGAACCTTCTATACAAATGTGGTTGGTGACTATTTGTCTCTGGTTGTTCAGAAACAGTCTCTCGAAAACGCACAGCGTGGTGTTAATTCGCTTCGGCAACTCGCAAAAAGACAGGCAGCTCTGTATGAATCTGGCAGAACACGACTGTACGATTCGGCCGACGCAGAAAACCAAGCACTTGCTTCTGTTGCGAGATTAAGCCAATCTTGGGAACGGTATCGACTTGCTCTTGATCGATTTAAAATAAGAATTGGCTGGCCCATAGAAAACACCATTCAGGTTCAGCGGGCATCGCTTGGGGTAGTGCCACCTTCTGTTGATGTGGTGGGTGCGGTTGGGGAAGCGCTGTTGTTTCGACTCGATCTTCAAAACGAAAAAGACCGTGTTTTCGACACACAGAGAAGCGTTGAGAATGCACTTAACAACACTCTTCCGGATGTTAACTTCACTGTTTCTGGTTCCACTGACAGTGATGCTGACAAGCCGGTGCGTTTTGGTGGAGAAGAAATTGATTATTTGGCGGGGCTGTCCATTAGTTTGCCGCTCGATCGCGAAGCTGAAAAAATTACAGTGAGACAACGACAGATAACGCTTGAGAGAGCAAAAAGGGGATATCGAGAATCGCGTGATAGCGTGGCAGTCTCAGTGCGATCTGCACTTAGAAATATAGAGGTCTATCAATTTACGCTTGACCTGCAAGAAAGGAACGTCAACATTGCCGAACTTGGACTTGATTCGATTAACGCGGATCCTGACAGGGTTTCTGTTCTTGATCAAACAAGGGCTATTTCAGATTTGCAGAGCGCACAAGACGCTAGAGATGGAGCAAAAAAAGACCTTGAACTCTCCATCATAAATTATTTGCTTCAGGCGGGTCGCCTAAGAATAAATGGAAGTGGTTCTCTTGTTTTGCCTAAGCACAACCAAGAGTAAGGATTAGGTTTACAATCTAGGAATATGCGAATAGGTGTTTCAACATTTATAGTGGTCGGCGTTGGCTTGGTGTTGGTTATTATCATTTCACTTGCTAGCTTTTCTGGTGGTGGTGAATCAGACAGGGTATATGCAGGGGAACTGTATGAGGTTGTGGAGGGCTCGTTCGCTGTTGCGGTTCCAACGTCTGGAGAACTTGCCGCAAGAGACCAAATCAACATTCACAATCTCCTTGAATCAAACGCGGTCATCATTGAATTGGTTGACGAGGGCTCAATCGTTTCAGAGGGGGATGTTCTTGTTCGGTTTAATGATGAAGCAATCCGAGAAACAATAAGACAGTCTGAGTTAAATGTTACCGAGGCACAAAATGCGCTCGATACTTCAAGGTCAAATTTAATCGTTGCAGAAAAACAGCGTGATTCTGATTTAGCCGCAAAACAACTTGCTATCGACCTTGCCGACCTTGCGCTAAGTGCGTGGAAAGAGGGTGAGGATGTTGCAAGGCGACAACAGTTGCAGCTCGCAATACAGACTGCTGAAAAAGACTACGCTCGACTTTTTAAAAAACACGAATCTTCGGTGATGTTGTATGAACAAAAATTTCTTAGCAAAGACGAACTAGATCGAGACGAAATTGCGGTATTAAACTCTGAAGCAACGTTGAAAAAAGCAAAACTAGATGTTGTGGTGTATGAAAACTACACCTTCAAACAGCAAAAACAAAAGAAGATTTCTGATTTCCAACAGGCTGTGGATGAACTAGATCGGGCGAATGATCGCCACATCTCTCACGTGAATAATTTACAGGCAACCGTAAAAGCAAAAGAGAATCGCCTTGAGTCCCGAATAAACAAACTCGAAAAAACAAACACACAACTTGAGGCATGTATTATCCAAGCACCAGCCAAAGGGATGGTTGTTTATGCAACCAGTATGGGCGACCGAAGAGGTGAGGGCGAACCACTCAAAATCGGGAAAAAATTATGGAGAAACGAACTTGTCATGACCATTCCCGACACATCAAACATGATTGCGCGGGCGAAAGTTAATGAGGCTCTCAGCGGTCTTGTTTCACGGGGCCAAAAGGCGACTGTTTCTTGTGATGCATACCCAGACGACGTGTTTGAGGGCGAGGTTCTTTCTGTTGGGGTTCTAGCCGAAAGCGGTGGGTGGAGAGACCCGAACCGTAGGGACTATACGGTTGAAATTAAAATCGAAAATCCTGGGGGGGTTGCGTTAAAACCCTCCATGCGGTGTTCGGCGGAAATATACGTGGAGAGTGTCGAAGATGTTTTGTTTGTGCCAATTCATGCTATTCATAGAGACGGTGGCACGGTTTGGGTTTGGGCACAGGAGGATGGGGGATACTCACAAAAAGAAGTTGTCCTTGGTCGATTTAGTGAGGCATACGCTGAAATTGTTTCTGGCCTAGGTTTAAATGATGTTGTGTTGCTTCGCGAACCCCCACCAGGCCAAGCGGTTGGTCGCATTTCTTTGAAGAACGGACGATGAGTTGCCGAAGAATTGTTCTTGGTGCTACCGGCGCTTCGGGCTCTATATATTTTCTTAAAGTTTTACGACTGTTGTTAGAAGCAAACACTGAGGTCCATCTCACGGTGTCTGATTTGGGGAAGCGGGTATTATTTGAAGAATCAAACATAACGAGTATTTACGCAGAAACTCTTGGCGTACAAGAATTTGAACACAACCTTGTTGTTTACAGCAACAAAGACCTTGGTGCATGTATTGCCTCTGGGTCGTTTCTTCATGATGGAATGCTGATTCTTCCTTGCTCAAGTAATACACTTGGTGCAATTGCGGCTGGAATTACTAACTCGCTTGTGCAGCGCGCTGCTGCTGTTACGGTTAAAGAGCGGAGAAAACTTGTTCTTGCACACCGCGAATCGCCTGTTAGTTTGATTGACCTTAGAAACATGTGTGCTGTGGCTGAAGCGGGAGGGATAATCGCACCGCTTGCGCCCGGATACTACATGGAACCAAAAACCATCAATGATCTTGTTGATTTTATGGCTGGAAAACTCGTAGATTTGGTTGGCGTAGAGCACAACATGCCCGTCCGGTGGAATTCTGGGGTGTAAACGAATGTGTGGCGTGGGGTTGTGTTACACTTTTACTATGAAGCGCTTCTTGCTACCTATCGTTTTATTATCTGGTTGCACCCCCGTTGCAACATACCCGCCTGTTGAAACAGACGCTGCCTTTGTTTTTTCAGATTCGTCAAACGAGCCCGTTCCAACAATCTTTGCTGAAACCCTCCGTTATGCACATGAACATTTTGGGGGCATGGACATCATCGTTTTTAATCTTCCAGAAACTGTGGAGAGTGAAACCTACGCGTTAGTGGCGAACAAACTTGGTGGTGCCGTTCCCATGCATAATTCCGAACAGGTTTCGTTTCATGTTATAGAATTAAGAAAGCGGGCTTTCCACGCAGAGGCGGACATTATTTTCCCTTCAACTTCTGGAAACTATGAGCGCGCCACTCTTTATCTTTCGTCGTCGTTGGTCCAGCCTTGGAGCGTCACGAGAGACCGGATATGGCTTATTCCAGTGAACGAACTTCCAGCGCCAAATTATTCGGGGTCTGAGTTTAGCAACGAACTTGTTGGAGTTGATGAACCAATCAATGAATAATGAATCCCTCTGGCTTGACCGCGCGATAGAACAGGCGGAAATTTCTTGGTCACAGGGTGGCATACCGATTGGTTCGGTGCTTGCAAAACAAGATGGAGCGATTGTTTCGAGTGGTCATAATGAGCGTGTTCAAACCGGGGATCCAACGGCACATGCAGAGGTTGTTTGTTTTAGGAACGCTGGAAGACGCCGAGACTGGAAAGAACTAATTCTTGTCTCAACACTCAGCCCGTGCATAATGTGTGTTGGAACAACCTTGTTATTTGGCGTAAAACGCGTTATTGTTGGAGAAAACAAGAATTTTCTTGGCGCAGAGGACATAATGTGCTCGAATAGTGTGCAGGTAGATGTTCTTAATGATAATCGTTGCATTGCGTTGATGCAGCGAATGAAAGAAGAGCGCCCTGATCTTTGGGCAGAGGACATCGGCAAGTAATAAGGAGGAGTATGCTATGAAACGTCCAATTACTCCAAAAAGGTCTCAAACAACAAGACCAAAAATAACGACAAGAGCAAGCGTAAAAATTCGTAGGCCTGCGTGTAACCACGCGCCTGCAAATCGACCAAGCGGTTCTACTCGCTAAACGCGTTACGCTGCAATGCTAACTTCCAAAACTGTTTGCACTGGGGGCACTGGGACACGGAGGAACAACGGGACTGTTCCCAAACCGTTGATGTAATGGTTCGTTGGATGACGTTTACATTTCGGTGTTTACAATTGTGTTGGTTCGCAAAGGG
>CAZAZD010000003.1:33962-75259 GCA_964489535.1 uncultured Isosphaeraceae bacterium
TTACATTTCGGTGTTTACAATTGTGTTGGTTCGCAAAGGGACTGTCCCCAATACAAGTTTTAGAAACATTAATCCCCATTGAGGTTTTTTCGGCTTCGCTATGTGACGGTCGTTCTCGAGCGAGGAATAATGACAGTAGCGCACACAACCAATAGACCGGTGTGACTGTCGCGGACTGTTTTGTCTCCGTGGCTCCGTGGCAAATATCTAACCGTCAAAACCCTTGGGTCAACAAGTAGGCCAAAAAACACGAGTCGTTGGTTTTTTCACTATCGTTCGATGAGCATCGTGACAGCGTTGCCGCCACCCAAACACAAACTCACAATTCCGCGCTTGCCGCCGGTGCGTTGCAGGTGATGCAGCAAAGAAACTAAAACACGTGTTCCAGACGCACCTATTGGGTGTCCAATAGCAACGCCACCACCACCTATGTTTACGTTTGACTGGTCGATACCAAGATGTTTAAGGTTTTGTAAAACCTGCACTGCAAATGCTTCGTTGATTTCAAACAAGTCAATGTCGTCCGTCGTTAAACCGTTTCGTTCAAGCAGTTGTGCTATTCCCAATCCGGGAGCGGTAAAAATTTTCTTTGGCTCAACACCATAGGTGTTGTAATCAACTATGTTTCCCAACACTCTTGCGCCGGTATTTTCCGCCGCTTCTTTGCCCATGACCAATACCGCTGCGCCGCCATCTGAAATTTGAGAAGCATTGCCCGCTGTAACCGAGCCCTCTTTTGCAAAAGCAGGTCGAAGTTTTCCAAGGGATTCAACGGTTGAATCTCCTCGAACACCCTCGTCGGTTGTCACGTCTGCACGTTGTTTAATTTGACTGGCCTCAAGTGGAATTATTTCGTCTTTGTACCAACCTTCTTCAGTTGCTTTTGCGGCCCTTGTGTGCGAAGCCGCTGAAAGTTCGTCCTGTTCCTCCCGCGTGATTCCAAATTCTTCTGCTATCCACTCGGCCGCGCTTCCCATTCCCCAGCCCTCAAACGGACATGTGAGTCCATCGTGTTGCATGTGGTCAACCAGTTTTCCTTCGCCAAACTTAATTCCGTTACGCACGTGCGCAAGGTGGGGAGAATTTGACATGTTTTCCATTCCGCCGGCAACAACTATATTGTTATCGCCCGCTTTAATAGTCTGTGCAGCTTGCATCACTGATTGTAAGCCGCTACCACAAACCTTATTCACTGTTACGGCGGAAATTGACTCGGGTAATCCCGCCTTAAGTGCTGCCTGCCTTGCCGGGTTTTGACCAACTCCCGCCTGTAACACGCATCCCATGATGCATTCATCGACTGTTGTTGTGTCCACGCCAAAATCTGAAAGAACTGCCTCAATCGCAAGCGCCCCAAGTTGTGGCGATGGAACGCGGGAGAGCCCTCCTAAAAAGCGTCCAACTGGTGTTCTTCTTGCTGCAACAATTACTGGATATTTGTTTGTATCTGTCATGGGTTCTATTCTCTATTGGTCGCGATTTGGTGGTTTCGGTTAGAATGGTGCTTTTCACCCTAATAGGGTTTTTGTTGCGACATCGTACCGAAACTACGGTGGAAAGGGCTCCCATCATGGAACATACTTGGACAGAAGACAATCTTGAAAGTTTGCAGAGCCATATTCTTGCCGAAGAGCAAAAATATCCCGGCGCAACGGGTGAGTTTACGTGGATTGTGTCTGCCATTTCGCTCGCCACAAAAGCCATCGGAAACAAGGTTCGATGCGCACGAATTCAAGATGTAATTGGCGATGCGGGGGACACGAATGTACAAGGGGAAATGCAACAAAAACTCGACATTATTGCCAACGAAATCATTATGCACTGTCTTGGAAACCGCGACAATGTTGGGGTTTTAGGGAGCGAAGAAAACGAAACACCTTTTTTGCTTCGCAGGCGCGCAGAGGGTGGTCGCTACGCCGTGTTGTTTGACCCGCTTGATGGGTCTTCTAATCTTGATGTTTCGGTAGGTGTTGGAACAATTTTTAGCGTTCTTCGGTTGTCAGACGATGGCTCGCGAGAAGAAGCAATGTTGCAGCGTGGGGCAAATCAGGTTGCCGCCGGATATGTGTTGTATGGTTCTTCCACTGTGCTTGTTCTTACTACCGGAAACGGGGTTGATATGTTTGTGCTTGATCAAGCAATTGGCTCGTTTGTATTGGTTTCTAAAAAATTAACTATTCCCTCTGGCAATAAAACATATTCCACAAACGAAGCATATACCGACAGCTACAGTGAGGGGATTCGAAACTACCTAAACTGGGCACACAAAAACAATTATTCGAGCAGGTATATTGGTTCGATGGTTGCGGATGTACACCGAGTTTTGCTGAAGGGTGGTGTGTTTTTATATCCACCAACAAGTGACAAACCAGACGGAAAACTTCGTCTTATGTACGAGGCAAATCCAATGGCTATGATTATTGAGCAGGCTGGCGGCAAGGCCATTTCTGGAAAAAACAGAATTTTAGATATCGTGCCCGAGGGGCTTCATCAGCGAACAAGTGTCATCCTTGGTTCAGAAGACCAAGTCGATGCAATTCTTAAACACACAACATGATTACAAACACAGACACAGCAATTTCTCTTCCAAAAAACGTAAACCAAGCGCTTGGTATTGGCGAGTTTGCCATTCGTTTTATGTCTGGCTCAATTGGCGAGCCAGCGCAATCGGCGCTTGACCGAACAGCGTTGTTTTTTACCGATGCGGTTTTATGTGGACTCTCAGCGGTCGCGGTAAAAACAAACGCACCAACAGTGCTGCGGGATGAGGCACTTACATATCCGAGTGAAAATGGTGCAACTATATTTGGGTCTTCAACAACGGTTGCTCCAGAAAAAGCAATTCTTGCAAACTGCGCCGCTGTTCGGGAATGGGACTCTAATGGAACCAATTTTGGATACAACCCCGAACTTGGACACACCGCTGGAGAGTTTGGACACAACGACTTTTACAGTGTGCCGATTGCTGCAGCGCAAGTGATGAAATTAGATGGTGCCTCAGCACTTCGCGGAATGGTTTTACATGATGAGATCCGCGGGCGACTTGCTGAGGTGTTCAGTTTAAAAACATATAAAATTGATCATGTTGTCCATGGCGCGATTGCGTCTGCCGCCGTATACGGTGCCATGTGTGGTGCAGCCGCTGAACAGATTGAGGCTGCGATTGGAATGGTCGTTGCGCATTACATTCCGTGGCGTGCTATTCGTGCGGGCAAACAGCTGTCTGATTCCAAAGGATCTTCCGCCGCTATTTCGACCGAGGTTGCTATTGTTTCTATGAAGCGGTGTATGAATGGGTTTATGGGGCCAAGGGATATTTTTAGAAATCCAGAATCTGTTTTTCGGTATTTTGAGCAAACGAGCGGTGACTCACCTTTTGATTTAAACCTGTCACACAGTGGTGCAGATTTTGCCGTTATGGGTATGCATTTTAAAATTGGTTTGTACGAACACCAGTCGGCGGGTGCTTTACAGGGGTTGTTAAATCTTATTCAAGAACACCCAGAAATTGCAACTGATCCTTCTCAAATTGATGTTATAAAAATTACCGCGTATGAACCAGCCTTTGGAATCATTGGCGACCCTGCAAAACGTGATCCAAAAACAAGGCAGTCTGCAGATCATTCGATGGTATATATTGTTTCAACCATGTTGCGAAAAGCAGAAGAAATTGCAGCGATTGATGGCGCTGAGTTTTTTGAACAATCAAACGACGCTGTGTGGAAGCGAATGATGCTGACACCATACGATTTTGATATGGACTCTGTTAATAATGAAACAACAAGGGCAATCATGGAAACAATTTTCTTTGAGCATGGTGGAGAAGAATACGACCGAAATTATCCTGACGGCATTCCAACCTCGGTGCATATCACTATGAAGGATGGGTCGGCACACGACAGTGGGGTTGTGATGTACCCAAGCGGTCACGCGAGAAATGAGTTATGTAATTTAGAAGATATTCTTCAATCAAAGTTTTCGATGCATGGGCAAATTGCAATGGATCGTCCAGATGAGCTAATTGAGCGCTGTTCAAATATTGGTTCGCTAAGTGTAGATGGCGTACAAACCATTTGGGATATAGAAATCGCTGACCGACCGGTGTATAAAGATTAGCTTCAAATATTTTTGCTACAGAGTAATAGAAACACGGAGAGAAGAACCGTTTTTGTTGTTGGGTCATTCGTGTTTATTCGGCGTGACCATACGAATTATTGGGTCACCGAATAAGTTGAAATACGACCAGTGGGATTGTTTTATGTCACTTGGTGAATAAGTGGTCTAAGAGTTCGACAACGCCCTTGCCCTGAGTGGCAACTGTTTCGAAAATTTCTCGACCCGAAGCAATGTCTAACAGCTCGCGGACTAGCGCGCTTTCACCGTCGTAATCTGCTTTGTTCACAACAAATGCGTCCGCTATTTCAAGAATGCCCGCCTTGTCCATTTGCACAGAGTCTCCCATGCCCGGAACAAGAACAACAATTGTTTTGTCGACAACCTCTCGAATTCCAACATCGTTTTGTCCCGCTCCAACTGTTTCAACAAATACGTTGTCAAAGCCAGCACCACCAACAAGCTCTAAAATTTCTGGAAGCGAGCCGTAATCTTCGCCCACTCTCGCCAAACTTCTATAGAAAACGTTTTCGTCCACCGTGTTAAAGTCGACACGGAGTCGATCGCCAAGAAGTGCGCCTCCTGAAATTGTGGACATTGGGTCGTATGCAATAATTGCCATTTTTTCGCCACGCCGAACACATTCGGCGGCCATTGATGCCGACAGTGTGGATTTTCCGGCGCCTGGAGACCCTGTTAACCCAACCACTGTTTTTGGTCGGCGCTTTTCTGCGTTCATTGTTTTCCCACACTCAAGCAAACTTATGTTCCGTGAAAGTTTTGCAAGCGTTGAGTCGCATATTTCTGAAAGTGGCTCAAGTTGTGTGGTTGCTGATTTAACTGCTTCAACTATGTCGAGCATTGATGTGCCTGTGTGGTATACACCGCGCACACCACAATCGAGCATTGGTTGAATATCTTCTTGTGGAATAATCCCCCCAACATCAACGGTGAGGTCTGATCTTCCAACGTTCGACAATTCCTCCATCAGTCGTGGAACCAAGACAAGGTGGGAGTTGCTCATCATGGAACAAGCGATTATGTCGGCGTCTTCGTCTCGGGCTGAAATTGCAAGTGACCTCGGGGTCTGCCAGAGTCCAGAATAAATAACATGAATTCCACTGTCGCGAAGGGCTCTTGCTATTAATTTTACCCCCCTGTCGTGTCCATCAAGACCCATTTTTCCCAGTAATACCCGTGGGCGGTGGGGCAAATCGCCACAACGATCCATTTTTTCAAGCTGGGTGGTGGGTTCGGTTGTTGGTGATGCCATAAGACGCGAATTATACCACTTGAACCGATCGGCTCCGCCATAATTTGGCTCTGAGCCAAATTAAGGCGGAGCCAAAATGTTGGATTATTGGGTATGGTACGCATCTTTATGGCTATTAATATTCAAGAACGTATTGGTGATTTGCTTAAAGCTGCCATTGTGAGCATACTCGACATCTCTCCTCACGAAGTTGATCCTGTTATTCGCCGTGCACAAAACCCCGATATTGCTGATTTTCAAGCAAATGGTGCCATGGCACTTGGAAAGCGGTTTGGGCAGAGTCCCCGAGAACTTGCTGAAAAAATTGTTGCGGAAGTTGACTTTGGGACTATTGCCGACAAGCCAAGGGTTGCTGGTCCGGGTTTTATCAACATTCGTATTAGCGAGAGCGCCATTACAGATCTTGTTGAAGAGATGGACAACCCTTCCCTTGGAATTGAACCGGATAAAGATACCCATTGTGTTGCGATTGACCTGTGTGGTGTGAACGTTGCAAAACAACTCCACGTTGGGCACCTTCGCTCGACTATCATTGGTGATTCTATTGCAAGAATGTATGAGCGGGTAGGGCGAAAGGTGTATCGAGAAAACCATCTTGGGGATTGGGGTCTTCCTATTGCAATGGTACTTGAACAACTTCTTTCTGTAGACCGTGATCTTAACTCGCTCTCCATTGAAGATTTAAATACTGCATATAAAAATGCTCAACTTGTTGCGAAAGACGAGTTGCGTGGCGAAAAAACGGCGAAGCATATGCAAGCCGGACCACACCGATTCGCAGAGATAGAAGAACAAAACACTGGGGCGCTCGCTGCGCAAAAAGCAGCAAAAAATGTGTTAAATGCGCTTCAGCGGGGCGATCAACAGTTATTACAAGGATGGCAAAAACTCATCGACTGCACGATGGCGCTGGTATATGAATCACTTGATTTGCTGAATGTTAAAATTGGACCAGAAAACAACCGCGGCGAATCTTTTTATAGTAATCGGCTTGCTGGTGTGGTTGATGCGTTTGTAAACAAGGGACTTGCCGAAGAAGATGATGGTGCAATTATTGTTCGGTTTAAAAATCGAGAAAGACCCATGCTTATTCAAAAATCCGACGGTGGGTTTTTATATGCAACAACCGACCTTGCCGCCATTGAATTTCGTACACAAGAGTTAAAAGCGGACCGTGTTATTTATGTTGTTGACGCAAGACAACGAGATCATTTTAAGGATTTGTTTGATGCTGCAAAACTCATTGGGTGGGACAAAACTCCAAGCGGTGCTTCCGTGGAGCTTGTTCATGTCCCGTTTGGTGCTGTTTTGGGCGAAGACAAAAAACCACTCAAAACGAGAAGTGGTTCCAATGTCACCCTTTCTTCACTTCTTAGTGGGGCGGTAGACCGTGGAACAAGCGAAGTAATAAAGCGGGCTGAAGACCCAAAGTCGCCAACGCATGGCATGGACATAGAAGAACTACACACTATTGGAAGACAAATCGGCATCGGGGCTATTAAATATGCTGACCTTTCAAATGATCTTGTGCGGGATTATGTGTTTGACATGGATCGAATGGTTGCCTTTGAAGGAAACACAGGTCCGTATATTCAATATGCGTGTGCGCGAATTTCTTCGTTGATTCGCAAGGGAGCCCTTGATTCGTCGGCACCTTTGCACATTAAAGAGCCTCAAGAACGTGCGCTAGCCCTAAAACTGCTTCAATATGGCAACGTGCTGCGGGATTCTATTCATTATTTAGAGCCGCACCGACTTTGTACGTGGTTATATGAATTAACCGAATGCTTCAGTGCGTTCTACCAGTCGTGTCCTGTGTTAAAACCCGAGGACGAAACAATAAAACATTCTCGCTTGCGGCTTGCTGATTTGACGCGGCGCACGATTGTTGATGGATTAGACATGCTTGGCATTGAGTCGCCAGAAAAAATGTAAGGACTAAGGTCTACCGTATGAAAGTTTGTAAATCACCTCTTTATTATGTTGGAGCAATGCTCTTGGTCGTAGCGGTTGCTTCGTCGATCGTGCTTTCTGGAACAAAACTTGGTTTTTTTGATTCCATTCCCGGCTGCGGGGTGGGTAGCGGTTGCGACACTATAACAAACGGCCCATGGGGCGCCGTTCCTGGAATCGGTTTGCCCGTTTCGTTTGTTGGGCTCGCCTGGTTTCTTGCGCTGTTGAGTATTTTTCATTGCTGTGTTGCAAATGGTTGCACCACCCGTGGTTTCCGTTGGAGTGTTCGTCTTGGTGTGCTCGTTTCCGTTGGTTTTATCATTGTCATGATTTCCATTGGAAGTTTTTGTAAATGGTGCGCACTTGCACATGTTTGTAATGTCTTATTTTGGATTGTTTGTGAGTTTTGGCTCTCTAACAATAAAGAATCTGCTGATGCGCCCACTAAATCAACTTTAGTGGGGTTTTGGCTTGCTGACAAAGATATTGCTTGGTATTTGTGGGCTCGGTTTGTTTTTTTATTGTTTGTGCTTTGGAATTGTGGCAGGTTTGCTGCTGCCGAAAAATTAGAGTCGGACACCAAAAAAGCAGAAGAAAATATTGCGCAAATTGCTCGGGGAGATGCGGACGCTTCCACCCTTGAACTTCTTGAGGGCGGACACCGAATCGGTTCGCCCGATGCACCAATCCAAATTGTTATGTTTACGGATTATCAGTGCCCAGACTGTAAGCGCATTGAAGGGCAACTTGCAAGTATCATGAAAACCCGAAGTGATATTTCGGTCGTCGTGAAACACTTCCCGCTTAACTTTGAGTGCAATGATCAAATTGGAACATTCAAACTTCATGGAAACGCGTGTTGGGCGGCGAGGGCGGCGGAAGCCGCAGCGATTGTTGGGGGTGAAGAGGCGTGGGAAACAATGCATTCTTGGCTTTTTTCGCAAGGTGGTCGCTTTACCGACCAGACGTTTGCGGGAAGTTTGACCGCGCTTGGTTTTAATGCACAAGAAATAATCAACGTAATGATGGACAATCAAACACTTGATATCGTCAAGGAAAGTGCGCGGGAGGGTAAGCAATTAGGAATTTATTTCACGCCAATGGTGTTTATCAACGGGGTTGAATACCTTTGGTATTACGGTGGTGGAGAATCGTTGCAAAACGTTATTCAGCGTGTTGCAGAGAATGTTCAAAGTGGAAATGTTGAAATATCTGCTCCGCCAAGCGCTTCAGAAAAACTTGTTGAGGATTGGCGTCGTGGAAAAATACAAAATGTCCCAAATGGTGACACTCTCTCTTGGCTTGGAAGCGGGGATATAGAATTTGTTGTCTGGGGCGATTATCAAGCGGCGTTGTCAAAGGATATCGATCAGGAAATAAAGGCGCTTGTCAATGAAGAAGGGTTAAATATTCGTTACACGTTTAGACAATTTCCTGTTGACGGGTCGTGCAACGCGGGCGTTTCAAAAATGCCCGTGAAATATGAGGGGTCTTGTTTGCTTGCAAAACTTGTAATTGCATGCGATGCCCTTGGTGGTGATAGTGCGCGGTGGAACATGCATGACTGGATTTTAAACCAAGATGGGCCAGTAAACCTTGATGCCGCAACCGATTATGCGGCGGGTATTTCTGGTGTTGAACGATCCGTTCTTCAAGACGTTCTTGGAGGAGTGGATGTGAATAATCAAATGCGCGCGGATATTTTTGCAAAGAACCGTGTTTGGAGAAAAAATATTCCCGTTGTCATGATTGACAATCGGTATGTGCCACGGTGGCGTTCAGAGAGTGTTACCGCTTCTGAGTTGTTTCACCAAGTGTTGTCTGTGCTTAAAGAAGAGTCTGGCGCTGGCTCGCTTGGTACAAGCCGATAGATTTTTCCCTTCGTTGCGTATGGTGATTTGAATCCACACGCCAATATTTCGCCGCCGATGGTTTCTCCAAAGGAAGAAATTGGAAGCGGTGGGACGGTTGTTATTTTCTCTGACGAATATTCTTTTTCGTTTTCTTTTGGTGGCAACAACCACCAAGTCCGTCCACTTAAATAATCGGAATAAATATATTGTCCACGTCGCCTTGGAATGTTTCCACCACGATAAACGTGTCCACCGGTTATTGACCCGCCGCGACTCCGACCGTATTCAAAAACTGGTTCTGTTAGTTGTGCATCAGACTCGTTTTGCATAAATCTGTGTTTGCCCTCACGAATATTCCACCCGTAATTTTTCCCTTTTTCAACAATATCAATCTCTTCCCACCGATTTTGGCCAACATCCGCCACCCAAAGTTTTCCTGTGTCCTTATCAAAACTCATTCTCCATGGGTTTCGTAAGCCAAGCGCCCATATTTCACCACGGGCGTTTTTTTCTCCAACAAACGGGTTGTCTGTTGGAATCGAGTATTTTTTCTTGCCGCTGGGTTTGTCTATGTCAATCCTTATAATTGAACCAAGCAGAGTTTGTTTGTTTTGTCCATTCTCTTTTGTATCGTTTGAACCACCGCCGTCGCCAATTCCAAGGTATAGATAACCGTCACCTCCAAACAAAACTGTTCCGCCATTGTGGTTGCCCCATGGTTGAGCAACTTCAAGAATTACCTCTTCTGTGTTTGGGTCGCCCGTTTTATTGGCTGATTCAAAGCGTGACAGAACACATCTTCGTGGGTTGTGTGCTGTGTACCAAACAAAAAACAGATTGTTCTCTTTGTAGTTGGGGTGGAACGCCATCGACAATAGTCCCTCTTCCGAATGGCTGGTGTTCACACGGTCTTTAATGTTTAAAAAAACGGGCTTGTTTATCTCTTCTTTCTTAAATGTTGTCCTTCGAACAACCCCTTCTTTTTCTACAACATACATTTCTTGTTCATTTGTGTCACTACATAAAACCTGAACAGGCTCATTAAAATTAAGCGTGTCGTGGATCGGTTCAAAGTGTGCTTGTTGTGCTAGCGACGCGCACGCAATTATTATTGTTGTTTGAGAAATACACATCGTGGCATAGTAGCAGGCTGTTTTGATCCAACAATTGACATGTGGCCCGTTCTGTTTATTTTTATTGTTATCGTCCCGTCAATCGCTGTTACAAATCGCTCTGTCTGTTGGGGGATAAACCACTGGTCTTTCGCGTGTCTTGAAATGTTGGTTGACTGGATTACTGCTTTTGGTCGTTTTGTCGTTATGAGGATTTTGGATTCTTCGCTCCACTGTCCGTGGTGTGGAAGTTCTATTACATCTATGGTTTTCGTAAGCGTTGGAGTTATCTCGGCAATCTTTTTTTCATCTATATCGCCTGTAAACAACAAGTTCCTGCCGTGTGTTTCTAGCATTAATACTATAGAGGCGGCGTTTGATGATCGGTGACTGTCATTTTTGTTTGGAGATAGCATTGTGATTTTCGCGCCTCCTACCTTCTCGTCCCATCCTGCGTTTTTTTCTAAAACCGGAATGTGTTGGGTCTTTAATTCCTTGAGCACCGCTGACAGTGGTGGTGTTTTGTGGCGCATAGTTTGTTTTGCAACTATTATTTTTTTTATTTGAAACTTCTGGGCAATATCGATGATTCCACATATATGGTCGATGTCTGAGTGGGTAACAAAAAGCGTCTTTATTTGTTTGATTCCAAGTTTATAAAGCGATGGAACAATGGTGTTACTTCCAACATCAAAATTGTTTCTTGAGCCGGCATCTATTATTACTGTTTCGGATTTGTTCTGGATAACGTGGCAGGTTCCGTGTCCAACATTTATTGTGGTTATTGTTGTCTCGTTTGTTTTTACACCACGCATTATGAGCCAGATGGATATTGTTAATAAGGATAGGAACCACGCTGTTTTTTTGTGCCGCACTGTAAACACCAACACAAACACTAAAGAAACAAAAGCGAACGACCAGAACCACGAAACAAATATTCCTTCAATGTAAGAAAATGGGGTGGTTCCACATTCGCTTGCAAGTAGTATAAATTTTGAAAGAACAATCGAAAACAATGACGAAATAGCTGGAAAAGTTTGTCCAAAAACAAGGGTAACAGTTGTTTTGATGGTGCCCACAAACAAGGTAACCGTTAACATGAAAATAGACGGAATGTTTGAGAATGGTCCAATTGGGGAAATTGTTCCAAACACATGTGCCGAAACAGGTGTTGCAACAACCCAAGCACAGAGACCCGTTATCCAGATGGATGAAAGCCACCTCTTTAACATGTTCGCGGAGGAAGCGTTTACGTCCTCTGGCCCAAGGGTGCGCCAAACAACCTGTGGGAACAAAACAAGAATAGAGGCGACAACAATAAAACTGAGTTGAAACCCAATGGTTCCTGCGGCCACCGGATCATATATGAGTATTCCGATTGCAGAAATCGCAAGAAGGGAGATGGATTTGCACCGTACTAAAAAAAGCTGGAGTAATAAATATAAAATAATCATTACCAGTGCCCTAGTAACTGGTGTTCGTGGCTCCACAACGCCAACAAGTAGACACGTGATAATAATAATGAGCAAAGTTGATGCGCCCTTATGAAGCGGTGTTTTTTTTACAACAACACAGATAAATAACAATACTATTGCAATGTGCATTCCGCTTATTGCAAGAATGTGGGACATTCCAGCACGCCTAAATATTGTTGAAAGCTCCATCCACCCAGAATCTCTAACCCCAAAAAACAGCGCGTTTGCTAGTGTTTTTTGTTTGTTTTGCAAACCTAATAATAAGTTGTTGCGAACATTTTCTCGAACAGTGTCTACACTTTCTTTTGTTTTTACAATTGTTTTTATGTTTGTAATATAAAAAACTGCTTTTCTGTTCTTTTTGTCCGGTAGATGAATCCACCCAGTTGCTGACACTTCATCGCCAGCGAGAATGTTCGGGGGGTCGTTACAGATAACTTCTATATTTAATTGATTGTGTTGTCGTTGTTGGGTGTGTGCGAGAGCGGAAAATCTTGTAATACTATCTCTGTGATCAAATTGTGCCATCTCGCCCGATGTTTTTGGTGTTACAACCGGATCTGAAGTTAATACTAATTGGATGTTTACCAGTTCGCCGTGCGTTGCGGGGGTCCACGGTTTGGTGCCGTGTTGCGAAAACACCGCCGCTCTTCCTATAAACAACAAATAAGTTGCTCCGGCTAAAATAACAATTCCTCTATTCGACTTTACAACCAGACCAACAATTGAAGTTATTGTCGCAAACACAAGCAGGGTCGCGCCTAGTTCGTCTTCAATTATTGTTGTTCCTGTGTAGGAACCAACAGAAGCAGCTAGCCCAAGTGTCGCCAAGGGTGACCAGTTAACTGGTGGCGGTTTGATTGAATGCGGTGTAAATAACATCGATTTCGGTATTATCCCCTCGTTTTTATGTTTTTATATATACGCTGCGGTTTTGCATCGGTGAGCAAAACCGCAGCGTTTTCCAAGAAGCTTCCTGTTGCGAGTACACTCCCGTTATGAACTCTCTGTTGGGTCAAAATACCGCCACTTCAACCATCGTAAAAGCCCTTAAAGATGGAAGAAGGCACCATGCGTGGATTTTTTATGGACCACGCGGGGTTGGCAAATACACTGCCGCTCGCCTGTTTGCCCAAAAAATTGTTGGCAATCGTGGCTCCAAGGGCGGTCATCCTGATATTCATGTTATCTGCAAAGAGGATGTTGCGTGGTCTCAAAACCCTTCTCTTCAGCGAAGAAAACAGATAAACATTCCTATTGATCTTCTACGAGAAAGAATCATTGGTGGAAAAACTTCTGATGACAGGGTCCACGATGCCGTTGTTTTTAAAACCCCAGTTTCGGGAACTGAAAAAGTTTTTATTATTGATGAGGCGGAATTATTAGACGAACAGGGACAAAACGCGTTATTAAAAACGCTAGAAGAGCCGCCGCCCAACACAACCATTATTCTCGTTACGTGTCGAGACGATGTGTTGTTACCAACTATTCGTAGTCGCTGCACAAGTGTTGGGTTTTCCCCTCTTCAAAAAGATCAGATGTTGGAGTGGTCTGAAAACGCCCAACTTGATGTGGCGCCCTCTGATTTGATGTGGGCAATCAATTTTTCTGGGGGCTCGCCCGGCTTGGTTTGCGAGGCAATTGAAACCGGTCTTGCTCAAGTTGGTCAATCTATCACTGCATTTCTTACGCGCGAAAAACTTGACGATTATTTTAAGATTGTTCCAATACTTGTTGATTATATAGAGGGGGTTGTTGCAAAAAAACTCAAACAAAACAGCTCCGCAAGCAAAGAGAGTGCCAACAGGGGGGCGATTGAGCTTTTGCTTTTGATGTTTGGTTCCTCTGCACAAAAAATTATTCGTTCTGAAGCTCCTCAAGATGGAATTATTGCATCTGAAATTGTATCTGATGTCGAAAAACAATTGACAACAAATATTTCCATCAAAGTGTTGGTGGACTCTCTTTGTGCGCGGTGGTCTCGGTTGTCTAAGGGAGACTCTGTTTTTATATAACTTTTTAGGCCTTCTTGTTTTTGTTTGGGCACAGTGCTTCTGTTTTTTGTAACCTTTTTAAGAGTCTCCAAAATAATTAACTGTGTTGCTGGTTGTTTTGGGGCTGTCCCTTAATTTGTTCCTCGCCTTCTAGTTGGTTGTTCTTAGAGTGAATACAACTTCTGCGCCGCTTTCTTGTGTGAGACACGGGTTGGAGGCAAGCGAAATCTGAAAGCGGCACCTCACCCAAAATGCTAAAGATTCGCTTTTTATGTGTTTTTTTTGAAAGCATATTTAAACCCGCCAACTTTCTCAGAGGATCTTCGCGCCGACATTACTAGGTGAAACACACCATATAAAATCATTGCAACGCTTAATAATTGTCCGCGAGACAGCCCTGCTAATAGAGCAACGCCTTCGTCTGGCTGCCTAAACACTTCAGTGGTTATTCGTAATAATCCATAAAAAATTCCAAACCAACCAGCTACAACACCTGGCTTTCTTGGGTTCCACCAAATTAAAAACAGCGCAATAAACAAAACGGGTCCTTCGGTTATTGCTTGAAACAATTGTGACGGATACCACGCAGTAAGAATTGGTTGTATCGTTTCAATTACATGTTGGTTTCCTGCGTACACCTCTATTACAACCGCTTGATAGAACGACTCGCCGCCAACAACGTGTGTGCGAAGGGGTTCTATTGCGTGTAGTTGTGATTGAAATTGTTCTGGATTTGTAGCCCAAACCTCTGTTATTTCTGTTGGGTACTTGACCGACCACCACGGCGCGTTTGTTTGTGAAGACACAGACAGTGGTTTTCCCCACAATTCTCCGTTAATAAAGTTTGCTATTCGGCCGTAAAACAAACCGGGTGTTGTAAAGAGTGCGGCAATGTCAATCAGGTGAAGTGTAGAAACGTTGTTCTTTCTCCCCCAAATTATCAAGGCAACACAAACACCAATCATCCCGCCGTGGCTTGCCATCCCGCCGTCTTGAATTGCGAGGGTGCGCCACCATGGAAACTCTGTGGTAAATGTATATAACAACGATGGATCATAAAAAAACACATAACCAAGCCGACCACCAATTAACACACCCAACACACACGCAAACATAAAATCACCAGCTCTGTTTGGGGGAATGTTCGTTATGTTCCGTTTCCCCATCCACCGAATTGCGGCCCAAGCGGTTAAAAAACCCGCAATATATGCCAATCCATACCAACGAAGCCCGATGGTTTCGGTTAATTGAATTGCAAATGGGTCTAATCGGTGTAGATATGATTGCAACAACACAACGCAATGGTACATGAACAGCGTAGCAAGCGTGAACCGCGTAGCGAGCGGCGGTTTTTGTCGTTGTGTATCATTCGGTTCTTATGAGTACCACAGAGCAACTGTTGTCAGCAATTCAACTCCTTAAAAACGGACAAACCTTAACATCGACTGAGATTGCCAATGCCCTGCGAGTCATTATGAATGGTGAAGCAACAGATGGTCTCGTTGGTGCGTTTTTGGGAATTTTAGCAACACGGGTTCCGACTGGCGAGGAGCTGTTTGGCGCTTCAACGGTTATGCGGGAGTGTGTAACGAGTGTTGAATTTCCTAATCCGGAACAACTGCTTGATACGTGTGGAACCGGAGGCGCGCCAAAAACATTTAATGTATCAACAGCCGCTGGTATTGTTGCTGCCGCGTGTGGGGTTCGGGTTGCAAAACATGGAAACAGGTCCCGAACTGGTCGAGGATCCGCTGAGGTTCTTAAATCCCTTGGAGTAAATATCGAATCTAACATAGAGCAACAAACAAGGTGTCTTGAAGAGGTTGGTGTTTGTTTTTGTTTTGCCCCAAAACACCATAAGGCTGTTGCGCATGTTATGCCTGTGAGAAAAGAACTTAGGTTTCCAACTATTTTTAACCTGTTGGGTCCACTCACAAACCCATGTTCTGCTGGTCGACAACTTCTTGGTGTTTGGGACGATGTTTTTGTAAGGCCCATGGCAGAATCTTTACTCGCAAGCGGCACAATAAATTCTGCGATTGTGCATTCAAAAGATGGACTTGATGAACTTTCAATCTCCGCCGAAACAAGAATTGTATATATTCGACACGGAGAAATTACCGAAGATATCATCCACCCAACAGACGTTGGCCTTAAAGAATGGGAAAGGGATGAGGTGGTTGCAGATACTCTTGAAACAGCAACTGCATTTGTGCGCAATGGAATTTCAGCGGGCTCCTGTGGTGCTGTGAGGGACATGATTTTATTAAGCGCAGCAGTGGGCCTTTTTCTCGCCAATCGTGCTCAAAGCGTAGCAGAGGGGGTAACAATAGCATCCGAGGCAATTGATAACGGCTCTGCAGCAGACATCCTCGCACAATGGGCGGAGGTCAGCCATATTCACATCCCGTCCACAAACAACAAATAACACAACCAATATTAATAAATACCGTCTTCGTAGTTGTATGGGCTGTCTTTTTGTGGAAAACAAAAAACAAAAAACGTAAACACGTTGTCTGCAGGGGTTTAGATGCGTGTTTGTATTGTGTTTAAGCTGTCAATTGTGTTGTCAACACAAGTTTTGTTGGGATTATTTTAAACCCAGGCGGGGTTCCTTGGCAACAGATTGTGGGGCTTTACTAGGCGGTAAACGGTTGTTTACACACCACTTATCCACAATAGTGTTGACAACCTAAACACCAACATTGTCCGATAATTGTGCAAAGAGTTGTGTAATATCACGATTAAAAATATCGTCATTAGATATCTTTTTATCTATGGTTTTTACAGCATGCATAACCGTTGTGTGGTCTCGTCCCCCAAAATACCCCCCAATTTCTTCTAGGCTGAACCTTGTTTGTTTTCTTGCAAGCCACATTCCAACCTGCCTCGGAATGGTGACTGACTTGTGTCTTTTTTTAGACAATAAATCCGAGAGTTTCACATCATAAAACACGGTGATGGCATCAAAAATATCTTGAATGGAAATATGTTTTGGACGATCTTTTGAAAGTTCGTTGCCAATGGTTTTTTTTGCCATCTGTAAATCAATAGATGTGTTATCGAGAAGCGAAACACTCTGTAGTTTTGTAATGGCGCCCTCAAGCTGCCTGATGTTGTCGTCCAGTTTCGATGCGACATACGAAGCAACATCATCAGGAATATCTATGTGCCGGAGAGTGGCCTTCTTTTTGATAATAGCAACACGTGTTTCAAACCCCGGTGACTCAACACACGCAACAAGCCCACAACTAAAGCGGCTAACAAGGCGCTCCTCTAGAAACGGAATTTCATTTGGGGCAGCATCAGAACTCAACACAATTTGCTTTCCTGACTGGAACAAAGTGTTGAATGTGTGAAAAAACTCTTCTTGTGTTTGATCACGCTTTGATAGATCATGAATATCATCAACGACCAACATGTCAAAAGAACGGAATTTATTTCTAAACGACGACATTTCTCCCGCTTGCACCGCTTCAAGAAACTGTGTCATAAACCCATTACAGGAAACATAATATATTCTCATTGACTGATGATAATTCATAGCCGTTTGACAAATTGATTGTAATAAGTGTGTTTTTCCCAACCCAACCCCCCCGTGAATAAACAGGGGGTTATACGCCTGTCCCGGCTTATTAGAGACAGCAGTTGCCGCAGCGTGTGCCAATCTGTTTCCCGGACCAATAACAAACCCATCAAAATTATAATCAGGGCTTATCAACATATCCTCTTCTATGTCAGCAAAGAGTTCTGCACTGTCTCCGGAAATGGTTACAGAGTTTTTTGTTGAATCTTCGGCATTTGTTCCAACAAATAAAACACCAAGAAGCCGACCAGTAACAGATTGGGCAGCTTCCGAAAACTGCTGAGTACAGCACTTTTGAAGATATTTAAGTTGAACGGGTTCGCCAACTTGAATATGTACAGAACCGTCAATAATACCCAAAACCACAATATCTCCAAACCACCGCCGACACATTGTTGGGTGGTCGGACTTAATGTGTGCAAGAAGGTCGAGTTTTAACTGATTGTTGTCCATTGCCTTGTTTGTAAAATAAAATTAATTGGTGATACCAACATCTTCACCCAGTTCTTCTAGTTGTTGTTCATATCGAATTCGATTGGTGCGGTGATCCATAAGAATATGAATTCTACGAGAATCATCACATCCAATTCGACTGTTGATAGCAGACCGTATTTGGTCAAGAGTTGCCCTTCTGCTCGTGTGAGTAATAACAACGTGTTCCGCTTTCCATGCTTGTAACAAGTCAGCCAAATCATCAATATGCAAATGCCTGCCAACTGAAGCACGCTTTTTATGATCATCCTCAAAAAAAGTACACTCGGTAACTACAATTGGGGCGCTTGTAAACTCAGGCCTAAACAAATGGTTTCCAATTTCCGTATCTCCAGTACATGCAACAAGTGGAATCTTTAAGGTTTGAGTAATATCTGCCCCACCCATTTTTAAGTCTCTCAGTTCGCTTTGTGGTAATCCGACATATTTTTCAAGGAGTTTTTTTCTGTGTTCCATTACCACATAAGACATTGCAGGCACCGTGTGTTTTGCCTCGATACCCTTTAACACGATGTTTGGCTTGATTAGTATTTCCCCATCTGGCTTGATAGGGATAATATTATGTGGTGTACACTGCTTTTCTAAACCCACCCAGCCGCCCATCATTGCTTGAACATCTCCAGCAATGTCTTCGTGGCAAATACACGTGCCAGTGCCCATTTTTTGAAACACCCTTTGGCTGAAGTAATAAGGAAGCCCCGCAACATGGTCCATGTGACCATGCGTTAAAGCAATGTAGGGCGCAGAAAGAACGGGTCTTGGGCAAAGACCAACATCGAAAGCAACATCTAATTCAGGAACATGAACAGCAGTTTGTTCCCCCGCAATACTTATCCCCTGAATTCGGTATGGTGGCAAATACAAAAACCCAACCTGTCCAGATCGCGGGGGTCTTCGTGGCAACATAACAAAACTCCAAAAACTTTCTGAAAAACAGAAAAAAAAGATTCCACAGAGGACTCGAACCTCTAAAACTAAAAACAACCGTTTTTAGTGCCTGTTTCCATTTAGGCGAATGGAATAAAACAACTACACATATAGAAAAGCAACACGCCAATCAATGCAGCCCAACAATGGTACCAAAAATAACCAACAACTAAAAGGAGCGTTTTAATTGTTCTGCAAGTTTACAAAGCTGGCTAGAAGAATTATTAGAAAAACGGCTTTTTACGCCCTCTGTAGCGTGGTCAACAAGTCGACCAACCTCATTGAACGCGTCGGCAATTGAATCCGTAGCATCTAGCATGGTGTGTAATGCAGCCCGATCATTGTTTAATATTGCAAGGCGAACATCCGATTTTAACAATGGGTTTTTAGCAAGCATAACAATAACAGGCAATGTTAACTTTCCCTTTTGCAAATCTCGACCGGCGGGCTTGCCGATATCTTTGCGCTTGGCGAGCAAGTCCAACAAATCGTCTTTTATTTGAAATGCAGTGCCAATTGAACCCCCGAAATTTTTTAACACAGACACCGCGTCCTTGTTCCCACCACCAAGCACCCCCCCCATTTCGCAAGACACAGCGATTAAAGAAGCGGTTTTATCATGAATAATTTGATAATAAGAATCAATATCTAAATCAATATTGTTTCGGTGTGATAATTGAACAAGCTCACCAGCACAAAGGGTGTTTGTAACTTCCCCGAGTAAAATATTTAATTCAACATGTTGAATTGTTGAACAAAGATGGAACGCGCTTGATAGCAAATAATCACCAAGCATTACAGCCGCTTCGTTTCCGCGGAGACTGTTTAATGTTTGTGCTCCTCGTCGAATATCTGCTTCATCCAAAATATCATCATGAACAAGAGTTGCAAGGTGAATAAGTTCTACAACCGCAGCAGATTTCTGCACATCTAGCGGCACAACTGAGCCGCCAGAGACGGATTTCCACGACAACAACAACAACGACGGACGGAGCATTTTTCCTTTGTACGCCGCCAATTCCCCACACACGTTATTTACCTCGGGATGTTTATTTTCAAGGTGTGAAGACATGACGCCCGACACCGCCGCCAATTCTTTTGATAACCAACCCCCCAAGTCGCTTGTCATGTCCATTAGGGTGTTCATCTATAGGGTAAACTTATTTAATTGCAGCGATATATGCAACCCACCCCGCACAAGCTTCACCTTTTTTGTCTATTGCCCAAACCCCGTTTCCCTCACCACCCTCGTCGGTTCCCTCCCAATACACGACAACGTCAGAAAAGCCAACATCAATCAAAACATCACGTATTTCTGGAAGAGTCCAAAAACGCCACTCATACGTAAACGCTTTTTTAATTTTTGAGCCATTTGGAAACTCAAAATGAATGTAATTGATGACGTCGCCATTTATTGGATTTACATGGTGTTGGTCCCACACATATGTAAACCCATCTAAGTCACGCTCTTCATCCATCTCCAAAAAAGAGTCGCTCCCACCATATGCATCTAGTAAAAACAACCCATCTTCTACAAGGGCACCATGTACAGCGGTGAAGTATTCCTTTAATAAAGACCGTTGCTTAAAACCGTAATAACTAAAGTTCATCGCCAACACACAGTCAACAGGATCAGAGTCAACATGCATGACATCTTGTTTCACGAGCAAAATGCGGCTTGCTTGATCTTCAGTTAACTCATTATTTATTTTATTTTGAGCCCACGCCAACACATCTTCGTCAAGATCAACCCCAAGCACCGAGTTGGTATCGTTTCTTCCAACCCACTCTCTTGCAACCGCAGATGTGCCACAAAAATCTTCACGTATGTTGCTAGGCTGTCTATTTCGAAGCTCGTCCCACGCCTGAATAATAAGGTCAACCTCAGATTCAGGACACTGAACAGAGCGCTCATATAAATCGTTGATGTCAGCCGTTTTTGCAGTAATCCAACCGGGTTTTACAGGTCTTGCCATGTGTGTATTAGTACTCCAAACAGGGAAGTTTAACGAATCAATTACTCTTCCGATACCTCAAGGGTAAGAGGATTTCGCAAGGGGAGTTCAGTTATGTCTCCACCAACAGCTTGTTGAACCTTCTCCATTGTTGCGCGACCACCTGCATCTCCATTTTTAATTACGTCCCAATTTCCAACAATAACAACAGCCATTTTGTTTGGAACAAGTAAACGGTTGGCAACGCGCATAACATCTTCGGCAGTAACAGACTTAATGTCGTCCCTATATGTTTCCCAGTAATCTGGGCTCCTGTCTATGAGTTCGTCGGAGACAAAAACACCCAACGTTCTAGTTTTTGACTGAAAAGCGCTTGGGAACTGTTCAATGAGCGCATTTTTGGATAACACCAGGTCGTCTTCTGAAACAAGTTCAGTTTTGATTCTGTTGATTTCATCAAAAATTAAAGATGCGGCAAGAGCAACGGTGGGGTTTTTGGACTCAAATCCCGCAGCCCACCTTCCATTACTCCATGCCCCCGCGTAAAACTGCGAACCAGCGCTGTATGCAAGCCCCTCGTCACTTCGTACTTTTTGTGTAATCCGGCTACTAAAACCACCTCCGCCAAGAATGTAATTCATAAGAGTAGCGGCCTTTTCGTCAGGATCACCCTGTTTAAACGAACGAATAGAAATACGAACACCGCCCTGGGGAACATCTTTGTTGACATAATAGATACCAGGCGTGTAGTCGGAGACGACATCTGGAGGGTTAGCAGACACGGCGCCATCCTTCCACCCCCTTAATTTTTCTGACAACAACAACAACATTTCATTTTTATCAAAATCACCACTAACCGAAAGGATTAAATTAGAAGGATTCACAATATTCTCATGTGAGGCGCGCAAATCATTGGGAGTAATTGAATCTATAGTCTCTTTCGTGGCGTTTCTTCCCAAATAAGAATCCCCAAACAAAATAGAATTATTTTCCCTCTTGAGAATGGTTGATGGAAAATCATTGCGCTGTTTCATTCCCTCAACAATGGCGTCTTTTTTTAACTCGATACGCGACTCTTGAAAACCAGGGTGCTGTAACATGTCTAAAAACAAATCAAAACTTTCCTCAAAGTTAGAGGACAAACTGTTTAAAGAAGCAGTGATGGTTGTGCCGCCTCCGCGAACCGACGCGCTTGCTGCGAGAAACGCGAATCGTTCATCTACTTCTTCAGCGGTCATTGACTCTGTGCCACCATCGCGGATCAAAGAAGCCATCATTCCAGATAGGCCTGTTTTTGCAACATCATCTATATATTCACCACCACGAAACGTCGCAACAATGTTAATGAGCGGTAATTCTTTGTCTTCGGCAATAAAAACAGGAATGCTTTCAAGAATCTGTTCTTTGTAATCTGAAGAGGAGGGGGGAGTGAAAACATATTCAGGAAAAACAATATCTTTTGGACTGTTTGGCGCTGCCGCGCAAATCGTTAACAATAAAGTTGTAAAAAACATAAGTAAAATCCGCTGTTTATTAATAATTAGGGGTTTGTTTGGTTATTAAGCTCTGCAATACGAACGGCGTATTTAGCAAGAATGTATTCAAGAAGAGGTACTTCATCGCCCAAAACCCTTGTTGCAGCCAATTGCAAAGCAGTTTGTACTTGTTTAGCTTCTTCAAGAGAAAGGGTAGAAAGATTTGCAAGAAACTCTGTTGCTTGCGCAAGTTGCTGTGGTGTAAGTTCTAGTGGTTCTTTTGATTCCACAAAATTAACAACCTCTTCTGTTTCCCCCTCGTCACCAGCCTCTTTATTTGTGGAAATACCGCCGCCCTCAACAGGTTCTGGTATTGAAGTTATTCCATCTATTTTTTCTTGCAGTTTTTTCAATAAATAATCAAAAACCGGCTTGTACTCATCGGGGACCTGCTGGGCTTGCGACTTCATTGTTGCGGCGGCATTTAACAATTCGCTCTCGGGAATGGAATCGAGTTCAACAAGTGCCTGTTTAATCATCATCTGTTCTTGTGGACCAAACATAGATAGCTCACCGTCCACGGGTTCAGCGTCTTCAGACCGGTGATAGAGTGCAACCGAACTATTGTTTGTTGTTAAATATTTGTGAGCAACCTCCATGACATCATCGGCCGAGACCGCGAGAAGAAGGTCTTTAGAAGTGTTAATCACCTCCCACCCACCAATTGCTTCAGCATATCCAAGTTGAATCATGAGATAAAAGTTACTTTGAAGCTGCCTGAACTGATCAGCAACAACGTTGTTTTTAACCTTTTCAAGTTCATAAGAAGAAACCGGTTCGTTTTGAAGCAGGTCTACTTGTTCGTACCAAGCACCTTCAAGTTGTTCTGGGGTTGCCCCGCCCTTTACCGTTGCGTCAAAAGAAAGGGCGCCAGAGTATTTTCTTGTGTCGACACTAAAACTAGCCCCGCTCGCAATTTCGTCGCCCTCGACCATCGCCTTGTACAGCCGGCCTGTTTTGCCATTGAGAACAGACGCCATTATCTCAAGTGCATAAGAATCCTTGTGTTGAAACGGGACACCGTGGTATCGAACTTCAACTTGGGACTGTGCATCAACTTCGGCAACCATTCTTTGTGACGCTCTTTGTAGTGGCTCAATAGTCGGAACAGGCGGCGGCGGGGTGGTTCCCTGCTCGATTGAACCAAAATACTCCAAAATCAAATATTTAGCTGTTTGCAAATCAAAATCACCAACAACCACACCAACCAAATTGCTTGGTTGGTAATACACATCAAAATACCGCTGTGCTTCTTCAAGTGTGTAACTATTAAGGTCACTGGGCCAGCCAATGACGGGCCACGAATATGGCGACGCTTGCCAGAACATCGAATTAAACTGTTCTTGAAAAACCCCAGTAGGCGAAGAGTCCGTTCGCATTCTGCGCTCTTCGTGTACCACATCGCGTTCAGAAAAGAACTCTCGAAAGACGCTGTTTTTAAGGCGGTCGGATTCCATCCAACACCACAACTCAAGCTTATTGGCGGGGAGCTGGTTGATATAAAAAGTAACATCTTCGCTTGTAAAAGCATTCATGCCAGTTGCGCCAGCGCCTTGATACACGGAAGAAAATTCATCTTTTACAATGACTTCTCGGTGCGCATCCATCGTTGATTTTAACTCTTTTCTAAGTGCAGCAAGTTGCGGAGTGTCATATTTTGCGTCCCACGGATCGTCTATTTCGCCGAGCTTGAATCGCGTGTATTGATCTCCCCAAATAATATCTAACATCTGATTGCGAATAATCCGTTCATTATCAGTAAAAACAGCATCTTCTGCTGGGTTGGATGTACCAATAGTATCGGTGCCTTTAAACATTAGGTGTTCAAAAAAGTGGCTTATGCCCGTAATACCAGGCCGCTCGTTCACAGAGCCAACCTTCGCAACCCAGCCAACAGCAACATTGTTTGGCTCCTCTGCTCTTGGAAGGAGCAGGAACTTCATGCCATTATCAAGTGTAAAAACATCAGGTTCAACTTCACCATGTACAGGCACAGAACCCACCATAAGGACTGCGAGAGCGATACACATTTTTCTCATTTCACCAACTCCATTTTGGGCGACTTATCAAACAAATATATTCGGATGTAAAATAGACACAAGGTGTCTATTTTACACAAAGAACAAGGAAGTGTACCGCACAAACCAACTGTTGCGGTTGTTGTTGAAACAGAAGATGTGCACCTTGTTAAAGAGGCCAAACAGCTTCGCGCAAAACTTAATAGAGATGGGGCTGAGCCGTCCCTCCTTGTATATTTTGGACAAAAAGGTGTTGATATTAGGAGCGCCCGTTCCCCTAACAAAAAGGGACACCGTGTTGATTTTTCAAAAATAGATAGACGAACAGGTGCGGGCAACCTTTCGCGAAAACAAATTTTCCCCAAATCGATCGGACCCCCAACCAACACGGTCATAGACGCAACCGCCGGTCTTGGAGCAGACGCTGCAATGCTTGCGCTTATGGGATACACCGTGAGGGCGTTCGAGCGCTCCCCAATTCTATCGGTTTTACTGAGAGACGGGTTGCGAAGAGCGAAACAACACCCAGAACTTCACGATGCCCTTGGGGGGCGGCTTTCATTTACAGAGTCCGATTCGCTTGATGCAATGCAATCCAAACAGGACGTTGACGTGGTGTATTTGGATCCAATGTTTCCACCAAAGCGAAAAAAAAGCGCACTCCCACAAGGTAGTATTCAAATGCTGCAATCCATCGTTGGGTATGACAACAAAGACACCACCAACAAGCTTTTTGAATTAGCATTACAAGTAGCAACAACACGTGTAGTTGTTAAAAGACCAAACTGCGCAACATTTTTTAGCGACAATCCCGTGGTTGTGTTCAAGGGAAAACTTGTTCGGTACGAAGTGTATTCACCGATGTAGTTTTTCCAAGAATGGAGCATATCGGGCTCGAACCGATAACCTCTGCCTTGCAAAGGCAGCGCTCTCCCAATTGAGCTAATGCCCCAAGCACCCTCTTCAATTACCTCTGCAATATCGAAGGCTTGGTTCCTTTGCACAACTACCGGTTGGGAGCCTGATAGTGATAGTCGCGATTTGGAGGCGTACTATTGTATATCAGGCGAGACGATTGCGGTAGTGGGGGACAAAAGGTCAAACCGTTCCCCGGTCACCACATTTACTCTCCAAATTGAATTCCACTCGTTATTACCCGTAACACCAACAATCTGCCCAAGAAGAGAGGAAAGTTCAAAATCTTTGTTAGCGGGCAAATAACCAAGGGTTCTGCCTGATTTTTGATCTAATACGCGAAACATGAGTGGTCTGAGTTTTCCATCAAAGGTGTTTGACAGCGCCAGCCGCCCAACTATCGCATAATCACCGTATGTTGACATAACAGATTGATATTCATCAACTTCACCAGCCTGCGCCACCATTTTTTCTTTTAACGCTTCAATTTTAAATCTTTGCGCTTGTAGTCGTTCCCAGACAAGCAGTTGTTTAATTCGTCCACCCCCAACCTGAGCCACAACAAGATCCCCCTTGTTTTCGGAAAGCAGCTCGGTATACATGGTGAGCAATGGAACCAATTCTGCACCCATAATTGGTTCAGCGGTAATAACGTCCCACCGTGCTTCAAGTTCCACAAGTGAGAGTGGTTCAAGTTTTTTTGTTTTCAATGTTTCTGGGGTTTCGGTTGTTTCGTTGGTTGAGGTTGCATCAATGTGAGTTTCCTCGCCGTTCTTGGGTGTGAGCGGTTCTTTTTTGCTTTCTGTTTTTTGTTTGGCAACGACTGTTTGTGTGGTTGTTTCTGTTGGCTTTCCATAAAACAAAGCAACCTGCGCATCGTTCGCTCGATTTATATTAGAAGCGTTTACCCAACCATTGCCAGTAGCCGGCATTTTAATAGTGTGTACAACATAGGACTCGCGGTGAAGTGTTCCGGGGTCGGTTGTTTCAGAAGAAATGATTTCTATGGTTTCCCCTTCCGCAAGTCGGCACACTGGTCGCCAAGAACGATATAACTCTTCAGACTCGATATTGTTTGCTAACACCTCTACGCCAGTTAACACCTTGCCCTGATTTCCTGTAACCAACACGGTCGTGGTGTTATCGGTAGGGTGTTTTACGTATCCAACAACATCTTCAAACACCCTGCCTTTTGTTTCAATTTTTAACCAATCCTGCCTTTTTCCACTGATTAAAACCAAATCCCCCGCTTTTACCGTTGTGATCGGGTAATAACTTTCGTTTGCACCACAGCGAACATTTGCGTTTTCAGTGGAAACAACCCCAACCCAAGCATCACTCATGTTTGGAGTTTCGGTGCTCTGGGCAAGGGCAATGGTTGAGCTTGCGCAAACCACTACAGAAAAAACGCTAGTTGTAAAAGTATTTTGGTTGGTTTTTGGCATTTTCGGCCTCCTCGACTTCCGTGTTTCGTAGGGCGTTAATTATTTATGGTGAGCGTATCGGCACGAGCCGTTTATGGCAACAGCCGGATGATGGTATTCTTCCAACATGTTTAATAAATATATAAAAACAAGCATATTCTTGTACTTTTTTCTTCTACACGCATGTGTTTCCCCGCTTTCTACTCAAGACACCAAAGACCCTCAAAAAATTCACACCGGCCAATGCAATGCAAACAACACGACCCCTAAAGAAATAATCAACCTTCCAGACACCACCATGTCCACCGTTGAGGAATCTCTCCAACACAGAATGCGAGAGCTCGAGGAACTTTCCCCCTCAGCAGACAATGACAACACCGAGATTTTGCTAGGGTTAGACCTTGAACACAACACTGCCTCTGCGACCCAGCTTTCGATGGAAGATGCCGTTGTGCTTGCAATTGAAAACAACCTTGACATCCAAATCTCGTCACTTGCGCCCAAAATTGCAGCACAATCTGTGGTTGCTGCGGGGGCAGCGTTTGACATGGTTCTTGGGGCTGGCGCATCAAAGAACAGGTCAAGAGTTCCCCAACAACAAGTGGTAACTCAAGGAGGACAACCCCTGAGTTCTTCCGAGAGGGCAACAGACATTTTTTCTTCTAACGCTTCGCTTACAAAAAAATTAGACAGCGGTGGAACATTTTTGCTTTCGACAGACGTTACAAAAACACAAGCGGAATCCAAAGATTTTAAATATTCTCCAGACCCAGCATGGCAAACCATTGGAACAGTTGAATTAAACCAACCACTTCTCCGAAATTTTGGAGACACGGTTACTCTCTCAAAAATAAAACTTTCTGAAATAGACAAAGACAAATCAGGCGAAGACTTTAGAAAGACATTAAACGAAGTTGTTACCTCAACCGAACAGGGTTACCTCGACCTTTGTTTGCAGTGGAGACTGCTGCAAATAAGTCAATGGCTTCTTGCACAAGGGGAGGGGGTGGCAAAAACCATTGAACTTCGAATGTCATACGACACAAGCGAGGCAGACTATGCGCAGGCAGTCGCCACGGTTCAAAAAAGACGGGCAGACGTTATTAAACAACAATCGTCCGTTCAATCCTCGTCTGACGTGTTGAAACAGTTGATTAACTCAAAGCAATACGCGTTGAATTCAGAAGCGGTTATTCGACCAACTCACCTGGTTCAAGCGATCCCTGTCTCGGTATCCCTTCGACAAGCACTTGTTACTGCGATTGAAAACAGACCAGATATTCGCGCACTTGCCCTAGATATAAAATCGAGCGAGGTAAATATCAAGGTTGCCCAAAACGCACAACTTCCACAACTAGACATGCAAGCACAAATGTCTTTTTATGGGCTGGGCGACTCGGCGGGAAATGGCTACGATGAAGTTTTTAACGCAGACTATGTGAATTATTTGGCGGGACTGACACTGTCGGTTCCGCTTGGCAACAGGGCAGCTGATGCCAACACAAAAATTATGCGGCTTAAACAAATGTCAGCCATCGCTTCCTATAAAAAAGGAATACTAAAAGCAACCCTAGAAATTAAAAGTTCGCTTCGAGATATTTTGACAAACGCGGCACTTATGCGCGCAAACAAAGACTATAGAATTGCCCAAACAGAAAACCTGAGAGCACTCTTAGTAGAGGAAGAAACAATAACTGGGCTTACCCCAACCTTCTTGAATCTAAAACTTCAAACACAGTCAGGACTTGCCTCTGCAAGAGCAGCAGAAATAAGTTCGGTCATTAATTACAACAAGTCAATTGCAAAACTTTACAAAGCAATGGGAACAACCCTCTCTAGACATCAAGTGTCGATAGAAAAGTTTCCAGATAGCGAATAATGACGATTGTTTCTCCAGCCCAAGAGTCATACAACCTCGCCGTAAAAAAATTACGCGACGGCGACATTGTTTCGTTTTCAACCGAAACGGTATATGGCCTTGGGTGCGATACGTTTAATGAAGAAGCAATAACAACAATATATGCATTAAAAAACAGACCAACGAACAATCCAATGATCGCCCATGTTCTAGATGTATCGTGGGTGGGGAAACTTTGCACGGGGTGGAACGAAAAATGCGATCAACTAGCAGACCGTTTTTGGCCCGGTCCGCTTACGATTGTGCTTCCCAAAAAAGAAGCAGTTCCAAAATCCGCTTGTGGTGGTTTTGAAACAATTGCAATTCGGTGTCCCGCACACCCAGTGGCAAGGGCTTTATTGGCACAATTTGGTAACCCTGTTTCCGCACCATCAGCAAACAAGTATGGGAATATATCTCCTACAACCGCGCAGCATGTAGAAGAAGAGTTTGGTGGCTCAGTAATGGTTATTGACGGCGGTCCTTGTGAAAAAGGGATTGAATCCACAGTTGTTTCGATGGTTGCTCAACCAGAGGTGTTGCGATTTGGTTCAGTGTCTGTTGAAGAACTATCAGATACTATTGGGCAAGTGTGTTCTACTATTGCTACGTCCCAAATAAACGCTCCGGGAACAACAATGCGGCACTATGCGCCACAAACCCCAACAACATCAATCAACCAAAACCAAATGGACTCAGTAAACGATTTCGGTTGTGTTGTGCTTACTATTCACGCAACGCCCATAGCGGCGAAGCGAGCCATTCAAATGCCGGCTTCGTCTAAAGATTACGCAAAAAAATTATATGCGGCGCTTCGAGAAGCAGACGCGTCTGGTGCAAACCATATATACATAGAAACCCCCCAAAAAACACCCGAGTGGCAAGCGGTTCACGACCGACTCTTCCGATGCTGCGCAAGATAACCCCCGAAATAAACAATCCGCGGATAGTTTATTTTGAATCGAAGAAAGAACTATCCGCGGGATAGTTTTCAACAATCATAATGTCAGCGATTGCAGGGTTTTCCCGCCACTCTTCATCTGGAACTTCCCTTTGAATCGAGACAACAAGCACCTTGGCACTTGGCATTCTGTTGCGTAATTCCTGAACAATTCCACCGTCGTATTCGACATGGAACTGGCCAACAAGGAGAATAACCTTGTGATTGTTTGATGGATTTGCATTTACAATAGACTGCGCCATTGTCGCGTCCCACGACTGCATACTTTTGAAAGTTGGAAGCATTGGGTCGCCGGGATCAATCGTAGTAACATCAACCTCAGCCGGTTCTTCTTCTTCACCATGGGCAGCAAGCTCCCAAAACCGCTGTCGATACCGACCGCCAGACAGCTTTTCTGGATAATCAATAAACGCCCGCCGTTCTCTTGAAAGCTCGTCAATTCTTTCATAACCATCTAAGCGAGCCAACCGAACATAGCGTCGCGGCGCATTGGCCGCAACAACAGATCCCCCGCGTTCTTTTGTTGCATCAATAATGGGTTGGTACCATTCGTCCCACCCTCCCCAACTATTTGATTGTGTGATTGAAGCAAACACTTCTGCATCAATAAAATCTTCCATATAATCGTCTACCCGCAACTGCTCATCTCGCTCTAACATTTCAAGCGCCAAAACACTTTGTGGATATGCGTCCATCACATCTTCTACAACAGCAAACTGCACCGCATGTCCAACCGCATGATCGTGTTGCTCTCCAAGCAAAACAATATCCACACCACCAATCCTTTTCATAAACGAATCCCAGCCCATGTGTTGATTTGTTGCAGGATCAATAATTTCAAGATCAACACGGACATCAACCACAACATCAGAAACATGAATGGGTCCGCTTGGGACAGTTGCGCACCCGACAGCCAAAAATACACCAATGAGCGAAATAAGCGTTTTTGTCATCTGGGCAGCATCCCATCTATGACAATTGTTGTCAATCGGTGAAAATACAAGAATCTCCTAGCCACTTCCTTGCGAATGAGCATAATAGAGAACACTATGCTTTTACTACAACTCCTAACACTGTCATCGACCCTCCTTCTTTCATCTGGAAATTATGATGGAATGTCCATCGTCAATGTTCACATTGAAAACCCCAAACAACTCCAGATGTTACGAGACAGCGGCGCAAGGTCGCTTGCCTGTTTTGATCACGCTGGCGAGACACCAATGTTGCTTAATAACAAAACAATCGGCCTGGTAAAAAAACTAGGGATTGGTTACAGGGTCGTGGAAAAAAATATTAAGGAAAGCATCGAGCGGTTCGAACAACTACGCGAGCAATCTAGACACCGTGGTGTTGGCGGGTGGTACAGCGATTACAAAACTTGGGGTGAAGTAAATGTAAAACTTCAAGCAATTGCACTCGGTGCTCCTGAAATTACGACAACATTCATCGTCGGTCAAACACACGAGGGGCGAGACATTCATGGCATTCGTATTACTGCGCCCGGCGACACAATGGGAAGAAAACAAGTATTGTTTAACGGCTGCCAACATGCACGCGAGTGGGTTGCAGTTATGGTTCCGGTGTATGTAATTGAACACATCGTAGACGGGTGGTCAAGCGATCCCGAGATTCAATCTTATTTAGAATCAACCGAAGTGATAATTGTTCCAATTGTCAACCCAGATGGATACGAACACACCTATGCTGCTGGCGGTGACCGGTTTTGGCGAAAAAACAGACGAAACAACAGCGGTTCGTGCGAAGGCGTTGACCTCAATCGAAACTGGGGCTACGCGTGGAACGAAGGCGACAGCACAAGTACAAACACCTGCAGCGATGTGTATGTTGGACCTGCAGTTTTTTCCGAACCCGAAACACAAGCGATGCGCGATTTAATTAATACGCTGCCTAACCTTGTTTCACACATTGATTTTCACAGTTATTCCCAACTCATTCTTGAGCCATGGGCAAGTTCAAACAACACGCCACCGCGTGTGAATATTGTCAAAGCGCTTTCGGGAGCAATGAGCGATGCAATAGTAAATACACACGGTGAAATATACGTTGCGGGAACCGGCGGCGATTTGCTGTATTTGGCAGACGGTGTGTTTCCTGACTGGACGACAGACTTGGGTGCGCTGTCGTTTACCATTGAGCTTCGACCAACAGGGTCACCTGGTTTTGACTTGCCCCCAAGTGAAATACTTCCAACTTGCGAAGAAAGTTTTTCAGCAGTAAAAGCGTTGTTGCAGTTTGTGAATCAACCGCTCTCGTTTTCTTTTCCAAACGGACTCCCGCAATTTGTGGAACAAGGCGACATGGTGCAATTTCCAATGGTGATCGAGTCTATCTTTGACGAACCAATCAATACAAATTCAGTCACCCTTCATGTTAGATTTGGAGACGAGGGCGCGTACGCGGCTAGGCAATTATCTCAAAACATTGACAACAGTTTTAATGTTGAACTTCCCACATCTTTTTGCGGACTTGATGGAGAGTTTTGGTTTAGTGTTGTAACAGAGAGCGGTCAAGAAATCAGATATCCGGAGGGCGACGGAACGCTGTTGGTATCTGTCGCATCCACCGCCTATGCGTGGAATATGGACCAAAACCCAAATTGGTCAATGGAGGGCCAGTGGGGATGGGGAACACCAACCGGAAACGGTGGTAGTTATGGAAACCCAGACCCAACAGGCGGGGCAACCGGTAACAATGTTCTTGGCTACAACCTTAATGGCGACTATCCAAACAACCTTGCACAAACACACCTCACTTCAGAGACACTAGACCTGTCTGACCAAACAAACACACAACTTCAATTTAAGCGGTTTTTGAACGTCGAGCAGCCAGTGTACGATCATGCTTCAATGAGCATTCGCGCGGGCAATGGGCTGTGGTCAACAATTTGGTCAAACGCATCAGGAATTACAGACAGTCAATGGCAAACAGTCGTGTTTGACATTTCTTCCGTCGCTGACGCCGAATCAAGCGTCCAAATCCGATGGACCATGGGCACAACCGATAGCGGCTGGACGTATTCTGGCTGGAACATTGACGATGTGGAAATCCTGTCTTCTGGTGGTGCTGGAACAATTGGTGATGTTAATTGCGACGGCATTGTTAACGTTACAGACGTATTAGCAGTCGTTTCACAGTGGGGTTCGTGTGGGGAACATTGTGCAGAGGACATTGTTCCAGACGGCACAATTGACGTGTTGGACTTGCTCCACGTGATAGGAAACTGGTAACCTGTCCCTTTACCTTTTAAAGGAGAGGCATCATGTTATTGAGAACAACGACCCTTATTGTTTCCGCGCTTGTTCAGCAAACCCCAAAAGAGTGGCAAGACTCCACGCTTCAACAGGTTGATCGTGATGCAATTGCCGAAATGTGCTTGTTTGCACCACAGCCATTTCCAGAAAACGCCAACTGGATTTTACAAGGCGAAACCAAAACTCCAACATGGGAACAATTTCGCGGCAATGTAGTTGTTGTGCAGTCTTGGACAAACCACAGCGGGAATGGGCGAATTGCAATTAAAACAGTAATAAAAGCGGTTGCCCAAACAACAAGCCCAAGCGAAGTAGTGTTGTTGTCAATTCATACACCACAAAAGAATTCGTCTGCAAAAGACTACATCAATAAAAAACGGATTTCACACCCCGTCTTAATTGATTCTACCGGCGAAGTTTGCAATTCACTTGGTTTTTATAAACACCCAACCAATATTGTGATTGATAGAAACGGCGCAGTGCAACACGTTGGTCTTGTCGCAAAAGGGCTAACCAGCGCAATCGATGATTTGCTTGCAAGGCAGTTTGATTCAGAAATTAAAACAAAAACGTTTGAGCCATCAACAAAACCTCAAGAAAAGCCGGCGAAATATCCGAAACACAGCAAAAATACCGGAAGGTCAAATAACGTGCAGGGTAAAAAAGCCCCAACTTTTTACGTTGAAGAATGGGCTGCCAACGAAACAGATGTTTCAGACAGGGTGCGCGTTGTTGAGTTTTGGGCAACATGGTGTCCACCGTGCAGAAAATCAATTCCACACCTAAACGAACTTGCAAAACACTTTGGCGACGACGTAGCGTTCGTGGGGGTTACCGCTGAGGACAAATCAAAAGTAGATGCGTTTATGAAAAAAACACCAATGGAGTACGGTGTGGCAATTGACTCGAGTAAAAAAATGCAAAGCGCGATTCGTTGCAGGGCGATTCCACTGGCAATGGTTATCAGTAGCGATGGAATTGTCCGTTGGCAGGGAAATCCAGCATCACTAACACAGGGAACAATTCAACAAATTCTTAACGCGGACAGGGGCGAGGATGTTCCACCCAAGCGTGGTCGTTGGGACACATCCGCACAACATGGTTGACACAACACCTTCGCTCGAAAACAAACAAAACAACACCACGTTGCGATTTGCAATCTACGAGGTGTGGCGTCTTGCGTGGCCAACAATTCTTACGATGACCAGTTTTACGGTTATGCAATTCACAGATCGGCTTATGGTTGGTCAAATCGGCAAGGTGGAAATTGCCGCACAGGGCAACGCCGGCACATGGGCTTTTGCTGCGATTGCAACAATCATGGGCATCGTGACTGTTGTTAACACGTTCGTGAGCCAGCACCTTGGAGCCGAAGAACCACACAAGGGGTCAAAATATCCGTGGAACGCCGGGTGGATGGCGCTTGGTTGTTGGGTGTTAATAATTGTTCCATGTATTTTTGTTGTTCCGTTTGTTTTTCAACAAATCAACCCTTATCCCGCTGATGCAAAACTTGTGTCACTTGAATCCATGTATGCAACATACATGCTTTTTGGCAGTTTGTTTTTACTGGTTGGTCGTGGTTTTACCCAATATTTTTTGGGCATGCATATGCCAAAAATTGTTACTGTTTCAACAATACTTGCGAACACAGTGAATGTCACAGCAAACTACATTTTGATTTTTGGCGAGTCGGGCATAGACGGGTTTTTGCCTGGTATTCCCGGAACACCGGCCCTTGGTTTGCAGGGCGCAGCTATTGCAACGGTCATTGGCATGTTTATGGAAACCATCATTCCGTTTGCAATTTTTATTGGTCCAAGATTCAACACAAAATACGCAACTAGGGCGGGGTGGAAGCCACACTTAAAAACAATAAAATCCATTTTTAATATTGGTTGGCCGGGAGCTATACAGTGGGGGAACGAAATAATTTGCTGGGCATTTTTTATGACGGTGTTTGTTGGTCATTATGGAACAAACGACATGGCTGCTGGGTGGATTGCGCTTGCATTTTTACAACTTAGTTTTATGCCCGCGGTCGGTATTAATGTTGCAATAAATTCAATTGTTGGAAAATATATTGGCGCAAAAAAACCAGACACCGCAGTTTCAAGGGCACGAGTTGGTGTTGCAATTGCCACGGTGTACATGACAATTTGCGCGACGATTTTCGTTGTTTTTAGATATGAGTTAATGGAAATGTTTATTAACAGCGATCAGTACACTTCTGTGGACAGGGAAGAAATAGTTCGACTTGGAGCAAATATGCTCATTATTGTGGCGGTATTTCAAACAGTAGATGCTCTTGGAATTGTATATACGGGCGCGCTTCGCGGAGCAGGCGACACGGTGTTTCCGGGAATAGTCACCGCAATATACAGTTGGGTATTTATTGTAGGGGGCGGCTGGGTTGCAATTGAATTTTTCCCACAACTCGGCTCCATCGGGCCGTGGATTGCTGCCGCCGTATACATAATCCTTATTGGATTAACGATGGCAGCGCGGTTTGAACGTGGTGGATGGCGTTCAATTGACCTTTTGGGACAAGATACCGCCAAAGAAGCCGGCAGGGCTGCGCCACTTACAATTGGCCCACCCGCCCTTGAAGCAGACGCTGCAATCAGCGATTTGGTTGACCCCCCACGATGAACACAACACATGTTTTGCATTATGGCTTGAGTTTTAGTACAATCTCAAATCGCGTAATTGTAAACCGAGACGGAGTAGAACAAAGTGAATCAACAAAGCGGACTAGAAACAGTAATTGGTGGCGGAAATCCAGAGCAAGCAGATAAGCACTACGCACAATCACTGGTGTTTGAAAAAGAAGGAAAGCGATATGAATCGGTCGAAGAACTTCGACAAGCAGTGTCGTGTGGATCGAACCCCGACCACATGTTTCGCCTCGCGTATCTGTTAGATATTGTTGGCGAAGAACAAGAAGCAATCAATGTGTATGAACAGTTGACCACAAGAGACCAACCACACATAAACGCACTGTTGAACCTTTCTGTAATTTACGAAGACCGCGGAAATCTTAATGCCGCCGAAAAATGCCTTCGTCAAATTCTCGACACAGACCCCACCCACAAAAGGGCACGTCTCTATATCGTTGATGTTCAATCGTCGACCGATATGTATTACGACGAGGAAATTGCTCGTGATGCCGCAAAAACAGCAGCGATGATGAACACTCCAGTTACAGATTTTGAACTTTCTGTTCGTGCTCGAAACTGTCTAAAGAAAATGGAAATCCGTACTCTTGGCGACCTGTTAAAAGTTTCAGAAAACGAACTGTTAAGCTACAAAAACTTTGGCGAAACATCGCTAATTGAAATCAAGCACATGTTGACGGCTCGCGGTCTTCGCCTAGGACAAGGTGTTGAAACGGCACAGGTAAGCCGAGTTCACCAAGACCGATACGAAGAATTACTTAACCACGCACCAGAACAAGTATTGAAACAGCCGGTTTCATCACTTAATCTTTCTGTTCGGGCACGCAAGGCAATCCAAATGTTAAACATTCAAACGCTTGGCGACCTTGCAATCCGCACCGAGGCAGAGTTGATGGGCATTAAGAATTTTGGTTCAACCAGTCTGGTTGAGATAAACGACGGGCTCAAAGCATTCGGTCTTGAACTTCGCAACCTTGACGACTAAAAAATCGGGATTGGGCAGTCAAGAAGGTCCCCAATCGCGCGCAACGTCTCCGCTTCGACAACTGTAATTTGTTCATCATGTGTGATGCAAGCCACACACGCCTGAAGCAGCCGTTCTTTTTCGGTGAATTTTAACACCGCCACATTTTGTACCGCTTTTTCCATTTCAGAAACAGAACACATTGTTTCAGTGGGTAATGTTGAATCGTTCATACCAAGCGAGGACATTGCGACCCCGAATGCGCCGCCTGCCTGTTCTTGTGAAGCGCTACCACCATACGCAAGTGCTCCAATAACAATTGACACACTAGAACGCTTGTGTTTCAATGTACCGTTGTTTTTATGCTTTCTACTCCCCAATAAATGACGCTTCACAACCGCTACAAACGCCCACTCAAACAAATCAACAACCCCATCGCTCTTGACGAGTAAAAATATCGTATGTGCGAACATATCTTTTTGTACTGTGCTAAGTTGTTTCAGAGCGGGTGCAGCAAGGTCAATTAGCGGAAGACGGGCACGCGTATCTGTATTTGGAACGATTTTTATAAGCATCCTTAATTCTGCAAGCTCTTCGACCGACAAGTTTATTGCAAGAATTTTTTGTTGACCCTCATCCTCGCTGTTGTGAAGAAGTGCGAACATGACAAGCCTCGCGGACCACGGGTCACGAACCGCATCCAAAACGGTTTTGTTCATTTCAGCAAGCGCACATTTTGCCTTGTGTTTAAAATCATTGTGTAGTTCTCCAATAGACTCAATCGAATTATTCACAACTGCTGAAGAAAAACTTGAAGTAGACCCAATAGTTGAAGTTCCCGTTTCCACTTCTGGGAGCCGTGAAACATCAATACATTCAACGCGTGCAATCCGCTCGGTAATTTGCGGATGGCTTGCAAACATAGCCTTCATTGCTTGTGAAAAAAACAGATGGTTGCACTGGCTTGCATCGCTCCGTGTTGATGAGAGTGGTGTGATGCCACCAATTTTTCTGAGCGCTCCACCAATCCCACTGGGGTTTCTTGTGTATTGCACTGCGGACGCATCAGCCAAAAACTCTCGCTGCCTTGAAACGGCTGCTTGAATGAGTCGACCGAAAAACGTTCCCACAAAACCACATAGCGCAAGAAACAGACCAAAGACGATGATTGCTAAACCGATTCCAGCACCTCCTGCACCTTCTTTTGATCGAGACCTCGCCGATGAGTGCAACACAAGCGGACCAACATACCGAGCGAGTATCCATCCAGTAATACCGAGAGCCATGATTCCAAAAATAACCCCAATAAGTCGAATGTTCATTCGCATATCACCATGCGCAATGTGGCTGTATTCGTGTGCAATAACACCCTGTAACTCGTCGCGACTTAATTGTTCGATGCACCCGCGAGTAACCCCTATTACAGCGTTGTTTGGTGACCACCCAGCAGCGAACGCGTTGATGGAGCCGTCTTCCATAATGTAAACAGGAGGGACAGGCATCCCGCTTGCGATTGCCATTTCTTCAACAATGTTTTGCACCCGTTTTTCTGATTGCGTTGATCCACCTTGTTGTAACTGTGTTCCCCCCATCATTTCAGCAACAACCATTCCACCACCACGAAGTTGGTTAAGTTTCACGACCATAGCAATGCCAACAATGAGCAAACAGATAATTGCGGCGACGGACATCACCCCCGGCTCCCATTCCGACACTAAGCCGATTGGTATGGCAACAACCAAAACGATACACAACACAGCAAGAACAAAAAGAAACACGATAAGTTTCGTGCGTCTTTCTGCACGGTCCTGATGCTCGTAAAAATTCATACAGTTGCTCGTTTAAAAACTAACTTTAGGCACGTCTCTTGCCGCCTCATCATCGAGTTCCCAACTTTGTGCAAACTTAAACCCAAACATTCCGGCAACAATGTTAGAAGGAAACATTTCCCGCTTATTGTTGTATCCAAGAACCGCATCATTATACGCTTGTCTAGAAAAAGCAACTCGATTTTCGGTTGAAGTGAGTTCTTCTTGCACCTGTAACATGTTTGTGTTTGCTTTGAGATCAGGATATGCCTCCATAACAACCATGAGTTTTCCAAGCGCTCCGGTCAGCGCGCCATCCGCCCCCATTAAATCTTGAATCGCACCAGCAGCGGTTGGGTCTTTTGATGCCGCCGAAGCTGCCGTGACTGCTTGATTTCTCGCGTTGATGACCGCTTCTAGTGTTTCGCGTTCGTGTTTCATATACCCCTTGGCGATTTCGACGAGGTTTGGGATGAGGTCGTACCGCCTTTTAAGCTGAACATCGATTTGAGCGTATGCGTTTTTGACACGATTTCTCAGCCCAACAAGCCCATTAAAAATGCCAATCACAAAAATTGCGACGATTAATACGAATCCGACGACGATAACAAGCGTAGTTCCAATAAAAGAAAGCATGTGGTAATTCATAAAGAAAACTCCTTGTAACCAATGTACCATCGATACACTATATAAGGAAAGATGCAAGAGCACATAATTCATTCCAAATCATGCAACCGCCGCGAGTTTGTCCTCGCTTCTGGGGTGTTTGTTGTTGGAAACATGCTTTCTTGTACCAAACACCGGTCGCCCGAACTATCTCCACCACTCTCAAAACCACTCCTAATTCGCGTCCGTGTCGGCAAATCCGCCAACAAGGTGGTTGTTGGCAGTACTACATTCACAACTAAAAACATTGGGGATTCACCCAAGACAATCAAGATTCATCCAAAGACAAGGGTTGTTGTTGATGGACACGCAAAGCAAATAACTGGAGCCATTGTTTTACACCCAAGGAAAAACGGCGAGTTTGACGTTGTTGCACACGTGCCACTTGAGCAATATTTACCTGGCGTAATAGCGGGCGAACTTTTTGCTCACTGGCACCTTGACACGTTCGCCGCACAGGCGGTTGCTGCTCGAAGTTATGCGATTACGCAACAACATGCACGAAAAAGAACATCTCATTACGACGTTACCGACGGACCATCTTCACAAATGTTTCTAGGAGACGTTACGCTTGATGTTGCACACCGTGCAGTGCAAAAAACAAAAGGTGTTGTTCTAACTTGGAACAAAGAAATTATTCCCGCGTATTACAGTGCGTGTTGTGGCGGTCTTGCAGCAACAGCAACCGACGCAATTAGCGGGGCGGGACAACACGACGTGTTGCCGTTGCAAGGTCACAAAGGAAAAGATTTTTGCACAACCCTTGCCATCCACAAATGGACAGCCAGGCGTTCTGCAAGGGTGTTGCGTAAACGGCTAAATGCTTGTGCAAACAAGTTGAAACTTCCAGAGCTTACAAACATACGAACAATTCGCTCCATCGAACCAGCCGCTTTTAATCGGCATGGGCGCCCAACCCAAATCATTGTTTCTGGTCGCCGAAGCGAAACATGTACGATTCGTGCCCGCGATTTTGTCCGCGCCGTCAATGCTCCAATCGCTTCGCTTCCAAAAGTAACAGACCAAGCATGGTCTTCCTTCCTTGTTGGTCAAAAAGTTGGTCCCAATCTTCAACTTGATGGTTTTGGGATGGGCCATGGCGTTGGGTTTTGTCAACACGGCGCTCAGGTTCTTGCAGGACGCGGCGAGTCGTGGCAAAACATTCTTTCTTGGTACTATCCAGGCGCAGCAATTGAAGCATAAAAAGTATTAGAAGTAGGCCTTGCAGCGTCGTGTCTGACGTCTTTTTAGTTTATTCGTTGACAAACAAAAAAGACGGCGACCAATTGGTCGCCGCCCGTGCTAAACGCCCCGCAACAAACGGGGTTATATGTTGTGTTGAATTAATCACCGGTTTCTAATAATGCGTATGGACCAACAATGGTTTCCTTGGGTTCTTCAACAGTTTGGGTGAATGGATTTTCAAATTCTTGACCCGAGGTATCAAATCGAGCACGCGTTTCATAATCAGAACCAGTGCCCGAGTCGGTTAATGCAAGAATAGTGCTTTCTTGAACAGTTCGAATTTCTGCAAGCCGCGCCCGAACCTGGTCGAGGTTTCCAGCAGAACCAAATCGGTCAAAACCAGAAAGCGTTTCTTGTTGCTGTTCAACCATCGCAATAATATGATCGTTGCGTTCAATAGCATTTATTTCCCTGTCGAGTTGCCAAAGTTGTGCACGATATGTTTCGTGCTCGTGTTCAATTTTTTCAAGAATAGAAGTCAACCGACTTTTTTGTTCCTTCAAAAGTTCCATTTGTCGGCGATCTGAGGCAAGCCGATCTTCGTAGTTTGCTTTGACCGTGCGAATTCTTCTTCCCTCAGAATACGCGCCGTCTAGGTCATAACGAACACCTTCAAAACGGATAAATGGCTTACCGCGCACACCTGTTGTTGCTTCAACATCTTCTACAAGGTCACGAAGTACCCCTAAGTCATCTGTTGTAAGTTCAATCACCCGAATTGCAATTCGTTCATCTCGAACAAATTGTTCAACCTGTTGATCGAGTCGTGCAATTTCACCACGAACTTCTGCAATCCTTTTTGGATATTGTTTTGCCAAACTATCGAGCTGTCTTCGCAAAGCAACGGGATCGTCAACTAAATTCTCAACAACAGCATTTGCCTCTTTTTGAAGCTGATCAATACAGGCCATGACCCGCTGCGGACCCACAAGAAGGGTAATTCCACCGATGGCAAGACCCCCAATGATTCCCCAGCGAACAATAAAACGTGATGTGGCGCCCATGGCAACCTCCTTTTTACAAAATTCCGCACAGAAACACTCTGTGCCCACACCCTTCTTGGGATACAACGTTTGTTTCTTTCACGCCCACACAACAAGGGTCATGTCGGGGGTCTGACGCCCGCCAGCAACCCCCAAAAAAACCACAGGCTAAAAAATATAGAAGCAATACGCACATAA
>CAZAZD010000003.1:75269-100761 GCA_964489535.1 uncultured Isosphaeraceae bacterium
CGACAACTCTTTTTGTTTGACACCCCCCCCCCCCCCCCCGCGGCCGGGGGGCGGCCCCCCCCCCCCCCCCCCCCCCCCCGACATAACCCTCAGGGTAAAATCTATCGATGAAGAACCCCAATAAAGAAGTGTGCCAATGAACGCCCTAACTACGACGTTTGTATGCCGACTCCGCGAACGCGATGAAGCGGCTTGGTTTGAATTGTGGCAAGATTTTGGTCCGGCGATTCGGTTTCAGCTCCAAAAATGGGGCAGGGGACGCGTTGGATTTGAAACAGTACAAGACCTCACCCAAGAAACCCTCGCGGAACTTTCAAAATGCATAGACAGATACGACCCGAACCGAGGCGCACGGTTCAGCACGTGGTTGCTTTCAATAGCAAAACACCTGCTTGGAGATGAAATGGATCGCCGTAACGCAAAAAAACGCGGTAGCGGGGTAAAACCACCTTCACTTGACGAGCGCATAGATTCAAAAAGCGCAGTCCTGCAAGTAGATGAAATTTTTGAACAAAGAATGTTTGGTGCAAAAATCTGTTCCGCAATCCGAAGAACAGAGACAGAGGTCGATTTTCTTCATTTCCAAGTCTGGCGCATGCGGGTGTTAGATAATAAAACAGGAAAGGAAATTTCGGCTCAGTTAGGAATAAGCGAACCAACAGTGAGTAGACACGTGTCAAAAATCCGAGAACACTTAAGGCAAACCGTTATGCGGGTTGTCATGCAATATAGTTTTACTCCTGACGAAGAAGGAGAACCATCAACTGTGGGCATGGGTGGAAACGTCTCAGAATTTGACGCCGCTGTAAGCGAAACATATCACCAACACCAACTCTTCCTTGAACAAGAAAGTAAAAGGAGCACGTAGTGAGAACAGCTCTCTTTACATGTTTTGGCACAATAGTTGGCCTCGCTGGCGCCATCTTGTTTGCAACGTACGTTGTCGTTCCGGTTGTTGGCCACATATTTACGTTTATTGGAAGGTTTATTCGATTTGTGTTTCAAGAAATTCGTGATGTGCTGTTAATTCCGATAGCCATATTTGTAGGAGTTATTAAACTTTTACGTGCATTAATATGTGTTGTACTTGCGCGCTGGGACCTTGTTCATTCGGAACTGTCGTTAGCAAAACGCCGTTTTGCAGAAGCGTATACACGCACAATTGCCATTTTTATCGACAACCCGCTTGGTGTAATTGGGATTAAAACAAAAACACACCCACAGTCAGTTAAAACAAACCCAACAGATACCCCCAAAAACACATTTGGGGGGTATTCGATTGTTGGATCACTTCCAACCGGCGGAAGCGGCGCAAAAATATATATTGCAAAATCAACAACCACATCAAAAACGGTTGTTATCAAAAGTTTTGCCATTGCTACCGGCTCACAACTCCCACAAATTGTTAGAGAGTCCCGCGCGATGGAGTCCGCAAAAAAACTTGGGCTTGTTGTTGAACACCACCTTGACAACGACCGGTTTTGGTACGCGAGGCCATATCACGCAGGCGACCACCTTGGCGTTGTAACAAATCAATTACACAATAAAACCGCCATGCTTTCTGAGGCACAACTACAAACACTTCTTTCGTATCAACTTAATTTATTACACACGCTGCAAGAGTATCACGACGCTGGATTGTGGCACAAAGATGTTAAACCAGACAACATTATTATTCATGATGGCACGGCACACCTTGTTGACCTTGGATTGGTAACACCACTTGCTTCTGCGATGACACTCACAACGCACGGCACAGAGTATTTTCGTGATCCAGAGTTAGTTCGCCAAGCCATGCGCGGCGTAAAGGTGCACCAAATTGACGGCTCAAAGTTTGACGTGTTTGGTGCTGGTGCGGTGTTGTACTTTATGCTTGAAAACACATTCCCAGCACACGGCGGGCTGAGTGATTTTAGCAAAGAAAGCCCTGAATGTATTCGCTGGATAGTCCGTAGAGCAATGGCGGATTATGACAAAAGATACAACTCAATTGAAGAAATGTTACAGGATGTTGAAACAATTCTCCGCGCAAAATCCATTTCCGGCGTGCGCCCAGCCGACCTGCCGTCCATGGGAGCATGCCCACCAAAAGAACAGGTGCGACGACTTCCATCAAGGTCAACACCATCAACAGGTGGTGGTCCTTTTAAAACACAAGCGTATAAAACCAAACCACTCGGGTTTATCGTGGTATTGGTTCCAATCATAGTGGGCGTAGCGATAGTTTTTAACGAAAGTCCACGCCCGCAAGAAATACCGATTAATAACACCGCACAAATACAAATGCCATCAGGCAGGGTGTTGGTCGTGAACGAACTTACCACATCATCTAACGAACGTACTCGTGCGTATGCGTCGAACAAAATAGCCGAACTCGGGGTAGCTGGTTGGGGGCTGTTTGTTGATGCAGACAAAGAGGCGAGTGTGCGAAGTTGGCTTCCTGCGGATCCAACAGCCACGCTAATTCCGGAGGGAAAACTAGAAACAGAAAACCTTTCGGGCATTCTCTTTATTCATGAGGGAGATGAAGCAAGGGCAACAATTCATTTTATAAATCAAAACGGCGCACACCTAATCCCGTAAAATACTCGGATGGAAATCCAAACAATACTGCTTATTTCGGTGGCGGTATTTGTCATGGCAGCGCTTTATTCGACCGTTGGGCACGGCGGTGGCTCTGGATATCTCGCGATCCTTGCAATTGCTGCAATTGCTCCAGAGCAAATGCGACCAACCGCACTCTTGCTCAATGTAGCGGTTTCATCCATCGCAACATGGAAGTTTGTGGCAACGGGGACGTTCCGCAAGGATTTATTTATTCCACTTGTTTGCGCAAGCATACCCGCCGCGTTTGTTGGAGGGTACGTTGAAATTCCAAGCCAAATATACAAACCGATTGTTGGGGTTGTTTTGTTGTACGCGGCAATTCGATTGTTCGTTCCAGTTACGGGAAACGAACAAACAAAAAAACCAATTCTATTCATAGTCCTTTTTGCAGGAGTCGCCATTGGATTCTTTAGCGGAATCATAGGAGTTGGAGGAGGTATTTTTCTAAGTCCACTTATTCTTCTTCTTGGTTGGACAACAGCAAAACAAACAGCAGCGATTAGCGCACCATTTATTTTAGTAAACTCGATTTCTGGGCTAGGAGGAATTGCCACAGACCACTCAGGTATCCCGGTTGAGGTTGGTTTTGTCTCGCCACTGGTAGTCGCCGTTGTGGTTGGTGGTTTTGTAGGCGCATCGTTTGGAAGTAAAAAACTTGGACACCAAGGACTTCGCACTACACTTGGCGTCGTGCTGTTTGTTGCATCAGTAAAGATGTTTTTAACAATACAAAACGTTCCTACCCAAGATACTCACAATGAGATAAAATCTACCCAATGAACACACAGGCAAACAATCTTCGCAATGCCATGAAACAAGGAGTTGTGATGTGTCCCGGAGCGTGGAATGGGCTTGTTGGTGCTGCGGTTGCTCAGGCGGGTTTTCAATCGTGTTACATAAGTGGGGGAGCAACCGCAAATGCTTCCGGATATCCAGATGTTGGTCTTGTAACACTGACTGAAATGTGCCGCACAATCAAGGAAGTCTCAGACGCAAGTAATCTTCCCGTCATCGTTGATGCGGATACGGGGTATGGCGAAATAGAATCTCTTGCAAGAACCATTGTTGAGTATGAACGAAACGGCGCGGCAGGAATGCACATCGAAGACCAAGAGTTTCCAAAACGGTGCGGTCACCTTGATGGCAAAACACTTATTTCACAATCCGCAATGGAGCAAAAAATAAAAACGGCTTCAGAGAATAGAATCTCAAAAGATTTTATTCTTATCGCCCGAACCGACGCCCGAGGAGTAGATGGTTTAGACGTTGCGATTGCTCGTGGTAACGCATATCGCGACGCTGGTGCCGACATGATTTTTCCCGAGGGACTGCGAAGCAAAGAAGAGTTCGATGAGTTTGCAAAACAGTGTTCCGGATTACTTCTTGCCAACATGACCGAGTTTGGTAAAACCCCCTACATAAAAGCAAAGCAGTTTGGCGAAATGGGATATGACCTTGTTATTTATCCTGTGACATTTCAACGCGTTGCAATGGGTGCGATTACCCGTGGACTTCGCCAACTCCACACAGAGGGCTCAGCAGAATATTTTGAAGACCAAATGCAAACAAGACAAGAATTGTATGATTTGCTTGGGTATGTTCCGGGCGAGGCGTGGAGTTTTAACAACAAATAATAAACGTCCGAGCAACCTGAAAAAAGTCACCCACAACCAAAGATTTTAGATTCTGATAGAATGGGGGGTTCAACGTATGTCGAATTCTAGGGGGCTAAACACAGAAAGAAATCCATGGCACAGACAGAAGAAAAAACACCGAAACAGTCCGATCAACGCGGACTTGCGGGTCAGGTTATTGGCGACACCTCGGTATGTTCGGTGAATCAAACACAACTTATATATCGTGGTTATGAAATAGCCGACCTTGCCGCGAACGCAACGTTCGAAGAGGTTGCACACCTTCTTTTAATCGGACATAAACCAACGACCGATGAGCTTGCATCGTTCAAATCAGAACTTGCATCCATGCGCGCTATTCCAAATAGTGTAAAAGACGCAATTATTCATATTGCACACAACTCTCCCACCACACACCCGATGGGTGTACTTCGAACAGCAGTGTCTTTGTTATCTCACTTATGTCCAATGTGTGAAGACAACAGTGCCGAAGCGGACTTACAAAAATCAATGCACCTGCTTGCAAAAATTCCAACATGCATCGGTGTGCATCAAATGGCTCTTGACGGGAAAACTCCAGTTGACCCAGACCCAAATCTTAACCACGCTGCAAACTTGCTTTGGTGCATGAGTGGCGAGGTTCCACACGAGGCAGAAGCGAAGGTGATGGATGTTTCACTCATTCTTTACGCAGAGCACGATTTTAACGCATCAACATTTACAAGCCGTGTTATCGCCTCAACAAATGGCGATATGCACTCCTGTGTTTGTGGTGGCATTGGTGCGCTAAAAGGAAACCTGCACGGCGGCGCCAACGAAGCCGCAATGGAAATGCTTCAGGAAATAATGACTGCTGTGGAGGGCGGATCAACAACAGAAGACTTTATGCAACACGCATTTGAAACCAAGAAGAAACTCATGGGTTTTGGTCACCGCGTGTACAAGAACGGCGACCACCGCGCCGGTATTCTTCGTGATTGGGGTCTGAAGTATGCCGAATCGGCAAACCCAGACGCAAAAAAATGGTTTGACCTTGGCGATGAAGTACAAGCAATTATGTTTCGCGACAAAAATATTCATCCAAACGTTGACTTCCCTTGTGGCATGACCTATTACGCAATGGGTATCCCTGTTCCGCAATACACTCCTATTTTTGTTGTTGCAAGAATAACAGGATGGTGTGCACATATTATGGAACAACACCAAAACAACAGAATCATTCGCCCACTTGCAAGATACACCGGCGAAGAACTTAGAAACTGGAACGATTAAATGTCCGTACAAAAAATAGCCGTCATTGGCGGTGGCACAATGGGAAGCGGAATAGCACTCACGTCCGCAACAAGCGGTATCGATGCGGTTATTATCGACATCAATGAAGATCAACTTGGTCGTGCTAAAACATACCACGAAAAACAACTTGCTCGTGCTGTTTCTAAAGAGCGCATGACCCAAGACGAAACAGAAGTGGCAATGAAACACATTTCCTACGTAAATTCGATGTCTGATGCATCTGATGCGGACTGGGCTGTGGAAGCCGCAACGGAAAATATTGACATCAAAAAGTTAATATTTTTGCAAATGCACGAAACGTTTGGAGAACATGTCGTTCTTGCAACAAACACATCCTCTATCTCTATCACTGATTTGGCAAGCGCGATTCCAGAAGCAAAACACCGCGTTATAGGCATGCATTTTTTCAATCCTGTTCCAGTGATGAAACTAGTTGAAGTAATCAAGGGCAAGGAAACAAGCGAAGAAACAACCATGGCAACGATTGCACTTTCTGAGCAAATGGGAAAAATTCCAGTTCCAGCGAACGACCGCGCCGGTTTTGTTTCCAACCGAGTGCTCATGCCCATGATTAACGAGGCGTTCCACGCTTGGACAGATGGTGTCGCCGAACCAGAGGGCATTGACTCCATCATGAAACTTGGATGCGCGTTCCCTATGGGACCACTTCGTTTGGCAGACTATATCGGCTTAGACGTTTGCCGTGACATCATGATGGTGATGTACAACGGTCTTGATGAAAACCCTAAATATCTTCCAAACAAAAAACTTGTCGAGCTTGTCGAGCAAGGGCGTTTAGGCGATAAATCAGGCCAAGGCGTCTACGAGTACAACAAAGGATAATACAGATGAAACAGCCAGCACACCCGTTCTTTCGTTGGCCGGGAAGTTTGCTTTGGCTGCTTCCACTGCTTGCGTCGTTGCTTCTGTTTTGGAGAATAGGAGGAGTGGGTTCAGTTTGGTGGTACATTGTTGTGCCCACGCTCGTCGCGTTGATTTTGATTGATTTGTTCACAACAGTTTGGCTTGGAATTTCAACACTTGTGTTGTTGTTCATCTATTGTTCGATTGGATCATCCGGCGCACCAGTCAGTTTAGCTATTTGGGAACCAACCGCCTGGGTAAACTTGCGCGAGATGCGAGGATTTGAAATGACAGAGTTCGAATGGTTCCATTGGTGGCCGTTCAAGTGGCTTGTCGCAATTCTCTGTTTGAATATGAGTATCGTCACCATCCGAAAAATTAGATTCAATATATTAACGCTTGGTGTTTGGACAATTCACGGGGGTGTCATCGTGATGGTGCTCGGGTGTATGGTGTACTTTTCACAAAAAACAGAGGGCGATGTTCTGGTCTCGCGAAGAATTGTGGAAATACGCTCTACAAACGCCGAGCCAGTTTCTATGGTTGTAACACCATCCAATTCAGTAACAATTGGAGACACGTCTTATACGATTACGGATATCAATCCATCGTGGGAGCTTATGTCTGGGGATGATGCTGGAAAACGTGCATACACCGTGACGGTTTCGGTGCAGGGTCCAGAACAATCTTTTATGCGACAACTTATTGCTGGGTATCCACAATACACAGAGGACATCGTTCAAAGCGACGACCCAAACCAACCAATGGCTCGCGCAAAAAACACAATGGGCAGAGCGCTTGTAGACGAATCGCTTCAAATGTCTTTGCAATACGATGCAAAAGATCATTTCTTTGTTACCCAAAGCGGTGCAATTTACTTGCGAGAATTGTCCGGCGATGGAACTCCATTAACCCCTTGGATTGAGCGCCCTATTCATAATTTACCTCGTTTTAACGACTACATCGCCGGTTACGATGATGTTTGGTCTGCTAGAAACACAACCCCAGAGTTACACCCACTCTCCATCAAGGTAGAGCCGCAAGACAACGACCCCGTTGGTGTTGATTTTATTGTGAACAGTTATCTGCGGTATGCATTTATGAAATCACAAGTAGCGTCGGGTGGTGAAGAATTATTCCCAGTGGTTTGGGTGACGCTCCGAAAGGGCAGCGAAGCGGTACAGTCGGTTGAAATGTATGCCTTTGATCCAGGTTCAAGCACAGCAGACATGTCGCTGATGACTTTTCGCTGGCTTGGAAGCGAGGATGAGTTAGCGGGTCTTGAAAAATCGCTTTTGCCGGCGATCAACGCGACCATCGGCGACACGGAACACGCAATTGGCATTGCACCTACTGAAGATTTTCAACAAATCGACGATTCTGAATACGCATACAAAATCAAATCCGTTCAGAACAATCTCAACATCGGCGGAACAATTGTTTCGCTTGCAATTGTTGAGTTGCGCCACGACGATAAAACATGGGAGCGGTGGGTATTTGACAATCCATCTATGAATAGAGATGTTATCGATGGCGCACAACACGATAAGTCCTCTGCAAAGTTTATTGATGATAACATTAAAATGACATATTCCTCGGGGGCTGCACCAATCACAATTGTTGGCGGCATTGAAGACAACTCGTATAGATTGCTCACAACAATCAGCGGAGACACCCCAACATCCACACCGCTTGTTGTGGGCGAACCCTTCCCTTTAACAGAAGAGGTGACAATTACAATCGATCGCGCGGAAACACACACATTCTCAGACACAAGACCAATGATTGTTCCACCACAACAACGTGACCCAAGCGCAAGCAATATGTATTCAATGATACAGGTTGTTATTCCATCAAACGAGGGAACGGTTTCTACGTGGCTTCCTTATCACCATTATGCATTTGAATCACCAAAAGAATTAGTGCGAAGATTTCAATATAAACCAGCGGTGCTTCGGTTACCAAGTGGAAAGATAATTGAAATTATGTTTTCTCGACAGCGTACAGAATTACCAACACCCGTTGCCCTTAAAACGTTCGAAGTGGACTCGCATCTAGGCGGTTTTACTGGTTCAACATCTAGTATTTTGAATTGGAGAAGTATCGTCACGTTTTTAGATGGAAGTGATTCAACGTTAGCAGTGAGCGTGAACGACCCCAAGCCCTATGGGGAATACTGGTTTTTTCAATCACAGTGGGATCCGCCAGACAGCGCATCACAGGGGCTTAACTACACAGTTCTAGGCGTTGGGAACAGGCACGGGGTGTTTACAATGTTGCTCGGCTGTTGCCTTACGGTTGCCGGAATGATTTGGGCGTTTTACGTAAAACCAACGATCAGGCGAAAGCGCCAACAGGCAGTGTATGCGGAGGTTTCAAAGTGAAATATATAGCAACTCTCTTTATTTTATTGTTTTCATGTCACTCGTTTGCAAAAGAAACAACATCTTTTGAAGCACAGGTCGACATGACACCTTGGAGCGACAGCGTTGCTGTTTTTACAAACGGGCGGGTGAAATCGTTCGAAACATTTGCTCGTTCGTTTATGCCATACATCATGGGACCTTTGAAGTTTGAAAGTCAAAGCCCAGCGTTCACATACTTTGACATGATGATTCGACCAGAACGATATATGGGCGAATCGGTAATTTATGTAAAACACAAAGGTCTTCGAGCCGCGATTATTGGGGAACTTCAAACGGGCGAGCCATCAGTGCAAGAACGCGCTGACGCTTTTATGAAAACCGGTTTGGTTTCACGTGAAATATTGCGGCAACCAGAGGTCCGCTCACTGCTTGGTCGACTTCGACGGGATGTGCGAAGGTTTGCAACACCAATCGAAACAATCGACAGCGCTATTGGTGCAAGTGATTCACGCAACCTCTGGGCGGTGCTTAAAATCGTTCCTCCAACAAGTGGGTCGTTTGACGAACAATGGTCAACACTAGACAGCGTTACTGACCCTGCAATTTTTGAATCATGGGGAGCGATGGTTGACGCTTGGAAGGCGGGGGATGCCGCTGTTGTAAACGCTGAATTGTTAACATTGTCACAACTGTTACCCGCCCTTGGTGCAGGCAGTGATATTTATCCAGAAGCAAGCAGGTTAAAACTTGAGAGTTTGTATTTTCGCATGGGGAACCTTACAAGCATTTGGCTTGTGTACTTGGTCAGCACCATTCTTCTTTTGATGGCGTTTGTCTATAGGTTTAGGCGTGTTGGGCAACTTGGGCTTGCGTTTTTTGTATTAGCCGTGTTACTTAATACCGTTGCTGTTGTCTGGCGATGGTATGTCTCGGGAAGATTTCCAAACGCAAACATGTTTGAGGCAATTACAACAGCCGCTTGGATGGGTGGCGTGTTTGCCCTCTTGATGGAAACTATTCTTCGCAAGTCAGCCATGAAATATGTGTTCTCTTTAGGTGCCGCGATTTCCGCAATGGTTGCACTGCTTGCTGTTCGGCTTTACCCACTTGAGTTGAATCCACACATTTCAAACAAAATGCCAGTGTTGCACGACATCTGGCTTTATATTCACGTGAACTTTATTATCTTTGCGTACTGTTTGATTTTTGTTGCTGCTGTTTCCGCGACGATTTACCTCGTGCGCAGGTTAATACAGAAAACTCGTGGTCAAAACGGCAAAGAAGACTACGCTCGTGCTGGCGGAATTGCTTCGCTTGTCGAGGTGCGCCCTAACAACAAGCCCGCACTTTCAAACAATATTGGTTCGGTGCTTGATGGCGCAACGATGATTCTTGTTGAACTTTCGTTTATTTTACTCTGGGCAGGAATTGTGATGGGTGCAATTTGGGCAGACCACTCTTGGGGACGACCATGGGGATGGGACCCAAAAGAAACATTTGCGCTCAATACCTTTATTATCTTTATCGTGCTCATTCATGCCCGAATCAAAGTAAGGGACAAAGGACTGTGGACCGCTTGGCTTGCACTTATTGGTTGCGGCGTGATGCTCTTCAACTGGATTATCATTAACTTCACTATTTCTGGTTTGCATTCTTACGCGTAAAACAAAAAGACGTCAGGCACAACGTTGCGAGACCAACTTCTATTTTTTTTATAGAGCCGCAGAGGAATAACGGGACTGTCCCCAAACTGTTGATGTAATAGTTCTTTGGATGACATTTACATTTCAGTGTTAGCAATTGTGTTGGTTCATGAAGGGACTGTCCCCCACCAAGCCCGTCCTCGCGATGTGACAATCACTCTAACAGGCAAGGAAGTGAACACGCACAACACATAGGCAAGTGTGACTGTCACCAGGCGTGTCTACGCGCCACCGTGTCCACCAAAACATTTGAACGACGAGGTCTACGGACAACCTGAAACGATTACCATACCACTGTGAAACCGATCGTCATACAATCCGAGAATCTTCCTCAGGTATGCAGCGATTGGCTAGCTCAGCGGTGTGATTTACATATTTGTCCTGTTGACTCGTTGCGATTTGAAGAACTGTTACCACAAGCACAGGGACTTGTAATTCGCACCTACACAACAGTTGACAGGAGCATGCTTGAACACGCCCTCAAATTACAAGTTGTTGGAAGAGCCGGAGTTGGGGTTGACAATATTGACCTTCGTGTGTGTAAAGAAAAAAAAGTTACCGTTGTACATACTCCAGACGCAAACAGCGATTCAGTTGTTGAGTTTGTATTGACCACAATGCTGTCGGGGTTGCGAAACCTAAACAAGGTAACCGGCTCACTCAACCAAAAAGAGTGGAACATGCTTCGCGACGTATCAATGACAACAAAAGAGTTTTCTGAAACCACTCTTGGCATTATTGGTTTTGGCCGCATTGGAAGCCGACTTGGCAAAGCGGCGAAATCGTTAGGGTTTAATGTGTTGTATAACGATTTGTTGGACACCGCAGACCCACACGGCTGTACACAAGTTGAATTGGAACAACTTTTTTTTGAGAGCGACATTGTTTCAATCCATGTTGATGGACGTAAAGACAACAAACACCTCTGTGATGCGAGCGCGCTTCGTCAAATGAAACAAAATGCAGTGCTTATAAACACATCTCGCGGATTTGTTGTAGACGCTTATGCACTTACTGATTATTTAAAACATAACCCAGAAGCAAAAGCAATCCTTGACGTGCATGATCCCGAACCAATCACAACCGAATATCCACTGCTACATACTCCAAACGCAACGCTTTATCCCCACATTGCATGCAAAACAACAACAGCGTCTGTAAACATGGGTTGGGTTGTGAAAGATATTGAAGCGGTATTGCGTGGCGAACAACCGGTGTTTGAAGTTAAAACGTAAGCACAAACACCCAAAACAAAACATTAAAAAGTATCAGCGGCATAAGAAGCCCAAGCGCACCAACTACCAGTTTCCAAACAGGTCCAAGTTGCAATGTCCAGGGACGTAGTTTCCACCAGAAAAACAAACCCGCTATAAGTAGTACGATTAACACCAATTCCGGCAACACCCATTTCCAAACAAGAGGTGAGCCCTGATACAACTTTGCTGCGAAAAACAGTCCCGCTTGGTCCACGCAAACCCCAATCGAAGCAACTAATCCAAAAGCGAACAGGAGCCAAGAAGTACAACGAAATGGTTTTGCTAACGATAACACCAACGGTTTTCCACACTCAGAGCAACGACTTGATTGAGGTTTTTTTAGGTGGAAGTTGCAATAGGGACAAGGCCCATCGTATTGTTCAAGAAAAGACAGGGTGTTTACTTCAAGTTCTGATTGTTTCATGTGGGTATTGTATGATTCCACCATGGCAACAACAATTTCAAAAATAAACGCAAGGCAAATACTAGATTCACGGGGTAACCCGACACTTGAGTGTGATGTTCACCTAAAAAATGGCGCTTTTGGAAGGGCCGCTGTTCCAAGTGGTGCAAGTACTGGCGAACACGAAGCAGTTGAACTCAGGGACGGCGGGAGGTTATGGCTCGGCAAGGGGGTGAACACCGCGGTGAACAATATAAATGGCGCTATTGCGTCTGTGGTGGTAGGGATGGATGCGCAAGACCAAGAGGGTGTGGACAACACAATGATTGCCCTAGATGGCACCGAAAACAAGGGGAACCTTGGCGCAAACGCGTTGCTTGGTGTTTCAATGGCAATAGCACACGCTGCAGCGAACGCTCTGAGCCTTCCACTTTACAAATACTTTAATACTGAATCATACATACTTCCAGTTCCAATGTTTAACATTCTCAACGGTGGTAAACACGCCGACAACACGGTGGACTTTCAAGAATTCATGATTCAACCATGTGGCTTCGACACATTTCGCGATGGTCTTCGCGCAGCGGTTGAAATTTACCACACTCTAAAAAACGTGTTGCACAATCGCGGCATGTCAACGGCTGTTGGCGACGAGGGGGGTTTTGCCCCAAACCTGTCTGACAACGAAGATGCCCTTAAGGTGATTGAAGAAGCAGTTGACAACTCTGGATATTCTTGGGGTGAGCAAATTTTTGTTGCGCTCGACCCAGCGACAAGTGAATTGGTTTCTGAAGCAAGAAAACTTGGCAAGGATGGTTATTGTTTCTTTAGTAGTGAGCCCGAAAAAGTTATCTCGTCGGACGAGATGATTGACATCTGGGCAGATTGGTGTAATCGCTATCCAATACGTTCAATCGAGGATGGGCTTGGTGAAGAGGATTGGGATGGTTGGAAAAAACTGACGCAACGCTTAGGTAACAACATTCAACTTGTTGGGGATGACTTGTTTGTAACCAACCCAACATTCCTTGAGCGTGGCATTAACGAGGGCTGTGCTAATTCAATTTTGGTGAAAGTGAACCAGATTGGCACGCTGACCGAAACGTTCGCAGCAGTAAAAATGGCACAAGAAAATGAATACTCTGCAGTTCTTAGTCATCGAAGCGGCGAGACCGAAGACACAACCATTGCAGACATTTCAGTATCAACAAATTGTGGTCAAATAAAAACAGGCGCACCCTGCAGAAGCGATCGCACGGCGAAGTACAACCAACTTTACCGCATAGCCGAACAGCTCGGTGACGACGCACAGTATGGTATCTAAATGAAACAACAGTCGCTATCCAAATTGGTTGGGTGGCGACTAGTGCAACTCCCGTTTGTTTTGTTTGCGGTTTACACTGTGACATTTTTATTGGCTTGGCAAATTCCCGGCAATCCACTTGAGAAAGACGGGCGACGCCCCCCAGAAGAAGTGATGGAACAAATGCAGGCGCAATATAACTTAGACGATCCGGTTGCCTTTTATGGCGACTATATTTGGAAGGCATCTGGTCTCGCTTGGGTTTCTGGTGAGAGAAAGGGTCCCGTGTTCAATCTTGGTCCAAGTTTACGCCACGAAAACTGGACGGTAAACGATATTTTGATTGCGCAACTTCCCGTTTCAATGACCATTGGGTTGTGCGCGATTCTTCTTGCCCTTTTTATTGGATTGTCGGCTGGAGTGTTGAGCGCGATTAAACCCCGCTCTTGGCTTGATGCCGCTTCGTTTATCGTTGCAATAATTGGTATAAGTTTGCCTTCATTTGTAATTGGCGTTGTATTGCTTATTGTTTTTGCAGTCTGGTTGCAGTGGTTTCCAATAAGCGGATGGGGTACTTGGCGGCACCTTGTATTGCCATCGGTAGCGTTAAGTTTGCCGTTTGCTGCATTTATTGCACAACTTACAAAAACTGGAATGATTGAACAGCTTAGGAGCGACCACATTAGAACAGCAAGGGCAAAAGGTGTTCCTGAAACAGTTGTTGTTTTAAAACATGCGATGAAAAACGCTCTACTGCCAGTTGTAAGTTATCTCGGCCCGGCGACAGCGGCGGCGATGACAGGATCATTTGTGATTGAAAAAGTGTTTGCAATTCCGGGAATAGGAACGCATTTTGTGGACGCGGTCCTTGGGAAAGACATAACAGTGCTGATGGGCATTGTTTTGGTGTACTCCGCGCTCCTTGTTCTCTTTAATCTCGCCGTTGATGTTATGTACCGCTTCCTCGACCCCAGACTAATGGGACAGTCCCCAAGCCGTTGACACGCCAACAAACACAAGTGACAGTTCCGAAGCCGCTCTGTGGTCAATGAATAAACCGAGAAGACACAAACATCAATCCGAAACATTTACACGCCAGAGGTGTTGCACAAGTCGGGGATGGGAAGTGAGTCCAGAGATACGGTTGGGATCATACATATATAACTGTAAAAGTTGGCAGATAACCAACATTGGCACCTCTTCTGTAAAGAGCTCTTCTTCAATATCACGAAGCATTGCCATCCGCTTTTGCGGATTCTTTTCTTGGTTCGCAGCATCAAGAGCAGCGTCGACACGAAGATTTACATACCCACGATCGTTGTTTCCGTTGTCGCTGCGGAATACGTCAAGAAACGTCGTCGGGTCACCATAATCTCCATACCACCTCCCGCGCGCAATCATAAAGTTACCCGAACGCAAATCGGCACTAAAAAACTTATTGTCGGTTCCCCGCAACTCGACCGTAACGCCAAGTGTTTTTCTCCATTGATCCCTGAGTTCCAATGAAATCCATTTATATCTCGGTGTGTTTGTTGTATACAACAAGTCAACAGTTGGAAAGGGTGTTCCTTTGGCATCTTCGACAAGCCCATCCCCATCACGATCCTCCCATCCGGCGACCTTAAGTTCTTTCCTTGCTTGATTTGGATTAAACCCAAGCCCATCAACGTTGCCATATCCAACAATGGAGCCAGGCGGAACAAAACTGTTCACAGTAGGTTCGTTGAGCCTGGTAGCATGTGTCACAATTGATTCCCGATTTGTAGCAAGTACAAATGCACGGCGCACCCCAGAAATTGAAAACGGGTTTTTGCTGCCGTTTAACATAACAGGTCGACAGTTAAAGGAAAAGAAATCAGTCCCAAAAGTTGGAAACGAGTGCATATTTATCCGCTCACCGTTTCGCTGTTGCTCGAGCATGTCTGACTGATAGTCAACATTCACGCTACTAAGCCAATCAACCTGTCCACCCTCAAACGCAAGTACCGAAGTATTAGCATCAGCGATTGTGACAGCCTGTATCGAGTTCAACGAAGTGGTTTCCGGCGAGTGATAGTGAGGATTTCGCAAGAGCCACATATCTCGTTTATACCGCCACCCGTCAAGCACGAATGGTCCGTTGCACACAAGTGTTTCTGGTCTTGCCCAATAATACTGTTGTTTAATTCTTCCAGAATTAGCGTCTATGTCTATCCACTTCCTGTTTGCAACACTGGGCGGTGTTACCGAATACCATCCGTCTTGAATTATTTGGTGTTGTTTTTCATTTTTTACAACCCATCCCTCAACCGAGGGTTTATACACAGGGCTACAGACAGCCAGCGCGAGCATGTCTAAAAAATAGGGAACAGGGCGGGTAAGTTCAACCTCAATTATGTTGTCATTTACTACTGTAATCCCAACTCGTGAATTAAACTCTTCTGATAATTCCTCTAATGAAAACACCTTATTCTTTTTTAGTTGTTCTGTCCGCCAATCCCAAAATTCCTTTGCGCCACGTATGCAATAAAAGAAGTTTGAATAGTCAGACGCAGTATCTGGGGTTAGCAATCGCATCCACGCGTGTCGGTAATCGTGTGCAGTTACATTTGCACCGTTGCTCCATTTCGCATCATTGCGAATATGAAATGTATATACAAGACCATCTTCTGAAATATCAAGTTTATCTGCAGCAGCAAGTTCAATCGAAAAGTCTTTTGTGTTCCACCGAACGAGACCTTCATACAAACAATATGCAACCTGCATATCTGTCAACCAACTCATCCGCTGGGGATCAAGCGTAAACACATCTCCTCTATTTACAAAAACAAAATCAGCCCTCGGTTTTGTTTTGTCTAATCCAATGGTACAAGCAACAACCGCAACAACGAAAGCGATTGGTAAAAAAAGTCTGTACACCGTTCGTTAGTTCTTGGAAACCTTGTTCCACTGGGCAACACGATCAGAAATAGCAAGAGTGTTCTCATCGTCCCAAAGTTCCAAAAGGGGCACCCTTGTATCGTCTGTAAGTCCAAGTTTGCGGTCAACTATTAATCCTGCTGTATTTATAGCTTGACCATAACCATCGAACAACGTTTCGTTTTCTTTTGCAGCAGCAGTGTGCTTGATAGACACTGTGACCAAGTCGCACAATGTTTGAATCAACGCTTTTTGTGCAGAATCGCGAGCGGAGGCATCGATGTTTGGATCAATTAACTGAATTCGCACAGAGGGGAGAGCCACGCCAAGTGCAAGAATTCTTTCGTCTGCCGAACCCGATTTTCCAATCTTATCTATAAGATCATCAATAGCAGTAACCTGAAGTTCCAAAGACAGCGCGTCAAGTTCTTCTTGCTCCCCCGAATTCAGGCTTGGGATCTTTTGAAGATTTGTAAGTGCGGAAAGCTGCTCAGCAATGACAAACCATTTTGGTTCACGGGCAATGTAATTTGCAAGCCGCTTCGCATCACTCTTAATTTTACGCAGTGGCAAGGCGCCAACCGTAAACGATTTTCCTAGACCAATAGAAGCCCAGAGTCGAGCAGAATCTCGATCTTCTTTCATGCTATCCGCGCTGTTTAATAATATTCGTGATGTTTGTTCGTTGCCAATCACGGATAACACTTGCAGTGCATTCACGAGCCCCATTTCGTTTTCATTACTTGAATCAAGCAATGGCTCAACGCCATCCAACACCCCGCGGCAATAGATAGAACGAACATATGGGGACATTTCTGCATCTGGTTCAAGTGGGCTTATAAGCCGTTGCCTTGCAGAGTGCAACTCGGATGTATCTCTTGTATCTAGCGCTTCTGCCCAACCGTGGGCATATTGAGTAATGCGTTTGTTTTCATCGTCCTTCAATGAATTTTTGTTAACAATATTGGCAATCCGATATCGTGGTGGCGCCATGGCAGCGCAGCAGAGTGAAAGAGAAAGACAAAGGAGCAAAGTTCGTGTGTTTGACATAGTTATAAACCCTTAATTAATGCGCTAGAATACCGTAACTTACATAACTTGGTGGCGAAGAGGTAATCACGGAAACGATGTATTTTTCAAGTGCGCTAGCACGGTCTAAACAGGCACCACCAGCCCAATTGGAATATCATCCGTGCCTATGCGACTTTTCCCAACCCCCATCATCATTTTAACGTCCGCAATGACGTTCAATGTACTTGGCGTCCAAAAGCAAGCGGACGACACCCTCCGAACAGGGGCTTCTGCCCGCCTCGCTGACGAATTCATAAGAGTTGCCAGAAAAGCGGCGATGTCAGAACCACTCGACACGCGTGCAATTATGGCTGCTGTCGCACTTGTAAAAGAGGCTTCGGAGTTATCTCCACAGAACGACAGTATTCTCCGATCACTTACAGAAGTTGCCCAGATGGCGGATTTACCCGACCTTAAAAAACAAACAATTCAAAAACTGCTTGCAGTTTCACCGGGCGAAACTACCCTGCAACTCGCCCGCCTTCGCGATGCAATTGAAAGAACAAACACGGTTGATCAGCGGATGTCTGTATACGACCAGCTTCTCTCTGATGGCAAAAACGCAGAACTTGATTCAAGAATAGCTTCACGACTCGCATTTGACGCAGCGCTTTTACAGAGGCAAATGGGGAATACCGACCAGTTTGCAAGGTGGCTTGCAGAATCAGTTGCGCTTGATCCCGCCAACCAAGAAGCCATTGTTCTTGCTGCGGGTTTTTTTGGAGATGAAACAACAGATGTTCGCAGTCGAGTCGAATTGCTTTCGGCTGCCATGTTGTCAAACATTCAGGATACAACGCTTCAGGTTTCACTTGCAGAATTTCTCATGGCGTATGGTGATTACAAAGACGCGAATGCCGTGTACCAAATAATTCTTGGAGATAACGCCGGAGACGATTCAAAGATAAGCGACGGTCTTCTTGCAGATATTGTTTTGTGCCAATGGGCGGCCGGCGATACCGTTGGCGCGCTTGACAACATCCTTACTCGTCAAATTGCTGTCGACAAGAGGTATAGAGAGCAAACCCACCAACAACAACCACGCCTAACCCCGCTTGAACTTGCAAGAATCCACGCGCCCCTCATTCCAAAACTGTCTACCGTTCGAGCTGTGATATACGCAGACCAAACCAATCAAGCAATCGCAAGTTCCTCGCTAGACTCTGCTGTTGGCTCAATCATTACTGTTGCAAGTCTATACGAAGCACAGGGACAACAGTCAATAAAGAAAATTATTGAACTCTATCTTCAAGCAGCATGGATTGCTGTGTGGCTAGGTGATGACATGGATTCCGCCCAGTTACTTATCGACTCTATTGAGGAGGGTGCAGTTGTTGACCCAACAGAAAAAACACGCCTTGATGGATGGGTGTTACTCAAAAAAGGCGAAACAGACGCGGCGATTAAAGCACTTTCTTTCATTCCAAACGACCCGCCCGCACAGGCGGGCGTAGGACTTGCGTTTCTACAACAAAACAAAAAAACCGATGCCGCAAAAATCTTTTTAGACATCGCTAAAAACCAAAGCGAAACAGCTCTTGGGGTTTGGTCAAGAAACCAACTCAGGAAAATCGTGGGGCGTGAATTTGACATCAGGCCAGAGGTTGCCGAACTAAATCAACTTATGGTTGGAGTGTTGCAAACAATGAACGATTATGTGCGCGATCCAAGACCGGCAATCGGCGTTCTCATCAACCCTTCGCTACAAACATTCCACCCCTACGAACCAATTAACATCGACATCGAATTAACAAACAACACCACACTGCCGTTACCCATTACCAAGAACGGTCCAATCCAGTCGGTTGTATTACTTGAAGCACAAATACATGTACCGAATTCTCCGGAACCACAACGAAGACCAATAATAATCCCTATTCAGCGTCAGGTTTCAATTTTGCCAAAGGAAACACTAGTTGTTCGCGTGGATTTAAGACAGTATTGGATCGGTGGAGTATTAAATTTATTTCCAACCACAGGCGCGTCACTTAAGTTGAGGGCGACAGTTAATTTTACAGCGCGCGAAACACTAGACATGCGCAGAAACTCAGCCATTGTCTATGAAACAGGCATTCTTGGCTCAAGACATTCAGTGGAAAATTTGCGCGTAAATGGAGTTCGTTTAAATGACACCTGGCTCACAGGCGCAATCTCAAAAGCTGGCGACGTGAAAACAATGGACGACCTTACCTCGCTAGCCCTACTCACGTGGGTCGTGGGTGACGATGTTACGATTAACGTTGATGAGCCACTCATTACCCCTCCTCCCGGAGAAGAATCCACTCCTGAAAGAAACGGTAATCGCTTAAAGTTGCAAGATGATGCAATAGTGGCGGTGTTAACAACATTCCCATCGCTCGATAACATATCTCAATCGTGGGTTGTTTCGATAATGTCAAACGATCCATCCTTTGAGGCCACCCTCGGAATGTTAAAAGAACCACAAAGTACTCTTGCGCAACTATCTTGGATTATTCGTTTCGTTCGTCCAGACGTGCCAGACGAAGCCCTTGACGACCAGCGACTTTTGACAGCAATGACCTCTGACAACACTGCGGTCAAAGCGGTCGCCCTTTGGGTGTACTCTGAAATACAAAAAATTGCCAAGAGGCGAGAATCCGACCAACTTGGGTCACCATAACAACAACGCGCCAACAACCCATCATTGATATCATGGTAGATGCATGAACAAAAAACAACTTGCGACAAGAATTGCCGAAACCGCAATATTACACGGTGATTTTACACTTAGAAGCGGAAGAAAATCTACTTGGTACATAGATAAATATTTATTCACAACAAAACCGGACATACTTATTGAGTTGGGAAAAATGTTTGAAACAAACATTCCAGAAACCGCAACCCTTCTTGCTGGCGCCGAACTTGGCGGCATTCCACTTGTCACAACGGCCGCAATGGCAACAAGCCTTCCCTGTATTTTTATTCGCAACCAAAAGAAAGAGTACGGGACAGCGCAACAACTTGAGGGCGTGTTAACACCAGAAGATCGAGTTGTTATTGTCGAAGACATCGCAACTACTGGTGGACAGGTATTAGAAGCAGCGCAAACAATACAAGAACAAGGCGCAACTGTTGATGCCATTATCGCGGTCATCGACCGTTGTGAGGGTGCAAGAGAAAATATTGAAGCCGCCGGTTTTGTGTTTGATTCACTCTTTACAACCACAGACTTTGGAATTGTTGAGGCGGCAAAGTAATGAACGCACAGAGAATAATTTCAACACAATTGCTTGTTGGGATGGAAATACATGTAGAACTTGGAACCGAAAGTAAAATGTTCACAAACGCTCCAAACGGAGCACTCCCCACTCGATACGACGCCGAGCCAAACTCACTTGTAAACCCACTAGTGATGGCGCTTCCGGGTTCACTCCCCGTGATTAACAAACGCGCAGTGGCGATGTCAATGCGAGTCGGGCTAGCGATGAATTGCACCATTGCAAACTTCACAAAATGGGATCGAAAAAATTACTACTATCCAGACTTACCAAAGGGGTACCAAATTAGTCAGTTTGACAAACCACTCTGTTTAGAAGGTGTGATTGAAATTGAAGTAGATGGTATAAAAAAACCAGTTCGTATTACTCGCGCTCATCTTGAAGAGGACACAGGTAAACTTGGACACGAACTTCCGGGCGGGGAGCACTACGATGGTTCGCTTGTAGACCTTAATCGAGCGGGAACACCCCTTTTAGAAATTGTCTCCGAGCCAGACATGACATCAGCAGACGAAGCGGTAGCGTTCGGCAAAGAAGTCAGGGCTATTTGTCGATTCTTGGGTGTGACCGAGGGAGTCATGCAACGGGGCCACATGCGGTTTGAGCCAAACATAAACGTGGTGATAACGACCGATGATGGCGTTGAACACCCAACACCTATTGTCGAAGTGAAAAATCTAAACTCCTTTAAAGCGCTACATGGCGCAGTTGAATACGAAGCAGTTCGCCAAATTGAAGCGTGGGAAAATGACGGTTTAGAAATGGGACCAAACGCAAAAAACACGCGTGGTTGGGATGACCAAAACATGGTGACCATACTTCAGCGCGAAAAAGAAGACGCACACGACTATCGTTTCTTCCCAGACCCAGACCTTGTTCCACTGACAATATCTCAAGAATGGATTGATGAAGTGAACGCCTCCATTCCAGAATTACCGGCCTCAAAACGCTTGAGGTATCAAATGGAATATAAACTTTCCGACAAGGATACGTCGGCGTTGATTTCAGAGCCCACGCTTTGCCGATTTTTCGAGGCATGTGTTCGCGAGTCAAACAACGGCACCGAGAGTGCAAAGTGGATTTTGAACGCAGGCGCAAAGCTCGCGAATGAACAGGATTGCGACGTTGACGACCTTGGCATAACCCCGGAACAACTAGCGGGAATTATTTCACTGCGAGAGAACAACTTGATGGGCTCTTCTGCGGCAACCAAACTGTTTGAGTTACTGTGTGACACCGACCAAACCGCAGAATCTCTCGCAGAATCAGAGGGATTATTACAAGTAAATGACGAAAACGCACTTACTTCGTGGGCGCAAGAAGCGATTGAGGCACAGCCACAAGCGGCAGAAGATGTTCGGCAAGGGAAAGATGCGGCAATTGGTCGCCTGATTGGCGAAGTAATGAAGCGGAGTGGGGGTTCGGCAGACGCAGGCGCGGTTCGTAATCAACTACTTTCAATTCTTCGTCCTTAGTTTAGAGAATCAACAATGTTTTCAACTCTCATCTTGACGCTGTCACTTGTTCCCCAACAGATTGCACCGACGAATACATACAACGGTTTGAACAACGGCGTTGTTGTTGAGATTGAATTGCCAAAGAACGAAGTGGCTGGTCAACTTAGATTGGTTGACTTTAAACACCAACAAGTTTCCACGCCGATTTCTTTGCCAAACGGTACGCACGACCTTGTAGAACAAATTCCAGAAATCGCCCAACTAACCTCAGCGGTGTTACTGCACCTTGTTGTAAACGGCAAGCAGATTGGTGAATCGCTTGTTATTCAACCCTTGGTTTCAAGAGAAGTTCCAGTTGTCGAAGAAGCAAAGAGACCAGGGGGAAAATCGACATACACAAAAATAGTTGGTTGGAAAAACGAAGCAGAAGAGGACGGCGTAGACGGCTCCTTTGTGAGCGGTTGGCGTGTGTATGTCAACAAAGACGCGATTATTGAAACAAGTGAAGGCAATATTCGGATTGCGCTTCGACCAGACGTTGCGCCAAATACCGTTTGGAACTTCCGCGAACTCGCACGCGGGGGCTTTTACAACAACACCACGTTTCATCGAATTGTGCCTCTTTCGAGCAAGGGGCACCCGTTCGTTATTCAAGGCGGTGACCCAACGGGAACAGGTATGGGTGGACCGGGGTATTGGTTGCCGATTGAAAAAAGTTCGTTGCCACACGACTTTGGTGTTATTTCAATGGCAAGAGCAGGCGATCCAGACTCAGCCGGCTGTCAATTTTTTCTTTGTCTTTCAAGAACAGGAACCGCTCGTCTCGACAACCAATACTGTTCTTTTGGCGAAACCGTTGAGGGCGATGATGTCATTCGCGCCATTGCGTCTTCCCCATTGATTGATCCCGCCGTTGGCAAACCAGCGCATCCCCCAATCATCAAAACCATCTCCCTCATCCCAAATAATTAACCCTCGGTTAATTATGGAAGATGGTCTGTTTTGTGGACGGGGCGCCAATCGTGAAGAGAGAGAAAGGCGTGTCCGCGGTAATTCAAAAGTTCACCCGTAAGCAAGAAGGGGGTAGAGGGATTTAATCTTGAAGCCTGTTCGGTTAACGATTTGAACTCTATGCTAGGCAAAATGGTGCATGGGGGATCGCCGAGTCCGGAAGAATCACTCACAAAAACCGCTATCCAAGCACCAGATTTGTTTCGTACTAGATGGCACCGCCTTGAGTTAATCCGCTGCCCCTCTTTAAAATGTTTGTTTTTTTCGATAGGGTTATCAGCCGCATTTCTGATACTACTCACAAGCGAGCCGGTGGCTTCCTCAAGTTCTCGAAAGATGTCCTCTACAGAATCCTCAAAATCTTCCTCAGTGACTTCTTCTACGTTGGGGTCAAGCGGAACAACGGTTGGATGGTTACGGCTTGCATGATCCCCGAGAGAAACGACGCTTCTCACGAGCAGGAAATTTTGAGGACCATATGCGAAGACTTCTCCAGAAAAACGGAACACGGCATTTTGGGTTTTTTCAGAGACCGCCTCCATTTCACTAAGCCGTTCGTTTGGTAGCAAAATCAGCGTGTTTGAAATCTCTCCACGGTCTTTATCGATGGTGATTGAAAGCGGGCTGGTGGCTGATTCACGAGTTAGTTTGCCGGTGGCTTCATAAATTTTCGTTCCCTCACGAAGAAGCGGGACTCGTTTAATATTGGGCTCTTGGGCACACAACAAAGACGTAAACAGTAAGGAAAACAGCGTTAATCTCATGGTGGGTACCATCGTACCTCAAAATTGAACGAACCATAGTGCCTATGGTCGATATGTCTTTATGCGTTTTTTGACATTAATACTCCTGATAAGCATTTGCGGGTGTACTTCTAATCCGTGGATGTACAACTCAGCACCCGGTTCGGGCTCTATGGGAAAAGAGGCGCACCAAAAACCCACCATTCTTCTTGCACAATTTACTTCGGGGGCAGGGGTTGATGCGAGGTGGTCCGATGTTGCGCCAGAGATGCAAAAATGCTTTGCGAGGGCGTTGATAAAATCAGGTAAAATTGAAGTGGTCTACGACCAATCAACCGCTGAGCACTCAACAACCGCATTTGTTGTTGAGGGAAAAATCACCGATTTTTTACATACAAGCGATGCTCCCGAAAGCGTTCGCCGTCTCTCATGGTTTACGGAAGCGAACGATGCGATTGTAGCCATTAATATTACCGCAACAGACTTGCACTCTGGGAGGGTGGTTCTTTCAGACCAGATAGTCGCCTCAGTTTCTGCTGGCGCCAAAGAAACAGACCAATATGGGGATCTCGAATTTGGCTCCTATCTTTTTTGGTCAACTCCGCTAGGTGAAGCATCGTCAGATGTTATTAACGATTCGGTTGCTAAACTTGCGACACTCCGCGGTTCAATCCCTGGAACAGTGCGAATCACGAAGTATGTTGAGGGTGGAAGGGCGGTTACGCTATTAGACGGTGCCCTTCTTGACGACGGTGGTATTTACTACGTTGGGAGTTCAGATAGTGTGACCGGCGATTTTGTTGCCCTAGATGACGACTTGGGAAATCCCCTTCGGGTTCGGGTTGAACACCACTTTTTCGGAAACTCAACCGGCTGGCTTCTCTCGGAGCCCGCAGATTACGAAACAATTACCGGCGCCACTCTCTCCAAAGCGCCTCTTCCCCAACTCACCTCCGAATAAACTAACCCGCGGATAGTTTATTTTAATCGCAGCACAAATCTGAGGGTATTGGGGTGAGGGACGGGCGTTTTGCTCTTTCCTCGGTGGGTACAAAATCATAATGGTTGGATTCGATGTGACAATAAGCCACAGCTACGCTGTGGCTTATTGTTTTAAGGCCGTGGTGGGATTCGAACCCACGAATCACGGATTTGCAATCCGTTCCCTTAGTCCACTTGGGCACACGGCCACGGATTAGGCAGGATACTCCCACATCGGCTCAATCGCAACGCTTGTGCACGGTATGCAAGTGGTTTTATTGTTGCTGTATACACTTGTGTCTTGCCACCCTCCGAAGGGGACAGCCCCACCTTTTTATGCAGGGGGACAGTCCCCAGGGGACTGTCCCCCATTACGGGCGGTTATTTAATGGAATTTGTACGCAAACTAAACAGGTTCTTAACATTCGCACTTTATTCTTCCCACTCAAACCTATTTTCAAGGAGACACACACGTGTTTGTAACAACAGCCATTTTGGCAACAACAGTCCTGACAGGTGCTCAGGACAATCAAGTAGAAATACTTACAAAACTTGTTCAAGAACTTCGCAGCGAAGTTGCGGATCTAAAAAGCATCACCTCAAACAACTGGCTCAACGACCAGCGCGCAGACGAAATCCGCGGACTAGTACACGATGTTCTCG
>CAZAZD010000004.1:0-89849 GCA_964489535.1 uncultured Isosphaeraceae bacterium
CTCGGCTTCGCGAGAAAGTTCCGGGCGTTGCAATCCGAACTACGATGATTACTGGTTTTCCGGGAGAGACCAAAGAAGACCATCAGCAATTACTTGCTTTTATCCAAGAACACCAATTTGAAGCGATGGGTGTCTTTCAATACTCAAAGGAAGAAGGCACTGTTGCAGGAACCATGGAAGAGGATGCGTCACTCAAAGTCCCAGAAGCTGTAAAACAACACCGCGAAGAAGATTTGATGCTCGCACAGCAAGAAATTGCATTTGCTCGGGCACAGCGAGCAGCAAGCGACTGTGAACAATACGATGTGTTGGTTGATGCGTATCTTGGCGAGACTGGCGAGGGCAAATTGCACTTGTACCAGTGTCGGACGAAGCAACAAGCGCCAGATGTTGATGCTTGCACGATCTTGATGGCAGAAAAAAAACAAACAATTGGTTCGGTGGTGCGTTGCACGGTGACAGATTCTGACAACTACGATCTTATTGCACGACCTTCAGATGAGTTAGAGAAGGTTGTTTCGCTCCCATTAAGGTAAACTGTCCCATCTTCTCTTATGCCAATCCGTAACTTTTCCATCATTGCACATATCGACCACGGCAAGAGCACGCTCGCCGATCGTTTGCTGCAAGCCACAAAGGCGGTTGCTGACCGAGACGCAAAGGCGCAATTGCTTGACTCCATGGAATTAGAAAGGGAACGCGGCATAACGATTAAAGCGTCCGCTGTCACCGTCCACCACGTATACAACGGGGAAGATTTTCAACTGAATTTTATTGATACTCCCGGACACGTGGACTTTACGTATGAAGTTTCAAGAGCGCTGACCGCTTGTGAGGGTGCATTGCTTGTTGTCGATTCAACGCAGGGCGTCGAGGCACAAACTGTTGCAAACGCGTACTTAGCAATTGAAAATGAATTAGAACTGATTCCGGTTGTCAACAAAATTGATTTGCCTTCTGCAGATCCAGAAAAAGTTGCGATGGAAATTGAGCAAGTGCTTGGATTGCCTGCTGAAGATTGCATTTATTGTTCAGCAAAAACGGGCGAAGGAATTGCAGAATTGCTCGATGCAATTTGCGAATCATTGCCTCCGCCAAAGCCAGCAATCATGAAAGAAACGCGCGCATTGATTTTTGATTCACACTACGACGACTATCGCGGCGTGATTGTCTACTTTCGTGTGTTTGATGGGTCGCTTTCTAAAGGTGACAAAATTCGCATGATGGGCACTGAGCGAAACTTTACGATTACCGAACTTGGACGGTACACACCAACCCCTGAACAAGCAGAAACGATTGGCACTTCTGAGGTTGGTTACATGGTCGCTGCGATTAAGACTCTCGACGATGTGCGGATCGGCGACACGATTACGATTGAGTCCAATCCGGCAAGCGATGCACTTCCCGGTTACGAAGAACCAAAACAGATGGTGTTTTGTGATTTTTATCCTGCATCAAGTGATAGCGGAAGCAAGAAAACTGAATTTGAAACATTGCGAGAGGCAGTCGAAAAATTACGGTTGAACGATTCAAGTTTTACGTTTGAAACACAACACAGTGAAGCGCTCGGCTTTGGTTTCCGTTGCGGCTTCCTCGGTTTGCTGCACATGGAAATTGTGCAAGAACGACTTGAACGCGAAGGGGGTGCAGAGATTGTTCAAACCGCGCCAACCGTGAACTATCAAGTTGAAATAACCGACGGAACCATTGTTGACATTCACAACCCAGCAGATTTACCAGACCCATCACAAATTAAAAGTATTCACGAACCAATCGTCAAAGTTGAAATCATTTGTCCCGACGAATCAATCGGTGATTTGATGCGGCTATGCGAAGGTCGGCGTGGCATTTTCAAGGGACAAAAGTTTATTTCAGAAGGAAGGCAAATGCTCGACTATGAGCTGCCGCTTGCAGAAATTATTTACGACTTTTATGACAAACTCAAATCCATTACACGTGGGTACGGGACGATGGATTATGAAATCATCGAATTCCGACAAGATCGACTCGTGAAGGTTTCCATTCTCGTCAATGGCGCGCCTGTTGAGGCGCTGAGTGTCATTTGCCACAAAGAAAAAGCCGAAGTCCGAACTCGCGCTATTTTGTTGAAATTACGTCGGCAAATTGACCGCCACCAGTTTGAAATCGCGCTACAAGCAGCAATTGGCGGAAAAATTATCGCACGGGAAACTGTCAAGGGCTTCCGAAAAAACGTGACCGCCAAGTGTTATGGCGGCGATATTTCAAGAAAAAGAAAATTGCTTGAGAAACAAAAGAAGGGAAAGCGCCGTATGAAGGCAATTGGCAACGTGCACATCCCTCAATCCGCTTTCCTCTCCATCCTAGAACAAGGTGACTAATCAATGAATACCAACATAACTAACATTTCAATCGCAGCCGCCCTACTCATTGGTGTCGTTTCGACTTCTCTGATGAGTAACGATGATACTGGCGTGCTTGGTCCCGCCGATTCTGTTGTCCTTTCCGGAGACGACAGCGATGTAACCATTACAAACAGCGAAGGTCGAATTTCATGGGGAGAAAAAAAGACAAGTACTGTTTGGTCGATTGGCTTTATGGAAACCGGCAAGGCATTGTCGCAGTTAATGAAAGCAGATCATTTCAAGGAAGAGCGTGTAGACTTGAATGCAGAGATTAAAGACAATCTATCCGATACACAAAGTGCGCTTGAAGCAATTACAGAAGAAGCAAAAGCGCTTGAACCTGATGACCCAAGCACAAGAAAAATTCGCCAGCGGTGGCAACAACTCTACGACGAATTTCAACACCTTCAAAAACTTGCGGCAGATGCCAGAGGCGCTTTGATGGCGCAGCAAATGGAGAACTCATACAAAGAAATCGTTGAGGCGGTTAATGTGGTTGCCGAGCGATTGGATATTGATATGGTTCTTCGCTTCATCCCACCAGACGGCGAGTTTGAACAGGGAAATCCTGACTCAACCATCATGCAAATTCGTTTGCGAAGTGCGCTTCGACTCCCAGAAGGTATCGATATTACGGACGAGGTTCTTGCTGAACTTGGGCTCGACGACTAATCGCACCCCCGAAAATAGTAGAAACTGTTTTTTTTACTTCCTCGACACTTGGACACTTCTCCCCAAGAATTTCTCGCATGGATGTCACGCTGCGACCTGCAAGACCACAGGGGACAATCAAGTTAAAGTGGTCCATGTTTGGATTGACGTTTAACGCAAACCCGTGCATTGAAACCCAACGTGAAACTCGAACACCCATCGCGCAAATTTTTGCGTTGCCAACCCAGACGCCGGTTGCACAATCGTCGCGACGCCCTTCTATTTCATGTTCTGCAAGAACACCGATGATGATGGATTCCAAAAAACGCATGTAACTATGAATACGCAATGACAACGCATTCAAATCACAAATTGGATAGCCAACTAATTGTCCACGACCGTGATACGTAATATCACCTCCGCGATCGGTTTGGCAAACAACAACACCCGCTTCTTGCAATTCTTGCTCTGAAGCAATCAGGTGTTTATGCGCATCTGGTCGCTTGCTCACCGTAATTACAGGCGGGTCGTGTTCGAGCAGCAACAGGTGAAATGGCGATGGGGAGCCAGCGCGCTTGTCAATTACATATTTTTGTAGTTCTTGCTGTTTCTCAAGCGCCACTTCATACGCAATTTTTCTTAGATCTTGAATTTTAAGTTGGCAAGACATCGTAATTCTTGGGATGATACCCTTGCAATGCCAGAGATTCATCCAACTTCCCTTCTTGATGGCGATATAACGCTTGCCGATGACGTAATCATTGGCCCAAATTGTGTGCTGCGAGGCGATATCACGATTGGCGCAGGAACTACACTCGTAGGTAATTGTTACCTCACCGGCAAACTCGTCGTTGGCGAACGCAATACCATCTACCCTTTTGTTTGCGTTGGATTTGCACCACAAGATATGAATTTCCCCGACAATCAATATGAGCCGGGCATTGTTATTGGCAACGACAATATTTTTCGTGAGGGCGCAACTGTACACAGAGCAACACAAGAGATTCCAACTACCATTGGCGACGGGAATATCTTTATGACTACATCGCACGTTGCGCACGATTGCCAAATTGCAAACAACTGCACAATTGTGACCGATGTTTCACTTGCTGGTCACGTCCACTTACAAGACAACGTTATTCTTGGAGGAAGTGCAAACATTCACCAGTTCGTCACACTCGGCAAGGGCTCCATGATTATTGGATTGGGGTATGCATCGTTTGATGTTCCACCCTATTTTATGATTACTGGCGGAAACATTATTGGCTCTTTAAATATTGTTGGCATGCGAAGAAGTGGCATGAAAACCAGTGAAATTACGCGCCGCAAAGAAATTTACAAATTAATGTACCGAAGTGGAAACTCTATACACACATCACTCGAGCAGCTCAAACGCGATGGCGATCCTATCGCACTCGAATACGCTGTGTTTATTGACGCTGCGCGACGTGGCGTTGTTACACCATATCTGCACCAACGAAGTGCAAGACGAGGCGTGGCTCTAACAAATGAGTAGTTTGGATTTTTTTGTTTTAGGTAGCGGCTCTTCGGGAAACTGCAGTTTGTTACACATAAAAAACAACTGGGTCATGATCGATTGCGGTTTTTCAATGAAGCAAACCAAAGAACGAATGCGGACGCACAATGTGCAACTTGAAATGGTCAACGATGTTGTCGTCACGCACCTTGATCGAGATCATTTCAATCCAGTTTGGTGTCGAACTTTTTCACAGCGGGGTGTTCGGGTACACCTGCACGAAAGTCACGTTGGAAGAGCAAGGCGAGCTGGTCTTGATGAAGATTGCATTGTTCCATTCGAAGACGAGTTTGGATTGCACGGCGCAAACGTTGAGCCAGTCCACGTGGCACACGACTCACTTGGAACCTATAGTTTTATTTTTGACACAGGCAAAACGCGGTTTGGTTTCGCAACTGACTTGGGAAGAGTTCCACAACATTTACTCGACCGATTTGTGAACCTTGATGGCGTTGCCTTTGAGTCTAATTACGATTCGATGTTGCAAGAAACGAGCAGTCGTCCCGAGTCTCTTAAAGCACGAATTATGGACGGCGAAGGGCACCTTTCCAACGAGCAATCGCTTGCTGCTATCTGTCATATTGCTTCTGAGTCTGACCTGCAACACATCGTGCTCTTGCACCTTTCAAGACAGTGCAACTCCCCTGCAATCATTCGCGATTTGTACCTCGACAATCTTGCCCATCTTTACAACTCGGTGACGATTACGTGCCAAGACCGTTGCTCTCGACTGCTTTCCATTACAAACAACGTGGAATCACCTGCTTAATCTCTTTGATTGCAATAGGTTGCAACTTCAGATCAAGAATGATGTTTTTGGGAAAATTCAAGCGAAAAACCCCATGCGATGCCGATATGTAGGGTGCTATGGGTACAACTGCAATACGATCACGTCGCGGGCAATCAAAAGGCCCCTCTTCGCTCACCTCTGCTGACCTCAAATCCAGGATTATGTGGATTTTTAGCGCAACAATCGCCCTTTTTGTCGCTGTTTCACTGCTTTCATTCAACGCTGGCGACGCACCCTCGCACGTCGTTGCTGTGCACAATGATCCTGTTGCAAATTGGTGCGGAATAGTCGGCGCCTGGATTGCCTACTGGACGTACCACGTGCTTGGCTTTGGAATTTGGGTCTTAATCGTGGGCGTTGCAGCTTGGGTAGCGCTTGTGTTTAGGGGTGTTGAAATTACACATACGCCTGTTCGGGCACTTGGGTTTCTCATCATGGCAATCTCGGTTTCATGTTTCCATGAGTTGTTTTTCCCCGAACTCGGAACGCTTGCGGGAGCAAAAGCAGGGCTCATTGCAAAAACCATCGTGACGCAACTCGATTCGAACTTCAGTGGATTTGGAGCGTTTCTCGTTGTTCTTGCCGCGTTTTCCGTCGGACTTGTCGTTGGCGCGGAAAGAGTTGCTTTTGCAATTCCACATTTAATTTGGTCGGGTATGCAACGAGCCACCGACATTCGCGCGCTAAAAGTGTCGACACCTTCGCTCTCCTTTCTTCGATTAGACCGGTCAGCGGTTCTTGAACAAGACGAAGAAGTGGAAGAAGAGTTGGATGAAGAAGAGTACCCTGAAGATGAGTACGAAGATGAAGAATACGAGGACGATGAATACGAAGATGAGCCCCGCAAAAAGCTGTCGCCCGCGGAACTCATAAAGAAAATGGCAAAATTGCCCGTGCGTGTTGCATCGGGTGGCAAGGCGGCAAAAGAATCAGACATCCAACGACCTGATAATTTTGAGGGGTATATTTTTCCTTCACTTGATTTGCTTGAAGAACCCAGAGAGGGTTTTGGTGATTCGATTGAGGATCTTGTTCGCCAACAAGCGGTTGATCTTGAAGAAACACTACAGATGTATGGCATTGATGGTGAAGTTTCTGGCATTGAAGCTGGTCCAACCATCACGCTCTATTCCATAGACCTTGCTCCGGGAACAAAAGTCTCAAGCATCAATAGCGTTGCGAGTGATATCGCTCGAAGTTTGGGTGCTCCAAACATTCGAATCGTTCCGAACACTGCTGGGCGTAAAACAGTTGGGATCGAAGTGCCGAATCCAGAACGCGAAACGGTGTGCATCAAAGAGTTGATGAGCAGTAAAAAGACAGAAAAAATGAAGCTTCCGATGTTCCTCGGCAAAGATGCTTCGGGCGAACCCATGGTGGAAGACCTCACAAAAATGCCGCACATGCTTGTTGCTGGCACAACTGGTTCGGGCAAGAGTGTGTGTATTAACTCAATTATTGCTGGCTGGATGTATACCAAGCGTCCTGACGAATTGAAACTCATTTTGGTCGATCCAAAAATGGTTGAGTTAAGTCAGTTTTCAGATATTCCTCATCTTGCGTGCCCCGTAGTAACTGAGATGAGTCGTGCCGCTGCTATTTTGGAGTGGGCAGTTGCGCGAATGGAAGAACGCTATCAAATTTTCCAAAAACTTGGTGTTCGCGATTTGCTTGGTTTTAATGAGTTGACTGAAGACGAGATTTACAAGATTCTCGATCCACAAACTGAGGAAGCAAAAGCACGAATCCCAGTAAAACTTCCATATATCGTATTCATTATTGATGAGCTTGCCGACTTGATGATGACTGCCAAAGATGTTGAACAAGCCATTGTGCGGATTGCACAAAAAGCCCGTGCGGTTGGCATTCACTTGATTCTTGCTACACAGCGTCCTGAAGCTAAGGTTGTTACGGGTTTGATTAAATCGAATATGCCTTGCCGTGTTGCATTCAAAGTAAGCAGTGGCATGGACAGCCGAATTGTTCTTGATACAAAGGGTGCAGAACTTTTACTAGGTAATGGCGACATGCTCTATATTTCGCCGGGATCAACGACTGCAAATCGTTCTCAAGGTACATTTGTTTCTCCAAAGGAAATACGGTCTGTTGTGAAGCATCTCAAAGAGGTTGCTGCTCCGAACTTTGAACGCAGTTTGGTACAAATTAAGCCCGGTGGTGGTGGGTTTACGAGCGATGGTGGTGACGACGTCCAAGAACGCGACGATTTGTTTGACGATGCCGTACGCATCATGATTGAATCCGGTCGCGGGTCGGTTTCTCTACTGCAACGCCGGATGGGTATTGGATACGGTCGCGCTTCTCGCCTTGTTGACCAAATGGCTGTCGCTGGCATTGTTGGCGAGCACAAGGGATCGGTTGCTCGCGAAATTCTCATCTCCCTCGAAGATTGGGATGAGATGCAGCAACTCGAAGCCGACGAAGACCCCGACCTCGAATAAATTGACCCAATATTCTCCTCTGAGACTTTTTACGCAAAATAAATCCTCGGCAAAACAATTCCTCGGAGGAATTGTTTTGCGTTTTAACTGTATATTTATTGTCATTTTTGGCTTATAACCGAGATCTAGCAACAAATAAGCGATTTTTTACCTCGGAGGAATTAATTTTCCTTGTAGATCAGCAGTTTGGAGCCAAACAATTCCTCCGAGGAATTTTTATTACCTCGGAGGAATTTTTTTGCCGATAGAAATGAGGTACTTGTGGCGAACCATACTTGGGAACTGACCAAAAGTTGGAGAGCAAGAACTGGCGCCACAACGACCAGGGCATCGTGTCTTGGGCGGTGTGCCCTTCTTAAGAAGGAGGGATAAATGGCTTGGCGGCGTCAAATGGGACGTGACAGTTGAGCATGGCAGCGTTTTAAAGGAGGTGATCAGTGATCGATTTAAGTGACTGTACTAGAGGGCTTCGCGGAACCTGATCCCGTAGACCCATCGGGTTTACAGGTGCGAAGCCCCTTTCAGGACTAATGCTCGGCGGTTGCTACTTGCAACCGTCGAGTTTTTTTTGACTCTGATATCCTGCACACTATGAGCGAACCGTCCACACTAAAACAATCAATCGCAAAACTAATCGAAACCACAGATCAAATCAAACTCGGTGGTGGCGAACGAGGTATAGAACGTCAACACCGACACGGTCGGTTAACCGCGCGTGAACGAATCGAAAAACTCTCAGACAAAGGCGCTCCGCAATTTGAATGCGGACTGTTCTTTGCCCACAACATGTATAAAGAATACGGCGGAGCACCGTCCGCTGGTGTCGTCACAACGATTACGCAAGTTGGTGGAAAACAGTGCATGATTATTGCAAACGACGCAACCGTAAAAGCCGGCGCGTTTTTTCCCATGACCTGCAAAAAAATTATCCGAGCGCAAACAATCGCCGAACGCGCGCGACTTCCACTTCTATACCTTGTTGACTCAGCTGGCGTATTCCTCCCGCTTCAAGAAGATGTATTCCCCGACACAGATGACTTTGGGCGGGTCTTTAGAAACAACGCAGTACTCTCCGCTAAGGGAATTTCGCAAATTGCCGCGATCATGGGAAACTGTGTTGCTGGTGGTGGATACTTACCGGTACTTTGCGACACGCTCCTTATGACTGAGGGAAGCGGTCTCTACCTTGCAGGACCAGCGCTCGTGAAGGCGGCAATTGGGCAAGAAGTTGGCAACGAAGAACTCGGCGGTGCAGAAATGCACGCGGAAATTTCTGGAACAATTGATTTCCAAGAACCAGACGACGAGGCATGCATTAAACGATTGCAAGCACTCGTGCACAGTGATATGTCTGTGCAACCCGCCGCACAGCCGCCATACGAAGTTGTTGGTGCGGCAAATAAGCCAGAGGACATTGACACTATTTTCCGCGCCGCGCCGCACGAACAATACGATATGAACGAACTATTAGCGTGCATAGTTGATGATGAGAGTTACAACGAATACAAGTCCGACTATGGATGCTCAGTGGTTTGTGGCTATGCGCGAATAGGCGGGTGGCCTTGTGGCATTGTTGCGAACCAACGGTGTCTTACGGAAAAGAAAATGGCTGGGGGGAAAGCCGGTCCATCAACCTCTGCGAACATGCCAGCAGTTATCTATACAGAGGCAGCCGACAAAGCGGCGCGTTTTATCATGGATTGCAACCAAAAAAGAATTCCAGTCATCTTTGTCAATGACACAACAGGATTTATGGTTGGACGTGATAGCGAACAAGCGGGCATCATTCGCTCGGGTGCAAAAATGGTCAACGCAATGAGTAATTGCATCGTGCCAAAAATATCTCTTATCGTTGGTAGCACCTACGGAGCAGGACACTACGCCATGTGCGGTCGTGCTTTTGATCCCTTCCTTACCCTCGCTTGGCCAACGGCAAAGTATGCTGTCATGGGTGGCGCTGCAGCAGCAAATACGCTTCTTCAAATTGATCTTGCCGCACGTAAACGACGAGGCGAAGATATTGATCCTGAAGAAAGTAAACAATTGCTTGCGGCTATCAAGGCAAGTTACGACGAACAACAAGATATTTTCTACGGCGCTGCTCGCGGCTGGATCGACCGCATGATAAACCCCACAAACACGCGCCAAGAGTTAATCGAAGCGCTCTCTATCGCTTCCACATTTGAAATAGAAGGCGAATACAAAACCGGCGTGCTCCAAACATGAACATCCCGCTTGAAGGGAAAACTATTTTAATCACTGGTGCAAGCTGCGGCATCGGCGAAGCCACCGCAAGAGCATGTACAAAAGCTGGCATGCATTGCGTTATTACGGCACGAAGAACAAAAAGACTTCAAGCACTTGCCAGCGATCTTGGAAGCACTTGTACATACATATCAGGCGATGTCACAGAAGAAGGTTTTAATACAAAACTCCTCGAAGAAGCCGGAAATATCTATGCCCTCTTTGCAAATGCAGGATATGGTCTTGACCAAAAGATGATTAATTTGGACGAACAACAATTCCGAAGTTTATTTAACACAAATGTTTTTGCCCCTATTGAACTCGCGTCACTTGTTGCAAAAAATATGGTTAAAAACAAAACCGGCCATATTTTATTTTGTGCAAGTTGTCTTTCAAAGTTTGCAACACCAAGTCACGGTGCCTACTGCGCAAGTAAATCCGCACTTGAAGCTGTTGCAAAATCAATGCGAATGGAGTTAAAGGGCGATAAGATTTTTGTCAGCACCGTGCATCCAATCGGGACTCGCACTGAATTTTTTGATACGAGTGCAATACGTAGCGGCAAAACACAATCTGATTTTGAAAGCCAAACACCTTCATGGCTTATGCAACATCCCGACAAAGTCGCAAATGCGATCGTTCGATGTTTACGCCGTCCAAAACCAGAAGTCTGGACGAGCATCCCTATACGTCTGATAAGCACCTCTTTTAGTGCGTTTCCAAGACTCTCAGAGGTCATAACTCAAAGCTTTTCTTGACTTTACTGCGCCCCCCTTGCACAATAGAGACATATGGTACGGACCATTATTATTCCCGCTGTAATGTCGGCATTTTGTTTGCACGCACTTGCAAATGGACCTACGTCTGTTGGTCTTGAAAACATGGCACAAACATTGCGCGGTGACGTTCGTTTAATCGCCATGGGTGATTCGTACAGCGCCCCTTATTTTGCGCGTGTTCCACTTGCAGGATTGCGGGTCTGGCCAATACCAAACATTGCAGCGATCCAATGCGGCGCATCAACAAGTTCGCATCTGTTTCGCTGCACATCAGATTGCTCACCAGTTGCAAACATTCAATCGAGTGATGAGTTTGGATATACCATTGAACGAGGAGGGAGCGAAACGTTCTTCACGCTTCCTACTCGGGGCTTACGTGAAATTTATACTTCTGATACGTTTGATGATTTAGGGACAAACCAATTATTTGCATTCGAATGGAACTATACCGGCAAAGGGTTTCTTTCAAATGGTGTACATGGGCCATTTACACAGACAAGCGATAACCTTTCATTTAGATTTTTGTACAGGTGTCCGACTTCTTTGTCTCAACAAGTTGAAACCATTAACATTCTTGACAACACTGAAACAGTCGGGGTAATGCAGTTGAGAGACCAAGTTCGTCCGTACTGGCATCTTGGCGAAAACCCACTGGGAAAACCAAGGCAAGCAATTCCAAGACAAATTAATGCCACATATAGTGACTACCCAGCGATAAATAATCTAAACGGTCAACTAAAAATACAATTAGAACAACCTGAGCCACTCGCTGGAACAAACCAATATCTAGAACCCGCTGGCTGTGTCTATTACCATACAAATGCAAAAGGTGAACGTCTGCCTGGATTTTACTATTCTTATATGGCAGATGACAGTTGGTCGTATTCTGGTTTTGGCTGCGACACGGAAGGAGTCGACCATCACGACAAACGGTTTTCTCTTGAGCAATTCACACATTGGCTCGACGTTACCACCCTTGACCGCGACCAACCAACTGTTTTTATGTGGTACTTGGCACCAGAGGCATTGAGCTACGGCACTTCTCAAGAACGTATTTCCAACATGATCAGCCAAACAAACGAGTCTGCAAAACTTGTGGGTTTAACTTCAGTACAACACCTTGTCGTGATTTCTCATCTGTTTAACATGTCCGCCGATGATGAGCAAACACGGCAGTATTTGCAAAACCAACAAGATGCAGCTTTTGACATCGCCTCTATGTTTGAAAACGTGTCAGCGGCGTCTATATACGAAGCCACTGACACGGTGTATTTTACAGGATCCTCTGCCATCCCTTGGTTACTTTATAAAGGATTTGACACATTTGAATTTGGGAACAACACCATTAACTTGGTAGATTTTTCAAGTGGCGACTTGCTCGACTCTGGCAATGTACATCCAAAAAACGAAGAATCTTCTGCTTTTTTCGCAGCGGTACTAGGCGAGATTATTCGGGATGCGGGCTGTCCTGCTGATGTAACCTCCGATGGAATAATCAGTACAACTGATTTACTTGCCATCATAAGTAGCATGGGCGATGGTTTTGTTGATGAGGATATCAACGAAGATGGAGTTGTCAATGTTTTGGACTTGTTACTTGTTGTTGACAACTGGGGCGAATGCTGGCCAGTGCAAGCACCGTTTAATACAGCTGGATTTCGTTCTAAGTAACTGGAGCGTACTCTTTTGCACCGTGGTTAACGGGACCAGACCGAATCACATTCGCACGAAGTTGCTGCCCAATAATTTCTTCGCCACGCTTTCCGTTTTCAATCATTGTTTCGATGTTAACTCCGGTTGAAACACCCATTTCTTCCAGCAAGCAAATCAAATCTTCGCTACAAGTATTACCTGTAAAACCAAACTGGTATTTGTTTGCACCAGTTGCAGGTTGACCACCAATTGCGCCAAGCGATGTATCGACGTAGTTCAACCCAAGTTCAAGGGCAGTTATTGAATTGACAATGCCGTTGCCGCGAGTGTCGTGGAAGTGTGCAATAAATTCTGTCTTTGGAAATTCCTCGAGCAAAATACCAATTCGTTCTCGAACTGAATTTGGATTTGCTGCACCGGTTGTGTCGCCAAGCATAATTGTTTGGGCACCCTCTTCCACGTAAAAACGCGTGACACCCAAGACGTCTTCCATTGGAACGTCGCCCTGAATCGGACAGCCATACACAGTGCCGGGGCAACCAATAATTTTGACTCCCAAGTCATGCGATCGTTTCATGATTGCAGCATGCGCTTTCATCGCAGTTGGATGATCCATTCGGAAGTTCACTGTGTTGTGCGCCACGCTTGATGAAATCATCAGAATAATTTCATCTGCACCAAAGCCATCCTTGACACATTGCTCAAAACGATCGAAGCCCTTTGCGTTGGGCATCAACACAACATACGAAACGTCGTCTTGCCTGTCAATTTGTTGCAAGACTTCAACACAGTCAGCAAATTGAGGCAAAAGTCTAGGATGTGAAAAACTCGTCACTTCAAGTTTCTTCACGCCAGATGCAATAATTCGATTGATCATCTCAACTTTTTCAGCAGTTGGAATCACCTTTGGAATGGACTGCAGCCCATCTCGCGCCCAACACTCACAAACTTTGATTTCATTCGGAATTGTCATCTTTTTTCTCCATTTAATGACCAAAAACGCGGGTCAATCCATATTGTACTTGACATGAGCCGAAGAATACACATATTACCTGTTTGAATTGGAGATTCTCATGCCAGAAGCACCCACACAAAACGAAGTTTTTACCCTCATCGATAGAGCAAAAGCACATGATTTGGGCGTTGATTTCTTGACCAATGGAGCGCTTGATGCCGTTGCGATGACGTTCGGCGTACATGCGTTTGTCGTTGATGCCGCAAGAGACGAACTTGCCAAACCAGAAATTGTTGTCACGCAGCAAGAGCCCGCGACCGTTTAATTTTCTGACCAAGGTCGAATATCAATTGACCATTCTTTCGGGTCGGGGGTTTTAATGCTGAGTAGTGCTGCTTCTTCTTCTGTAAGAGTGTCTAACTGCAAATTCGTAAGCCGACTCACGCGCTTTGTTCCATCTTTTTCAATAGTACGCACACCAACTGGCAACCATAGTTCTGGATTGTAAAACAGATCAATGGATTCCCATTCATCGCCGGTTATTGGAACGAGGTGTAACCCAATAACATTGTCATCAAGTTTTGAAAGTGACCCTTCGGCAGGTCGATCGATTTTTTCTACTTTAAATTTCGACAAGACCGATTCTTTTGTTTGTTCAATGGGCAGTGGAATTGGTCCGCTGCCTAATTCAAATGGGTCAATATCCTTTTCTCCTGGAGCAACAAGTTCCCGTTTTATGAACTGTTTATTTTCATGATCTACTTCCGCCATCCATCGACCTGAAAAAATGTAATGTTTTAATTTTTCTTCACGGCGTCGACCAATGATAAGTGTGTCAAACAAAATTGCTGCTTCGTGTTTATTGCCTTCGCTTTTGCGAAACAACAACTTGCCGAGTCGAATTTCTCTGCGATCTAAAATTGGATCCGTGCGAGTGTAGGAAACTGTTGCGGTTAAGGTTGAAACCTTAACTGCTTCGATATTATCTAGTATTTCTCCTACTGACAAATCATTTGTCGAAAAACACGACGAGACCGCCGCAACAATAAAACCTAGTACTAAGTGCATCAACACGTTGCCATCTCGTGCATAAGTTTTTGTAGTTTTTCTCTGGCACCCTGAAGTTGTTCGTCGTGTTCCGTAAGACCAAGGATACGATTGGCTCTTTCAATATATTTTTTGCGCATCTTTGGAAGAGAGTCAGTAAAGTTATCGTACACGTCCGCCAACTTGATTAACCGTCCCTGCCACGGACCTTCGGCTAATTGCTTGTCGTAAGAAACTTCTCGGATGGTTTCTTCAAGGCGCATGTCTTTTGTCATCACCGCAACATAGTCTGCAACGTTGCGACCTAACAGTTCCAAAATTTCGTCGTAGTCCACGTCACAGTCTTCTATAGTGTCGTGAAGCAGCGCACCAGCCAAAACTTCTGGTTCGTCGAAACCAAAAACCAAGTTTACGGTCATGGCAACTCGAAAACAATGCGAGACGTATGGTCCGCCGTCATTCCGAGTTTGATGCAGATGCTTCTTGGCAGCAAATGTCGCTGCTTGTTGCCAGAGTTTTTTGCTCATCCGTGTGCTCCTCTTTGTACTAACGCCACGACATGCACTTCGATTACCCCGCTACGATCCGTCCCTTCGTGAGTTTTCCCTTTGATGTTGATTGGGGCTCCTGTCAAATCGCGAAGTGATTTACATATTTGTTCTCGGTGCGGACCAATGTTTGGTTCATCGCACAAAACTGTTATATCAATATTACCTATTGCCCAGCCACCTTCGTTTGCTCTGCTGATTGCTTCGCTCAAAAAATCCGCAGACTCTCGATCTTGATTTTCAGCAGCATTGTTTGGGAAAATGGTGCCCAAATCGGGTGAGCCAATTGCAGAAAGAACGGCGTCGGTTATGGCATGCATGACCGCGTCCCCATCGCTATGGGCAATCGGACCTACAGAACAATCTATAGGCACGCCCCCGACGACCATTGTTTTGCCACCGTGTTCCTTGGGTTCTAGGCGATGCAGGTCGTATCCATGTCCAACTCGAATATCCATAGATAGGTATTGTACTCCCCTAAACCGAATTGCCGATGTACCATGGACACCATGCAAAAAATCAACATTGCCATATTGTTTCTTTTTGTCAGTTCGATAACTGGATGCCAGATGTATACACCGGGCGGAAACCCGTTTTTTAACGGTCCAGATAGCGCTGCAACCTATCAATCGACCGTAGAGTTCCCAAAAACGGTCACTATCATTGATACTCGCAGCGGCGAGCAGATTTTCGTCATGGAAATTCCTGTTGGAAAGAAATTGGTTATCGATTTTATTGAAGACGAAGGCGACAACTCTGTTCTCACTCCAGATTTAATGCAATGGGAAGTATTTCCACACGATGTGTCGTACGGTCCCCTTTCTAGTTCAATTACCGTCCCGAATCGTTGGTCAAGACGGCTTGATGTCACCGTGCGTGAATCCAGCGAATACGCGAATCCCATGAGTGATCGCCCACTGAGCGTCGACGAAGTCAACGACCAACCCGATTGGTGGACCGCTGAGGGTGGAAAACTCGACAATTCCGACCCTGTGAACGGCTACGACCCGTAACTACGCGCTGATACCAAACACACAGGTGGGGCAGCCACTTACACACGACAAAAACGCATTTCGATGCGTAATAGGGAACGCTGTGTGACAGTCACTTGGAGCCAGACCCCGTGGAGCCCTGACCCCGATGGTGGATAGGAATGTACAATGGGGGCATGACCACGGCAGAAAAACACGATGCAGATGCAGTATCGCTCTCGGGATATATCATTGACCCGCTGTATACCCCGAAAAACAGCGATATTGATCCAAATATTGGGCTTCCTGGACATTTTCCATACACCAGAGGCGTCCACGAAACGATGTACCGATCACGGCTCTGGACGATGCGGCAATTTGCCGGCTTTGGCTCAGCAGGCGACACCAACGCTCGGTTCAAATATTTGCTCGAAAACGCAAAAGGTGGCAAAACAAATACTGGGCTTTCCACGGCTTTTGACTTGCCAACCCTCATGGGGCGAGACAGCAACGACCCACTCTCAGTAGGCGAAGTTGGGCGGTGCGGTGTTGCCATCGACACTATCGACGATATGCACCGGCTGTACGCCGACATCCCAATTGGTGAAGTTACCGTCAGCCAGACAATTAATGGCCCCGCGTGTGTTATCTGGGCAATGTATCTAGCCATGGCGAGAGAACGAAACATCGATTGGAACACCCTCGGTGGCACACTGCAAAATGACATTCTCAAAGAATTTCATTCACAAAACGAATTCATTTATCCACCCGAAGCTTCCGTGAAACTCGTTGTGGATACCATCGAATACGCAACCAACAACACCAAACGTTGGAACAGCGTTTCCATCAGTGGCTACCACATCCGCGAAGCCGGCTCAACCGCGACGCAAGAACTTGCCTTCACCCTTCGCGATGGCATGGAATATGTCGAAGCATGCATAAAACGCGGACTCGATGTTGACACGTTTGCACCGAGACTTTCATTTTTCTTTAATAGCCACAATGAATTCTTTGAAGAAATTTGCAAACTTCGTGCGGCACGCCGAATCTGGGCACACGCCATGCGCGATCGATTTGGCGCAAAAAACGAACGATCTTGGTTGATGCGAACCCATGTTCAAACCGCTGGTTGTTCTCTTACAGAACAACAACCACTCAATAATATTGTTCGCGTTGCATACCAAGCAATGGCGGGTGTTCTTGGTGGTTGCCAGAGTTTGCACACCGACTCCATGGATGAAACACTTGGGCTTCCAACCGAAACTGCTGTTCGGGTTGCATTGCGAACGCAACAAGTGCTCGCGCACGAAACAGGCGTGCACCGAACGGTTGATCCGCTTGCTGGAAGTTACTTTGTTGAGTCACTTACCGACCAGATGGAAACCGATGCAAACACCATCATTCAAGAGATAGATGACCTTGGAGGTGTGGTGCAAGGTATCCATAAAGGATATTTCCGTCGCTCCATCGCTGAGGCCTCCTATCGATTTGGACAAGAAATGGAAGCCGGCGACCGAATCATTGTTGGTGTTAACGCATACCCAGATGGCAACGAAGATGCACAGGTTGAGTTGTTGCAAATTCCACATACTGTCGAAACCACACAATGCGAACGACTTGATGATTTCTTAAAAGCGCGAGATGATGACAAAGCAATGGCTGCACTTGAAACAATTCGCACAACCGCGCGCAACGATGAAAATGTTATGGACAGTTTGGTACAAGCGTCGCTTTCTCGTTGCACGCTTGGTGAAATGGTGCAAGCAATGGCTGATGTGTTTGGTCGGTATGGGGGAGGGCCTGAGTGGTAACCATGGCGTTTCAATCACCAAAAGGCACACGTGATTTTTTCCCACCAGACCTAGCTGCGCTTCATCACATTGAATCTGCATGGCGAAACGCATCGGTAAACGCTGGCTTTGATGAAATCGAAGGACCAACATTTGAACACCTCAACTTATACACTGTAAAAAGTGGCGATGGCATTGTCAGCGAACTTTTTAGTTTTAAACGAGCTGGCGGCGATGTTGATTATGCACTTCGGCCAGAGTTTACACCAACTCTAGCACGAATGGCTGCTGCAAAAGGTCGCTCACTCACACTTCCAACAAAATGGTTTGGTATTCCTAGCCACTTTCGCGCGGAACGTCCACAACGAGGACGACTTCGAGAATTCAAACAATGGAACGTCGACTTGCTTGGCGTTGACAAACCGTCAGCTGACGCAGAAGTTATTGCCACTGCAATTCGTGCGCTCTCGGAACTTGGTTTGACGCACGAAGACATTGTCGTGCGCATCAGCCACCGAGACGTTGTTGCGAACATGTTACAAAGCAGCGGAGTACCCGAAGACAAAATGCAAATTGCACTAACACTTCTCGACAAACGTGAAAAGATGCCACAAGATGTTTTTGCAGAAAAGGTTCATGGTCACGGGTTAGATATCGCTTCTTTTGCACAATTTGATGGCGAAACTAAAATCGATCACGATGAACTTACTGTTTTGCAACAAGAACTTGATGCTTGGGGAATAAGTGAGTGGTGTAAATTTGATTTCAACATCGTTCGCGGTCTCGCGTATTACACTGGCATCGTCTTTGAAGTGCACGAACGGTCAGGAGCAGAACGAGCCATCGCAGGCGGTGGGCGCTACGACAAACTTATTGAAATGTTCGGCGGACCCTCAATGCCGGCTGTTGGTTTTGGCATGGGCGACGTTGTGCTTACACTCGTATTAAAAGACAGGGAATTGTTGGGCGATGGCAGCGAGTTTTTACCAAGGCCAGACGTGTTTGTCATTAGCGCGGGAGGCGATGCTGATATGCACCTCGCACCAACCGTCGCATCGCTTCGTTCTGCTGGATTACATGCACGTATGACCTACAGAGCGACACGGAATGTTGGCAAACTTTTAATGGAAGCTGATAAAACAAACACTCGTTTCACCATCATTCTAGGCGAAGAACTTGTGCGTGGAAACGTGGTCATCAAAAACATGGACAGTGGTAACCAAACCGAAATCGCTCTCGATGATATTGTCTCGCACGTCACGGCGTAACCATGGCGCGTCGCATTCTTATAATTACTGCAGTGCAAGCTGAAGCGGATGCAATCGGAAGACCAAGCGGTACATTTGTCGTTGCGGGTGGCGTTGGTCGAACGAACGCCTCTGCTGCAACAACGGCAGCAATCTTGTCTGATGGTCCATTCACTTGGGTAATCAGTGCTGGTGTTGCGGGCGGGTTGCCAAACAGTAATCTTTCATTGGGTGACATAGTTGTTGCAAACAAGTGCGTCTATGTTGAAGAAGGACTTCAAACACCAGATGGTTTTCAAGATATATCTAAAATGGGCTTCTCGCTTGGCAACTTTGAGGGCAACGAAGTTCCCGTCGATTCTTGGATGCTAGAACAAATGGCTAGCATTGGAACCGTAGGGTCAATCGCAACTGTTGCAACGTGCAGTGGAACAGATGCCCAAGCAGAACTTGTGCAAAAACGTACTGGCTGCATTTGTGAAGCAATGGAAGGCGCTGCAGTTGTGCATGCTGCGAACAGAGTCGGTGCTCCTGGAATTGAAGTGCGCTCTATTTCAAACACAACTGGAAATCGTGATTCGCAAGAGTGGAATATTGAACTCGCGCTGCAAAGCCTAGGCGAAGCAGTCCGAAAATCAATCAACGCCCTTTGGGGTGATTGTTGATGCGAATCGATTTGATGTGTGTTGCAAGCCGGTTTTTGATTACTTTCAACATCTCGTTGAACGTTGGTTCTTGACCCAACTCGATGATCGGCAATGACTCCGGCATCCATTCTTCAAGAATGGCTTCAATAACTGGATCGTCGTTGGGAATCCCAATAGCATCAATAAGTGTGCGCCACGCTGTAGGATTTTCATCGGCGACTCCGTTTTCTTTTGCAATCATGAATGTCATTGCAAGTACGTTTGCTCTTGAAGGATCCCATGCCTCATCAATGTCAAAAAAAACTTTGAGTCGTTCTTTGTCGCTTCGGTAACTACCATAGAGCGAAAACGCATCAGCACTAGGAATTTTTTTCATTGCTTGAGGAGCATCAATCGACTCAAGCAGACCAAAAAGTTTTCCCGCAACAACCGAAGAGGCAAACCGTTTTTGCATGCTCATGTGGCCGATAAACTCAGCAACGCTTGCATAATCCTCTTGCGTTCCCCTTGCAAGACAGCCAAGCGCAAGCTCGTACAATGGAGCAACCCACCTTGGTGTTGCGGGTGTTTCGGCAAGCGTTATTTGTTTTACCGGCATTGAACACGCTTTTGCAAACAACACAAGTGGTTCTTCAATTACTGAAAAATCACCAAAAGCAATCGCGTTTTCTAGTGCCTCTACGTTGAGTGCATTATATGAATCCACTGCTTTGAGAAAATACGTTGCTGCATTTGGTGAGCGTAACATTTTGAGTTTATCTCGGAGTAACTGCTTAAAGACCGCCAAGTGTTCTTCAGAAGTAAATGCTGCCTCGAGCAATTGTCCGCCTGCGGGTGCGAGTACCTTTGCAAGTATTCAGAATTCACCACGCTCTATTTTTAGATCCCATTTTTGCAGAGCAATGAGTGCCTCCTATTGATTCTCTATTTGAAGGACACCGGACAGCTCTTGCATCGCTTCGTCGTAAGAATCAATATCGCCTTGCGTAAACTCGCTTACACCGGAATCTCCAAAAATAGCCGCATCAAATTTAGAAGAGCCAAACCACTCAACCACCATGCCACTCTCTGCACCAACGCTTTTGCGAATACCAAACGGATCGTTCGTACTAAGCAATGTAACGGTCTGCAACAATTCGTCGAGTTGGTTGGGGTCCTGCGCCTTGTCTATTAGGTCAACGGCAAGTTCGTCTCGTGCCGATGCAAAAATAGAAGCAGAAATCAACGAACTAATAATCGTGTCGCCACTATTGTGGTGTGTAGAAATTTCAACAATAGAGTTGAGCCCGTCCAATGCCTACTGCACATTTCCGTTTTCAATATCACCTTGAATAGAGAACAACGTGAGAAACACTCCTTTGCGAGTTGTTTGGAATTGAGGCATGAGCATCATTGGGCCCTCTGAATAATCCAATTCCCAATCGCAATGGTGCATCGAAGAAATCTCGCGCACTTGTGCAATCAGTGGCGCAAGCGCTTCGTACTGTACCTGGTTTTCTGTAGTCCATTCGCCTTGGTTTCCCTGAAGTATATCACTGCCGATTTCCATGCCTTTTATCTGTCTGGCAAACTCGTGCCATGCGTCTGCGGCATTAGCAGGAGGCATCGCTGTGCACACAACTACACACTGCATGATTGTTGCAAGTACCATGCACAACATAATGACAGAGACTTTCCCAACAAGCAAGTAAGTAAGGCAAACATGGACTGGATTTCTATAATAATACTGGTGTTTTTTGCTTTCTATGCTGCTGCGTGCGTCCTCATCACGCTCGTTGGTTTGCCTGGAACGTGGCTCATGGTCGCGGGTGCGCTTGTGATTACAATATGCAATCCGCTTTGGAGTGACAAGCTTATTTGGGGATGGATAACCATCGGTGTTGTGCTTGGGCTTGCTGTCTGTGGTGAAATATTAGAAACACTTGCAGCGGGGCTTGGAGCAAAAGCAGGCGGCGGAACAAAACGTGGCATGGCCGGCGCGATTCTTGGAAGTATGATTGGTGCGTTTGTTGGAACGTTCGTTATTCCAATTCCACTCGTTGGAACTTTGGTTGGCGCAATCGCAGGCGCGTTTGGCGGTGCACTTCTCGGCGAACTTACACACAAAGAAATTGCTCCCGCGGGCGAACTTGCAAAATCTGCTACCGGTGCGGCAATTGGTCGCGTCATGGGCATCCTCGGAAAATCAGGCATCGCTGCAATTTGCTTTTGTGTATTGTTCATTGCACCATTTGCATAACAACAGGACTGTCCCAAAATAAAAAAGTCACAGAGAAGATTAATGCTCAAGAGTTCTAACGGTTAGATATGGACCACATGTTGTGCGTGTTAACTTCCTTTTCCGTCGTATGAGGCTGGCTGTCACACAGCGAATTTGTAAAAGTCTCAGAGGAGATTCGTGTTCCCAGAAGTACTGTTTGGGGACAGTCCCGTTATGCAGGGAGTCCCGTTGCAGGGGACAGTCCCGTTATGCAGGGGACAGTCCCTTCATGAACCAACACAATTGCTAACACCGAAATGTAGGTGTCATCAAATGAACTTTAATGTCAACAGTTTGGGGACAGTCCCGTTATTCGTCTGTGTCTCCGAGGCCCTATTAAAAAAGTATTGGAAGTTTGTCTACCGACTACGCTGTCAAACGCAATATTTCGTCAACGGTTGTCAAACCATCAGCGACTTTTGCAAACCCATCGTGTCGAAGGTTCTTCATGCCACGCTCAATTGCAAGGTTGCGAAACGATGTAATCGTAGGATTACTCGCAATTGCATCGCGAAGTTCGTCGTCCATAATGAGTAACTCATACACACCAAGGCGACCGCTGTATCCACTGCCTCGACATGCCGAGCAACCAACTGCGTGTGGTATATGTTCGCAATCATATCCCTCAAGATGTTTGGCTTCTTTTTCATTCGGAGTTCTCATCTCTACACACTTTGAGCAAACTCTTCGTGCAAGTCGCTGCGCAAGCACACCATTAACTGCAGAGGCAACAAGGAACGGTTCAATGCCAATGTTTATAAGGCGAGTCAAAGAACTCGGAGCATCATTCGTGTGCAACGTCGAAAGAACCAAGTGCCCTGTCATCGCTGCTTGAATAGCAACGCTTGCAGTTTCCATATCGCGGATTTCACCAAGCAACACAACATCGGGGTCTTGGCGAAGAAGCGCGCGAAGCGCACGAGAGAAAGTCATGTCGATTTTGTCGTGCACTTGAATTTGTGTAATCCCAGAAAGTTCATATTCCACAGGATCTTCGACTGTTGAAATATTCAATCGTTTTCGATCCATTTCCTGAAGCGAAGAATACAACGTTGTTGTTTTACCACAACCAGTTGGTCCAGTTACTAAAATTATCCCATGTGGTGATTCAATTTCATGTTTCCAAGAAACAAGCGCCTCTTTTCGGAAACCGAGTTCATCAAGACCAATACGGATGTTCCGGTCATCCAATAAACGCATAACTACTTTTTCACCCTTTGGCGTTGGCACCGTTGACACACGTAAATCAATCGGACGACTAAGAACTGTTGCTCGGATCCGACCATCCTGAGGCAACCTACGTTCGGAGATGTCTAAATTTGCAAGTATTTTAATCCGACTTACAACCGAACTGTGTAAGTGTTTTGGCGACTCCATCAACTTGTGCAATACACCATCAATCCGGAAACGTATGTGTGAACCTGTATCACCAGATTCAAAATGCACATCGGAAGCGTCTTCGCGTACTGCGCGTGTAATCAGTTCCCCGACAAGACGAACCACTGGTGAGGAGTCGGCATCTGCAGCCGCCTCTTCTAAATCAATTGCCTCGGTTTGCTCTTCCTCCTCATAAAAAGAGGCGTCGTCGTCAGCATAAGACGTTTCCTGTATATCAGGATCCTTTTCCAATACATCAAGAATTGAAACAATATCACGCCTTGTGGACAGCATTTGCCCAACACGCGAACCGACTTCCATACGAATGTCGTCCGTTAAAAACAACTCGTCTATGGAAGTCGCAGCAAGATAATCCCTTCCATCGATGCAAACTGGAACAACTGTGTGTTCTTTACACCATGCAAGACCAAGACGCTCAACTAATTCAAGTACAACTTTTTCTTGCTCAATCTTCGCAAACCGTAGATTTGACACATCGGCAACTGCACGTTGCACCGATTCCTCATCAACTCCAGCATCAACTAATATTGTTGAAAGTGGTCGCCCTCTTGACTGACGTTGCAAACGCGTCACAAACGCCAACCCCTCCACGTCCAAGCACCCCCGCTCGGTTAATAGCTTTATAAGTTTCTTTGAATGCGTTTCTACTGGTCGTAACTCTGTTGAGCCAAGCGGTTTCATGGAAGATCTTCTCCGTTCGCTAGACGCGTGTCACGCGACAAATAAATTGTTCGTTTTATTTCTGGGTGTGTTTCAAGTCGAACAATCGCATGGTCTGACGCAAGCTTTGAAACTATTAATACTATTTCTCCGCCTCGCAAGGAAATATCGTCGCCGACTCTGTATATGCTCCCGTTAATATTTGCAAGTGGCGTGCGACCTGTCATTATTGACTGAAGATACAACTGATCTGCAGCGTAATCTGCGGCTGCTTCCTGCATTGCCAATTCGTCAATCTTATTTGGCAACTCGGGACTGGTTTTAGATTCAAAACAAAACACATGAGTGGTTTGTAATTCTTTTTGCCATGTTTCTGGTTTCGCTGTTAATCTGTCAATCAACATCGCGGACGTGTCATTCCAAGTGATAAGTTTATCAGTTGTTTCCGCAACGCTTGTTTCGCTGTACACTTGTTCCATTAGCATGCTTGAGTCATAATTGCCAGCGGATGCTGAAGCTGGAACCAGCATTCGCATGAATGAAAGTTCGACAATGACGACGGCTGTTGCTGCAGCAACAAAAACCGTAGCCGCATCGTATTTCTGAACGAGTTGGTCAACATATTTAATCATTCTGCATCGCCCTCGCCAAATACTAGATGGACAACAAGCCGTGCTTCGACTGTTTCATTATCAACTCTGTGCACTGTCAATGTGTCTATCCTTGAAAGGCGATGCATCTTCTCTAAATGCTGCAACAATTTATAGACACTCGGAAAACTTCCGCGTACATTAAAGTCAATTGGAAGGATCCTGTACTCACCTTCATTTCGCTCGCCTGCTGTAGTAACTGAATTAACTAACAGTCCGAACGAAAGAGCTGCGTCTGAAGCCGATTCCAGCCACTGATCAGCATTATGAGAAGATGGTATTCGTTTCATTGTCTCTTCATTAGTTTTTTGAAGAGATGCAGTAACCGTCTTCATCTCACGATACTGAATATTTATTTTATCAAAGTTCGTAAGTTTGCTTGAGCGATGACGTATTTCATTTGCTGCACTGTGCACGGCGTTGTTCATTGGTCTGTACGCAATTGCCCAAGCAGATACTGGAACTGCAACAAGGAGTACCACGAGGGAAATATATCGTGTTGGTATATTCACTGTATTTCCTCCGTAACAATTTGGATTGCTGGTGCGATTGTCATTTGAATTGAAAAATTTCTACTTGTCCCATCAGCATCAAGTTGTGCATACAGGAGTGAAACATCCGTAAAATGTTGTGATGAAGACAATTGTTCGATGTACGACGAAATACTTGAGTCATCTGGAGCAACCCCTAATAGCATTATGGTTTCAGTAATGCTGACTTCTTCATCCTCGTCTACTCGTTTTCTAGTTTCAAGACGAACATCGTCAAGTCGTGTTTCCACCGGAAGCGTTTGAGTTACTTGCCACATAAGAAGTGATCGTGGAACCTCGTCTGTAAATTGACCAACAGTTTTGATTTCATCTATTGCGTCTTGAATATCTTTCTGGGCTTTTACATACGCGTGCACTCTTCCGCTTGCATCTTCCCATTTTGTTGCGATGCTTCCACGACTTTTTAACAAGCCTCTCCACCCAGAGAGGGTTGTGGCAAACGCAGCGGCAGTAGCAATTGAAACGACTGCAACAAGAAGAATTCCAATACGGACTACTCGATTATCCGAGCGTTTCTTGTGCCACGATGGAGAAATAAAATCGTCAAATGGATGTTTCATGCTGCCTGCTCCGCGTACCGCATACAAATACCAGCCGCAGTCGTCCACGCTGGTCCAGCCGCGTATTCTTCCGCACCCGAAATCCATGCAGATGGGTCTGCTACATATCCTGCAACACCAAGTTTTGATGCAATCGCAGCACAAGTATCTGTGTCACCTGCGCCTCGACCTGTAAAAATTACGCGATCAACAGCCCTGTCAGGGAACAATGCATCATGATGTCGCAAACAACGTGCAAGTGCTCGTTCTAGTTTTTCTTCGATAGTTTCAGTAGATGGCTGCATGCCATGTAACCCCCGCGGCTCATTTTCGCATCTTCGTTCAAATTCATTGTCTGGCGAACCTGTTGAAATCGCTGTGAGAGAAGGTGTTGATTCCCACTTCTGATCAACGTCCTCGTTTTTCATTTTTGGCTCTGCATCAAGTCGATGCGCAAATACACAACTTGCTCCATGTGCAATCATGACCATTGAAGAATTTTCATCCATGTCTATTAATAGAGATGTTATTTTCTCATCGCCATCACGTCGATATAGTTGGTCAAACGCGCGAATTGATGCGTACAGCGGAACTGTCACTGCAATAACTTCTCCGCCAGCGGATTCTATGTTTTCAATAATGGCCCTACTTTTTTCGCTCTCAACACCAACACACAAAATTTCCTGTCTTGGATTTCCTGACCCACCCGTTGTCGTAATGCAGACTGTACGTATTTCAGCATCCCCCCACCTTGTATCATGCTTTACAAGGCGAAGGCGTATTTCACTCTCATCCGCGTCGATGGAAACCCGAATGTGTTGTACTAATACATCAGATGATGCAATACTTACCACGCAGCGTTTTCCCTTGAAGGAAGCAAGCGCTACTTTAATTGCACTGCTTTCACCAACGGCAACTTCAACTGCACTTTGCAGACATCGTTCTTTTGTGCCACGAATTTGCATCATGCGAACAATGTCACTACCAAAGTGAATTGCTATCGGTTGATGTGAAAAACTACGTGTTAACCAACTTGATCCCATGCCTTCAAGGTTCGGCATTTGACGTTTGGTCCTATACACATGTAGAGGAAGAGAGTTCGGGGTGTGCGGGTTGGTTGGGTCGCGCCCCTGCGCAAACTGGTTTATCTGATGAAACGAATTCGCCCAAAGTCGGGAATGATGGGCAGAGGTCCCAAACTATTTGCTGCAGGCCAATACACACTCCACGCCTTCCCAATAAGGAGATTTCTGTCCACCACAAATGGAGAATCGTCAAACTGTGCGGAAACAAATTCGTCTGGATTCCCCCAAAGGCGACCATCAAGTGAATACGCACTATTATCGCCAGCCATCATGAACTGGTCGCCGCTCAATACCGCGAGTTTGTCTGGATGCGTACCAAACGCAGGAGAGCCAACCTCTACAAGTTTTTCGTTGCCTTGCGCTGTCGGGTTTTTTATCGCCCTCGATGGCAAACGTGAACTTCGATAATACAAGTCGTGGTCTACCTGAAGGCGAGTGATTGTAAGTGGCGAGCCGTCAAAATGCCAAGTTAATTTTGCTGCTCGCTGACCCCTGCCAGCTATTTCTTCAATTGGAACATTTGGACCCGAACCAGTTGCCAAACGAAGCCGTTGCTCTGGGCCAAAATCATATTGCAACTCTGCAATTCGTTCACCATCAATATACATACTCATCAATTGATCCGCGTGCCAAAACTCAACACGCAAAGGTTCGTTTGCGTCAAACACTGAATAGGCGTCTTCCGTTTCTTTAAGTAAGTCGCCATCTCGAGAAAACAGTTTCAGAGACACACCGTCTTTAGAGACTGTCCAAACAAATCGAAGGTCCATCGCTTCCAGAGTAAAGCCAGCGGTAAGCGCATCAGAGTTTGGAGTCAACGTTGCACTCACGCGGATGTCAGACATCGGCTCTTGACGAATGGTTGGCATCAACATGTTGTACGGAAGCCAGTCATCAATAAGTATTTTGTTTTGGTCCCACACCAATGTGCTTGGCTGCGTTGTGTCACAAAACCAAGTACGGTCATTGAATTTCCACGCACCGTCTGGATTTCCGTTCCACGGTGGAGACCACAATCTTGACAAACCCATTGTATCTGTCGGGATAGCATCGCTGTCTGAAACTTTCCTCCATAGGGACCTTTGAATGTGTTCCGGTTTTCGCTGAATTGAAAACGGCTCATAGCCGCTCTTTGCAAAGATGTCTCCATCGGCAATCCAAAGCGTTTCACCCGGAAGACCGATAAGGCGCTTTATATAGTTTGCTGATGGACCTTGCGTATCGGTCGGGTTTTTGAACACAACTACGTCGTAGCGATCGGGGCTAAAAAAAGGAAAAAGAGTTTTCAATACAACAACTCGATCGCCAGCCCTTGGCTGTATCTTTTTCGCCTGAGACATTGAAAGCGGCATGCTCCGACCTAGAAGGGGATCAGAAAACCTGTCTGTCGATGTTGATCTTCGCGCATCAAAGCCGACAGGAAAATCCTGACCTGTTTGATCGCTGTGCATAAGAAGATGTTGGCCAAGTAACGTGGGTGCCATTGAACCAGTAGGAATAACAAAACCTTCTACAACAAAACCTCGAAAGACCATAGCAAGCACAAACGCCACTATGAGGGATTGCAACGTTTCGATGACACCAGACTGACTTTTTCGTTCGCTCGTATTCATGTGCTACGTCTTATCGGTGTTCTCACTGCTCTTTCTGTTGCGCCTTCGCCTTCGGCGACGTTTCTTTTTCTTTGTACCCTCAGCTGCCCGATTTCCGCTTTGCGGTTTATCTTGTTTCGTTTTATTACCGCTTTTACGGTTTCGTTTCCGTTTTGATTTTTGCTTTGGCTCATCTGGAACATACACTTCTTCCCACGGTCTTGGACATGTTTCAGGATCAAGTAGTTCTTCGATCGGCACTGCAATTCTCCGCCTGCCGTGTTCCAATTCCACCATTACAAGTTGGGTTAGGATTTTTCCATCAAGCACGATGCCTGGACCTTCCACCGTTCCAACACGAGTCTTTTTATGGGGAAGGTTTTTCTTCAACTCGCGATATGTTTGGTCTTCATAACGCAAGCAACACATAAGACGTCCGCATCTGCCAGAAATTTTCTTTGGGTCTAACGTTTGTTTTTGTTGTTTTGCTGTCCGCATGGAAACGGGAGAAAGAACTTTTAAGAAACTTTTACAACAACAATGCAGCCCGCATTTTTCGTAATCTGCAACAAGGCGTGACTCGTCTCTTGAGCCAACCTGTCGCATTTCAATGCGAGTTGAATACTTGGAAGCAAGTACGGAAACCAAACTCCTAAAGTCCACCCTGTCTTCACTTAAATAATAAAAGGTCAAGAGTTCTTCGCCAAGAATCGGTTCAACGTCTACAATTTTCATCGCAAGACGGTGCTCTTCCACTAACTCGCGAGAGTTTTGGATTTGTTCATCAATTCTTCTGCGCAATGCGTCCATTCTTGCTAGATCATCCGCCGTTGCAATTCGAAGAACGCGACCGTTTGTATGAAAAGGGAAATTCTTGCCGCCCGAATTTTCAATGTACTCGAGCATCTCATCGCGACCAATCGATTTGCCACATCCAGAATTGGAACAGGATGTAGTTAGCATTTCAACCACTTCTGTTCCTCGGTGTGTTCGCGCAACTAACTTTGATCCACAACCGGTTTTTATCCCGCCAGCCTGTTTATATTCTCCAATCATTTTAAGAGCACCAAATTTAACCACCATGGTTTCAGGTACTTCTATTTGGTCGAGTTGTTCTTCAAGGGTAAGTGCGCCGCGTTTCGACGGATCTGCATCTTCTTCGAAGACTGGAAGTGGAACTATTGCCATGGTGGGTTTCTATCGCGCGTAAAACACGACGAGTGATTACTCGTTGTCGTGCATGATTTCAATGTCGCCAGGAGGGTTAATAGCACCATCATCATCCTGACCTGAAGATGGGTTGATACGCGTTAACTCTTCAATTGTATCTTGTTTTGGGCCATGTTTTAAGTCATGGAGCGATTTTCGCTTTCGTTTTGTGAATAAAAGTCGAATAGGGATTTCACTATAAGGCAATTCTTCCCGTAATCGGTTCATTAAATACCGCTCATATTGTCCCTCAAACATAGATGGCTCGTTCACGACCATCGCAATTGTTGGTGGTTTGACCGCAATCTGTGAAACGTACAACAACTTTGCAATTGTTCCAAGGCGTGAAGAAGGTCCACGGTCTTGCAGAATCGTTTTGATAACCGCATTCAGTTTACCTGTTGTTTCTCGATGTTCTGACTGGGATTTCAAGTTGAACGCCATGGTCACTGCATCATTGATGCCCTTCCCCTCAGAGGCACTCACGAAAACAATCGGAGCAAAGTCTAAACCGCGAAGTTCTTTCGTGATGTAGTCAAGATAATCTTCGGGTGACACAGAGTCATCAACAAGATCCCATTTGTTCACAACAATCACCGTTGGTTTAAACTGACGTTGTAATTCCATCGCAAGTTTTTTATCTACTTGTGAAATTCGATCTGTTGCATCCACGAGTAACAACGTTACATCTGCACGACGAATTGATTGAAGCATCCGTCGATATGCATAGTATTCAATGTCGTCCGCAAAACTTTTTTGTTTGCGAACGCCCGCGGTATCAATTGCAGTAAATGATCTTCCATCAATATCAAATGTGACATCAATGGAATCTCGAGTTGTTCCTGCTATTTCAGAAACAATTACTCGGTTTTCCCCTGCAAGTGCATTTGTCAGGGACGATTTGCCCGCGTTTCGCTTGCCAATAATTGCAAGTTTCATATCTGGGTCGTCGTCACGAATACCAGTCAAGCCCTCAAGACGCTTCCAAAGAATATCTGTGAAGTACCGCATGCCATGACCGCTTGTCGAAGAAACACAAATTGCTTCGCCAAGCCCAAGAGCGGCTGCTTCATGTCCATGCGCTTCCCACGATCGCGAATCAACTTTATTCGCAACGACCAAGACTCGATTTCCCGCTCCAGACTTTCGCAGCATCTCGGCAACTGTCTCATCGAGGTGCGTGATGCCAGATTGCGCATCCACGACATAGACAATCAAATCTGATTTATCCATTGCTTCTCTAATTTGGAGTTCTATATCATCAGTTAGATCACGAAGATCTTTTCCGGCATCGTCTATATGTTCGCCATCGACAACATAAACTCCCCAGCCACCTGTGTCGTGGATTTCTGCGAGTCGAGTTTCTGTGCCTTTTGGGGTGCGCGATGGGGGGTCAATTTCGATCACTGCACTCACCCGATCCCTCGTCACGCCCGGCGTTGGATCAACAATAGATACCCGCCGCCGCGCAAGGCGGTTCAGCATGCTCGATTTGCCAACATTTGGCCTTCCAACAATCGCTACTCTAGGTAAAGACATTCCGACCATTGTACCTGAATCTCAAGCCCACCCATCGTTGGGATCGGACCCCACCAAAATAGGGAGACCCTGAAGAACGGTGGGAAACGATATAATTGGGAGATGGATGCGAACGAACAAGGTCTATTAGTTGTGATTTCTGGTCCCTCTGGAGTAGGGAAGACAACAATTGTGCACCGCGTGCGCGAGCATTTTGACGCTGTTTTTAGCATTTCAGCAACCACAAGACCAAAAAGCGAGAAGGAAGTGGATGGAAAAGATTACTTTTTCGTTTCATCAACCGACTTTGAGGAAAAAGTAACAAACAACGAATTTTTAGAACACGCAGAAGTGTTTGGATGCCACCGGTACGGCACACTCCGCGCACCTGTGGACAGGGCACTTAGCATCGGAAAAATTATGCTATTGGACATTGATGTTCAAGGCGGGATGCAAATCCGAGACAACATGCCAGAATCTACACGAATTTTCATCCTCCCCCCGAACGAAGATGAGTTATTGCACCGACTTGAGGCACGCGGAAGAGAAGATCAAGATTCTATCCAACGCCGATTTAGAGAAGCAAAGCAAGAAATCAACCTTTCGCAAGAAAGTTGTGCATACCAATACTTCATTACAAACGATGATTTAGAACTTGCTGTTGCTGAAACTATTTCGATTATCCAGAAAGCGCGCAGCAATACAACTGCTGCGTCATGATGGTATCCCTAACTCTTTCAATAACGGTTGGGTTGCAAACTTTGCTTGCAATTCCCGTTGATACGATTGAGTCAAAACAAGCTTCGCCGATTGCTCCACATGGAGGCGTGTTACTTGTCCAACTCATTAGCGAGGAACTTGGTGACAATTGGCCAACAACCATCGATGTTTCTTTTCATGACGGGGGTAGTAGAACTGGGCATATTGGATGGATTGAAAAAAACACCAATTATTCTTCGTGGACAAGTAATCCATATTGCATCCGACCAATTGAGCCCTCAGACAATACGAAACAAGTTCATCCACTCGATTCAATGTCGGGACCAGTGTTGTTGGTAGAACTTCCATTCGATGGGGATGGAACAGTACGTTTCTGTGGGACTAGCATTGATCCAATCTGGGTCTCGCTTCCTAAAGCACTCCCAAATCTCAATATTTTTCCCACTGATACAGGCGCTGTTCTAGATTTTCAAATTAGAGCCAATCGCCCAGAATGGAACCCGCTTGAATATTGGCGGTGGGCACTCGTTGCTTCACGGCTTGGTGTGTTACCACCTCCACCTCCAAATGATTCTGAAGTTGCTCGCCTTAGTGCTTTGCATGGGGAACAACTTTGGAGAATTGGATTCGACAAACTCTCTAAAAGTAGCCGAGGCGTAGCAGCAGCGTGCAGAGATTTATTAACGAATGTTTCGCTCGATGGCAATAACGAGTTTGCTTGCTGGATTGTTCAACCCGATCTGCTCAATCGACTTCTCACTATCATCACTGATCTAAGTGCAACATCTAGGGAAACCACCATGCGCGCACTACGCTGGACGGAAGAACAACAACCATTCATCCAATGGCTTGAAGGTGTGTACGGCAACCAAGTTACTGTTGCGATGACCAATCCTACAATTGAGCCATCACTTGCAACAATTGTTTGGAAAGAAAACGACGAGTTTCCGATTGCAGTTGAACTTCCCCCAGCAAAAACCATTCGATCACATGTAGACCGAGTAGAACTCCTTGACCTTTCAATCTTTGGACCACAATCACTTGAAACAACGTTGCAATGGCTTCAAATACAAATAGGAATGCAACGGTATTCACTTCCGATCGTTCCGCAAAAAGTTATTGTTCGCCCGCCGTACACAATGCTTCCTCGGCTCCACCCACTCTGGACTCTTCGGAGCGTTCAACTGGGAGTTCCGCAGCAAATCCAACAAGCATTATCTACAACTGTTCAAGTAAGAAAATTGCTTGGCACTTGGGAGTTGTTTATTCAATGCAAGGGAAATAATACTTCAAGTAATATTCCACAGGATGTTGCAAGAGCAAAAGATGTGATTGGAATTGAAACTGTTACGGTCATTCATCATGATACAAACTCAATCGTTGCCATTCCACCAAGTGGGGTGTTTGTCGGTTCAAATATCCCGAATGATTTTAATGTTGTTACATCAATTAGCGCCTACGGTTGGGACGTCCGAATAGAACTCCCAAACGAATGGATTAATGACAACCAACTTTCATTTTCAGTCGTTAGGACGCATGGCGATTCGATGCGGGTAGAAACCGCCCCACTGCCTTGCACGCCTTGGAATATAAATCCACTCCCAATATTGCTTGATTTGTCCCAATGGGATCTAGTGCAGAGTATTCCAACAACCAGCAGAAATTAATTAACAGTTGCTAGAAACGTATTTGACCGATCACGCCGATTGCTCCTGCCGAATCATAATCTTGTCGTTCGATTGTTGTTTTCTGTTGATTGATCACTTCAATACGTCCATTAAAAACTATGCCACCCAAAAATGTAAGGTCAAAGGAAGGAGATGCGTGGTACGTTGCTCTCAATGTCAAAGGCCAAGAAGTTGTTTCACCGGCGCCGTTTTGTGCGAATCCACTGTCGTCCAAACGGAACCTTCTATAACCGTATGAAATCCCCGCTCCGAGAGACCAATCGCTACTTGGGGTCCAAACAAGTTCAACACCTGTCCTTGTACCAAACCGTGTTGATATGTCACTGGTCAGTTTAAGATTGTGGTCTAATTTCCAATCAAGAACAAACACCGGAAACCAACGCACATCATCCAAAACCTGCTCAATAACTCCCACGCCTAGCCCAAGCGTAAAATCAGAAGTAAACGATTTAATAAAACCAACCGTGCCACCGTACACCGTTCCGTCGGAAGCATCTTCTTCGTAACTTGCCCTACCTATTCCCCCAAAAAACCACTGTGTTGATTTATTAAAATGATGTGTCCAAGTGAGTGCTAAATCAACAGTATCAATCGAGTCCCAAGGATCATCAAAACCAAGACCAGAGGTTCCAGAAAAATCCCAGTCGTCCTGTTGAAATTGAAACCTAAATTGCAAATCGTCGCTGTTTGTCAGTTTGTTATCTAATCGGAACTCGCCGCCATAACTCGAAACCTCCACATCGCCTCCACTATCGATTGAAGATTCAAATTGATGAATATAATGAAAGTCTAACTTCGCGTTGTATGTTGGCGTTGTTGATTCTGTTTGTGCGCATAACACACAGGCGATTAGTGTAATTGAATCCATTGTTTATTCTCACATTGTTGTCGTTGGAAGGGTTTCGATTAAGTTTGTCAATATTTCATCACAAGTAATTGCTTCGGCTTCCGCCTCAAAGTTCAAAATGCATCGATGGCGCAAGGCGGGTAGTACCGCCTTTCGAATATCGTCACTATTAACCTCGATTCTTCCTCCAAGAAGTGCATGCACCTTCCCAGCAAGAACTAATGTTTGTGCTGCTCGCGGCGATGCGCCAAAGCGGAGGAATGTTTTTACCTGGGGTGTTGCAAGCTGTTCATCCGGATGGGTAGCAAGCACAATCCGAACTGCGTAGTCTTGCACTACGTCTGCAATGGTAACTTCACGAACAACTTGTTGATACGCATTTATTTTGTCTGTGTCAAGTACGCTTTGCACGTCTGGTGAATGACCGCTTGTTGTTCGGTCAAGGATTTCCATCAACTCATTGCGCCCCGAATAGCCTACGTGCAACTTGTAGAAAAAACGATCAAGTTGTGCTTCGGGCAATGGATACGTGCCTTCTTGTTCAATGGGATTTTGAGTCGCCATAACAAAGAAAGGTTTTTCAAGTTCGTGCGTTTCGCCGCCCACGGTCACTGTTTTTTCTTGCATTGCTTCAAGTAGCGCTGATTGCGTTTTTGGTGTCGCGCGATTTATTTCGTCTGCTAGAACCATTTGGGCAAACAGGGGTCCTTTGCGAAATTCAAAATCTCGACCACTATCTGATTCGACCACGACGGTAGTGCCCGTAATATCGGCTGGCATAAGATCGGGTGTAAATTGAATTCGCGCAAAGTTGAGATGTAGGGCGTCACTGAGTGTCCGAATCAGAAGCGTTTTACCTAATCCGGGCACGCCTTCCAATAACGCGTGACCACCGGCAAAAAGACAAACGAGAACGCCTTCTACGATTTCATCATGCCCAACAACTGCTTTGGCTATTTCCCCGCGCAACCTTGCATAGTCATCACAAAATGTTTGCGCTGCACCTTCGAGTGGAATTGTATCGATTGTCATGTGTGCACGATACCAAAAACGCAAGCATCAAGCTAAACCCGTTTACTCGTTGGTCCTAGGAAGAAAAGGCAGAAAAAGTCTCAGAGGAGATTAATGGTTAGCGAGCAACTAGATGTACAAACGCAACTTAAAACATTTGTATTCCTCCGCGGCTCCGTGGCGAAAAAATGGAAGGCTGACATACAGCCTTGTGCCAGACCCATTACTCCGCTTTTTCGATCATCCAGTATTCGATATCGATTTGTGTTTGACGACCAAACACAGTTGCAAGTACGCGGACAACACCCTTCTCGGGGAAAATTTCGTCAACCGTACCTTCGTAGCCCATGAATGGACCCTCTTTGACATTCACATGGTCACCCTTAGCAAACTCAAGTTTCACTTCAGTTACTTCTTCAGGTGCTTGTGAGTCATACAACATTTTGTCAACTTCGTCGTCAGACATCGGCGTTGGCTTGCCAGCAGTACCTACAAAGTCACCTACACCAGTTGTTTCTTTAATAATAAAGAAAACATCCTGTGAAATACGTGCATCAATAAGTTGCATTTCAACAAAAATATATCCGGGATATAACTTCGTTTCGGTAATTTTAACCTTGTTATTTTTTGAAAGCGTTTTGGTCTTTTCGGTTGGAACCATGATGCGACCAACAAGATGTTGCACACCCTCGATTTGCACTTTCTTTTCAAGTGCATTTCGGACAAAATCTTCTTTGTTGGACGCAACGCGAAGCACGAACCAATTCATGCCCTCTTGGGTTTTTGGCATTTCTCCGTTTGATGGAGCCGTTGTTTGACCTGTTTCAGATATTGGTTCAGCAACAACTTCTGGAGTTTCTCCAGATGCCATCTCTGTGATTTCAGTATTTTGTTCTATCTCACTCATAACGATCCCTTCCCTTTACACGGATTGCAAAACATCGACCCATTGGAAGAATGCGGAAAATGCAAGATCCGCAATTTTACAAAAGACGGCGATGAAAAGCGTCAACAAAATGACAAGAACAGTTGATCCAAAAATTTCGCGGCGCGTGGACCAATTCACTTTTCGCATCTCGCCCTCAGTCGCAATCATGAAATCAACAAGTTTGGGTTTCCTGCCTATAAGATGAAATCCCACGATGCCACACACAGCAATGACGATAATGGACACCCCGCCCTGCACATAGACTGGCTCAAGTTCACCAATTTGAACTCCACTAAGTTGATCCCAAAGCCAAATGACTCCCATCATTACAAGAAGACCGAAGCCAATTGATGACATAAGCCGAACCCAGTAGCCCTGTCCTTGTTTGTAAATTGCTGTACTCATGTTGATCTCTTGTTTCTACATTTCTAACCAAAACACGCCGGGAGTGACTCGAACACTCAACCTGCGGATTTGGAATCCGCTGCTCTGCCAATTGAGCTACCGGCGTCCATGCGCCCACTTAAAACAAGTGGACGCGTTGTTTACTTCCGCTTAATTTTGTGAAGTGTGTGCTTGCGAAGGCGTGGGCAGTACTTTTTAAAGCCCTCTTTTACCTTTTCGTCAATACCACCCTTCACGCGGATGCTCGTTCGATAATTAAGATCACCTGACTCCGTGCATTGGAGCCAAACATATTCACGATCTTTTGCCTTGGCCATTATTTAACCTCACATCGACTACTAAGGGAGAGAACTTAGGATCTCTCCCTAGCAATCGAAAATATTACTCAATAATCTTCGTTACAACGCCGGAACCAACAGTACGTCCACCTTCACGAATCGCAAAGCGGAGTCCCTCTTCCATTGCAATCGGCTTGTCTTCAAGGTCAATTGCCATTTGGATGTTGTCGCCAGGCATACACATTTCTGCTCCACCAAGAAGATCCAACTTACCAGTTACGTCAGTTGTACGGAAGTAAAACTGTGGTTTGTAACCACTGAAGAATGGGGTCGAGCGACCGCCCTCTTCTTTCGTAAGAATATAAACTTCGCCTTCAAACTTCGTATGAGGAGTAATGGAGCCAGGCTTACAAAGTACTTGACCGCGTTCAATGTCATTCTTGTCAACACCACGGAGGAGACAACCAACGTTGTCGCCAGCTTGCGCATCTTCAAGAATCTTTTGGAACATTTCAACGCCAGTAACTGTTGTCTTTGCCGTTTCTGTATTCAAACCAACGATTTCTACTTCATCGCCAACCTTCACCAAACCACGCTCAATACGACCGGTTACAACAGTACCTCGACCCTTAATGGAGAACACGTCTTCCACTGGCATCAAGAATGGCTTGTCTACTTCGCGTTCTGGTTCAGGGATGTAACTATCACAGGCTGCCATGAGTTCATCGATTGAAGCACAAACTTCATCATCCTTGCCTTCAGATTCAAGTGCCTTAAGAGCAGAACCCTTAATCACAGGAATATCGTCGCCTGGGAAGTCGTAACTGCTAAGCAAATCACGAATTTCCATTTCAACGAGTTCGATGAGCTCGTCATCGTCAACCATGTCGCATTTATTCATGTACACGACGAGCGCTGGCACGCCAACTTGGCGAGCAAGCAAAATGTGCTCACGGGTTTGCGGCATAGGACCGTCAGTTGCTGCAACAACAAGAATAGCACCGTCCATTTGAGCAGCACCAGTAATCATGTTCTTCACATAGTCAGCGTGACCCGGACAGTCAACGTGCGCATAGTGACGAGTATCTGATTCGTATTCTTGGTGACTTGTTGCAATGGTAATACCACGTGCTTTTTCTTCAGGTGCGTTGTCGATTTGATCAAACGCGCGAGCGTCGCCTAAACCCTTTGATGACTGACGACTTGTAATCGCAGCGGTAAGAGTTGTTTTCCCGTGGTCAATGTGGCCAATCGTGCCAATATTCACGTGGGGTTTATTTCGAACAAATGTGTCCTTTGCCATCGTGAGTTCTCCGTTTCAAAAGGTGGTACCAACGATCGTCACTACCAACCAACCATTTCCTTTTGCCGGTTCTACAAAAACCGACACCTATTTTCTTATTGCTGTAGACCGTCTACAACAACGCATCATTACCAAAGCCGCCGACGGGATTTGAACCCGTGACCTCATCCTTACCAAGGATGCGCTCTACCACTGAGCTACGGTGGCAATTGGGAACCGTCATGCAACCGACCATCCGTGGCCGCTCATCGTGCAATCCTCACACGACCCCTATACCCCCGATTTAAAAAGCCGCCCCAAAAGGACGGATGGGAAGTGTAGCAAAACCCCCCGTTTTAGCAACCCCAAAGCAACATGATTATTCTTACAACGCGTTTCTACGCTCAATAATGAAGGTTATATGCGCATTGGTTTTATTATCTGTTCGTTAAATCGTCAACACGGTATCCGCGACCATAGAGAGTATGCCCAGTGCTATTTCCTGATGATCCCAACTCAGACCAAGGTGTTTCGGTCTTGATGGATCCGTCAAGCATGAGGAGCATCGTTCCTCCCGCATATCGAAAATCAACCTCTCCAAGTGAGTCTGTGTTTGGGTCAAGAATTTGTAAATCACCTTGGAACACAGGAGCAACCATCCATGGATCGGGAGTATTTGAAATTGTTTCTCCAGCAATAGAATCTACAAGGTAAATGGATCTTGCGGGTGCATTAATCATCGAGTTTGTGTAATACCAATCAACTTTCGACGACTCTTCGCCAAACGAATCTCGGTCTACCAAACTGCGGGCATCAAAGAAATTATTTGCGGCGAAAAATCCCGGTAAGCCCTTAGCGGGTCCCCTTGTGTTTTCATATGTTGATCGAAATGGGTGATTAAAATGTTCAAACACTTCAAATATAAGCGGTTCTTCTGGATAAATATCTGGGGAGTCAGTTTCCCACAATCCAGCAGGAGTAACATCGCCACCATAAACATCAGTTACTTCTGCTTGATCAAAATCCATGATTTTCATAGCACCGTATGTTTGCGCTAGATTATTTTCTGTCCACAAAATGTCTGCCCATGTTCCAACATATAGACCACGATCCAAATCGTCGTATGGGTTGTCGTCGTCGTCTTCAAAGTAATTATTCATCCCCGGATTATCACGAACAGAAACTGCCGTGCCCGCTTCTACTTCATCAGCAAAATCAAATTGACTGGGCAAAACTCGATCATCGTTACGACCAGACCATAGTTGCATCCATTCAGCAATTTGTTTGAGCTTTACTTTTGCCTTCGCCGTGTTCGCTGAACCCCGTGCACCGTTGACTGCCACCATCATCAGTGATCCGAGAATAGCGATAATTGAAATCACAACTAGTATTTCAACAATCGTAAAACCTGTTTTGTTCTTATTTGGCATATTCATACTTCACACTCTACGCAATGGGGACAGCGGCGGCTTCAATTTATCCTAAATTCATGGTCATTAAGAATTCAGCGTTTGACTTCGTTTTAACCATACGAGTACACAACATTTCCATCGCCTCGACTGGACTCATGTCACTCACTACTTTTCTCAACCGACCAACAAGTTCATGTTCTTTGGGGTCAAGCAACAATTCTTCGCGGCGAGTACCTGACGCAGCAATATCAATCGCTGGCCAAATTCGTTTTTCAACGAGTTTTCTGGTGAGATGCAACTCAGAGTTGCCCGTGCCTTTAAATTCCTCAAAAATCACTTCGTCTGCTTTTGATCCGGTGTCGACAAGAGCAGTACCAATAATAGTGAGTGAGCCGCCGTCTTCGATATTACGCGCAGAACCAAAAAATTTCTTTGGGCGAATGAGTGCTTTTGAATCAACGCCACCAGTTCCGATTTTTCCAGTACTCGGTAAACCGTTGTTGTATCCACGAGCAAGACGCGTTATCGAGTCCATCAAAATCACTACATGATCCCCAAACTCAACCATGCGCCTAGATTTTTCCATCACCATTTCGGCTACTTGAATGTGGCGTGATGCCTCTTCATCAAACGTACTCGCAACCACTTCTACGGAATCCGGCGTGCTTCTTCTAAAATCAGTCACTTCTTCGGGGCGTTCATCAACAAGCAACACGATAACGTGTACTTCGGGATGATTCACTGCAATCGCGTTTGTTAAACGCTGCAACAAAACAGTCTTGCCAGTTCTCGGCGGTGCAACGATGAGTGCGCGTTGGCCAAAACCAAGCGGCGCAACCAGATCGATAACGCGCGTCTCAATAATTTCACTTTCTGTTTCAAGATGGATTCTTACATCAGGATGCAAGGGGGTTAAGTTTTCAAACGTTGCAATGTCATGTATATCCTTTGGATCACGACCATTAATCGCTTCGACGCGAAGCATCGCAAAATACGTTTCGGTTTCTTTTGGAGGGCGAATTAGACCACGTATTTCCTGTCCTTTTCGCAATCCGAACCTTCGTATTTGCGATGGACTTACATACACATCGTCCGGAGAAGCAACGTAAGAATATTCTGGGCTACGAAGGAAGCCGTATCCATCCGCCATGATTTCGAGCGTGCCTTCGCCAATCATTAATCCTTGCCGAGTTGCTTGTGCTTTAAGAATTTCAAAGACCAATTTTTGTTTCGGCATCTCTGCCCAGTTTTCAACCTTCTCTTTCTTTGCAACTTCTCCTAGGTCCTTGCCCTTCATATGTTGAAGCGCCGTAAGGTCGTATCCTTCTTTCTTCGCTTTGTCGTATTTTTTTTGTGCAGCATCGGTAAGTTTTGTGTCAAGCGATGCTGCCTCGCTTTCGAGTTCCTCGTCCGTTGGCACTTCTCCCGGCTTTAATGTCATCGCTGACATGCCACCATCTGCACTTCGGTTGCCCTTTCGTCGTCTTCGTTTCTTAGCCATTGTTTTTGTTCTCCTCACCCCGAAAAAGGGGTATTGTTTTATGCAACACCATCAAAGGTGATACAAACTGATTTTTTCTACTTTGTTAAAGGGGATTTTGTTAGCGACTAATCAAACAAGTCGCCTGTTATCAATATCTTCAAGAATTTGTTTGACTTGGTCGTAAACTTCGCCCAACTCGCCCTCGTTGATAAGTACATAATCGGCTTTATTGCGCTTCATGTCAAGTGGCAACTGGGCACCTTCTCTTCTATTGAGTTCTTTTGGAGACCAACCTCGCGTTTCTAACACTCTTGCAAGGCGTATTTCTCTCCGAGAATCCACAAAAATAAGGACATTACAGCATGAATCTAAGCCTGCCTCAAGAAGTAATGGCGCATCAATAACCAGCCCGCGGGTTCCCTGTGGAGCGTTCCTAAATTGTGCTTCTTGCATAGATTGGACTCGCGGGTGAACCAAGTCTTCTAGTTTTTTTCTTGCTTCTTCATTTTGAAAAACAATGTCTGCAATTGCCTTCTTGTCAACAAGCCCCTCAACATTCAAAATACCTTTCCCCCACCAAGCAACAAGTTGGTCGCGAACCTCAGAATCTCGCAGCACTACTTTAGTATTGTCATCAGCGTTTGCAACAATGCATCCAAACTGCTTCATTACTTCAGCGACGGCACTTTTTCCTGAACCAACTCCACCGACCAAGCCAATAACTGGTGGAGATGAATTCACTGCACAACTCTTGTCCATGTTGTGCCCTCGGGACCGTCTTTGATTGCGATACCTAGTTTTAGTAATTCATCTCGTATCTCATCTGCTCGTGACCAGTCTTTATTTGTGCGGGCATCTAGCCGCGATTCAATAAGAGAGTCAATTTTTGTCACGTCAATGCTTTCAGTACAAACACACGACTCTAGTTCGATAACACCCAACGCAGAATCCATAACCTGCAGCGCCTCAAGTTCATCGGCAAGCGTACTCTCACCTTCACACTCCGTCGGTTTTAAATCAACCGCATACTGACTTACCGCCTCGCTTAAAAACCCGATTGCTCCTGCAACGTTTAGGTCATCGCACATTGCTGAAAGAAATTTACCCCTTGCTTCTTGCATGGGAGTTTTATTTATACTTGTGCAACCATGTTCACACAACCAATCCGCTAGACGACGCCATCTATCAATTTGTCGTTGCGAATCTTTGAGTCCTTGCAAAGTAAAGTTTGCGTTTGACCTGTAGTGTGTTTTAATAAGTTCAAGACGAATTGCGGCTGGCGTTGCGCCCCTGGCAACAAGATCCCGCAACGTGTAAAAGTTCCCATTGCTTTTGCTCATTTTAGTTCCATCGACTAACAAAAAACGTGTGTGAAACCAATAGTGAGCAAACGATGGATTGTCCGTAGCACAACACGATTGCGCAATTTCACATTCGTGGTGAGGAAAAATGTTGTCTTCGCCACCGCTGTGAATATCAATGACATCGCCAAGGAGTTGGTTCGCCATCACGGAACATTCTAAGTGCCAACCGGGATAGCCCTCACCCCAAGGACTCGGCCAACGCATTGCGTGGGTTTTGTCTGGTTTCCACAACATAAAATCTGCGGGGCATTTTTTTACTGCTTGCGTTTCCATGTCTACCCGCCCGCCTTCGCCACTTCGAAGTGCATCGACAGTGTTCCCGGAAAGTTTTCCGTAATTCGGAAAGGATTGCACGTCAAAATACACAACCCCATCCGATGCAACGTACGCATGATTTGAATCTATAAGGCATTGAACCATAGCAATCATTTGCGAAACATATTGAGTTGGCCTCGGCATCAGACTCGAATCTGATTTCGCATCTTCAACAATTTCAAGACCTAGCGCTTTTGCATCTTCCATAAACGCACATGCATAAAATTCTGCAACAGCAAGTGGGTCACTCGGGTCGATATTTACATCACAAGGCAAGGTACCTGACTTTTTCGCTTCCAGTAATCGCGCTGTTGCCACTTCCATTTTATCTTCGCCACCACCATCAGCAAGGTTGTCCTCTGTCATGTGACCAACGTCGGTAATGTTCATCACTTGCTTTACTTCATATCCGATTGCTTCAAGAGTCCGCCTTAGAACATCGGCATTTAAAAATGCTCGAAAGTTCCCGATATGGGCGAAGTCATAGACCGTTGGACCACAAGAATAAAATGTAACAATTTTATTGTCTGGGTCAATTGGCGAAAATTCTTCGGTCTTGCGGGTTAGAGAGTTATATAAGTTCAGTTGCATGGTTGGTACGATATGGTTCTGTTATGAACTCCAATAATTACGATTCCTTTTTTGAAGGCCGAAATGTACTCGTCACTGGTGGAGCGGGGTTTATTGGCTCACATCTTACACAACATCTGGCTCGTCTCGGAGCAGTTGTGCGGGTGTTCGATGATTTTAGTTCAGGGCATCAAGGAAATTTGAGCGGAATAAACGCCTCCATCATCAAAGAATCTATTCTCAACACCAGCGCAATCCAAGATGCAATTCATGGTTGTTCGATTGTCTTTCATGAAGCTGCATTTGTTTCCGTTCCAGAAAGTTTTGAATACCCTGCTCGGTGTGTTGAAATCAATGTCAAAGGTACAAACAACGTACTTAATGCGGCGATAAATGCAACATGTAGTCGTGTTATCTTCGCCTCATCCGCGGCCTGTTATGGAAGTCATCCAAACCTACCAAGCAGAGAAACGGATGCTCTCTCTGCGGAGTCCCCTTACGCCCAATCCAAAGTCACGGGTGAACAGTTGATGCGCGATGCTACGGTTGATACGGTTTCGCTTCGTTACTTTAATGTGTTTGGACAACGTCAAGATCCAAAGTCACATTATGCTGCCGTTGTTTCGTCGTTTATGGATGCACTCAATTCTAACCGTCCTCCAACTGTTTTTGGAGACGGAAAACAATCGCGAGATTTTACGCACGTTGATAATATTGTGCACGCAAATCTACTTGCAGCTTCGCATCCAGAGCCACTTAACGGCGAAGTGTTTAACGTCGGCACTGGATCGATGGTATCGCTACTTGAATTACTGCAGAAAATGACTGATGACGAAAACGTAGATGTTGATTTTCAACCCCAGAGAACTGGAGACGTGCTTGCTTCGTGTGCAAATATTGAAAAAATAAAGAACCGCCTTGGTTATTCTCCAGTAGAAACCACAACAGAGTCCTTGCAGAAATTACTCAATCCCAAACAGCAGTAATTTCATTTTCACCCAGAACTTCATTGCAAATAACAAGCCAGTTATCACCTGAAGCCATGCCTTCTGGAACGGAAGGAATGTTAATATCGTTCCACTCTGTATAAAACAAGTTGTCGGGACCAAGAGGCAAACCATTTAATGGTTTATAGGAAACATCATCTGGATACACTGACCCAGCCAATCTTGTCGAGCCATCGCCACCAACAATGACGCCGAGCCATGCATCTTCTCGTCCGTGGAATTTCATTGTAAAACTTTCCTCATTCATACTCATTTCGCCACCGAATATTTCCACCTCTGGACCACGATTTGAGATAACAATATCAGATGGACTTGCACCAGCGTGCCATTTCAATCGTACACGCTCACCACAGAGCGCTTGGTGTGCGTATGAGTTATGTGCTGGATTCACTGGGGTTGCACTTGAAACATCCGCAGCAAATGCCGTGTCCCACAAGATCTCTTCGCCATCGATTGATTTGTAATCATACGCAAGGTCGAGTGTGTTCATATCTTGCACATTTGGATTCGATTCTGTTGGGCTAATGAGGGTATCGGTGTTGAAGTAATTACTTGCAAGCATGAATGACATGAGGTTTGCGGTCGTGTCGGAATAATCGTGTTGGATGTTTTCGTGCCCCTTTCCAATTACACTTGGACGAGGCAAATCACCATCATTGTTAGTTGGGTACAACAACATCGACGAATGAATTCCCTTTGCCTGCGTTTTGTCTTCTGTTGAACGGGCTGAGCGAAATGCCTTGCCCAAGGATGGTGTCAGGATAGAAACAATAATGACAATAATTGCAATGACGACAAGCAACTCGATAATAGTAAAACCACGCAAATTACGAACGGCTGGCTTGTTTGAATAATTCATAGCCCTAAAGGATACGCCATCGCAACAAAAATGGAAAGGGGACTGTCCCCCTGAGCCTGTCCCCCACTAAACGTGCCACCCTCGTCAAGGAAAAAACATAAATCTTCGAATTCATTTATTTGCACGAGTGCGGAGTATTACTGCTGGGTTTCCAGAATAAATCGTCCATGGATCAAGATCACGCATAGCGACAGCTCTCGCTCCTAGAATTGCACCTTCGCCGACCGTCACGTTTGGTCCAACAAACGAGTCGGCCGCAAGCCACGCATCGTCCTCAACGGTGATCGGCGGGCGTAATAGCGGCATATCTTTATCATTAAAGTCATGTGTCCCCGCGCAAAGATGGGCGTACTGAGAAATCGAAACACGGTTGCCGATTACAACTTTTCCAAGGCAATAGACAATTGCCCCATCGCCCAAACAACTGTTTCGACCCATAGTTAAGTTCCATGGGCACTCTATTTTTACCGTGCGGCGAATGATACACGTTGAGTCAATGTCCGCACCGCACGAACTCAACAAGAATATTCTCCAGCCATTCCACGTGTGGAAGGAATACCGAAAAAATGTTGCCTGCACAATCGCCCAGAGCATTCGCCAAACCTTTTCCTGGAAAGAATATGGGCTAACGTGTCTATCTTCAGTTGCCATCTATTGCCGCCTCTTGTTTGAGTTCAACCGTTTTAAGCGAAATGAGTAATTCGTAAGAAGAGATAAATAAACAAAAACGCAACCCTGTTAGACCATCAAGAAACCCCAATCGCAATATATACATCCAAAAGAAACGGAAGATCCATCGTGCTGGAAGTCGCGGATAAATATGTCGCTTAATCCAACGACGACGCTGTTGCGCCGAACCGAAAAACTTGGCATCAATTGTTTCGGCTTTCTTGTTCGATTGTTGCAAAATTTCTTTTGCTTCAAGTGTTGAATAATGATTGTGCTTTGCCATGTACAACTCTAAGCCGCGACGGTCGTAGTGCTCCATGTGGCCATTCAGAGAACCCGTCTCGCCATCGACCACCATATGCTCGTGCACTTCGCGTTCTTCGTACCTTGCCTTGCCGCGTTTAAAAAAACGAACGTTCCAACTTGGATAGTACCCGCAATGTCGAATGCGCTTGCCAAGAAAAATAAAGTAACGGTTGATATTAAAAGCAGACTCGTTCGCGTCACGAGACGCGATGTCAACGAGTTCGTCTCGGAGTTCTGGCAAGATCGATTCGTCAGCATCTAAAAAGAAAATCCAATCTGCTTTCAATTCTAAATTATCTAACGCCCAGTTTTTTTGTTTGGCGTATCCAAGCCATGGCTGCACAACAACCTCGGCACCGGCTTCTTTTGCAATTTCACAGGTATTATCTGTGGATTCGCTATCAACAACCCAAACACGATCTGCCCACTCCATCACACTTGCGAGTGCAAATGGAAGATTTAATTCTTCATTCTTAACTGGAATAATGACTTCAATGTTTGACATTAGCCCTGACCGTACAACACGCGCTGCGTTCGCGGTGCTGCTGGTTCTCCAGTACAAATTGTCCACTTTGGAAGTCGTCCGTCGACCATGCCGCGCGCGCCAACAACCACGCCGGATTCAATATGTGATCCGGGCATAACAATCGCATCAGCCGCGACCCAAACATCATCTTCAATCGTAATGGGTGCACTTCGTTTTGTTTCTCCGGCGGTTGACGTGTCGCCAACTTCTGTAATCAACGTGGCGTGTTGACTTATCACACACCGTTTGCCAATTGTGATGGGTTCGCTCGCGCGCACCGTTGCACAATCACCAAAAACTACCAAATCATCTGCCGTAACATTCCATGGTTTATCAATGGTGACGCCCTTGCGAGTACGAACTCTATTCCCACACTTCATGCCAAACAGTTTCAACAGGTTTGTTCGCATTGGATAGGCAAGATGTGGAATCACTGCAAAAAGCGGCGAGCCAATACACTTCCACAACATTGCTCGGGCACCACTCACTCGACAACTCTCGCTGGGTTTCCTTGCAGTTCGCAATTTCCATCAAAACTTCGATAGACACTTGCGCGAGGGTGCACAATAGTGTTCAATCCAAGCGAAACGTTTGGGGCAATGTACGCATCGATTCCTATAAAAGAATTATCTCCAATTGAAATAGGTGGGCGGGTTAATGGGAAGGTTGTGTCGCGCATATCGTGACTACCTGCGCAGAGATGTGCTTTGGTGTCAACACGCACATTATCACCTAGGGTGATTGTTCCAAGCGTATAGAGAATTGCGCGTTCGGCAACATGGCAATTATTTCCAGTTGTAAGATTCCACGGAACGATAATTTCGACACTTCTTGAAAAGGTGCAGCCGCGGCCTATTTTTGCCCCAAACATTCGAAGCACCATCGACCGAGAACACGGTAAACAAACCCAAATTATTTTTCCAACCGTGCCCCAAATAAGTCGAACCAATTTTTGTTTCGATGTCCAAACCGTCCGCCGTTCGGGCGGGGCTTCTTCCATCGCTGACCTTTGGTCTTTTGCGATATCGCTGGTCTTTTGTTCAATCTCTGTTTCCATGGCGCTTTGAGGTAGTTCTATCGGAATAATGAGGGGGAATAAACACACATTCACGCTAGCATTCGTATGATGCGTAACCCCAAATGGGTCGATGAATGCCCATTCAAGGTCTTTGCTACAAAGAAACATGCCCATGAGTTCGCAAACGAGCAAAACAAGTCCACAAACCGCTGATCGATTGCGGGTTCTCTTCGTTACAGAAGACGATCCGCTCTACGTCATCCAGTTCTTCAAAGTCTTTTTTGCTGAATATCCCAAAGACAAACTCGATATTATCGGAACTACTGTTGTGGACGCCTTCCATGAACCAATCTGGAAGACCGCTTGGCGAATGTTTCGTTTTTACGGGCTAATCGATTTTATTCGGCTCAGCTTTCGATTCGTGGGCGCCAAACTCAAAGGGGAATCCATCTGCAAACTCGCCAATGCTAGCGGTATCGAAATCGTGCCAGCCGAATCCGTCAATTCCAAAGAGTATTTACAGACCGCCGAAGCCCTTGTTCCCGATGTTATTGTCTCTGTCGCCGCGCCTGAAATTTTTAGACGCGGAATCCTTGATCTCCCAAGAATCAAATGCATCAATATTCACAGCGGGCGACTTCCGATTTACCGTGGCATGATGCCAAACTTTTGGCAACTTCTTCATGGCGAGCCGCATGCAACTATCACTGTCCACGAGATGGCAGAAAAACTTGACGCAGGCGGAATCATCAAGACCAAGGAGTTCACGCTCAAAGAACGCGATTCACTTGACCGCGTCATTGTTGGCACGAAGCAAGAGGGTGCTCGACTCATGATGGACGTGCTTTGTGATATCCAAGGCGGCATACTTGATGCCACGCCACTGGACATGACCAGTGCTGGTTATTTTTCCTTCCCTCAACCAAAGGATGTTCGTGCGCTTCGTAAGCGCGGGCACAAGATGCTGTGAGTTGGAAAGACAAACAAACAACACTCGCTGCTATGTCCATCGACATTGAAGATTGGTTCCAAGTACAAAACCTTGGAATCGACCCAAAGCTCTGGGAATCAAAGGAACGGCGCGTGGAACAAAACGTTGACCGAATGTTAACGTTGCTCAACGAAAATAACGTGACATGCACCTGCTTCTGCCTTGGCTGGATAGCGGAACGGCACCCAGAAACAATTCAAAAAATCGCAGCAGCAGGTCATGAAATTGCAAGCCACGGATACAACCACGAACTTGCATACGACTTGACGCATGAGCAATTTCGCAAAGACATAGGCGACGCCAAAAAAATACTCGAAGACTTAACTGGTAAACAAGTCGTTGGCTACCGAGCCCCCTGTTTTTCGATTACTGATTGGACGATTGACATTCTTCAAGAAGAGGGGTACACCTATGACTCTTCCTCGTTTGCAACCATTGCACACGATCGCTACGGAAGTTTGAGCGGTTTAGAAAGTGGAATTGTTGTCCAAGAAATTCGCGATGGTTTCCACGAAGTGTGTGTCTCTTGCCTTGACGTTATGGGCAAGCAATTGCCGTGGGCTGGTGGCGGGTATTTCCGATTACTCCCGTACCCCATTTTCCGAACAGGTGTTCGGCGCATACTCAAAAAGAACCAACCATACGTGTTTTATATTCACCCTTGGGAAATCGACGGTGGACAACCCCGCGTGCAAGGCATCAGTAAACAACACACGTTCCGCCATTATCTCAACCTCAACAAATGCGATAAACGATGGTCCCGGCTCCTCGGCGACTTCAACTGGACAACCGTTGCCGAATTAATCCACCCGCGGTGAATAAACTGCCGCAAAGTAAGCGTTTCACTCGCGGTTAATTTATTTCTTAAAAATGTTCTTTGGTGGTTGGTGCCACTGTGCGGATTTGTTTTTGCCGCCCGACATATACCACTTAGCCGTGCGGTCGATGCCTTCGCGCACACTCGCTTCTGCTACAAAGCCAGTATCTATAATTTTTTGCGCTTCAAACTTGGTCTGGTCAACAAAGAGTTTTTTCACACGAGCCGTTGAAACTGGAAGATTCTTGCCAGTCAATTTAATGATGACATCAAAGGGTTTCGCTCCAAGAAGCAAGAGCCACGTTGGTGGTCGCCACTTTGGAAGTTTTTTGCCTAACGATGCATAACACGTCTCGGCAATTTCAACGCTCGTTAAGTCGGGCTTGTCGATGTAATTAAAAATTTCAAACGGCGCAAGGCCGTCTTTATTCATAAGGAACAACGTTGCGTCTGTAATATTTTCAATATAAGACAAGCTCTTAATGTTGCTAGAGCCACTGGCAAAGAAAAATTTGCCGCTTTCAATTTGCCGAAGCAACGAATACATATTCGCAAAGTTCTCTGGACCATACGTTACCGTTGGGCGAATGACTAAACAATTACGTCCGTCCCCTTTTTCTATCCAACGTTGAAGCACCTCTTCGCCTTTAAGTTTTGACTTCCCGTAAAACGATTCGGGCTCGGGCGTTGTCTCTTCCGTCAATGGCGGTGGTGCACTGCCATACACCGCAACCGTCGAATAGAACACCATTTTTTTGACGCCAAGTTCATCCATGACTGAAGTCATGACTTCTAATCCGCCCTCGTTCACCGTAAAATATGTTTCTTCTTCGATGCCAAAGTCGTGGTGCGCAGCAGCAAGGTGAATCACCGAATCGCAGCCCGCAAATGCTTCCCGAACGGATTCTTCGTCTCGGATGTCGCCTTGAACATACCTATCGTGGGGACTCAATTTCGTGGGCGCCACCAAATCGAGAATGACGACTTCATCGCCCAGTTCCTTCAATAAACGGCAAAAATACGCTCCGATAAAGCCGGAGCCGCCAGTAACTACTATTTTTTGCTTTGTTTCAGCCATAACGAATACTCAAGAACTCCAATTACGGTCATCTAGAGCTCAAACTTGAATCATATACGAATTATCGTTTGCCTCTTCCAAGTGCCCAGTGCAGTTCTGGTCTTTTTAACACAAGTGCCCCGAGCCCAAATACAACAAGACCACTTCCAACGCTCACGATGAGCGCAACGAGTGCTTCTGACCACGTGCCATTTTGCTGCCATAGCCCTTCAATTCCAAACCAAACTGCAATGCTCATTACGGTCGTAAGCGCTGCTGTCACGCCCCAAGACCCAAGTACATCAGCGTTCAGTGGCGCCGCAACATATTTTCGAATCAATCGAAGCAAGACCGCCACTTGAATAACTCCACAAATCGCGGTCGACCACGCAAGCCCCGAGGTGTTGAGCGGTGTCCAAATCAAAAGTACGTTCAACACAAAGTTCAGCCCGACACAAAACACAGCCACTTTCACTGGGGTCGTTGCGTCATCTTTCGCGTAGAAACCTTTTGTTAAAACTTGTGTCATGGAGTACGCCCAAACCGCAGTTGCATACCCTAGCAAAATCGTCCCAACTTCTATAGCATTTGCACTTGTAAAGTTTTTTCCCTGAAAGACCACAACGGCGAGCGGCTCTCCAACAAAAAGCAATCCAGCACTTGCAGGTAGTCCAACAAAAATGACTAGCCGCAATCCGCGCCGTATTGTAGAAGCAAACGAATCATCGTCGTTTGATTGCTTTGCAAGGAGTGGATAAATCGCAGTGGCAACAGCTATGCCAAAAACACCAAGTGGAAATTGGTACAAGCGCTGCGCCCATGTAACCGTCGCCATTGCGCCTTCACCAAGTGGATATTCCAAGCCAAAAAAGAATGTATTACCAAACAAGTTTGACCAATTTGCAACAAGCCCATCGAGCAACGTGTTTATTTGCAGCGTACCGAGACCAACAATCATTGGAAGCATGCGACGTGTCATGATTTTTAATTCGCCAGCCGCGGGTTTGGCTTCTTTTGTAAACCAACTGTATCTACGAAGTGCAATCAATGACCAAACAACTTGCACAACACCAGCAAGCACAACGGCAATACCAATCCACACCATGTGGTGAAATGGATTATCAAACATCCCAACAAGTCCAAACGCTGCTGCAATCATAAAACCGTTCAGAATAATTGGTGCAGCAGCCGTGGGTCCAAATCGGTCATGGACATGCAACATCGCACCGAAAATCGCAACAAGGCAAACAAGTGGCATATACGGCAACATCACCATGGCTAACTTTAGTGATGCACTTGGCTCTTCTTGCAAAGCGACAATTGCCCACAAAATAAGTTCGCCAACGACAGTAAGAACACCCAATAATGTGACCAGTTTCGCAACGGTTAACGTCGCGAATGCTTTTGCACGCTCTGGAGATTCTTGCTGCAGGTTTGTATAGATAGGAAGAAACGCCGCGGCAAGTGCTCCCTCCCCAAAGAGCCGCCGAAACAAATTTGGAATCAAAAACGCAAAGTAAAACGCGGACGCAAACGCGCCAGCACCAAACAATCGTGAAATTGCGCCATCGCGAACGAGCCCCATGCAACGCGAAACAAGCGTTAACGCACTATTTGTCCGAGTGTTCCGTTCTAAGTTGTCGCTCATGTATTCCTGTTCCAAGCAATTCGCAAGCCAACAACGATTGCTGCCATTGCAGCAACCCAAGGGTCAAATGTTGTAAAAGATATTGCTCCTCCAATCATCGCTGCTATTAGAATCGTCAGAACGATGCTTGGAAGCATACTTTTTACAATTTGTTTTGTTTCTTGTTGCAACCCGCCCTTGCGAACAAAGAACCAGAGCATGCACCCAGTTGTAATGAGCGTTGCATCAACGAAGGCAACTTGTGAATACTGTTTGCCTGTAAACGTTTTATACGAATACCAAAACAATGCCATGGTGATTATTCCAATGCCGAAACCAATGAACCCAAGCGTGCGCCAGTTCTTTGTATTTGCTAGGGTTGTTTCTACCGATGTTCGGATATTGGCAACTGACGGTCTTGAAAGAGCGCCAGCCCACATCATAAAAGCAGCAATACCAAGTTCACCAGCCAACAAATCTCCAGCGCTAAACTCTCGTTGAATCGGAAGAAGATGTTGCGTCAGTTCATCGAAAATTGCCCACAACGCAACTGCGAGCCAACAGAGCCATGCGTTCTTCACGAAGCGAGTTTGCGTAAATAAAAAAGCAAGCAAACCAAAACACAAAAAATGCAGCAACTTGTCGGGTGATTCAAAGAATGGCCCTTCGCCTGTGGGTGGCTCTTGTGGAAGGTGCGTAGCAACCGTCACCCAAACAAACCAAAACAAAAAAGCCCAACGCCAGTTTCGTACGGTTAACTCATGCGTGTTCATTGACTAGTTCGACATCAGCAACTTTTTTCACAGCAATAACACTCTGCGCAAGTTTCGCGTAATCTTTTGCGCCCGCGCAGTCTGGTTCGTAATCAAAAATAGTTTGTCCAAAACTTGGGGCTTCGGCAAGTTTGACACAACGTCGAATAGGTGGTTCAAAAATAACGCAGTTTTTCCACGGCACGTCGCTTTCACGAGAAGCGTCAAAGAAGCCCTGCAAGTCATCCACGACTTCACGTGCAAGTTTTGTGTTTTTTTCGTGCATACAAAGGACGATGCCTGTTACTGCAAGATAAGGATTCAAACCGCCAACGAGTGCTTGTACTGTTTCAAACAAACGGCTCACGCCTTGCAAGGCAAGGAAATGTGTTTGCATTGGTACGATAAGTTCTTTGGATGCTGCAAGCGCGTTAATTGTTAACAAGCCCAAACTTGGTGGACAATCAATCAAAATATAATCGTACGAATCAAGAATCGGAGTAAGTTTTTTTGCAAGTAAATCGTGTCGGTCTGTTTTGGATGCTAATTCAGACTCAGCAGCGGCAAGGTCCACTTCGCTCGTAATCAAATCAATGTTTTTTCTTGCCTTCACAATCGCATCTTTGGCACTTACCGATTCATCCATAAGCAAGTCGTACACAGATGCACCAGATGCAGCAGAGGAACCAGAATCATCGATACCAAAGTGAAGCCCAAGATGCGTTTGCGGGTCAAGGTCAATAACAAGCACAGAATTCTCCGAGCTTCCAACTCCATCAGGCGTCCCACCCCCAGCAAGCGCCGCAGCAAGATTCACCGTGGTTGTGGTCTTCCCAACCCCGCCCTTTTGGTTCAATAATGAAATAATTCGCGTCACACGTCTAGTATAAACTCTCCCCGCGGATTGTTTTTATTATCCGCGAGTGAAACTACTGCCTTGGAGCCATTTATTCACCGCGGGTGGATTAATCTGGTGGCCACATCCAGCGCATGGCGGCGGATTCTTTGCCAATGATGTCGCGGAGGTAATGTGCAAGAAGGCGGTTCGCTCGGTCAAGTGCTTTTGGCTCGACTGTTTGCATCGGTTTATCGTCTTCAAGAAGTCGAAGCACGTCCACCGTTTCTTTGCGAACTCGAACGCGATCAATTTCACCTGTGTCCTCGACAACGCCGCCAGTTTTTGAACTAAACGCAACTACAGTTTCGTTTTCGCAAACTGTTTTAAGGGTGGGCTTGTAGCCAGTTTCAACGAGTAGAGTCCACTGAAAACGAAGGAGTGGCCAATCAATCTCGTGCCCATCGTCCATTCGGTTTAACGCTTCGCGTAAAGTGTCGTACACGTTTGTGTGTGGGTCTTGGTCGGTTAACATTCTTCCAACCAAGTCAACCATGTAAATTGCGCCGCGATTAACATCGAGATTGTTTCGCGTTGACCACCAGACGTGTTCAAGATTCCACTCCGTTAACGTGGCAAGATCGCTGTTTGTTTTTAGCCTCGCAACAATGTTTCCGCGAGTTAACGGATCAAATCCACCAGAGAATGCTCCGTTGTCCCTTTTAGAACCCTTCGCAAGTCCACGAATCATACCGTTTTCTTTTGTAAGTAAACTTACCGTCTGGCTTGTCTCTGAAAAATCCCAACATCGTAAGCAAATAGCGGTGTCGGAAAGAATCGCCATCTCACTCGTGCTTTGTTGATGCTTCGAAGATGGGAACCCAAGGATATGCCTGTGCAACTTCTTGTAAATCTTTGATTGTTAACGATTCAATCGTCGCAAGTTCCTCTTCGAGAGAAACATATTCGCCCGAAGTCGTAAGCATGCTACCAAGTCGCTGCATTCTTCCAGCGGGGCGCTCACTCGCAATCGCTGCGCCCGTTCCCGCCTTTGCTACAACTTTTGCAAGGTCGTCTTCTGTAAGTGTATCGACAACGTTTGCCATTTCGTTTCTCATGATTTCCGAAACTTGCTTGGCATTCTTTGGATCACACACGGCATACGCAAGTTGTTCGCCATAGTTGTCGTTCATGTCAATCGAGGTAGCTGCTGTCTCAGCAAGTCCCGTGTCAACAAGCGCCCAGTGCAAACGAGAACCATCGCCGCCGCCAAGAATCGCTGCAAGTGCTGAGGCAGCATGTTTTTGTTTTTCTTGAAATGCAACACTTGGCATCATCATCAAATGATAATGTTGTTGCAAATCTGGGATGTGTTTTTCAAACGTGCCGCCATGTCGCACAACTTCGCTGTAATCTCTCGTTGCGTTTGTTCGGTCCCAATTCCCACACATGGATTGAATGTTTTGCACCATTTCGTTGAAGTCAAGTTTTCCTGAAAGAACCACGATGATGTTGTCGGCGCTGTACCTTTGCACAAAGTACTCAGCAAGTTCGTTGCGCTGCATCGCGTTAATCGTTTCAGGTGTACCCAAAACCCGATGACCAAGCGGACTATTCCCGTAATACTGCTCCATCGCAGCTTCGTACAACACCCAAAACGGCTGATCATCGTACATCGCGATTTCTTCAATGATGACTTTTTTCTCATCATCAAAGTCTTGCTGTCGAAGGGAGGGTCTCAGAATGTCCGCAAGCGTGGTATAAATATCGCCCAGAACTTCTGGCAAACCAGCGCCCCAAAACGCGGTCATCTCACCAGAAGTAAACGCGTTGTGCTCCGCACCAATATCGTCGAATGCAAGGTCGACTTCTTCGGCCGTTAACTTTTCCGTTCCCTTAAACATCATGTGTTCAAGAAAATGGCTCACGCCCATAAGTTTCGCCTTTTCATCGCGAGCACCCGTTTTTACAAAAAAACCAATTGCAGCAGTGACTGCTGCATCGGAACTCTCGGCTGCAATACGCATGCCATTGTCTAATGTAGTTTCTTTATAGTTGTAACTCAATTGTGAATCATTCTGTCTTCAGTGCCAAGGGCTGCCTCGTGAATTGATTCTGCCATCGTTGGGTGCGCGTGCATCGTTGAAATAATGTCTTCGATCGTTGCCTCAAGGCGAATCGCCAATCCAATTTCAGAAATAAGTTCACTTGCGTCGTGCCCAATGATGTGCGCACCTAAAATTTCGCCGTATGGTTTGCTTGCGAGAATTTTTACAATGCCTTCTGCTGCACCAACTGCAATTGCTTTGCCATGCGCTTTAAGCGAATACTCACCCTTAATGTATTCGATGCCCGCTTCCTTCACTTGTTCTTCTGTCATGCCAATCGAAGCAATTTGTGGGTTGGTGTACGTGCAACCGGGAATGGATTTGTAATCAACACCGAGAGTGTGATGCCCCGCCATTCGCTCAACGCAAGTAACCGCCTCTTCCGATGCAACGTGTGCAAGTAACGGCGGACCGATGATATCGCCAATTGCAAAAATTCCAGCAACACTCGTTTTATATGTTGGCGCATCGACATCTTTTGCGTCTGTCTTTATATACCCTCGATGCAATTCCATGCCAAGCAAATCGTTAAAAAGACCATCACACCGTGGCCCAACGCCAATTGCGACTAACACTTTTTGCGCATCAACGGTTGACTCTTTATCGTTTTTCGTAAACGAAACAGTTGCTCCGCCATCGTTTATTTCAATTGCAGTCACTGAAGCACTGGTGTGAATATCCATGCCTTGTTTTTTGAATGCGCGACCCGCAAGTTTGCTGATGTCTTCATCTTCAAGTGGGACGATGCGGTCGAGCATTTCAATAATTGTCACCTTCGTGCCGAACGCGTTGTACACGTACGCAAACTCCATACCGATTGCGCCTGAGCCAATAATAACAAGAGAGTCAGGTCGTTCTTCAAGAGTCATCGCATGCGACGATTGCAAAATTGTTTTTCCGTCACAAGGCGCAAATGGTAACTCCCGCGGTTTTGCTCCAGTTGCAATTAAAACGCGGTCGGCAGTTACCGTTTCTATAACATCGCCACCATTGCCGTCGTAATAATTTCCGGTTGGTGTTTGCACTTCAACCGTACAAGGCGTCACGCCGTTGTTCCCAGAAGTAATGTGCGCATGTCCTTGGATATGCTCGATGTTGTTTTTCTTGAACAAATATCCAACGCCGCCGTTGAGTTGCTCCGTAATTTTCCGACTACGACCAATGAACGCGCCCCAGTCAACCGTTACATCGCCAACGTTTATGCCCCACTCCTTGCCGTGATTCACGGCTTCGTCGTATACCTCTGCTCCGTGCAACAACGCCTTGGATGGAATGCATCCCCAGTTCAAACAGACACCACCAAGTTTGTCGCGGTCAATACAAGCAACCTTGAATCCGAGTTGCGCGGCGCGAATAGCACCCACGTACCCGCCCGGACCTGAGCCAATTACTATCAAATCAAAATGCCGTTGCGGTGTCAAAATACGAACCTTCCTTATAGGAGTGAAATTACTTCAGAAAAAAGGTATTTTATCGTAGGAAAGCAAGCGCGAACAGTACGCGCTAACCCACTGTGCCACAGAGTGTTACGTAATAGTACAGCTGTGCCTTTTCGTAACCCCACTCAATTACGCTGTCTGCGGTATCATTCGCGGTTCAGCAGGAAAGAGAACCCCAATGCGTACAGCGTTAATAAGTGACATTCATGGCAATCTAGAGGCACTTACCACAGTGCTTGAAGATATCGGTGATCGCAAGGTCGACCGCATTGTTTGTCTTGGCGACACACTTGGATATGGTCCAAACCCCGCTGAATGTGTAGACAAGATTGCTGATATTTGTGAATGGTGCCTCCTTGGCAACCACGACTACGGCGCACTCTACGAACCAACCAACTTTAATGCCGCCGCTGAACAAGCAGCATATTGGACGAGGGCTCAGTTTGATGCAGAGGAAGACAAAGATATTGCTGCTAAGCGCTGGGAATTCCTTGGTGGACTGCGCGTGCGAACACAGATGGAAGATTTCCTTGCAGTGCACGGAACGCCTCGCCGCCCAATCAACGAATACCTTTTTCCAGACGACGCTATTGACTCGCCTGTTAAAATGAAACAAATTTTTGACCGAATTCCCAAGCACTCTATGTCAGGACATACCCACGTCCCTGGAATTTTTACGAGTGAGCCGGATTTTTACCCCCCAGATGACATTGACGACACGTTCAACTATGAGAACGAAGAACACATTATTATTAATCCAGGATCCGTTGGTCAACCACGCGATCTTGACCCACGAAGTAGCTACGCGATTCTTGATGACGAGGAAAAGAAGGTTGATTTTTACCGGCTTGATTACGACATCGAAGCAGTTCGCGACAAAATTTATGCCATTCCCGATCTCAGCAATTGGCTTGGTGATCGACTACGCGAAGGTCGGTAAGACCTTAGATGGAGAATAGGAAAATATGACACCACAGCAGCGCCGGCGGTTGATTCCCGTCATTGTTCTTTTTTTAGCGGGAAGTGTTTTGTCCGTACTTATCTTTGGACCTAAGCGCCCAGACGACCCTAAGAAGCCGCCAATTCAAGAAACACCAAATGAAGTTGCGACAGAAACAGAAACATTAAAAGAAACGGAAACCACTCCAGAGCAATCACCCGCTCTTGTAACTGCCGAGACCGAGCAATCCGAAGTTCCTGACAAAGACGTAAAACCATTTGAGGTTTTACGTTTGGCAACACACGATGAAACGTCTTCTCCAGCTGTCCTTGGATCATTGCTTGAATACGAAAACTGGAAAATGGAAGTTGAGTTCACCAATAATGGTGCGGGGATTTCTTCCATTCGTTTTTCAGATATTTACGAAACAGTCGATGGAAAACTTGCGTGGAATCAATTTCGAAAAGATGGTGGCAATCAACCCTCAACGGACGAGTTGTATCTTCTTGCGACTTCACGTTCCTTTAGCGACCACGTGGCTTCCATTCTTGGAGCATACCAAATTGGTATTAACAATCAAAAACTTTCGCTGACTGCTTCGAATGTTTGGAAGCAAACCACTACAACGAAGAACAGCGTTTCATACGAAGCGACTGTGCTAGATGCAAACGATAACAATATTGCCGCCATTCATCGAACGTGGTCTTTGGGTGATGGCTACGAATTGCACGTTGAACAATCTATTCAAAACTTGACTGGGCAGGAATTTACCACGCAATGGTTACAATATGGTCCTTCAAGTTTAACCGTTGACCGTTCTCGGTATATGGACCGTCGGCGCTTTCGTTTTGGTTGGGAACTGAGTGACGCGTTTGACCCAGACCATGCTGCCCCAATTCAATCCAATGATTTCCTGTATGAATTTGCTGACACAACAAAAGATAGCAACTTAACGCTCTGGCCAACAGACGAAACAAACGAAGATGGATTAAAACTTTCTTGGTTTGCCTCTACGAATCGATATTTTTCAATCGCCGTCATGCCAAATATCAATGACAAAGGCGAAGGCGAAAGAACCATCACTGATAAAATTGCTTCCATTACTTCGAGCGTCAAGGGAGCTGGTGAAAGTGAATTTGTCATGGCGGGTTTGTGGAGCCCTGAGACAACCGTTGCTGGTGGAAAAACGTACGACATCACGATGAACGTGTACGCGGGTCCCCTGCAACGTTCTGTTCTTGATAACAACCAACCCTACATCGCACTCAACATGCGCGACATGGTGCTCTACCAAATGTCATCCATGTGTGCGATTTGCACGTTCCAATGGCTTGCAGATTTTCTTGCTGTTGTATTAACAACCCTTGACCAGCATGTCGTGTTTGACTGGGGATTTGCAATCATTCTCCTCGTTCTCATAGTTCGAACTATTTTGCATCCTATTACTAAGAAGTCGCAAATCAATATGCAACGTTTTGGCAAGGTAATGCAAAAACTCAAACCAGAGATTGACAAACTCAAACAGAAATATCCGAACGACCCAAAGAAAGTGCAAAGCGAACAAATGGCACTCATGCAAAAGTATGGCGTAAATCCATTCCAAATGCTTGGCTGCTTGCCCATGTTCTTGCAAATGCCAATTTGGATTGCGCTGTACGCCCTGCTCTACTTCATGTTCGACATTCGACAAGAGCCGGCGTTCTTTGGTGTCTTTCAACTTTTTGGAGACTGGCCGTTTCTTGCTGACTTGAGTTCTGCTGACCACTTCTTTGGAAAATTTGCAGAACCAAAACACTTTCTTCTTTGGAACATAACGGGTATCAACGTACTGCCGATTTTAATGGGTGTCATTTTCTTTATCCAACAAAAATATATGTCACCGCAATCGATGGCAACCACTCCAGAGCAAGCGTCGCAACAAAAAATAATGCGCATCATGATGGTTGTAATGTTTCCGCTCATGCTCTACTCAGCACCCTCTGGTTTGACGCTTTATATTTTGACATCAAGTACCGTGGGTATTCTTGAGAGCAAGCGTATTCGAAAACACATTGACGATATGCCTCTTGAACCAAAGCCGGCTGGACCTGCAATTGGGAAAGCAAAAAAATCAAAAGATAAACAGGGTCGCGCGTGGGCAGATGCAATGGAAGCGCGACGTAAAAAAGTTCAGAACAAGGCAAAGAAACGCAACTTTAAGAAACGAGGTTAACCAAAACCAAGATGGATCTTGAAACAACCATCGTTGCGATTAGTTCACCAAAAGGCAAATCGTCCCACGCGCTCGTTCGGGCGAGTGGACAGCATGCTTGGGACGCTGCAAAAAAACTAGATCTACAAGTGGAGTCAAGAAAACTCCTCCGTGGAATTATTTCTATTGGTGAATCTGCCCTTCCGGTACTTATTGGCGCTTTCCCCGCGAGCACATCATTCACTGGTCAGGACACCATCGAAATAACGATGGTCAATAACCCAGTTCTTATAGACGCAGTTCTAAAAAAACTCACGAGTGCATCGAAGGGACGTTTTGCTGAAGCCGGAGAATTTACCGCAAGGGCGTTTTTAAACGGCAACATCTCGCTTTCATCAGCGGAAGGAGTGTGCGCAACTATTTCAGCAAATAATGAAGCGGAATTAGCGGGTGCCTCCCTACTTCGCGGTGGTGCGCTTGCAAAAGTGACAGAGCCAATTTCTTCTGAGATTGCTCGTGTACTCTCGCTCGTTGAAGCAGGAATCGATTTCACCGATGAAGAAGATGTAGTTGCAATGGGAGAGACCGAGTTACAACATGCAATTGAATATTGCATGGAACAAATTACCAATATTCTTGATGGCAGAATATCGATGGCAACACTTCGAAATTTACCACACGTTGTCCTTGCGGGTAACCCAAATGCCGGCAAGTCCACGCTCTTTAACGCGTTGCTTGGTACACAGCGTGCCGTGGTTTCAAGCATTTCTGGAACGACGCGCGATGCTATAGCAGAGCTCGTACGGTTTGAAGCCAAAGAAGCATTGCTCATTGACGTTGCTGGTTGCGACAATGCAACTGGATCGCTTTCACAATCCATGCAACAAGCAGCGAAGCAAGCAATTGAATCAGCTGATACTGTGCTTTGGTGTGTTTCGCCAATGTGCCACTCGGACGATGCTCCCAAAAATGCATTAATAGTGCACACAAAAAGTGATCGAGATGGAGCGCATCAAGATGCGGTGTCAGCAATAACTGGCAAGGGAATTAAAGAGTTACAACACCGTGTTGCAGAAGTACTCACACAAACCCTCTCTCCACATCAAGACGCACTTGCACTCTTGCCAAGACATGAAAACGGTTTGCAAGAAACTGCAGGTGCTCTTAAAACAACTTTGCAACACATACAAACACCAGAACTAGCCGCTGCGTCGTTGCGTGAAGCACTTAACTCAATAGGCGCAATCACAGGTCAAGTAACTCCAGATGAAATTATTGGTGAGGTCTTTTCGACTTTTTGTGTTGGCAAATAGTTTATATTCAAATCAATGTGCAACACGAATGCGAATTTGCTTGAGTGTTCCACTGCACTGTTGCTGCAACTTGATCAACAACCCTGCTCGCACTAATTGGTTGAGTTGATATGAGGTAGACGAGTCGGTCACAGAAACTTCTAACACACCAGCGCGAAGGGATATAGGGGTTGCGTTGTTTGCTAAATTCTGTGGAACCAAATTATCCCATGTTTCCATGATCTGAGAAAGTTGTTTGTTCGTTTTTTTAAGAGTCTTGCGAAATTCAAGAATAGAAGATTCTATGCTCGTGTCGCGTACTTTACGTTTACGCCACTCTCGTAACTGTTCAACCTGTGTGTGCAACTTTGCCATCATTCGTATCCTACTCGGAACTGATCAAAGTCCAAGCGAAACTTTCTAAAAGACTTGCACATCAAAACGCGAGTGCTGTTATTGTTTCGACTTATGACTGCAATACACCTCAAAGGATTAACAAAAAAGTTCGGCGAAACTGTAGCGGTAAACAAGATTGACCTTGATATAGAGGCAGGGAATCTCTTTTTTCTTCTTGGACCCTCTGGGTGCGGCAAAACCACACTTCTTCGAATGCTTGCTGGATTCATCGAGCCAACAGCTGGATCGGTTCTATTTGGTGATAAAGAGGTGACACACACGCCACCAAATAAACGTAATACTGGCATGGTTTTTCAAAGTTATGCTCTCTGGCCCCACATGAGTGTGGTTGAAAACGTTGCCTATGGACTAAAAATACGCAAAATTGAGCCCACCGAGCGCAAAAAACAGGCGTTGCATGCGCTTGACGTTGTGCAAATGGGTCACCTCGCAAACCGAAAACCAAACGAACTCTCTGGCGGTCAGCAACAACGCGTTGCGTTAGCGAGAGCCATTGTTGTGGAGCCGGACGTCTTGTTGCTCGATGAACCCCTCTCAAACCTAGATGCAAAACTTCGATTAGAGATGCGTTGCGAGATTAGACGAATTTGCACAACACTTGGCATAACAACCGTTTACGTTACACATGATCAAAAGGAGGCGCTCTCCATTGCCGACAAAATGGCAATTCTTAAAGATGGCGAAGTCCATCAAATTGGAACACCAAGCGAGATTTATCGAAGTCCAAATTCAAAGTTCGTTGCTGAGTTTATTGGTGAAACAAATTTTGTCACTTGCTCCCCTGTTCAAACTGGGCTTGAAACTCCACTCGGAAAGCTTGCTTGCGATGCACCAATTGATACCAAAACCACCGTGTGCTCACTACGCCCAGAGGCAATTGTTGTCCAAAACGACCCCGCTTCTACAAATGGGTTTACTGGAACGTGTGTTGAGACTGTCTATCTTGGTGAGGTTGCACAGCATCAAGTCAAAATGAACGACAATCTGATCTTGCGGGTCACCGAGGTGAACCCCAGCCACGTAGGCAAAATTGGCGACTCGATGCATCTTTGTGTTGATCCAAAAGACGTTGTCCCACTCGCAAACTAGTTAAAAGTCGCTAATTTGCGCTAAAAGTCGCTAACTTACGCGTTTTTACGTGTACATGTGCACTAATCCAAAGCGCGCATATCTCCGGTCACGCCAATACTTTTTTGGGGCTGTTTCAAATCGAGGCACAATTCGGATCGAGGGCTGTGGCTTCGCTTTTTAAGGCTGTCCCAAATCTAAATACAAACCAATACCGAGACTGCCGCCCCTTGTTTGATTTAAGACAGTCCCAATTCTAAGGACTGTTCCGCCTTATTCACGCATGTTATCGGACGTGTTGTTTTGGGCCGTTTTGTGTACCACTCGGGGTTGACGTTCCACGTGGAACATGGGATAACACACATGCGCAATCATTTGGTGTTCCACGTGGAACATTGTGTATTGCGGCGCATTGGTTGAAGGAGTAACCACCGTGGCTGTACCAACAAAAAAGAAGAGAAAAAGGCGCTTGGGCAAGGGGCTTGAAAGTTTATTGTCAAAACCTGTCAAGATTTCGCCGCCTCCGCAAGTAGAAGATAAATCCTCTGGGGATATAAAAGGATCAGAGGAGTTAAATAGCGTTATAGCTCGCAGTAGTGGATCGGAAAGTGTTGATGGTGAAGAGGGCGGCGGGCTAGTATATTTAAACATTGATGCCATTATCCCGAATCCAAGACAGCCAAGACAGGTCTTTGATGACGATGGGTTAACCGCTCTTGCGGATTCAATCAAGAAGGCAGGGCTAATGCAACCGATTGTTGTGCGAATTGCTTCTGATGCAGGAACCTATGAACTGGTCGCGGGAGAACGCCGCTGGAGAGCAGCGCAAATTGCAGGTCTACAACAACTGCCTTCTATAGTCCGCGATTTAGATGACAAAACCTCTGCTGAGTGGGCGCTTATCGAAAACCTGCAACGGGAAGATTTGAATCCCATCGATAGGGCGGAAGCGTTCGACCGACTCGTCGTAGACTTCAACGCGACCCAACAACAGATAGCGGCTCAGCTAGGCATAGACCGATCCAGCGTAGCCAACTTCTTGCGTTTAAACGACTTAGAGCCGCCCGTTAAAGACGCCGTCCGCGATGGGCGCCTTTCGATGGGTCACGCTAAAGTGATTCTTGGCATTCCCGACATGAGTACAAGTAAGGCGATTTCTCATACATGTGCAAGGGAACAGTGGTCTGTCAGAGAACTTGAACGGCGGGTCAAAAAACTATCGGGTAAAAAATCTCCCAAGGCCGCTGGGGAACCGAATCCTCTATCGATGTATATGGATGATCTAGCGACACAACTCGGTGAACACCTTGGGACAAAAATCAAAATCTCGCTTGGCTCAAAAAAGGGGAGCGGGAAACTCTCTATCGATTTTTATTCGAACGATCAGTTTGAGGGTATTTTGGATCAACTTAAATTCAAGCCAAAATCCTAAAATACACAAAACTCCTTTTAAAAAGTATTCGATGACAGGGCATGCGCAAACGCAAGCCCTGTCATTGTCTCTTAACTGTCCCAAATGAACTGCGAGCAAAGCAGGCAGAGCAACTTGCTTCCAACATGTTCAAACGGGTTCTCGCAAGCTGGGCGCAGGATCTGCTCAGAGAGTTGCAAAAAGACGGGGAGACTGCTTCAACACGAATCGCCGCGTGAATGGTTATCGGACGTTATGCTGGTCCCCAATCCGTCCCATCCCGCCACACTCGGCGATACAGCGTATCGCGTTCCACTGGCTCAAACCCAGCGTCAACAATTGCTCTTTGTAAGTCTTCAGCGGAACACTCTTGATGTGTGTTTTCGGAAGAAACTTTTGTGATGTCATACCACACCACGGTGCCATCAATATCATTTGCTCCGCATTGCAACATGTGTTGTGCCATGTGCAGTGTTTGCATAATCCAAAACGCTTTGATGTGAGGAACATTGTCGAGCATCAATCTAGAAATTGCTATCGTCCGTAAATTCTCAACACCACTTGGTCCAGGCAAATGTGCAAGTTCACTCACGCCCGGAATAAACGGAAGGGGAATCATCGTTTGAAACGCGCCTTGACTTTTATTTTGCAGGGCACGGTCTTGTTCTTCGCGCAACAACAGCATGTGATTAATTCTATCTGCTCGTGATTCAATGTGACCGTACAGCATGGTTGCATTAGAATTCAAACCAAGCTCGTGTGCACACCGATGCACGTCCATCCATTTTTCACTACCAATTTTTCCGCGGAATACTTCATCGTGAACACGGTCATCAAACACTTCTGCGCCACCACCGGGAAGTGAACCAAGACCACATGTAATTAAGTCTTCTAAAACAGAGGAAATCCCTGCAATTCCATCACGACCTCGTTTTGTAATTCTAGCAAGGTGAACAATTTCAACCGCGGTAAATGCTTTGATATGTATGTTTGGTGCAACTTCTTGTATGACGTTCAACATGTCCGTGTAATATTCAAACGGCAACCAAGGATGTAACCCTCCAACAATGTGTATTTCCGTTGCGCCCGATTCTAAGGCAAGGTTGGCTTCATTTCGAATATCATCAAGAGAGTGTTCGTACGCACCGTCCTGATCTTTCTTTCTATAGAAGTCACAAAACTTGCAACTTAGCGCGCAAACGTTCGTGTAATTAATATGTCTATTGATGTTGTAATACGAAACGTTGCCATGCAATCTTTTACGAACCATATCTGCGAGTGAACACACAGTCCAAAGGTCTGGTGTTTCGTATAACACGAGTCCTTCTTCTTTTGTCAGTCGCTCTTGTTGTTCAATTTTTTCAACAATCACCTGAAGTGTCACGTCTGTTGGGATGATTGCTGCGCTCACATTCATGGGACAACGCATCGTACCCCACCTTAGAACGTTCCACATCTTAGGTGTAAAAATAGGTGGGTTGTGCGGTCTGTGCTTGCTCCAATCTCGCGTTATCTAGGATCAAAGAAAACCGGTACATCAAACGCTCCGATGCAAACAACAGCATGAATCCTGAACTTAACAATGCGAACAATCAAAGCGGGTATGTCATTTTGTCAGATCCGTTGCAATTATCCACTCGAGAGTCCTTGCCGTTCCCAACAAACGCCGCATCGCGACTAGCCGAGCAACGCTCGAGTCGGTATGGCAATATGTTGTTTACACTAGAAGATGCCGAACTAAAAATCCGAGAACTTGCCTCGGTTATGGGCATGCTTCCAAACAACGATGATATGCCAGGCGCTGCCTAGTCCCTTAGGGGTTTTCGGCAAGAACAATGTTTAGTACAAATAATGCCAACCGTTCTCGGCGATAGACTTCGTCATCTAGAAACTTAACACCGCCCCTTGAAGTGGGGCGTGTCGTAATGTGAGCCGATTGGGCACTTTTGGATTCGTATCGTTCAGCGATAACTAATTCCTCGGGGACCGATGGCTCTGAGAGCGCCTCAAGTTGCCCCAACAATTCTCTTCGCACTTCTCCAATGCTGTACACTGTTCCCGCCGGAATGAGTGGAATTGGACCGGTTTGACCATCATAATAAACAGGATTTTTAAACACTGCCTGCAGTCCACCCGCCTTGCGAACATACACACCGTCGCTCCCTGCAACTCTGTACAACCTTTCAAATGAAGCGTCCTGTCTCAAATCTAAGGAGGTGACCCGCAGAGATTCGCTATGTGCACCCCTGTCTTCCACGCCGGCATCAACTGGAATAAGCTCTACTTCCTGAGTTGGTTGCATCAATAACATAAAATAAGCGATGAAACTTGCTAGAGAGGTCTGGAAAATCATGGTGATTTAAGTATAGTCCACTTCATGCCAACAGTACTTTCAATTAACGTGTCAAGTGGAGGAATTCCCAAACTTCCTATCGATTCTTGCGCAGTAACACTCGATGGACTCGCGGGCGATGGTCGTGACCACGACAAGCACATTTCAAGAGAACGAGCGGTGAGTTTGATTGACCGAGAAGTTCTTGACCAACTCACAGAAGAAGGATACGAGGTTCCATGGGGCGCAGTTGGTGAGAATCTCACTGTAGAAAGCCTCGATGTACAATCACTTGAGCCAGATGATCGCCTTGCGTTTTCTGGTGGTGTCGTCATCGAACTTGTCGAGGGAAGACGTCCTTGCTTTGTCCTTGATCCACTTGGAGTTGAATTAAAGAAAGACATCGTGGGTCGTTGTGGATATTTAGCGCGAGTCATTACAGAAGGCACAATTGCAACTGGCGAAACGATCGAAATACAAAAAGCAAATACGTAATGTGGCCGCACACTGTAGCAATTTTAATCGGAGGACAGAGCAAGCGAATGGGATCGCCCAAACATCTTGTTGAACTTCCAAATGGAAAGACGATGCTCAACATGATGTTGCAATTTGCAACAACTGTTGGAAAACAAACGGTCATTCTTGGAGGCAGCGTTGAAAACCAACGTTGCATTCCTGATTTACGAACTCAGCAAGGCCCAGTCGCTGGGATTGAAGCATTGTTAGACGCAAACATAGATACTGATTATCTTGTTGTTGGTTGCGACATGCCGCTGATTACAAAAAACAAAATCCAACCCTTGCTTGATTCTAATACCAACGCCGTCTTTTCTTACAACAACCGGTTACTTGGATTGCCGCTTCGTATTAAAGGTGATGAACTCTCTGCATGCAGCGCATATTTAGATTCAGGCGGTCATTCCATCCGTGGGTTTATTCAAGAAATTGCACACACCGCAATCGAGTTAAACGAAAGCGAGTCTAAAAAGCTACTAAGTGTTAACTCGCCTGAAGATCTCGACCAACTCACCTTTAAATAAGGGAGTGTGTGATTCCGAGTCAACCATGTGCGAAAGAATAATGTTCACCTCTGGGAAATACATTGCACAATTACCCTTGGCAATGTCTACTTGGCGAATAACAACGTGCAAACAACCGGATGGCCCGCGAACTGTAACCTCATCGTTTTCTTTTGCACCAAGCGAAGCAACATCTTCTTTGTGCATCATCACAATATCTCGTCTTGTTTGTCCTCTAAACACATCTTCTTCTTCGTATACAACTGTGTTAAATTGTCCTTCACTGCGAACTGTCATCAAGCGGAATTTATTTTCTGGGATCACTTCACGTAATCGAACCTTTTGCGCCTTCGCCCTCCCATTGTTTGTTGCAAACAGCGGAGTATGAAACGTACGACCGTCTATCTGGTGCTCTTCGTTTGCATGAAACCCCCGTACGCAAGTCGCAAGCAATTTTCGAATAGAGTCATGATTTCTAAATTGTTCCCAATCAATTATTCCAATGCCTTCTTGTGCAATAGCAATAATAATGTCGACTTCGCTTTTCAATCCATCGTGTCTTGCAACACCTCCAGAACTTCGCCGCACATAATTAAACATTGACTCTTGCGTTGTAATCTGGTGCTCTTCATCGCGCGCAAGAACTGGAAGGATAATTGTTTCTCTTCCGCGACCAAGCACATGTCCTTGGTTTAACGTTGTTGACATGTACGAAACAAACCCAATCTTTGCCATTGCTTCCACTGCAAACTTTGTGTCTGGATTTGAGCCAACAAGATTTCCGCCTAGACACATTGCAAACTTAATATTGCCCTGATGCGCCGCTTGCATTCCAGCCATCGTGTCAAATCCATCCGTAGTTGGAAGTTGTACGCAGAGTTCTTTTTCAATCGCGCTTGCCATTTCTCCCTTCAGTGCTGGAACAACCCCAACCGAACCCATACCCTGAACATTTGAATGGCCTCGGAGTGGAAGTAGCCCCGAGCCCTTTTTCCCAAGCATACCGCGCGCTATTGCGGTGTTTGCAATCATGCGAACAGCGTCTACACCTCCCTCAACGTGTGTAATCCCCATTGCCCAACAAAAAATCGTTCTCGACGACTTCGCATATAGACTTGCAACGTTATTGATTTTTTTTTGTTCTACACCACTGAACTTCACAATTGTTTCCCAAGTTGTAGCGCTGGCTTGTTCAAGAACACCTTCAAAACCATCCGCGTGTTCTTGCACAAACTCATCGTCAATACAATTGTTTTCAGAAAGGAACTTGATAATCCCAAGGAGGAGGTGCGAGTCCCCGCCAATGTTTGGTTGCACATATAAATCAGAGACTTTTGAACCAAACAACAAACTTCGCCAATCACTTGGAACTTTAAAGTTGCAGAGTCCTTGCTCGCGAAGTGGGTTCATGACAATAACTTTTCCGCCTCGCCTTCGTACATCTAAAAGCGATTTCAACAATCGGGGGTGGTTTGACGCTGGATTACATCCAATTAAAAACACAAGATCGCATTGTGACAAATCATCCAAGATAACAGTTGCTGTTCCCGATCCAGTAACGCTCTTTAAACCAACACCACTTGCCTGATGACAATAATACGAACAATTGTTAACGTTATTCGTTCCACGTATTCTTGCCGCAAGTTGCAACAAAAACCCCGCTTCGTTACTCGAACGCCCACTGAGATAATAAAATGAGCGGTCGGGATCTGTTTTCTTTATTGAACTTGAAACTTTTCGCAGCGCCTCGGTCCAAGAAATCGGTTTGTAATGCAAATCCAGCGGACCGGCTTGCACTGGAAACGTTAATCTTCCGCACAATTCCAGTTCTCTTGGCGTCATCGCAGAAAGTTGAGCAATAGGATGCTTCTCAAAAAACTCGGGAGTAATGGCGCCCTGCATGTCGGCCGCCATCGCTTGAACTGACTTTTTACAAAACTCTGGAGATGACCCTTGCTCGTTCACCATCCCGCCTTTTTGACCACCCATTCCAAACGCGCATGTTTTACAAGCGTTAGGTGCTCGCATCGCTTTTCGCAAAGCACGAAAACCACCTGCTGTTCTTGCTTTCTTTAACACATACGCAATGGAATGAAAACCGCCAAGAGCCATAGGGTTTAAGCGTGTTTGTCTAACTCTTCCTCTACGGTTTTCATAAGAGTTGAAACCATGCCGGTTGTAAAGTCAAACTGTAATCCAGCCGCTTCAAAGAGTGTCGGCAATTGCTTACTCGCGCCAAGCGCAAGCCCTTCCTTATATGCAACTATTGCTGCTTCAGGATTCTCGCGGTACTTCAGCCACATTTGCAGTGCACCCAGTTGAGCAATTCCATACTCAACATAATAAAATGGGACTTCAAATGGGTGCAGCTGTCTGTGCCAAACTGCTTCTTGCTCTGCTTCAAGTCCAGACCAGTCAACGCCACCTCCAAAACGTTTTCCAAGCTCAAGCCACTGTGCAGTTCGCTCTTCTCGTGTGTGTTCTGGGTTTAGGTAAATCCAATGTTGAAATGCATCAATCGTCGCAACCCATGGCAACACGCTCACAATTCCTTCAAGGTGTTTGCGGATTGCGCGTTTGATTTCTTCTGGAGAATAAAACTCATCTAAAAAGGGATACGCCAGTGATTCCATGCTCATCGATGCAACCTCTGCAAACTCAAGTGGAGCGCTTCGGTACCAAACTAAATCATCGTGACGACAGAGCATGTAATGAAATGCGTGCCCCGCCTCGTGCACCATCGTGTCAAGATCGCGGGGCAAACTTGCTGCGTTCATAAAAATAAACGGCTTGCGTTGTCGATCTCGACTTGCTTGATATCCGCCAGGCGCCTTACCCTTGCGAGACGCAAGGTCGAGTGAATATCCGCCATCTCGCATGGTGTCAAACATGTCTCCGAGCCCACTATCCATTCGGTGAAAAAGATTCGATGTTTTTTCAATCAAGTCGTCTGCTGAATCAAACGGTTTTAGCGGGGCATTGCCATGCGGATCAACCGCAAGATCCCAAGGTCGCAATGTTTCTACACCAAGTGCCGCTTTTCGCTCTTCTGCAAGTTTACGAACAATTGGCATGCATGTTTCTTCGATTGCTTCGTGAAATGCAATGCAATCTTCAGGTGTGTAATCAAAGCGATGTTTTACTGCGAACATATACCCACGGTATTCTTCAAATCCAGCATTGTTCGCAACTTGATTTCGGTTTGCAACCATCTTGTCAAAGATGTCATCAATCGTATCGTGGTCTTGCAACCTTCTTTCTGCTACTGCTCGCCACGCTGCTTCGCGCACACTTCGATCTTGCTCTTGTTGGTACACACCCATCTGTGGCATTGTTCGTTCTTCGCCATCGAAGTTGAGCATCATTGCGCCGCAAAGTTCTGCATACTCTTGTCCTAGTTTTGTGTCTTCAGTTTGCAACGGAACATTTTCTTCTCGAAAAATTTCAACATCAGCAAACCAGTCGCGTAACAAAACACTGTAACGGTCTTTGTCTAGATCCCCAACGTGTTCGCAACGAACAACTTTTTTGTTTAAATCAAATCCAACTTTTTTAAGTTCGGGCTCAACATTTTCAACAAACGACAAGAATGCCTTTTTTGCCTCTTCGTCTTCGGTGTTGCACGTCATTGCAATATATAAATTGGAACCTGCTTCGGATGCTGCCGCATCGAGTTCACTCCTGTCAAGAAGAAACTGTTCAAGGCAACCAGAACACTTGAAGTCTCGATCAAGAAGCTGTTGGTAGTACGGCTGTAAGCTTTCCCAAGTTGCTGCGTCAATATCTGCTGGAACAAAATTGGTCATCATCATCGTTGTCATCAAGTTCTCTTCATTGCCTCTTGTGGGCTATAAGTTTGTGTTGCCATTGCAACATGATTTGTTTGTTTTTCAATCACTTCGACAAGCATTGTTGCGTGAGGAGCATTATCGCAGATTATGAACATCGTTGAACCGCTCCCAGAAAGATGAACATCGAGATCTGTTAGCAGTTTTAACAATCCAATATCTTCACCTAAACGACTCTCAATATCACATGCCGGTATTAATAGATCGTTGCTCGCACCGTTTTGGCATCCAAGGGCATTGAAGGAACCGTATACAGATGAACTCGAGCAACCGTACTCTGGAATTATCAAAACCAAGTGCATATCTTCGTGCTTAAGAGGCTCAATGCGTTCTCCAGTTCCACGTACGATTCCCGCTCCGCCGTGAAGTAAAAAGGGAATATCCGACCCAAGTTTGCTTGCTATTGCATGCGCATCAACATGAAGATTAAAAAGTTCGATCGTTGCTTGGAGCATGGCAGCCGCATCGGCACTGCCCCCGCCAAGCCCACCTCCAACGGGAATGCGCTTTTCTAACTTCATTTGAACTGGAAGCGAAAGCCCAAGTTCTTCCTCAAGAGCTCTATGCGCACGAACGGCGAGGTCACTCGTCACGGGCCAGTCGATATCTGTTCGTTTTGGTGCGTCTTCATGCCACAAAATGGCGTATCTAGAAAGTGCATGATCATCGAGTCGAGTCAGTTCTAAATCATCAAACAGGGTAATTCTTGCCATTTTTGAAGTGATTGGGTGCATACCGTTTTCAAGGGGTGGCTCCACAGACAGCGAAAAATTGATTTTCGCGGGTACTTGGATATGTACTTTTTCCAAATCCATTTCGACAAGGATACCAGACGGGTATCATGCACACCAGATGAAGTTAAAGAAGATTCTTGCCGCCGTATTAGCCATTGCCGGATTGCTCGCAATAGGTCTCTATTTCGCTGTTCCGAGCATCGCTCGGGGAGTTATTCACAACAAAATCACTGATGATTCCAACAATTCCGTTGGCGCTATCGATGTTTCTTGGGGCGGCCCACAAAACATTTCCCAGTTGCACATCGAAGATACGTTTGGAACCGCGGACATTGATGTCACTATTTCTAATAGTTTATTCTCGCTTGTCATGGCAAGTTCACCAATTGATGTTCTTGTGCGGGGGGACGCGTTGCTTGACATTTCAAAAACACCAGAAACTCCTGAGATATCACCAGTACAAACTCCAAGTGCAGCCGCTTCTACCGAGGCAACGCCTGCTTCGACTGTTCTTCCCGCTATCAAATTAATAGCAGAACTTGCGACGGTAACGGTTGATGGCGATGAACCAATTCTTTTTCATGATGTTGCAGCAACTCTTGACCTTAATCCGGGCATGCATTTCACTGCCGCGCTGCAAGCAACCTCTGAACTCGGGGGATTGATTGACATAGATTGCAGCGCACCAGGTTTTATTTCGGAACATGGAGAGCACAACTGGAACGCAAGCGCAACTTGTAGTGTCAATATTGAAAATACACCAATCCCAACGATAAGTGGAATAGGGGGGTGGTCAGTCCTTTCGCTAGAAGGAAATGTTTCATCACCCAACTTGAACGATGCAATAAACATTTCAATTGATGGTTCCTTGGCCGAATACGACACGCCCCGCGGTTTCGTTTTGGTCAAAGGGCAATTTCTAAAATCGAAAGATACAACTCACGCTTTTGCATTTGGTGGTAAAGAGTTTGAGGGGTCGGTTAACCTTTTGGATGTTCCAACTTCAATACTCGATCCTTTGTTAAGCGCATTTACAATCAACACCGCTCGAGATGTTGGCACAACTATGGATTTGATAATTCATAGAAAGGCACAAGAGCCAACCCTTAGTGTGCATTTCAACACAAAAGAAATACAAATTGAAGGCAAAGTTAACACTAACAACTGGCTCATTACAGATACTGACGTTACAGCAAACATACGCAGCAAGTTACTACAACAATTAACAGACAAACAAGTTTCTGGTAATGCAACCGCTTCAATACACATTGATCAACTTGTTCCTGCGGGAAACACTAACAACGATATGCCGGAATGTGTTGCACAATTAAACATTTCTGGCAAATTGCAACACGTTCCAACAAACACAAACCTTTCTTCGCTCGATTGCAATCTCATTGGATCGCTCGGACAACGGACAGTCGCCTCAAATGGTTTTGCGACACTTAACGAAAAGAAATCCGAGTTTGATATTTCTTTGAAGTCAACCCACAAAAACAAACTTGATGGACTTGATGATCTCTGGAAAACCATTACAAAACAGTTGCCACAAGGAACAGGCACGTTTTCTATCTCAAACATTCCAACATCCATAATTCAATCCTATGTCGATGACAAACGCTTTAAGTTAAACAGAGATGTAGGATCCGCGATTTCCATAGATGCAAAACTCAAACACAACACCATCGATTTTGACATAAAGAGCAAAAAAGTTACGGCAAATGGAACTGCCCATCTTCGGGGTACTGAAATTCATTCCTTCAGCGGTGTGGCGGCCGATGTGCAAATTGCAAAGCCCCTCGCAAAGGAGTTCGCTGGAATCAATAAACCCATAACTGTTCATTCCAATTTTAAAACAGCAGATTTAAAAGGGAACACTGAGTTCGATGCAACGGTACTCATTGAAAAAAACAACACTGCGTTGCAAGGAAAGTCAACAAGAAACAAAGACGACTCGCTCGATATGCGTGTTGCTGTCACCGGAATACCTACACAATTCATTGATCCACTACTTTATGATTCTATTGGCTCTCCACTTGCGGTTGAAATAATTGCAAAAAATATTCTACACGTGCCCGTTGTTACTGCCGGTGGAACGTCCCCTGATTCCTCATTTGAAACTTCACTTACTTTTAAAGATGGAATGGTGTCCACGGTTGAAAAAACAACGACCATTGCGGACCTCAAACTTTCTCCATCGTTAACACAGCGGATGCTAAAGGACCTTGGGCCGGTACTTTCTGATATCCGTTCGGTGAAGCGCCCAATAAAAATGACCGTGACTAATGCAAGGGCTTCTCTCGATCATGACGTATCAAAATTAAGAGCGGATATTATTTTAGATATCGGCGAGGTCATGCTTGACAATGGCTCATTAACTCTTGACTTGCTCTCTATGTTCAAGACCAAGCACAACGAGCATATACCTGCGCGGTTTGAACCCATTCATATCAATATACGCGAAGGGGTTGTTCGTTATGAAAAGTTTAGTTTACTCTTGGCTAACAAATATTTGATTACGTACTCTGGTTCTATTAATCTGGTTACACGTCAGATGAATGTACAGTGTCTAGTCCCACTCTCGAGTCTCGGGCATAGCATTAAACAATTGCGTGGGCTTCCTGTTGATATTGAAGTGCCCATTAACATTTCTGGATCCATTGATAATCCCACGGACAATGTTGACGAAGGATTTGATTTAGAGAAACTACTTAAAGGAATTCCACTCGATGACATTGGTGATGTTATTGGTGAATTCCTAGGCGGGGGGGATAAGAGCGGCGAAGCTCCGGACCCGCTCGATTTACTCGACGAACTATTTGGTAATTAATTACTTAAACAATCTCTCGAACATATTGTTTATCAACAAAAGTACGTAGACAATAAGTGGATAAAAACAACCAGTAACAAGAATTATGCCGGGTATCTTCCATCCGCTCATATCTGAAGCGACCAAATTGCCATTCATCAAAGCATAAAGAGCAATCCCGCCCTTGAGCAATCCAATTGAACTGCAACATGCCAAAACAAATGGCCCGAGTAAAACAAGCACCTTTGCAGAGAGTGTAATTAAACCAGCGACTTCTTCCATTGGTTCAACGTTCGCAAACTCTACGTTGCTAATCGATGGGCTTAATGCCAAGCCGGCGCCGAGCACACAAGCAAGAAGCGCGAGTGTGCCAAAAATAGCGGGCCAAAAATTAGAAGAAGTAAAAGCGATAATCGCAAGACCAGCAAAAATTGCAACACCCACCGTAAGAATAATGAGGCCGACCAAATCTAGAGTTGAATTAGAACGAACGGCGGTTGGAACACCTGCGATAACTCGTCTGCCTGCATCCCGACAGAGTGCTGCGGCAACTATCCCAAGCACAACCGCAAGTCCCCAGCCCACCGCGTACATAATTGAAGTTGTGGTGTCCTCAGCTCCCTTTGTTACAGAGTAAGCGAATACACCTAGGACAACTATGGCTATTCCCTGAAGAATGTAGCCCGTTTTTTGAACCATATCCGCTTGGTTAATAAAAATACTGCGTCTAATATAATTCTGTGTGGCAAAAAGAGTTGCGCGTGCAAGTTCAGATTGTGCTTTTTCTTCAGTGCCTTCTGGGGCGTTCACTGCGGAAGCAACCGCTGAATCAAACGCCTCTTCAGACACTTCACTGTCTTCGCAAGCATCTTCTTCCTCTTCTGGTATGACAAATGATGCGGTGTCCATCGCAGCCCCAGACATATCCGAAGAATCACTCATTAAAGAATACGACTCTGAGGAAGTAGGCGAATCCACCGATTTGCCGTCAAGAAAAACCGCCAAACTAGGAACCGTACTTACAACATATCTTTCCTCTGATCCTGTTCGTTGCATCTCGTCGGAGGGCAACACTTCCCCTCGTTGAACTTTCTCTCTCAACTGAGGATGGGTATAAATACCAATTTCTTCACCGCCCCTCAGAATTACAAACGTCTCCATGTCCCAAGACCCCTTTCTGTTAAAAACACACTAAAAAAATACTGCATGGATTGTATATATAAAAAGAACCCAACACAAGCAATAAAAACAGTATGCTCTCTGTATGGCTCGATGTACATGGTGTGGAAATGACCCAATATATGTGGATTATCATGACGATGAGTGGGGGGTACCCGAACATGATGACAGGGCGCTCTATGAAAAACTGTGTTTAGATGGGTTTCAAGCGGGCTTATCGTGGATTATTGTGCTTAAAAAGCGAGAAAATTTCCGGGTTGCCTTCGATAATTTCGATCCAGAAAAAATTGCAAAGTACGGCGAACGGCAGGTGAATCGATTGCTAAACGATGTGGGCATCATTCGAAGTCAAGCGAAAATAAACGGTGCAATTGCAAACGCAAGGGCTTGGCTTGAAATCATGGAGGGTGGCAAGGGATCGTTCGATGATTTTTTGTGGAAGCACGTCAACCACAAGACCATTGTGAACAAATGGAAAACCGATTCTCAAATTCCCGCTTCAACCCCAATCAGTGAAGCTATGGCGAAGGATTTAAAGAAGCACAACTTTAAGTTTGTTGGGCCAACAATTTGTTACGCCTTCATGCAAGCCATTGGCATGGTCAACGATCATATTGTGAATTGCCCGCAATATAAGCCGTGATACTTCCGACGTGACTGTCACACCAAGCGAGTCCGCGAGCGCAAAGTGACAGTCACTAGAAATATAGAGCAAAAAACTATCCCGCGGGTCGTTTATTAAAAATATGTCCAAAGAGGTGCATCAGCGGTGCTCACTGAAATGTTCGCCTTTGGTAACAAATCTTCAAGTTGTTCCTTGAGTCTTGGCAAGTACCCTCGTTCACTATTCGTATGCCCCGTCAGCATAACTGTGCAGCCCTGTGAGGTTGCTTCCACAACCTTGTGATGCGTCATCTCGCCAGTAATATAGACATCACAGCCATCATCAATTGCAAGTTTGCAAACAGAACCTCCAGCGCCGGCACACAAACCGATCGTCTGCACTTGAGCCCTGTCGTCTTTTCCAGCGGCTGGGGCAACACGAACATACCCAACGCCTAAATGCTTTTTCAGTTTTCGAGCTAGCCCATCAATTTGAATCGGTCGATCCAAAAGAATTCGCCTTCCGATTCCCATATCCCGCCGCGGACGTTCGCCAAGTTCGTGCACCTCAAGCGCTGGTTCTTCGTATGGATGAAACTGCCTGAGCGCTTGAATAGCCAAGGAAAGTGATGCTTTGGAAACAACCATTTCAAACTTACACTCAATGACGCGTTGCAATTCACCCGCTTTACCGTGAGTCGGATTCGTGCCATCACCACCAACAAACGTACCCCTTCCCGTGGTTGCAAAAGAACATTGTTCGTAGTTTCCAATGCGACCACAGCCCACGCTTGAGAGAGCGAGTCGAAGATCTTCAATTTTGTCTTCAGGGCAGAACGTAACGAGTTTGCATTCTTCATCGGGAGGAAGATTACCAAATGGTTGAAGCGCACGAACGTCTCCCTTCCCAATTCCTGCAACAATCCAATCGTTTACGCCGCCGTTTGCTACGTCAAGCGATGTGTGCGGCGAGTAAATTGCAATCTTGTTTGAGATCGCATCAAGAACAACTCGCTCTTTGAATGTGTTGTTCGTGACTGATTTCAAAGGAACAAAAATTGGTGGATGATAAGAAATAATTGCGTTTGCTTTCATAGCAATTGCTTCTTGCAAAACTGCCTCTGTGAGGTCGATCGTCAGCAATATTTTGTTTGCAGACCATTCTGGGGTGCCCACGAGAAGCCCCACGTTATCCCAGTCGTTGGCGAGATACGTTGGAGCAAAAGATTCAAAAGCCGATATGAGATGTTTTGTTTTCATGATTGAATACGAGTAGAATACAACAGTCCGGCGAATAAGGAGACACAAATGAGACTCGGAAAAAACATGCTAGAAACGACAAATCCAGCGCTCAAAAACCACGATGCATGGCGAGATGGCGTGGGCGCGTGCACCCAAACTGAAACTGCTTCGATCGCAGGAGTCGTCAATAAAACCGGCATGCTGACCTCTGTTGCCGTTGCGGGTGGTATGTTTGGCATTTGGCTCACCCAGAACCAGCCAGCGCTCGCCTGGCCGCTTGGGATCGCCGGTTTCATCGCAACAATTGTTGTGTACTTCATGATTATTCGCAATCCAGCAAGGGCAAAATATACCGCCTGGATTTATGCTGCAATTCAAGGCGCGTTCCTTGGCGTGCTCACCCACGCCCTCGATAGTGCACTTGCAAACATGGGCTACGTCGCAATGGGTGGTCTTGCGCTGCAAGCGTTCGTTATCACTATCAGCGTTTTGATTTCGATGCTTGCGTTGTATTATTTTAGAATTTTACAACCAACAAAAAAGTTTACCGCTGCGGTAAGCGTCCTCACCCTTGGTATTTTTATTACGTACATGATTTCATTCGGGATGTCTTTGTTCGGTGCTCAGATGCCTTTTCTTTCGCTCGGTTCCGCAATGGAGGGCGGGAACACTGCGCTCATCGGCATCGGAATTAACCTGCTCATTCTTGGCGTGGCATCGCTCTGGCTTATCATCGACTTTGGCATGATTGAAAAACAAGTTAAGTCCGGCGCACCAAAACAGATGGAATGGTTTTGTGCATTCATCCTGATGGTCACACTTGTTTGGATTTATCTTGAAGCCGTGAAGCTTTGCTTCAGGTTAGCAATTTTGTTTGGAAATCGTGATTAACGATCGCCGTTGGTTTCGATAGGAATTTCCTCAGTGATATCGATTCCAAAACCATGCAAAGCAGTGAGGTGCTTTGGGTGGTTGGTAAGTAGTTTTAATTTTTTCAAACCAAGGTCCCGAATAATTTGCACGCCCGTTCCGTAATCACGCCTGTCCATTGGTTGCTCGGACACCGTAAGGTCGGGCACGTTGACATCTGATTCAGGGCGTTGAATTTTTTGCAGGCGATCAATAAACTCATCGCCATACTGCTCAGGCCGCATATAAATTAGTGCACCTCGGGCCTCGTCTGCAATCATGCGAAGAGATGCTCGAAGTTCTTTGCCGGAAGGATGGTCCGCTGCATCAAAAATATCGCCCAGTAAATTTCGGCGGTGCACCCGAACAAGTGTTGGTTCTTCAATCGGTCTGGCTGCACCGTATTCGTCAAGTTCTCCAACGCCACCAACAGTAAGAGCAAGATGTGGGACTGCGTCAATCGCGCTGTGGTATGCAATTAAATTAAAAGTTCCATACGGTGTTTCAATTGGTGTGCCACATCTCGGTTCAATTCGTTTGACTAAACTTTCTCGAGCAAGACGATATTCAATAATTTGTTCAACCGAGCACATGTTAAATCCATGCTCTTCGCAAATTTTTTCAAGGTCTGACACTCGTGCCATATCGCCGTCTTCTTTCACGACTTCAATGATGACGGCGGATGGTTTTAGCCCGGCGAGTTTGCAAAGATCGACCGACCCCTCGGTTTGCCCTGTTCGCGCAAGTACGCCACCAACGCGAGCTCGAAGCGGATTGATGTGTCCTGGACGGACAAAATCGTCTGGTCTTGAATTCTCATCGACAAGCAACTCGAGTGTTTTTACTCTGTCAGCTGCAGAAATCCCTGTAGAAACACTGTGCCGAGGGTGCCCGTCAACGCTAATTGTAAAAGGAGTGCCACGGACACTGGTATTATCAGCAACTTGGGGTCCAAGTTCAAGGCGATCGCAATCGTCGCCAGTCATCGCCACGCACAGATACCCGCCACCTATTCTGGTGAAAAAGTTAATCAATTCGACGTTAATATGCTCGGTTGCGACGACAAAATCGCCCTCGTTTTCACGATTTTCATCGTCAATCAAGACAATTACCTTGCCCTGCCGCAAATCTTCCAATACCTCTTCAATCTTCGCTAACGCCATCCCCGCATTTTACATGATGGGGACAGTCCCCTTGGGGCTGTCCCCATGAAAAGTGCTCTCTAAGTACAAAAACCGTGAAAACTCGCCTTTTTTTGGGGGACTGTCCCCTTGGGGCTGTCCCCCTGAGACTAGCTCCGTGGAGCATAACCCAATGTAAAATGTAGATATGAAAAAGCATTTGAAATGGTTAATGGAACTCACGGCAATCCCAACAGCAGCAGGGCTAGAATGGCGGGTTGTTGATTGGATCGAAAAGTGGGCAAAAAAACAAGACGACATTTCGTTGAAGAAAGACAAGTTTGGAAATCTATTGATTACCCAAACTCGGAAATCTACCAAGAAGCCAATTTACATTACAGCCCACTTAGACCACCCTGCATTTGTAGTGCGCAAGCAAATTGATGATCAGCACCTTGAAATGGAGTTCAGGGGAGGTGTCAACGATGCATACTTTGCTGGAGCAAAAGTAGAAATCTTTGATAATGAAGATAACGGTTATGTTGGCACCATTCAGTCTCTAGATGCAAAAGCAAAGCCTTTCAAACGTGTTGTCGTACAACTCAAAAAAGGCGTAGCGGGGATTTTGCTTATAGATGATATTGCGCGGTGGAAATTTAATCCGCCTGTTGTACTAAACGGTCTGCTGCACGCACCTGCTTGCGATGATCTTGCAGGTGTCGCCGCAGCCATTTGCGCCCTCGACAAAATTAAAAAACTTCCGGCGCTTGGTCACGTTGGTGTGCTACTCACGCGTGCCGAAGAAATTGGTTTTGTTGGTGCAATCGCCGCTGCTAAACACCGATCAGTTCCAAAATCGTCTCGACTACTCTGCCTTGAAACCTCGCGAAGTTTTCCAGAATCTCCGATCGGCGGAGGACCCATTCTTCGAGTTGGTGATAAGACAAGCGTGTTCGGTCCTGAACTTACAAACGCAGCAACCAACATCATGAACGCTCAAAAGAACTTTGCGTGGCAACGAAAACTCATGCCCGGCGGAACGTGTGAGTCGACTGCGTTTTGTGACTACGGGTATCTTTCAACGTGTTTATGCTTAGCGCTCGGAAATTACCACAACATGAAAAATATTGACGGTGTTTTGCAAAAGAACAAGCCCGCAAAGGTCGCTCCTGAAGTTATTTCAGTCGACGACTTTCACGGGCTAGTAGATATGTTAAAAATTGTTTGCCGCGATTTAGATAAACCAAGAAAGGCGACGCTTCGCAATGGTTTGGAGAAACGGCTAAAACTCCACAACAAGCTGATTAGTTAGAAACCACAAGTTCAACCATATATTCTGCTGCAGCTTCATTATTTCCTATCTCTTGCATCGTTTGAATAGCGACAATGAGGGCAGCATTCCGAGATGGAGAACCTGATGCACCATCTTCAATAATGGTCTCAAGTGCGGCCATTCGAACTTCACCCTCAAGTTCATCACGAATCATATGAATACCCATCATGGCAACTGCTTGGCTATCGTTGAGATGCGATGAAACATCACTAAGCACTCGGAGTTCTTGCATAAACTCTCTTATTTCTGAGCCCTCACCATCCTCGTGCGGACACTCGGTGCTCCACTCGCCGTGACCGCGACCTTTTTGTCCATTACCACCATGCATTTGCATCATGCGGTCGTGCATTTCTTCCATGCCCTCAGGCCCTCCTTGCCCGCCGCGCATGTGCATCATGTGCTTGCGCATACCCTCTGGTGGACCCCCGTCAACCCCCACCCATTTCATTATGTGCATTGGTTCGCTGCCTTCATCACCAGTGACACCCATAACTTCAATGCGCATGTCGCCATCCATGTTTTCAAAGTCAATGTCCGCCATGACTTCGCCAAGTTCAATAACCTGCTCTTCCCCGTTTACCATAACGACTATCTCGCCGTTTTCAACTTCTACTTCAACCTCCATTTCAGCAGTTGTGTTTGCAGAAACAGCGTTGTTCGGTTGCTGGGTTTTGTTGCACGCGGTTAAAAGCAGCGTTAAAGATATTCCAATTGTTGAAAGAATTAATTTCATGCCCATCTCCTTTTGTCTGAGGGTCTAAGCAGAATAACGGATTATTCAATTGTTCATCGCGAAGTTACTCAGCGATTTTAGGAAACTCTATGGAAAGCCGCTCGATTTGCGTTTCTGTTGCCTGTAATGTAGTAAAAACAAGATCTTGTATTTCAAGCACTTCGCCAACGGCGGGAACGTGACCAAGATTTGCAAGCACAAAGCCTGCGATTGTGTCGTACTCTTCGTCCTCTGGGAGTTCAACACCTAGTTCATCGTTTAAATCATCTAAGCTGTACCGACCATCCACTTCCACAAGTGTTTCGTTCATTCGCTTCAGTGCTGGTTCATCCGCCTGAGCGTCATCGTGCTCGTCACGGATTTCACCAACAATTTCTTCAAGGACGTCTTCAATAGTTACGAGACCAGCAGTGCCACCATACTCATCAATGACAACCGCCATGTGTACTTCACTTGTTTGAAAATCAGCAAGCAGTTCTTGAACGGGCTTCGTGTCGGGAACAACAATTGGTTTACGCAAAATATTCTTGAGTTCAAAGCCGTTTGCTTCAGATCCCAAAAACCCAACTAAATCTTTTACATACAGTATGCCAATAATCTGATCAAGGTTTTCTTCAAAGATAGGAATGCGCGAACGGCCAGATTCTAATACGAATTTTCTAATTTCTGAAATATCGTTTGTAAGTTCAATACCTTCGATGTCTGTTCGAGGTGTCATGATTTCACCAACATCAGTATCGCCAAGGTCAACCACATTTTCCAACATCTCTGCTGCTTCTGCCGGAATGCCACCCTCGCGTTGTGAATGTTCGATGGAGCGAAGCAATTGTTCTTCAACGGGGTTGAGCCCATCGTTCTGTTTTAAATTTGCTCCTGTTAATCTCCGAACAATCTCATTTACTCCGTCAATCGACCAACGAATCAGCGGGTTTAACATCGAAGCAATTTTTATTACCAACCAACTCCTTGTGACCGAACCAACCGGCACCGCTTTAGCAATCGAACCAGCAATAACAGAGGCGAAAACCCAAACAATTATCCAACCAATAACCGAACCGAATATAAATGCGTCCAATGTGATGGGGTGCGGACCAAACATCAATATGAAACAATACAAAATTATTAGAATCCAAAATACCTTCATGAAAGTTATGGATTGCAAAACACATTCATAGTGTTTTTCGATCCAAAGTCCTCGCCCCGGCCTGCCTTTCATTTCCAATTCATGGCGCAACACAAGTGGAGTTGTCATCATCATCGCACGTTCTACAATTCCGAACCAAGTACAAAAGAAAACAGCAAGAACAAGAATTAACCATACAGCTCCAATCATGATTCGGTGCTCCAAACGCAACCCACCCCAATTGCTGAAAGAATTTTATCCTCTTCCGCGTGCATCAGTTTGTGTGAAGAGTCTTCATGATCATCAAAACCACAACAGTGCAACATGCCGTGCACTATATACAACAGCAATTCATTTTTTAACGCGTGGTTTCTTTTCTTTGCTTCCCGCTCTGCAACATCAACACAAATTGCAATGTCAGCGTACAAAGAATGTTCCTTGCTTCCATGATCAAAAGTTAGGACGTCGGTTGTTCCCTCTACGCCTGAATGTTTTACATGCAACGCTGACATCTCTGTATCTTTCACCACACGCACAGAAACCTCTGAATTTTCTTTTTGCAAATAGCACAACACAGCAATTGTGTGCTCTTCTAACCAAGTGTAATCAACATCGACATCACCGCAAATGGTGACGTTTGTCGGCGGAGGTTGGTCAAGTTGTTCGTTTGACTCTTCCATTTCTATACGCAATATACAAGCAATACACATAAAAACAAATTAAGAAGCAGGAATTGGAGTTATTGGAACCAAAGAGGGCTTGCATCGTGCTTCAAACTCACTTCTATACTTATTAATAATAGTTCGCGCCGCCCAACTGTTACCATCAGAAAGTCCGCAAATTGTTGTACCTGGCATAATGCCCATTGAGTTTGAAACTTCTATTACTTGATCAAGATCATTGATTGTTCCTTCGCCCGATTCAATTCGACAAAGCAGTTTATAAATCCAGTCAGCGCCTTCGCGACAAGGTGTGCACTGTCCACATGATTCGTTTTTGTAAAACCGCGCAATGTTTCGTGCAACCGCAACCATATCAGTGTCCTCGTCAAAGATAGTTGGGCAAGCAGTACCAAGCCCCATCACACTGTACTTCGGTCCAATATCAAAATCCATTTCGGCATCAAATTGGTCCGGACCAAGCACACCCATGCTCACGCCACCTGCAATTGCACCCTTAAACTTCCGTCCATCGCGCATGCCGCCCGCGTATTCGTCAACGAGTGTACGAAGCGTAATACCAAGTTCTACTTCAAATACATCTGGGTTGTTGACGTGACCAGAAACACCCATTAGTTTTACACCGTAACTTGCCGGTCCGCCAATAGAAGATTTGCAACCAAGTGATTGCCACCAATCGGATCCACGTTCAACGATTTGGTTGACGGCTGCAAGCGTTTCAACATTGTTAATAATTGTTGGACGACCAAACAAACCGCTCACGGCAGGAAACGGTGGCTTTATTCTTGGCCAACCGCGCTTGCCTTCGACCGCTTCAAGAAGTGCGGTTTCTTCGCCGCAAATATATGCACCAGCGCCGCGGTGAAGTGTGCATTCAACTGCAAAACTAGATGCGCCATTCATCAAACCCTGTGAGCCAAATATTCCATTCGTGTATGCTTCGTCAATAGCGTTTTGCATTATTTTTGCTTGCTCGACCCATTCACCACGCATAAAGAAGTACGCGGTATCAAGGTTACAGGCATAACAGGCAATCGCAATGCCCTCAATGACCGAGTGTGGATCAAAGTCCACAAGCAGTCGGTCTTTAAATGTTCCCGGCTCTGCTTCGTCGCAGTTAATGCACAAATATCGTGACTTGCCGTCTAGTTCTGGCAAAAAGGTCCACTTCAAACCGCAAGGAAAACCTGCACCGCCGCGACCTCGAAGTTCCGCGTCCTTCACAATGGTCACTACTTCTTCTGGTGACATAAGCAGCGCTTTTTTCAGTGTGGAATAGCCGCCAGCTGCAACATATTCGTCAAACGAAATCGTATGACGGTCAGCGCGATTTGCAGGAATGTTTCTTGTGAGAAATCTTTCAGTCATTTTTTTGTTCTTCTTGTCTGATTTCAATTTCGTCTATAGTGGTTCGGCGCAACGTTACGTTGCCATCTTTTTTTTCTTCAACGGTTCGGTTCACTTCTCGGGTTGTTGAATCTTTTTTTACTGCGTGCACAATGTGCCCGACAAATTCACCAAGACATCGCATCAAAGGTTTTTTGTCGTTTGTCGCCATCATGATTCTTCGCTCAGTTTGTCAACAAGTTCGTCCACCATCGAAATGGAAAGGTTGTTGTATTGTTTTCCATTAACTAAAGCACATGGAGCGTTATCACACGAGCCGATGCATTCCATTCCAAGCAATGTAAATTTGCCATCTGCTGAGGTTTCATGCACATCGACACCAAGTCGATTCTTCAAGTGGTCAATAAGTGCTTGATGCCCACACACTTCGCAGGCAATAGATTGGCAAACGCCAACAACGTTTTTACCAAGTGGTTCACTTGAATAGTCTTCATAAAACGAAACAACATCTGCAACTTGTGCTGGAGTTATTCCAAGTACCTTTGCAATTTCAACCATGGCTTCCCACGGAATGTACCCGTACGTATGTTGCACTTCATGCAATGTTGTCATTAGCGCGCCTTGACCAGTTGCGTACCGAGGCATAATGCCCCCTGTGATTTTTTCCATCAACGCAGGGGTCAAATAGGGCTCGTCTCGTTTTTCAAGTTTTGTGTTTGCTGATTGTTTTGCTATCCAGGCCATGTGTATTCCTTACCGATCTAGCTCTGCAGCAATAATATTTAGCGATCCCAAAATGGCAACGAGGTCTGCAAGTTGGTGCCCCTCAAACATTTTTGCAAAAGTTTGAAAATTAATAAACGAGCAGGGCCTTGGTGCAACTCGCCATGAATTTGGACCGCCGTCCGAGACGACAAAGAAACCATACTCGCCGTTTGGTCCCTCGATTGCTGCGTAACATTCACCAACAGGAGACTCAAAACCGCGGTTTGGCATAACCATTTCAAACTGTTGAATCGTGCCCTGAATGGAACCGTATACTTCTTGTTTTGGTGGCATTATTACGCCACCGCTTGGGTGCACATCAAGTGGTCCTTGGGGAATGTTGTCAATAAGTTGTCGTATGATGTGACACGATTGTTTAATTTCTTCAAGTCGGACGTGGTAACGAGCAAGGCAATCGCCGGTTGTTGCAATCGGTACATCAAACTCTACCGCTATTGCACCTTGGCCATCCCAGTTATCTGCGTAACAAAGATATGGTTCGTCTTTGCGAAGGTCTCGAGTTACACCGCAAGCGCGAGCAAGTGGACCAGTCAAAGACCAGGCAGTTGCTTCTTCTTTTGTAATTGTGCCGACGCCCTCAACGCGATCGATAAAAATTCTGTTTGTGTTCAACAGGGTTTCAATGTCGCCGATTGCTTTTGGCATTCGCACATCAATAAAGTTGTGCACCATTTTTTGAAATGTTGCTTCACAAGGCAAGTCGTTCTTTAAACCGCCAACGCGTGTGTAGTCTGGATGGAATCGTTGACCGGAAACATAATCCATGATGTCGTAAACATGTTCGCGCTCGTTGAATCCGTACAAGAACCCTGTAAACGCGCCAAGGTCAAGAGCGGCAGCGCCAACACATAGTAAATGGTTTTGAATTCGCCCGAGTTCGCAAAGAATAGTCCGAAGAACTTTGCATCGTGGTGTTAAATCAATATCAAGTAATTTTTCGACTGCGTGGTGCCAAGCGATGTCGTTGACAATTGGACTCACGTAATCCATGCGACTTACAGTGCAAACGTATTGGTTAAAGTTTTGATGTTCGCCAAGTTTTTCAAAACCGCTGTGCAAATACCCGATGTGGGGCGTTGCATTGACAACACGCTCGCCATCAAGTTCAAGGACGAGCCGAAGCGTCGTGTGGGTTGCGGGGTGCTGGGGGCCGAAGTTCAAAATCCATCGATCTTCGCACTTTGCGCGATCCTGTAGTTCATCAAGCGTCTCGATATCGAGGTCGTACGCTTCTTCCATTGGTGTGAGTGTGTAGGGCATGGGAACCGAGCATTATAGTACCCCCTTAATAATGGGGGACAGTCCCCTTGGGCCTGTCCCCACGAAAACAGGGATATTGCTCCGAGAACAGCGAAAATGTGCCTTTTTTAGGGGGACTGTCCCCATGAGCCTGTCCCCTCTCCAGAGAAATCAAACGCGGAAAATTGCACCCATTTTCTTGCCCATGAGAACGCTTGCGCCTATCAAAGTGACAGCCAAAAGGGCCATGCCCCAGACCCCCATCGCGCTTGCAATATAGGGACCATCACCAAGGCGTTCAAAGAGCGTGTAAATCGCTTTTGTAATCGGATAGTGGGATTCTCTTTGCGCCAAAATAAGCGAATCAGAAACCTCTAACATCGCGAAACTAAATGCAAGGAGCCCACCCGCGATAAGGTTCGCCATGATGAGCGGAATAATAATAGTACGAACTGCTCGAACTCGCCCAGCGCCGAGGTTCATCGCGGCCTCTTCAAGTTCGCCGCTTGTTTGTTCAAGGCCTGCAACAGTAGAGCGAACTATATAAGGAAGGCGGCGAACGCCATATGCAATCACAAGAAGGAGCGTTGGATTTGGATTCGCGCCAAGCACATCAATCCAACCAGCAAGTGGATCGCCCTCACCAAAGGGCCAACGCAACGTCATCGCGACGTAGCCAAAAGCCATGACGAGACCAGGAACTGCGAGAGGCAGCATCGAGAACGCATCAAGCAGAGATCGTCCCTTTATTTTTGTGCGGACAATAATGTATCCAATCAAAATGCCAATAAACAAATCCATCACAACGGCGAGGGTGGAATACAACAAACTATTTCGAATGGAACCAACCGCAAGTTCGTGGCTGAGTGCGCCTTCAAAGTGACCGAGTGTCCAACTCTCGGGCAGGACTGATTTGTACCACGATCCCTCTACGGCAAGCGATGTAAATAACACAGAAATGTGTGGTAAAACAGCAAGACCAATGACCGTGGTAAATGCACCCATTGCTAACCACCCGCGAAGACTTGAGAGTTTTTCGGGGGATGATTGCACCGATGCTTTGGAATACATTGCGTACGCTTTACCGCCAAACACCATTTTCCCAAGAAGGTAAAACAGAATTGCCGCGAACAACATCACCGCAGTTAACGCGTATGGTTCTTGCGAAGTGTTCATTTCTTTGATGCCGTTAAATATTTGCACTGGAGTTACTACTTGGTAATCAAACATCAGCGGCGTGCCAAGTTCAGTGAACGACCAGATGAATACAATCGTAGCGCCAGCAAATAGACCAGGGCGAATCAACGGCATGATAATTTGCCTGAATCGTTGCCATGGTGTTGCGCCCATGTTTTCTGCAGCTTCTTCAAGCGCTGGGTCGAGGTTTGCAAGCGCGGCAGTCGCGTTTAAGTACAAAATAGGATACAGGTGCAACGCCTCAATAAACACGATTGCCCAAAATCCGCCGTTGCCAATGAAATCGTATCCTTCTGAAAACAGTCCCATGTCCACGAGTAGGGTATTGATTGCGCCGTACTTTCCAAGAAGGTGGTGCAGACCAATCGCACCTACAAAAGGGGGAAGGATAAGTGGCACGAGAACTAGTGCGGAAAAAACCCCTTTAAAAGGGAACGTGTATCGCGCAGCAAGAGTCGCAAGTGGAAGGGCGATGATGAGACAAACGAGGGTTGTTCCAACTGCGATGCCAAGTGCGTTCAAAAAACCATCAAACAGAACTGGGTCATTAAAAACCGTAAGAATATGATGCAGCGTAAAACCGCCATCTCGACCCTCGAATCCACCTTGCACCGTCAGCCAAATTGGGTACAGCAAAAATGCGCCAAAAAACGCAAACAATCCAACCATAATCGCTCTCGGCGCAACAGTCCTCTTCCGCATTCCCACATTGTACTTGGAGCCTGACCCCATGGGGTCAGGCTCCACTTGGAGTCCGGGGGCCCCGCGCCGGGCGCCCTGGGAAAAAACATAGGTGGTGGGGCAAGAGCACATGAAAA
>CAZAZD010000005.1:0-82610 GCA_964489535.1 uncultured Isosphaeraceae bacterium
CAATCGTTGCAACATTAATTTCATCTGTGTCTAGTTGTGAAAGAACTGAGTAGAGGGTAGTTGATTTACCTGAGCCAGTTGGTCCCGTCACAAGCACAACGCCGTTTGGTTGTTCAACTACGTTTTTCCAATCAACAAGCATTTGTTCGTTGAAGCCCAAACTATCGAGCGATAGACGATTGTTTTTGCTATCAATGATACGCAGGACAACTATTTCGCCGTACTTGCTTGGCATCGTTGAAACACGCAAGTCGATTGGACGACCATCCATCATGACATTAAAGTCACCGTCTTGCGGAAGGCGACGTTCTGAAATATCGAGGTTCGCCATAATCTTGATGCGGCTTGCAATTGCTTGTTGCATTTTGTATGGCGGTTGAATTTTTTCGTAGAGTTTTCCGTCAACTCGATACCGAACGCGAAGCGAATGATCGTCTGGTTCAATGTGAATATCCGAAGCGCCTTCTTGCACCGCGGAGTAAATCAAAAAGTTTACAAGTTTGACAACTGGTCCGTGCCCTGCATCTTCTTCAAGATCTGCAAGTTCGGTCGCGTCTTGTTCAATGACTGCAAAGTCGTGCTCGTCAATATCTTCGTAAATCTCATCAATAACAAATACGTTTGCCGCTGGAAGGTAGGACTTGTGTGCTGCTTCAATGTCATCAGCGGTTGCTGCAACAATTTGTGTGCGGTGTCCGGTGCGCCGCTCAATTTCTTCAAGAAGGTATAAGTTTGCTGGTTCGCTCACCGCAACAGTCAAGACACCGCGAACAAGGAACATCGGAAGGACACCGTGCTCTTCAAGAAACTCACGAGGTAATACTTCGATAACTTTTGGGTCAGCGAGCCGTGCAGTGTCAGAAGCAAATGGGATACCGTACGCCTGCGCAAGCGTTTCAAGAACGATTTTATCATCAGCCAAACCCATTTCAACAAGCACTTCGCCAATCAACTTGCGTTCATCGCATTTCCGTTGTTGTTCCAGTGCACAATCAAGTTGCTCTTGCGACAAAACTCCACGACGCAACAACAATTGACCAAGTGGTGCTTGGGCAGAAATCGCGGAGGTTTGATTATCTTGTTGGGGGTTCATTCTTTGTTTATGTAAAACTCCGTGCTGCTTGTTCTACTGATTCGTGGGTGCTAAATATGCGATTCAAGCGTGTCAATTCAAAAATGCGATCCACCGAGCTTGGAACGGAAGCAAATCGAAGTTTGTTTCCGGCTCTACTCAGTTCATCGGACAGCCAAAGAAGCGACTCAAGACCAATCGAGTCAATTAACCCCAAGGACGAGCAATCAAGAATGACGTTCGTGCTGAATTTTTCTACCTTTTCTCGGACATCACGTTGAAAACGATCGCTGTCATCCGTGGTTAAATCGCCTGTAATGCAGATTACCGTTGCTGCACGATGTGATTCTGCTGTAATGTTCATGCCGCTTTCCTTTCGCCAGTTATAGGACGACTTTCATTGAGGGCAGGGTCCAATGAAGGGCGACCTGTCTGATGATCAACCATGAGTTGTTCCCAGTTTGAAAAATCAAGTTCAAAAAAGAGTTCTGCGAGCTCGGGATCAAACTGCGAGCCGACAACGCGCCTCATCTCATCAAGCACGGCATTGCGATTCATCGCATTGCGATACGTACGGCTTGACGACATCGCATCAAATGTATCTGCAAGAGAAATCATTCGCGCAACAAGTGGAATATCGTTTCCAGCGATACCGTATGGGTAACCGCCACCAGAATACTTCTCGTGGTGGTGCAAAACGCCGCCAAGAATGTCTTCCATTTGCGGAATGTCTTTAAGTATTTTCGCGCCGATTTCAGGATGCTTTTGAATTTCTGCAAACTCATCCTTCGTCAAGCCGCCCTTCTTTGTAAGTACATGCTCAGGAACTCCAATCTTGCCTATGTCGTGCACAAGCCCAGCGATTCGGAATCGGTCGACTTGATCAGCGTTCAAGCCCGCTTTTTCTGCGAGTTGTGAAGTTAATAATGCCACCCTTTGAGAATGACCACAGGTGTACTTATCTTTCGCATCAATGGAAGCAGTTAACGCTTCAAGCGTTCCAAAAAACGTTGCGCTTAAATCTTCATATAAAAGTGCGTTTTCAAGGAAAATAGCGAGTTGTGACGCCGTTGCAGACAACAATTTAATGTCTACAGAGGATGCTTCTGAGTCATTCCCCTGCTTATTTGCTGCGACGAGGACTCCAATAACGTTTCCATCGCTCACAATTGGTTCAATAATCGTTGCCAGTCCCAAGCGGTTTGCAACAGAATCATCGCCATGAGAAACGATTGGCGCCGCTTCGATATCGTTTGTGACCGAACGAACAACGTCCGATGCGTTGGTTGGTGCACTACCAGCAAAAACTAATTCGCTCCCAATTCTCGGAAGACGATCACCTATGCGAAGTTGCACGCCAATCCATTCGTAGGGCAATGTTTGTAACAGTTCGTTGCATGCAAGTTCAACAAATCGCTTTGGATGATTCACCGAATTCATACTTCCTGTAATGGTGTACAACAAATTTATTTCTTCGTACGAATCAGCAAGTTCTTGACCAACTGCATCCATTGTGTTTTGATTCGTGTTGCTTGATGCCTGTGCATTCCACGCAAATTGGAACATCGATGCAATTCTTTGAACATCCTGAGTTGCAACTGGAGAAAGTGAATGCAACATATCACGAACAACTGTTGTGTCCGCGCCGCTTGCTTGACAGAGCGCGTGTAAATATTCGCTTGTGCACAGCCCATCGGTAATTATCACACCGATAGCAAAACCACCATCTCGCCGATTCTCTTTTCGTACTGGAACCAACCAAAGGCCTTGAAATGCCTCCGCTGGTTGTAGCGAACCTTGGCTGTCCCAGGTGGCAAAGTTTGAACTAACAGCAAGACGCACGAGTGGAGACGCTGTAAGCAAATCAACGAGCCAATCGCTTCGGTCTGTTGTGGTAAGTTTTCCCGTTTCGTCACAAAACAACATCGTCATACCAGCATCATGGACCAACTTCGCAAGTGGCGAAGAAGTGTCACGGATTATTGATGTAAAGTTGTTAATATTCACGCAGCATCTCGCTTTTCTGCACTTGCGCCCTGAACTGACGAGAGCAATTGTGCACATAATTCAGAAATCCCACGAGGACTAAATGGCTTGCTTAATACTTTGCGAACATTTGGTATTTCTGTGTCGCTTGCCTCAAGGGTATGACCACGCGCAGTAAGCACAACTACTGGTATATGCGATGTTGCAGAGTCTTTTGATAGTGCAAGCGCGAACTCAAGACCATTCATGTATGGCATTTGCACATCTGTAATCACAAGATCGGGAGGGTTCATTTTTACTTGATGCAACGCATCTTCGCCATCAACTGCAGTTGCAATATCGTAGCCACAGTTACGCAACTTCAGTGAGAGGACTTGCAAAATGTGTGCTTCATCGTCAACAATTAAAATAGAGTGCTTCTGTGTCATGCTGCCTTTCGTTGACCTCGCTCTGCTGGAATAGAAAACCAAAACTTTGACCCCATGCCCAATGTTGATTCCAAACCAATTTGCCCACTGTGGAGTGTTTCAATAATGTGTTGGCAAAGATTTAAGCCAAGCCCAGTACCTTTGGCAACATGTCGGTAATTCTCAATTCTAAAGAACTTATCAAACACTTTACCGGTTTGGTCTGGGGCAATTCCAAGACCAGTGTCCGACACCGAGAAGTGCAAACTGCGTGTCAAATTGTCGGTGTCTGCTGCAATTGTGATACGACCACCTTCTGGCGTGTACTTAATTGCGTTCGAAAGCAAGTTAACAATGACTTGATAAAGCATGTCGCCGTCGGCCACAACAGATAAATCGACATCTGCTATCTGCGATTGAATCTCAAGTTTCTTTTCATTTGCTTGTGGCTTCATGTTTGTCACAGCACGTTGAACAATCTCGGCAAAGTCCACCGATGTTCGGTCAATATGCATCAAGCCAGCTTCGATTTGGCTTATGTTCAAGAGATTGTCAATCATTCGCTGAAGCCGCTGCGTTTCAGTTGTAATCACACTATAAAAATCTTGCCGAGTTGCTTCATCCTGAGCATCGCCATCAACAAGCATTTCGATATATGCCGCAATGGAAGAGAGTGGAGTACGTAACTCGTGACTTGCTTTAGAAACAAAGTCACTCTTAAGTCGAGCAATCTCCCTCTCTCGTGATAAGTCGCGAAGAACGGTAACAACTGCATGCATCGCTTCATCTTTATGACCAACTGATTGCAAATGCACTTCGTACGAAACCGTTTCGTCGCCATTCTTAATTTCTTGTTCGTAAAGTCGTCCTTCTTTTGAAAGACCACTGCGTGCATGAGAAATTGTTGCAGCGAGCTGGTGATCGGCTATGACTTCTGTAAGTGGTTTTCCAGTAGCTTCGTTCGTTGAAACGGATAGCAGCCCAGAGGCAATTTTATTTACATGCAGTACTTCACCGTGTGCATCAACAACTATGACGGCATCACGCAAGACATCAAACACTGCTTCAACTTGACGGCGGTGCGTGCGGTCAATGCATGTATGGATTTTTGCAGAGTCGAGCGCGCCATTTGCTTCTTCTGCTTCTTGGTTCGCAAGGTACATTGCTGCAACCGCTGCGGACTCACGTGCCTTCCATTTCAATGCAATGAAAACCGCAACCACTGCTACGACGGTTGTTACGGTTAGAATTGAAATTGAAATTGGGTCTGTAAACACGCGGCACCTTGGGTTGTTCCTACCCAAGTTGACGTACGCGTCTAAGGGGCAAGAGGGGAATCTTGAGTGACACCCACAATTGGCTGGCTTCCCTCAACCAGTCCAACGGGGTGTTGCTCAGCATCACCTTCGACCGAATATGTCGTCATATTCTGTGTAATTAGACTTTCTACGCGCAATTTTGCGCTTTTTGTATACGATTGAAGAAGTAAATCCAAGCCCTCAATGGTGTTATCGGACTGTGCTTTTGCAAACAATTGCTCTCCTCGAACAGCGTCTCCAGAGCGCAGAGCAACAATCCCTTCAAACAGAGGGCCCTCTGCAAATTCGGGTGCTAACTCGTTTATTTTCTTGCCACACAGAGCAACTCGATCATAGTCGCCCATCTCCCACGCGATGAATCCAAGGTCAACCCACGCGCCCGCGTCATCTGGCGTTTGTCTTGTTACTCTCAAGCAGATATCTCTACCCTGAATTTGCCGACCCGTTGCCGAGAGACATTTTCCCTTTAACCGCTGGAACGTGTACGACAACTCGCTTGTTTCTTGAAGCTGGGCAATGGTGTACAAACATTTTGCATACTCGCCAGCATTGAACTGCGCCGTTGCAAGTAACGTCAAGACTTCAGCATCATCATTACCGAGCAATCTTGAATCCGATATAAATTTCGATGCCTCTTTTGGATTACCTTTTCGCAAATGAATGTGCCCGAGCAATGCAGTAACTGCGGGTTGGTGCTGAAACTCTTTTCCTGCGGTGCTCAGAAGTTCTATTCCTTCATCAAGTTGTCCGAGTGCAGCGTGCGACTCAGCAGCAGCAAGTAAGAATTGTGGATGAGTTGGATTGCACTCCATTGCTTTCTTGTAACACGCTAATGCTGGCACATCTTCTGACCATCGCTGGTGCAACACACCAAGAAAATAATGTGACTCTGCAACTTTAGAGTCTAGTTCTATAGACCGAGCAAGCGATTTACTCGCTGCGTCTAACCGATGCTGTTCGATTAAGACTCTTCCTCGAAGCAAGTGGTATTTCGCATTTTCTTCATACCTCGCAATCGCTGCATCGATAGTTTCAAGCGCTGCTTTAAGTTGCCCGACTTCAAATTGTTGCATTGCTTGTTGTGCTGCTAGGTCTGCATTTACTACGTCCATTCTTTGGTGGGCGTTCGCACGTGCTATTTTTCCTTGCTTTGTCGGTCCAGCACAACCCGCGAGAATACACAATCCAACCATGACTGCAAAACGATTCATTGAACTACCTCTGCACTCATTTGTGCTGTTTGCGCTTCTCGATGCAGGAGTTTGCGAATCAAATCACGCTCCCACACTGATTCTTGTTCATTCGTTATTCTTTCCCGCAATCGAATCATTTCTGGTTGCTCAGTTGTATTGCGAAGTGACAGATTAGACCAGTACAGCGCCTTGTCCAAATCACCAATACGGTACGCATTCAGCGCATCTCGATTGTAATTTGCAGTAATTTGATCTTTGCTAAAAGGCAATAATCCCGCACGAGCACCAACGCGAACTGATTCAACAATATCTAGCGAATCTCTGCCTGCTTCCCAAAGACGTTCGTCAGGAATAATGGATGGAGTCAAGAGAAATATAATTTCTTCCTTTTCAACTTGGTCATCTTGTCCACGAAACGCCGCTCCAAGGAGCGGGATGTCGCCAAGAAACGGAACTTGGTTGCGACCTATTGTTGTAGATTCTCTAAATAGTCCACCAAGAATAATTGTTTCGCCATCACGACAGCGAACGTTCGTCATTATCTGTTGGGTGATTTCATCTGGAATCGATTGTCCTGCGTCTGTACGCAACGTTGCACTCGATACGTTTGGATGCAACTCCATCCGAATCATGCCATCGGGTGAAATGAAGGGTCTGAATACTAATTGAATACCAGTATCTAAAAATTCAACCGTTTGCGTTGTGCTCGTATCCGTTTGTGTACTTGAAAGATAGCCAACTCTCGTGCCTATGAGAACCTCGGCACGTTGACGGTTCAAGCAAGTAATTCTTGGGCGGGCCATTACAGTCGTGTCAACCACTTGGTCAAGTACTTTCAGGAATGCGCCAACATGATCTTTAATTATCCCCGCCTTTAATCCACCTGAAAAAGATGAAGAATCCGTTGCGCCTACTCCTGAAGTAACCGCTTCTATGTTTGTATCACCAAAAGTGCCAGAGATTACACTTTGTGCAGCCGATAGCGGACCACCCGCAATTCCTCCGATTTGAATATTTGAAAGGGCAGTAAAATCCACACCAAATTCATTGTCTTCGGTGACTTTCGTTTGGACAATTGTTGCTTCTACAACCACCTGTGCTGGCGGAGTATCTAATTCGGTCAGCAATAATGCGATTGTCTCTAAGTTTTCTGGGTAATCATTAATAACAAGTTTACTTGCCCACGCGTAACTATCTCCACCTCCATCAGTGAGAGATGGTTGATACCCTGCTTCAACATCCCCTCGAAATGCCGCTTTGCCATTTTCAGAAAGAAGCGGTTTTACAAATTCATCTGCGTCTGCTGCTGATAAATATTGCAACTCGTAAATGCGACTCTCGGTTTTACGTCTTGCTTTTTCAATCGTGTCCAATTCTTCAAGTGTATAGACATACACAAAGTTTCCTTCTTCAATGTAACCGAAGCCATTGACGCGAAGCACCGCATCGAGCGCTTCGTTAAACGTTACGTCGTACAAGTTTGCTGAAACTGCTCCCGTCACATTGTTTGATGCAATAATGTTTTTACGGCTTTGAATCGCCAGCATTTCAAGTACTTGCACGACTTCGGTTTCATTGACAACAAGGTCAACAGTACCAAACTCGTCCATCACAACCTCTTCGCTTGCCTCTTGTGCGACAGATAGTGGTGTCAGAAAAAGAAGAGAAAATAATAATGCAGTGAGTGTTTTTTTCACGGGTGCGTCTCCATACGCGCACCCACAACCCATCAGCGGTGAGGGGACGCTATCGTGAGTTCATATCGGCGGTCTCCAGCCGAAATGATGACTGAACGCCCTAATACATCCGTTAGCCGCAGTGCATCCGGCACATCCTGCACAACCACAATATCGCCCTTTTGGATAACTCGACCATTGATCATGACCACTTTGCCCATGATTCCTTCAAGTGTTAAGCCAGCAATTATCTCTTGTTCTGCCTTGATTGTTGAATCTAGATAATGTGGCTTATTATTATCGGTCACTTTGTATTCGGTTGGGAATGCATTCCAATTGATCGTGAAGGGATTCTTCGCTGGCTCTGTTTCCAAAAAAACAGGGACTGAGATTTTATCGGTAGTTGCAAGTACTTGAACCGATGCCTCTATAACCGGATCTGCGACAGCTGTTCGCGGCGGTCTCGCGATAACAATAATCCTTGCCCAAAGGAGCAATCCAACAAACAAAAGCGTGCAAAACAAACCAAAACGTCTTCGGTCCGCTGTTAAGCGTTGCCAAGTTAATCTCATTTTTTTATTCATTTCTGTGCACTCCCACTGTCGTACATAGCGTGCAACCCTATCGCTGCTTCAAGTACTGGCAGGTCGCCATTGTTTTCAATGTCTTTTGACGTGATTCGTAACGATGAAACACGAATAAACCTGTTCATTGATTCGACATTATGTATGACTGAAAAAATAGAATCAAAATCTGCGTGTAGTGTTACCGCAAGTGGCTGGATTGAGAATCCTCCACCTTGCTCTTGTTTTGACGAAGAAGCTCCTGCGGTAAAACTTTGATCAAGTACGTATTGCCCGTCAACCTCCAGCGACAGTGCCTTCACTATTTGTGCTGTATCTGGAGAAGTTAAAACACGCTTGCACTCTGATTCTGCTTGCTTTTCAAGGGCAAGAAAATCTTGGTGCATTTTTTGAACTTCAACTTGGCGGCGTTCAAGTTGCGTAATTCTATTTTCCAATTCAAGCGCACTAGAAGATGCGTTTGTAACGTTTTGATAGTTTGGAACTATAAAGAAACAAACAAACAATACCGTTAATACAAACGCGCCAAACAACAGCCAACGCTCACGTGATGCAGTCATTCTTCACCTCCAACGACAATCAAGCGGGAAACTTCCCATTGACTTTCTAAATCGATAAGAAAACTCACTCTGAATTCACGTGCACGCATTCCTCGAACAGTACGCGACTTGCTGTAGTCCATGGACACTGATCCGAACGGTGCTTGCGTTTGCAGTGTTGAAACAAGTGACGCAATCATTTCGTCTGTTGCCGCGAAACCAGCAAGGCGGCCACTTATCCCTTTCCCGTCTTCTGTTTGCACAATATCAAGAGATATATCTTCTAGAGTCATTGACTCTGGAAGCATATTTGTAATGGTAGACACAATATCTCCCATTGCAAATGTAATCTTCTCTTTGTCATATCTATCAATAAAAGATTCAAGGCGTGCCTTTTTCAACTCCAGCGAAGAAGCATCGATTTCAAGTTCAAGCGCACTGTTTGCTCGAGTTTGCATAACGATGAGATGCTCCACAGCTGCGTTCATAGAGAGCCGCGAGTGTGTTGCAACTGCTGCAACTGCGCAAAGTGTAATTATTATGGCAACTGCAACACGGTTGCTTCTTGCTTTGTTTTTGCTTCGCTCAATATATTGATCAGGCAATAAATTCATGCTGCATCCTTTATTACGATGTCGCTGTCGCTTCGGCGTCTTTGCTGTTGCATGCTTACTAAACTTGCACCAAGTGCAACATGCCAGCCATTGGAGTGGATAACCCCACTAGGCAATGCTTGGATATGGGGAACATCCCTGTCCGAAACAACCTCTTGGCTACACGATGCCTTGAGCACATTTGCTAAATGTGTATTCCATCCAGAGTTTCCAGTCACAATTAAGTGTGTAGAAAGTGGCCCTCGATTTGTCACGCCGTAATGTCGAGTGCATTTCATAACGTCCGTTGCAATCGCTTCGTGTGTTGCACGTGTTGCATCTCGAACAGCTTTGCTGATATCTAAATCTACTGGCTCATTTTGAGAAACCATGAGCATTCGTTTTGCTTGCTCTATTGTTACGTCTGTATGCGATGCGATTGCTTCAATTAAATTCGATCCGCAGTGTTCAAGGTGCTTATAAAAAACTAATACATCTCCAGCAAGAACCATAAACGAAGAGTCGTACAAACCAAAATCCAGCACAGACCGAACGGTAGATTGATCGCTTTGGCGTCTGTGCAACATGCTTAATGTTCGAGCAACGGAAACACAATACGGTTCAATGGCGGTTGGCCGAAGTCCCGATGCATACAGTGGATCTAGTAAACCAGAGAGTACTTGATGGTCGATTGCAATAGCAAGTACATCGCCACCAGTTCCAACAGGAATCGCATCAAGTTGCAGGGTTGAGCGTTCTACTCCAAGACGATCAACCAGTTCCCAAGCGGCGGCCTCTTTGAGTTCTTCTTCGCTCATGTTTGGAAGTTGCAACACTTGGTGATGGGCAATTGATGGCGGAAGAGATAGCACACAATCTGAACCCGTCATTCCAGTTTGATTGATGTGTGTTTGCCAACATCCTGCAGTAAGATCCCGAGGGTTAACATCTATTCGTTTTACAATAGGATGTTGGTAACCACCATTTTTCCAAGAACATTGACCAATAGTTACACCGCCATCGTGAAATGCGATGCCAATTTGACCTTTTGTGTTTTTCTTTTTTGAAAACATCTTAAGGAGAACCAACTTTTGTTACTGTTACTTTTCCTGTAAATGGCGCAAGTTGCACTTGCCATGCGTGCTCGCCACTGTGCACTTCAAAACTTCCACCGGTACTCGGCGAACCGTCTGGCGCAATGATCCCTCCAGTTTGATCAAAAATGACACCTGTGTTCGCACCATCAAAAAGTGCCGAATCGATGGACAAGTTCTTAAAACGATTGTCTTGATTGAAATCGATGTATGTTGTTTGACCGTGCCCCTGTGATTCAGATTCGTCATCTGCGTACAGTGCGGTTGCGGAATTGTACGGTGTAGAAAGTTGACTACTGTTGAGAACTTCAACACACCAACCGCATCCATCTGAAAAAAAATGAATACGACGAAACTCTTGATTCGCAACTGCGTCCATTTGTGCTGCGAGTATGTCCGTAACCGCGAGCCGAGTTGCTGACTGTCCTGATGCAGAGGCACCAGAACTTGCTTGAGGAACGAGCACAATTGCTGCTATTGCAAGAACGGTAATCGTGGTGAGCAACTCGACATACGTCCATCCTCGTCGGCGAACAGATAATTGTGATGTGGCATTATTCTTCATCATTCTTTACTTAACCCAAAGCGGGTCAATGGCTTGCATCGGGCGATTTCCTACCCAACACAAGCCCATCCCCCGATTTCTCGCTCACTGAACCGTCCACTTCACGTTATCGGACCACACCATCTCCTCTGAGACGAAGGTCGAATCAAATTAATTCCTCGGAGGAATTGTTTTGGTACAAACATAGCGGGGCAGATGACCTCCATCATCTGCCCCGCTTGTGGGGTAGTAACTGCCCGAGGTGGTAGGGAATTGATTACTTATTCTGAGAACTCGGTACCGTCCGCGGCGACACCGTAAAGACATTTTGTGGTATTTGTTGCACTCTTATCGCGCCAAACCCAGCCAACGCCTGAAGCGGCTGCAGCGGCTACTGTTGAGGATGAGGAAAGTGGATTACTTGGTGAACCCATCAAGTAATCGCCATCAATCATGTCAGTCCATCCAGTACCAAGCAGGTCCGGATCCCCTGAATTTTGTGCTCGATAAAGCTCAATTTGCCCTCGAAGTGTTTGCAATTGACTGCGAATTGCTGCGTCATTTGCATCATCTGCGGCATTGGTAAATTGCGGTACTACGACTGCAGCCAGAATGCCAAGAATGACGACCACAATCAGGATTTCAATCAGTGTAAATCCACGTCGAATGATGTTTGTGTTTGTTGTGGTGAGTGTGTTCATACGTTTGTTCCCTTTGTAAGCAATCAGACATGGATTGCGGGGCTTGGGTGACTTGATCGAAATCACGGCGATTTCGAACCTCGGGGTTCCTGCTGCCATCCTAGCGGCGGGATTGCAACAATTTTTTCCTGAGCCATGCTCTTCCTGATGGCCAAGGGCGTTGCTGCTTATCAATCATCGGTGGAAAAGCGGGGCTAAAATAAACTGTTTCATTGAAGCAAACAAGAGAAGCGTGGATAACCCAACTTCCTTTCCTATCTTCTCAATTAGGTACACTCCCCACATGTCAACACTACGTATTAGGCCGTTTCATGCTGTTCATCCAACGACTTCAGAAGCAACTCGAGTTGCTTCAGTGCCATATGACGTTGTCAATCGCGAAGAGGCAAGGAAAATTGGTCAAGAAAACGAAGATAGTTTCATCCACGTCGTCAGGTCAGAAATTGACTTAGACCCAGATACATCCCCCTACGATGAGGCTGTGTACACCAAGGCAAAAAATAACTATGAACGGCTTTGCGAAATTGGTGCGTTAGTAAAAGACAAGGAGCCTTCGCTCTACTTATATAGACAGCGCATGGGAGACCATGACCAAGTTGGGCTCGTCGCATGCTGCCACGTTGACGACTACAACAACAATCTCATCAGAAAACATGAGAAAACTCGACAAGTCAAAGAAGACGACCGAACAAACCATGTTCTCGGAATCCACGCAAACTCTGGTCCAGTATTCCTTACGTATCGCGGCAACAGAACCATTGACGTCCTAGTCGATGATGAAATGAACAAACGACCGCTCTTTCATTTCGTTGCTGACGATGGTGTTATGCACACTGGCTGGCGGGTAAAAAACCAAGATGATCTGTTAAAAGCGTGCGAGGAGATACATCTTGCCTATGTTGCAGATGGCCACCACCGTAGTGCCAGCGCAGCCCGAGCGGCTGTTGCATTACAAAAGCAAAATCCAAACCACGATGGCACCGAAGAATACAACTGGTTCCTTACGGTTCTTTTTCCCGCTGACCAATTGCATGTTTTGCCCTACAACCGCGTTGTGTTTGACCTTCACGGAAACACTCCAGAAGAGTTCCTTGCAAAACTTGAAGAAGTTGGGTCCATCACGAAGACAGAAACACCTTCCCCAAGTTCCTCTGGCTCATGCTGCATCTACCTTGGCAAAGATTACGGCTGGTTTCAATTTGAGTTCAAAGACATCGACACTACCGATCCAATTGCGTCACTTGATGTTGACTTGCTTCAAAAACGTGTGCTATCACCCCTGCTTGGGATTGGTGATCCACGAAGTGATACGCGCATCGATTTCGTGGGCGGCATCCGAGGGACAGAAGAGTTGGAAAAACGAGTCGATGAGGGCAATGTGGCCATCGCATTCTCGATGTATCACACAACCATCGAGCAATTGCTCGATGTCGCAGATGCAGACCTCGTCATGCCACCAAAATCAACTTGGTTTGAACCCAAGTTGCGCAGCGGGCTGTTTGTACACGAACTGAGTTAATGATTCGCTGCGAACGTTTCTAGAAACTCGGCAAACCGTGCACAGCCCTCTTCTGGAAATGCGTTGTATACAGATGCTCGCAAACCACCGAGATTGCGATGCCCCTTCAGTCCAGACATACCCTGTTTTGCTGATTCTTCAAGGAACAAAGCATCGAGCTCTGGGGTTTTCGTTTTGAACGAAATGTTCATTCGAGACCGGCAACATTCGCGTGCAAACGTTGTGTAAAAATTGCTGTTTGAATCAAGCGCATGATAAATCATCCCCGCCTTGCGTTCGTTTCGGTCTTCTATTTCTTGCAAGCCGCCTTCTGCCAAAATCCACTTGAACACCTGCCCCATCAAATAGATACCAAATGTTGGTGGAGTGTTTAAACAAGAGTTTTTAGCTGCGATTGCTTTGTAATTCAACATAAGAGGCAAGGTGTCGGAACATTGTTCAAGCATCGTCTTTCGGATAATAACAAGCACCGTACCCGATGGACCAAGATTTTTTTGTGCGCCAGCATAGACCATGCCAAACTTTGACCAATCAATTGATCGAGAGAAAATATCCGAACTCATGTCGCATATAACTGGAGCATCGCTCGTTGGAACACTCGCAAATCTCGTTCCATAAATAGTATTGTTTGTGCAGTAATGCATATATGCCGCACGATCAATCGCTTGAATTTCGTCCTCTGAGGGGCAATGGTCGTAATTGCATTGCGAACCATCAAATGCAAGATGCACGTTGCCTATTTTTTTTGCTTCTTTAATTGCTTTGCTAGTCCACACTCCAGTATCAAGGTAATTCGCAGTTTCATCCTCACCTAAAAAATTCATCGCAAGCATTGCAAATTGAAGCGTTGCGCCGCCTTGCATAAAGAGAACTTCAAAATCATCTGGAATATTGCCGACTGTTCTACAATCAGCAACCGCTTCATCTATAACTCTATCAAACACTGGACCGCGGTGGCTGTGTTCGCAAATTCCAATTCCACTTCCTGCAATGTTCCAAAGGTCACCCTGGGCTTGCTGTAGCACTGGTTCTGGCAATGTTGCTGGTCCTGCAGAGAAGTTAAGAATACGGTCGGTAGTGGTTGTAGTCATAGTATTACTTTATGTGTTGATAGTTGAAACTGCGACAGACAACACGTTGTCGTTGTCGCGTATTTTTTCAATTTGTTCTGCTGTTGGCATTTCGCCAAGTTGTATTCTTGCACATGCTGCCTCTGCGCCTTCGTAGATTATATTTTCCATCTCTTCCACATTGATACCGGTGTGGCTAATTGATTCAAATATATGCGCTAGCACTCCAGGTAAATTTAAATGTCGAATAGATAACATTGCTTGCGCCGGTGTGAACTTTGCTCTGTTCACACAGTTTGGAACTTCGCCACTCTTTATGTACGTTTTAATAATTCGAACTGCCTCCATTGCAATTGCATCTTGCGCTTGTTCCGTTGAGGCACCAACATGGTGTGTTCCATACACAAATGTCTGCTTCACGATCTCAGGAGAAAACTCAGCATTTCCGGACGAGGGTTCATTTTGATACACATCGAGTCCAACGCAAAGATTTTTTTCGCGTGCAGTTTTTACAAGCGCCTGTTCATCAATGACCTTGCCTCGACTTGTGTTAATAAGCATGGCACCATTTTGCATCGCATCCAGAAATGTGGCGTCGATGATATGCTCCGTTTCTGGCGTTGAAGCAAGGTGAATAGAGATTACATCTGACATTTTTGCCAAATTGAGCAAACTGTCACATCTATTGATTCCTAATTCAGCAGCAATCTCATCGGTGAGCGATCTCGACCACGCAATAATATTCATCCCGAATGCTCTCCCGCGTCTAATCACTTCTTTTCCAATACCACCAAGACCAACAACGCCAAGTGTTCGGCCATGCAAGCCCTTTGCCTTGGAATACTCTTTTTTATTCCAAGAGCCATTTCGCAAATCAGCGACTTGATCTGGAACTTTTCGATCGCAAGACAAAATGAGTGACCACGCAAGTTCCGCAACGGCAATGGAGTTTTTATTTGGGCAATTTGCAACAAAGACGCCGCGTTTTGAGGCTGCTGCAACATCTATGGTGTCATATCCAGCCCCCGCACGGACAATAACACTGAGGCGCTCAGAAGCATCCATCATTTCGGAGGTGACTTTTGTAGAACGAACGACAAGAACGTCTGGATTCGTTGCTGCAATCGCTTCAACCAATGTGTCCTCTTTCAATGATGGGTCCAACACAATTTCGCACCCGCACTCTCCAAGTGCATCTAGTCCCTGGTCGCGAAATGAATCCGCAAGAAGAATAACTGCTGATGGAGCATTGCTCGCACAATCATATTGCGCACATTCCATAGTTTGGTTTGACATCACCGCATTTTATCAATTTATGCGCAAAGTTTCAGCGCTAATTGCTTTGTTGCATCATGAATTAGAGAGACCACGTGTTCAAACCCATCTTCCCCACCATAATAGGGGTCTGGTACTTCATTCAGTGTGGCGTGTTCAATATAAGGCAATAACATTTTAGTTATTTCTGGTTTTGCTCCCATGCCCAGCACATCATCAAGATTGTCTTGGTCCATGCAAAAAATCCAGTCAAAGATAGAAAAATCCCCAACAGCAATTTGCCTTGCACTCCCTGAAATCACAAGGCCCTGTTTTTTTGCTGCTATTCGCATTCGCCTGTCCGGCTTTGCTCCAACATGCCATCCACCTGTTCCTGCAGAATCTATTTCAAAAGCATGCCCATGCCCCATCGTTTCTATTGCATCCCTAAAAAAACATTCTGCTGCAGGCGATCTGCAAATATTTCCCATACATACAAACAACACTTTTGTTGATCCGTTTTTCATGTTGATTCATGCCGCCTAGCAGCGCCCAATGCAAGCAAACTTATTCCACCAAAAATAATTACCGCAGCAAGATAAATAGCCCAAGCTCGAATTGCTGCAGTGAGATGCGCATACGCAAGTGTAACTCCAAGCAAACAGAAAATTACAGAAATCCCATAAAGCGAGAGAACAGTCACCTTTACGCTACCTAATTTCCGCTTAATGATGTGATGAATATGATTGGAGTCAGGTTCGGACATTGGTTTTCCAGCCATCTTTCTGCGGATTATTGCAAGCAGAGTGTCTAGAATTGGAAGAGCAAACACAATCAACCCAGCAACCACTAAATACGTTTGCCCCCTTTCGCCAAGCATGAGCACCATCACGATACACAAATATCCGAGCAATAAACTTCCCGCATCTCCAAGAAAAATAGACGCAGGATTAAAGTTGTATATTAAAAAGCCAAGCACTGCGCCTAGAACTGCAAATCCAAGCACAATGTTCGCATTTACAAGTGTGATGGCATCACCTCGATTAGATAAAAATTCATTATTTGGTAGCCGTTTTGCAATATTAACAAGATCATCTTGCGACATATGCATTGCAACTAAAACACTGATTGCAATCAATCCCACACAAGTAATAGCGACAGTTCCAGAAAGTAATCCATCTAAACCATCAAGCAAATTTGCTGCGTTGCAGGCACCCAAAACAAAAATGACAATAATGATGACACCAGTGATCATTGTCAATGTAATCGGATCCGGCATCAACGCACCGGATTCAACAAGTGGATAATTACAAACTGATTCTGAAACACCGAGTACCCCCCGCATAAATCCTTCTGCTACTCTAGTCCCCACCCCTTGTTGCGCCATGGCGGCAGCAGCAACCAGTTGACCTGCAACCTTCCACCACGGATCGAAATACTCAAAAATATCATCGGCAAGACCAGTCAATCCAATTGCACACATGCCAACTAAAACAACAACGGGGAATGGCTGAAACACTGGTGAACTGTCAACTGCAAAATAACTCGCTAGAACACCGGCAAACACCGCAACAAACACCGCAACACCGCCCAAGTAAGCAATTGGTTTCTTATGCATCTTTCTTGCTTCATCCGGATGATCGACAACACCGGTTTTCCGAGCGACAAAACGCACGAGTGGTGTGGCAATAACTGAAACCACAAACGCAACGCAGAGCACAGGCCAATACCGAAGCAAAAAAGGAAGCCACCCGATTTGGATAAACGGCTCTGCGGTGTCAGCTTGAATCATAGTATTTTATTCGTTGTCTTCTTCCTGTTCTGAGTAGGAAACCATCGCGAGATAATTCTTGCGGAAGTAACCACCAACTGTGCCAACTGCAGCATTCAACATGACACCAAGAACTTCGGCTCTACTCTCGCCAAGTTCACGAAGAACTCGTGCAACAAGTCCCCTTTCGTCGCGGTCACTGTGCACAACCAGCGTAATCGCATCAACTAAGTTCGCAAGAAGAACAGCATCACCGGCAACAATTGATGGCGGCGCATCTATGAGCACAAGATCATACTTAGCACGAAGTTGCGCCAAAATGCTTTTCATTTTTTCGCTACCGAGGCGTTGGAAGAGGCGGTTAGCGGGCGTTCCTGCTGAGATTACATCTACGCCCGAATCTGTATGGTGAATCACACTTTCCAAGCTTGCTCCATTGGCAAGTAAATCTGCAACGCCTGCATCATCATCAACACAATCAAACATAGAAGCCAAACTTGGTCTGCGGAAATTGCAATCAACTACGACTGTATTGGAGCCCGACAACTGCGCTGCAATTGAAAAGTTGCCTATTACAGTGGTTGTGCCTGCTTCTGGTGCCGCTGAGAGAATGAGAAGCGATTGATGTGCAGATTTTTGCAACGCACGGTTAATCCCCGCCCATGCTTGACGGCAGGATTCTGAAAAGACGCTCTCTGGACTCGATACTAACGCCAACTCCGGACTTTCTAAACCAGATGGGTCTTCATCTACATCTGGTAACACACCAGCAACACGGGCGCCGGGAATAACCAATACATCACTGGCACTTCGGATTTTCTGATCAGTCAATTCGTGAAGGAAAATTATTCCTACAAAAGCCCCAATGCATAGCACCACTCCAACAGGAATCATTATTTCAATCTTAGGAAACGATTTTTCTCGTGGCTCAAGCGCTGGTGTTAACTTCCGCACACGGCTAGCATCAACCCGCAATTGCATGAGTGCCAAACTTGAAGTAAGTCGCTGATTCTCATCAAGCTGCATCTCTAATCGTTTACGTTTGGATTCCATTCCTTCATAGACCGATTGGTTTGCAGCAAGATCGCGTAACCCAGCATCTTTTAATTCTATATCAGACTCTGTTCGCTCTAGTGTGCTCGTAATTGTACTAATCGAGGTGTCTGTCTCTCGCAATTGCGCCGTTAGGTTTCTTCTAATAATTACTAAGATCTTCGATTCAATTTGGGCCTCTGTTGCCTTAACGGTGATTTCTGCTTCCTTAATCTGCGGATGTGTTGCACCAAGGCGCTCTCGGAGTGCTCGCAAGTTTGCCTGAAGAGATTCTAGAACCTGCTCTTGTCTCATTACAATTGGGTCATTTTCTGCACGAAGCCGATCCTCCATTGTTGGTTCCAACGTTCCATCCAATTTTGCTGCCGTATGCAAATATGTTTGTCTTAAAGACATCAGTGATTGTCTTGCAATTGTCGCTTGTTCGGTCAATTGCTGAGTTTCAAACATCTGCGCAGAAAACCGAGCATCATCTAGTGTGGTAATTCCCTTCGATTGAATAAAAGCTTGCAGGTCATCGTTCAAATCTTGGAGCAAAAATCCAAGTCGTCGGCCCTGATCTTTAAACAACTCAATATTCCCTCTAAAGCCCTCGTCATCCAACTCCTTAATCCTACGCATATACGAATCTGAAATTGCGTTAAGCATAATCGGAACATCAGAAGGAACATGTGCAGACCATTTCACTCCATAAAGATTTGTCCCTTTTTTGATAACCGTTCCAATCTCTTCGATCAACTGATCCACTGCTTCGTCAACCAAAACAACGCCTGTATCAGGGTCAAGAAACTGATCAATCCAGACCGTTTCACGTATTGTTCGGTTTGAGATTGCCTCAGTAAGAATTGAGCGCTCCTTAATCATATAGGTTTGTGTTGCTGCAACACGCTCAACCATCTTGTCACTAATAGTATCTGTTGTAGCAATATCGGTTGCCTCGCCCAAGCCCGGACGAACTTCAAACATCACATCCCCGGTGTAAAGCGGGTATACCCTTGCAAAAAGGAAAAACGAGCCGGCTCCGATGAGGGCTCCAACAATCCCCCATATTGGAATCCCCTTCCAGTATCTACGCAAAACCCTTACTGGGTCAAGTGCACGCCCTTTTGGCATTGGCCGATTGGGAGTACCTACATTTTTTGGTGGTGGTGCTGGCATAACGCTACATTCCTTAACTAGTCAGACACACTTGCCTGAATCTTGCGAATATCGTCCTGAAGGGCAGATATTCTATTCCTAGAATATGGATCCTTAGCAAGTTCTTGTGCCATCCTTAGATGCCCAAGAGCCTCATCAAATTTGTCCTTGTTCATAACTATCTGTGCTAAATGGATATACGCATCCATGGTCTCTTCATTCCGCAAAGATCGTTGAATTAAATCTTCTGCTTTATCGTTCCGTCCTGTCCGATAATAACTCCATCCTAAAGCATCTAGAACTTCGGGTGCTCTTGGGGACAAACTCCGTGCCCGCTCGGCAAAGACGATTCCTCGCTCTGGCTGATTAAGTTTATCCGCATATAAGATTGCTATTTTTGACATTGCAATTGCATTTGAAGGATCAATTTGCAAAAGATAGTCAAACATTTCAGCAGCCTTTTCATAATCGCCAGTTCGGTCATACAAAACAGCAACCGTGTCAATTATCGAAGGCTCCCTCGGTGCTTGTTTTGCTGCTTCTTTTGCTATTTGAAGACCCTCTTCTGGCTCGTCCATGTAAACCCCCACAACGTAGGCATAATTATTCAGAACAAATGGTGAACTCTGCTCTTCTATTAGTTGCTTGAACACTGATTTACTTTCTTCTAATCTTCCTGCATCTACCAAATAACCTCCCTGCATATTAAGTAATCTTGAACGAATAGAATCCGGTGTATTTGGATTGTTCACTGCCTCTGAGATTATTTCCAAAGACCTGTCAACATATGCATCACCAAATTGCTTGTAGTATTGAGCAAGACCAAATTTCTGCTCAACAGTCAACGTTCCACCAGCAAGATTGCGCGCCATCCGCTCTCCGTCTTCTGGGTTTTCTTGGAACAGTTCATGCAAATCAACAAACCACTCAGATGCGGATAGCGGCGGAATCCAGCCGTTTTCAATAGCTGAATGATATTCCTTCCATGCTCGCTCCATAGCCAACATCCCGTCTCTCCTACGACCTAGATTTAGTAACGCTTTTGCTTCTATTGTAATTGCAACTGGATGCAGTTTTGAAAAATCACCTTTCGCCATAAGCAATAAGTCATTGTTTGGCAATTCTTGATCCGTCCTCGTCAATGCATTGATTTGGTGCAACACTCGGACTGACGGTTGATGTTCTAATGCGGAGATATACGCGATAATTGCATCGGACACATTGTCGTTTGCTCTAGCGTGAAGTGCTCCTAATCGTTGGTACCACATGCTATTTGCTGGGTCCAATTCAATCCCATCTTCAACCGTCGAGATAGCTCGGTCAACATTATCCATATCAAGATACGCTTCAACAAGCCGATTCCGAGCGTTATGTGCTTCAGGATTGTTTGCAACATACATCGACAAGCTATCTGTACCTCGAAGTAACTGACCATTTGCTTGATAAACATCTGCACGAATCACCGCAAATTGCTCAGACTCTAAACCAATCTTTTCACCTGCGCTTATGATTTGCAATGCTTCTTCAAGGAGGTCTTTATTTTGTGTTAGACCATATTCATTGAGAAGACTATTGCAAAGACGGAAATAGGGAACCTGATTTGATGGATCCAATTCGATTGCTCTCTGTAGTGCGTCTCTATAGTGAATCACCGAAGCCATACCGCCTTCAATATCGCCTTGCGCGAGAAGTTGTTCTGTTCTTACTCTATGAATCATTGCCCCCAACATCTCCGTCGCATACTGTGTGTTTGTTGTTGCGAGTTTACTAAGTGATGCTTCCGCTTTCTCAAATTGTCCCGAGAGAACCAACGCTTCAATCATTCGGGAATGCAATACACGGTCATTTGTTGCCTGAACAGATTTTTCAAACGCAGAAGCTGCCTCTTCATATTTTTGTTGAATAAAAAATACCGAACCTAGGGCACCATCTATTGCAAACTTCTCTCCTTGAACTCCTCGAGCGGATTCCAACAATAATTCCGCTTGTACAAACCGTTCACTATTCACTAAAAAGTCTGCCGCAGCAATCACAGCTATTTCATATTCTTCGGTGCCTTTCCTGCTCTCTATGAAGCGGTCCCATACTCTAGATGCTTCCGAGAGTTGTCCTTTGTCTCTGAGGGCAGATGTATGTAATACACAAGTACGTATATCTGGATCCACTCCGATTGAAAGTTCATCAAGTATTTTCTGTGATGCAACACCCCAATCCGCTTTTGTTTTGAGAATTATTTTCGCTTTTGCATCGGTTGGCAGTTTCTGCCAAGATCGCACAGTGTATACGGGCTTGCCGTCAGCATTGAATAAATACTTGAGTTCTGGCTTTGTATTGATATAAAATTTGGCTAACTTGAGTGCATTTTCTCGGTCATCTGGTTGTACGAGGTACTGACGTTGCCGATAGACAAGAACATCTTGGGCTTTGCCATGCAACTCCTCTAGATCTAGCCAAACTGCAAGCAGTTGCTTATCATTTGGGTACTGTTCCCTTGCGAGATGAACTACTCGCATCAAACGCTGATTGTCTTCCCCTATGGCTACCAAAGAGCCAATGTAACTTCGAATATTCGCCTTTGTTTTAGGAGCAATATGGTAAGCCCTTTCGAACGCCTGTAATGAGTCTCCTTGATTACCCATCGCTGAATAAACAACGCCTAGCATTCTCCATGCTTCATCAGAGAATGCAACATCATCAGTTGCATTTTTCGCAATTACTAGTGCTTTTTCAATATATGAAGAGTGAGCATCTAGGTTCCCATTTTGCTTTTCGATATCAGCTGTAAGCAGGTTCAAGTTAACTCGCATCCCAAGCACCCGCATTGCATCATCTGACGTTTCTTGAAATTGATTAACCAAATCATTGGCTCTTGCTATATCTTTATCAATCATTGCTTGACTAAAATCAAGTGCGATAATTTGACTCAAGTCTCCCCCAAGTTCTTCTGCTACTGACTGATATTCTTTGCTTATCTCAAATGCTTTTTCAGAAAGTTCAAAAGCAGATTTCGCTTCTACTCGATTACCTGCTCTATCCCAGCGAGTTGAATCTGCACGAAGTTCATTACCTAAAGTAAAAAGACTTACTGCAAGAGATGTCGCTTCTTCTGCTTCAGGCAAATCTCTAGACTTGATAATTGCAATTGTAGATTGCACTCTATCTTCGCTTTGGATTACAATTAACTGGTTTCTTAATTGCTCAGAATCTGGATTTTGTTCTATCGCCCTTTTACGCCAAGCAATTGCTTCCGCTTTGTTATCATCAAGCATATAAGCGTTTGACAAAGCAACCATCAGTCGCCAATCCTTTGAATTTGTTGTTTCAATTTCTGACAGCAACATCGAAATAGCCTCTTCGGATTCACCTGTCGCTGAAGCTTGTTCTGATGTTGCAATCAATGCCAAAACTGGATTTGAAAAGACTGATTCAGTGGATGTAGATTCATTCATTATTATTGCATCGAGGAGCTCGGCAACTTCTGGAGTCTCTCTTGCCTTTGGCGTAAGAGTGTTCAATGTTAGTTTCGCAGCATCAAAATCTGACATTTGAATTTCTAATCGCGCTTTCATCAAATAGTTCATCAAATTTGCTGGCTCTTTTTCCATCGCACTTCTTAGACGCTCAATTGCTAAACCAGTAGATCCTATTTCAGCAAGAGCAATTGCACTTTGGCGATAGCGCTGCGCCGAAGAGTCTTGATTTTTGCTAATAACTTCTTCAAGTAAAATTGAGGCATCTGCATATCTTTTCTCTGCAAGGGCAATCATTCCATTTGAGTAAACAAGCATTTGATTTGCCGCATTGTTCGACACTAAATCAGCAAGAACTTCTCGGTATGATTTTGCTTCATCAATAAATGCATTTCGCTCCAAATCATCCTTGGCATTTATTGCTTGCGTTGCAAGTAGTTCAACGAGAAACTGCGCTGCAACTGGTCGTAAATAAAACTGCTCGATTGCTTCAAGAGAAACAGTTTGTTGCGGAGCATCAACAATCAGTTTTGCCACTGACTTTGCCTCATCATATTTATTAAGTTCGTCAAGAACATTTGCATACAAGTATTGACGGCCAAAATCTTTTGGGTTTTTCTCAAGGTGCGCCATTAACATTTGTTCAGCGGACTCAGCACCATCTTGAGTTGCCCTTGCAAGGAGCCCAACGACCTCCGCTGTTCTCATGCCATGCAGTTCGGGATTGAATGCCTTTAATAGTTTTTTCTGAGCAGCCAGCAACTCGCCATCCAATACATCCAGCGCTTCCTGAGTAGCTGCTTGGGGATCTGCAATTTGCTTAAAAGATAACCTCGTTTTTTGTAATCCAAGTTCTCTAAAGTAAGTAACCAAAACATCAAAACTATCTCCAGCCACTTCAATAGCTTTTTTCATAGTTTCATCAGCAAACTGGCGATTTCTCCCAGCTTGCTTGGTTTGCCCCTCTTGGCTTATTCGATAATAAACAGCCATTCTACCGAACGCCAGCGCTGCCCATGCGGCTTCATTGTTTGGGTCTAGTTCAAGAACTTCTTCAATTGCATCTTCACCAGGAAAACGAATGTTCCCGACAATATCTAAGTCATCTGTCATTGAAGCATTTTCAATTCTAAGCGACGACAATCCAACATACAGTAACAATTCATGGCGTCTTGGATTATCCGATGAGATACGATCATATCCATTCTCAGCAGCGGCTTTTAATCTTCGCCAATAGTTAACGCTACCTGTTATGTGCGCTGCTTTATACAACTCTTCGACGACTATGAGATGTGAGTCAATGTCTAGCGGAGCGTATCTTGATTTGTGTACAAGGGTGGAAAGATACCTATCATATAAAGCAGATGCTTCATCGGAAGTAACTGGAACAATCTTGCTTACCGAATCTTTTACTTTAGCAACATATTCAAGGTTGTTTGGCTCTTTGCTAACCGCTCGACCATATTGTTTATACGCTTTCTTAAAATCACCAAGTGCATAAAACTCGTCTGCGGATTGAATATTTTTTTCTGCGCTTCTTAAATTAACATAAAGCAAACCACCTAGGACACCTGCAATTACAATGATAGACGTAATAACTATTGTTATCAGTTTCTTGTTTGCCTTTGCAGTTTTTCGCTTTCGTTTTACGCTTTTGTTTATATTCTTTCGTTTCTTCTTCGCCATTTATTCACGGCTCCTAGTTGTCGGTATTGTTTTCGTTGAAGGTTTCTGTCACCTCTGCCCAATCGGGAAGGCACTTCATGATTTCTGGCAAAACATTTGATGTAAAGTCAGAAACAATTGCATTAAACTGTTCTACATTAAACTGTCTACTGCCTTGCATTGTAAATTGAACTTTACAATAGTAGGCATATTTTGCAGATCTGTCGAAAGAGAGCAGTCGGATTTTTTCCGGATAAGCGGTTGTTTTGCCGTTTGCTACAAAGAAGTATCCTGCAAACACGTGGTCATCTGCCAGTTTAGGATGACTAAATTCGGTAACTCGCAACTCGAACTCGCCAATTGGCAGTCTGATTATTTCATTCTTCCCAGTCTGTGTGTCTAATTGTTCCACAATTGGATATGGCAATCCATTGATGTCTGCTTCAGTGTCTTCGCCCCACAACGATGTATCTAAAGTCATTGGAACAATGATCGGCTCAGCAGTCAGCGGAACGAAGCCACCAGCAACCATACAACGGTCTGGGACATGAGGCACTGCATCAACTTGCCCAGTGTAATAGGCAACGTGCAGCTGTATCGGATGACGGGCTTGTAATTTATTTATGTACTCTCTTGTGATATATATATCTGTTCCTAGCGCCTCCACGCCCGCAGCGTCAATACGAATATCCTTCCCGTTCCGCTTCCAATTTCCAATCGTGTTTGGTAATACAGCAAAATCTTCTCTTGGAAATACTGGCGCTTTCTTAAGATACACATTCAAAGCACTTACGCCCACCTGCAATCCCAAGGCAGAAGCAGAAAGTAGGACAATCGCAACAACAAATCCGATTGTCGCAGAACCAGTAAACCGTATTGCAGAAAAAACTGGTTCGTCTTCTTCAAATTCATCCTCTTCTTCTATTACAAGATTTTTTAGAATCCATACTATTCCTAGGTAAATGAGAAAAGCGGGGATTAACCAGAGCGTTCCAACAAACGTATGGAAATCTCCCGCAGCAAACTCACTGTCTGCAATACTTAGCAGCCCAAGTGTCATTACTCGAAGAATGTTTACAAAAACCGCTGTAGGTAATGCCAATATAACGAGCGTGACGCGTTGCCAACTATACTTTAATCCTGTGAACGCCATTGCAACACCCAATGCTAAAAATGCCATGAGCATTCGCATCCCAGAGCATGCCTCTGCAATATTTAATGGATAAGACCCCTCTTTGTACAGTATCTCGATAGTGTTGCCAGCTCGCGTAACATCAAGACCTAGAAATGATAAACCGTAGTACGAACCAACTGATGCAATGTCTTGTAATTTGAACGTCACAATTTCCATAAACCGATCAGAAATTGTTTGGCCAAAAACAAACAAATACAACAAAGGAAACCAGAGGTACAACATTGCGCGCCAACCAAACAAGAATAAACACATTCCAAAGATTGTTAACGCTACTCCCAAACCCATCAGGTTATGATGATGCATTGCGGTTGGTCCAAGTGCACAAAGCGTGTACCAGCCCAACCCTAAAAAAAGCAAGAAGAGCCCCGTCCAAGCTCTTTTAAATGGCTTGCTTAATAATTGTCCCCTGTACAACCAAACAAAGTATCCAGAGATAAATGGGATAACCAGTGTATGCCCCCAGTCCGCCTGTTGCTGAACAGCAAACAAAAACTGCCGCTGAAGAAAATCCCAAAATATCCAACTAACTGCAATAAGTATCGCCACAGACCAAAGCGCAAATTTCTGTGGCGTTATCTCATGAATAGAATATCGTTCGGTACTTGTTGTCATCACTCACTCTCAAGAAGAATCAGGGCTTTAATATGCACCCTAAATCAACTCCAAAAGTACGAAATCAGCCCATCCTATGTTCAACAAAGATGCAGTTTCTAGCAAAGGTTGCATTACGGAGGTCTTCCGAATACATCGTTGCCGAAGTTTCGATCAAGTAGAAATCCAAACCCGTACGTTGCTCTAAATCCGTTTCGGATAATTGCCATTGGAGTTGCCCCCCAGTTTGTTCCAATGCTGATGTGATCGTTTGGTTTAAGAAAGATGTCTGGCTCGGTTCGCTGGACAATTGCTGCATAATTAAGCGTCACGGTTGCTTGCGTATTATCACTTAAGCGCCGAGTCAAACTCACTTTTTCTGGCACTGCAATAGGTCCTAAGTCGCCAGCCGAAGTAATGAACTCAGACAGAGTAATTTTACTTCCAGACTGTGGATAATTAAACACTCCCGGTCTCCCAATCTCACCGCGAATATATAAATTACCTAGAGGTGCGCCCTTAACATAGATTCGATCTTCGGGATGAATCACTATGTTGTAGGAACTATCACCCTCCTTCAGTGGTTCCCATGGTATTTCGATAATGCGTTCAAGCATTTTTGATTTGTTTTTCTTAGACTCTTGCTGTTTATTTTTTGCTGTCACCTTCTTGGAAGAATCCGAGCTTACGGCAATCCAAGTGTCGCTTTCAGGGACATAAATGTACGCAGAGTCTGTTGTCTTGGTAGGTGCTTTTGAAGTCAAACTGTCAACATCAACTGGAACACTTCCAATATGAGAAGGTGCTGACGTTCGAGGTTGCACCACATCGTCAATGTCAACTATTTCCTGCTTACCTGTTTGAATAATCCCAGGCGAAACAGAGTGTTCAGGAACACTCTCACTGTCCCCAATATCTAATTGGTTGATGAGTTCGTTTATTTCTGGTGACGTTTTTTCTTGGGTGGACTTTGGCTCAGCACTGGGTTGCGTGTCTACTTTTGTGCCAACGTCTAATTGGTTAATTAAATCTTCAATGTTTGTTGTAGGTACAGAAGTATTTGTTTTATCTATTTTTTGTGTTGGCTTAGAATTTAGTTTGCTTTCTTTTTTCCCTTCATCTCGATCCCAACTTGGTAACACAGATTCACTTAATGGAAGTTCCCGAATAACATAAATAAATTGTGTTGATTGGGGCACTCCTCCTGCAAGGGCAAGAACATCCACCAAACGAAGGTCGGGATTTCGTAAAGTAAATTTCCCCCATCTTGCAAGTTCACCGTACACCGTATATGTGAAACCAGTGTGATCCATCACTTCCAGTTGTACACTGGGATGAGTCATGACTTTCTTGCCAAGTTCACTTGAAATGATGTCTTGTGCAGCTTGCGCGGTCAACCCCGCAATTAATACATCTCCAACTTCGGGAACTCTTAGATATCCTCCCTCATCAACTCGCCTTGTTACTGGATATTGCTGATTCGTTGCATAAAGACCATAAATTTGTAAAACAATCGTATCCCCTGGATGGACTCTATACGTTAAATCGGAAGGCATTAAATCTGCACTTGTTACTTTAGAATATTTTGGCAACGATACGGCATCTTCAATAATATCAATTCGATCAAGAATAGGAATTGTGGTCGGAGTTGGTTTGTAATAACCCTGGGCATCAGGATCACCCATCCATGAGTTTGCATTACAGCCAGCCAAACCGATGCCGACTGCTAGCAGTAAGAGATTTCGACGGATATTCAGAGTGAGTAATCCTAAAGATGTGTTCTTCCAGTTAATCAAGGGTAGCCCTTCGCAAGTCAATAATCCAACATACAGCCCCCACACTATCAATATGCGGGATGGTATCGGACTTCATCGACCAATGACGTGTACGTTGATGAGCGATTATCACGCTCTGTTTGATAGAATATACGTCTCGTGACAAATCCTTCTCCTACTTCTAGACATCCAAAACCACTCGGCGGTGATACGGCTCGCAAAACAAGAAGTTCGGTGACTATTGATTTAAGTGGGCAAGTGCTCAACAACGAAGATAGTTCACAAGTATTGTTGATGCAAAAAAAACCATCTTGGATTCGTGCAAAAATTCCAAGCGGTGATGCGTACATCGCTATGCGGGAAAATATGAAAAAACACGGGCTAAACACGGTTTGCCAAGAGGCATCCTGTCCAAATATTGGGGATTGTTGGACAAGAGGCACCGCCACAATCATGATTCTTGGTGATATTTGCACGCGTTCTTGCGGGTTCTGCAACGTTCGAACTGGAAAACCAAAACCACCAGATTTCGACGAACCACGAAATGTTGGCAAGTCAGTTGCTCTCATGAAGTTACGGCACATTGTTATCACTTGTGTTGACCGTGATGATTTGCCCGATGGGGGTGCTCAACTCTGGGCAGAGACTGTAGAGCAAGTACATAAATCTGCACCAAACACGTCAGTTGAGGCCCTTATTGGAGACCTGCGGGGAGATGCAGACGATTTGGCAACCATTATTGCTTCGCAACCCGAAATCCTCTCTCATAACCTTGAAACTGTACCGCGTATGCATGGTGCAGTTCGACCACAGGCAACCTACGGGCGCTCCATGCAGGTGTTAGAACGTATTTCAGATGCTGGACTTGTCTGTAAAACAGGCATTATGGTTGGAATTGGTGAAACGGATGATGAGGTTTTCACGATGCTTGCGGATATTCGGGCAAAAACCGGTACAGAAATCATCACTATTGGTCAATATCTACAGCCAAGCCGCAACCATTTGCCTATCGATAGATGGGTTCACCCTGAGCAATTTAAAATGTATGCGAAAAAGGGGCTTGAACTGGGGTTCAGAGTCGTTGAGTCGGGGCCACTCGTTCGGAGTTCATTCCATGCCGAGGAACAGGTGCAATCATACCAAGCAAATAAATCGTAACTATTTCTTTTCAAGCATGTTAAGTCGCTTTGAGAAGATGCCGATTTCTGCTGTATGATTCATGACCAAAGCATCAAATCGGATACTTCTTCAACAGACCAAAACCGCCGTGATCGCTCTAGGACAGCGTATCAAGGCGAAGCAGTTCTTCGGTGGAGCCACGATTTTGATACCCCTATTCGGTATCAAGTCGTCGATCGCAGTGAGGGCGGCATGCGAATTATCTCACAATTCCCTCTTTCTGAGGGTATGACGGGCGTAATTACTCGATATTTACCCGAAGGCGAGGCAGTCCATCAACCAATGATGGTCGCATGGTCAAGTTCCACACCCAACGATGACGGCTACCATTGCGGCATCTGGTTCTTCGGCTCTTAACTGGGACTGTCCCCTATAGCTGAAAACATCCCAAGTTCGAAATGCGAATATCACGAAAAAGCATAAGTTGGCATTGTGCACTGTGAAGGGAATGTCACCCCTGCTTCTTTGGAGCTATCCCAAATCGGTACATTCTGCATTATTGGGCTAAAAACGCCGCGAGCCCACGCTTTTGGCGTGGGCTCGCAGAGGAGAGAAGGAAGAAAGAGAGAGGAGTTTAGTTAGGGTGGCTTCCTTGCCACCAGAGAGACAAGCCCTAAGTAGAATAATCTTTTCACTTTTTAATATTTTTTTTCTTTGAATGAAATTGTCCCATCAGCCCCTTATCAAAAAGAACCAGCGGAGTGCTGGTTTCTCAACATGACAGGAAGTCGCCCATGATCGCCGACACATCACCACTTGGCCATATCGGTCCCACATCGTTACCAACGAACAAAACAAATAACATTCGGCTCCAAACCGATCAATACAACGATCGGCTTGGTACGTTTTTCTCAAGTCTATCGTGGACTGACAGGCAGGTTCTTGCGTTACATTTTGCAGAACGATTGTCTCCGTGGGAAATACACGTTGTCCTCAGCATGTCTATGAGTGATGTACTTTGCAGAATTCAACGACTTAGAAAAATAGCTCGAGAATCAATTCAAGCGTCACAACGAGGTGATTCTCCGCAGCTCTCTTTAAAGTAATTGTTTGCAAGCGCAACGTATATTGAACAACTGCAAAAACGTTTAGAAACTAGATACGCAATCAGCGCACCTGCAAGCATTGGCATCGTTGCGTGAATTGAATCAGTCATCTCAACCATGATTACAACCGCGGTAACTGGGCTCTGTACAACTGCTGCAAAAAAACACGCCATCGCAATCATCATGATGAGATTCGCATCAACGTTTGCAGCCCACTCGAAGTTGTGAATAATATTTGTAAACCATTGCCCAAAGCCAGCACCCGCTGAAAGTGATGGATCAAACAAGCCACCGGGAATTCCACTCATTAAAGTCAATGCAGTGGCAACCATCCGTAACGGTGCGTAATACCAAGAAAATTCTTCGCCTCGCATCAACATCGATTGCGCTTCGGAGAATCCAGTGCCGAGTGTTTGTCCTGATGACAACCACCCAACAAACCCAATAGCCAAGCCAATCGTCATGGGAACAATAAACGGTCGACGTAGCATTACGCTTGCCACCCTCGGATATACACACACAATAATGTGCGAAAAGAGACCCCCACATACGCCCATGATTCCAGCAATCACAGGGACAAAAACCCACACTTGCCAAGTATCCGCTGGCACTTCCACTTCCCCGTAAAACCAATAGTCACCAAAGAATCCAATGCACACTCCGCAAGCAACCAAAACGACGCCGATCGTGATGCCGAGACTTCGTTTGTCGAAAGACCTTCCTATCTCCTCAATTGAAAAAACAATGCCTGCAATTGGAGCGTTGAACGCTGCAGCAATTCCCGCTGCACCCCCAGCAAGAATTAATCCACGCTGCGCAATATGCTGTGGAACCACAACAATTTTCCTGCAAAAATACATGATGCATGCACTCGCCTGCACCGTTGGTCCTTCCCGACCCATCGATGCTCCGCTAAAAAGCCCAAGAGTTGTCAACATTATTTTGCCAAGCAAAATTCTAGGTGACAACATTTTGTTTCTTTCAGATTCTTTGTTCCTGTCAAGCGCTGCAATTGTCTGTGGGATGCCTGTCCCTTCAGTCCCTTGAAAAAAAGAAACCCGCAACAAAGTGACAACGGTTAAGCCGATTGCCGGCAACAAATAAAGTAACCACGAACATTGCTCCATGAACTTATCGTGGACAGTTTCAGACAGTTCTCCCATATATGCGAAATAAAAAGCGACTAACCCGACCAAGCCAGCTGCGAGCAAAAGGACAACCCAAGCACGCAGAGACACCCATGTTGTTGCCTTACACGTCATGCATTAATGCGCGGGGGCGTGCCGAAAAAACCAACCCAACGAGAATAGGTAAGACCCGCTTAATAAAAAGTTAATTCCAAGGAACAACCCAATAATTTCATAGGAACTTGGCCACATAGCAAGCATCATCACACCGAGCATGATGCCGATGAGTCCACTGAAAAACGCCAAGCCCCAGTGGTTTGAATGCCCGCCAGAAGAACGCAGCGCCATTGACGAGGATATTTCTGCAAAGCCAGACATCAAAAAGAATATTGCAAGTACAACGGTAATTGTCGCAAGTGCAGGCGAAGGCATCAGTAGAAAAATCAATCCAAAGATAACTGCCACTAATCCACCACCCAATGAAACTGGTTTGCGCGGTCCTGTTTGTGAGGTTGCTCCACCTAAAAGCGCAACACCCCCCACAAAAAGAAGAAGCCAGCCAATAAACATCACGACTGCTTCTGCTGCAATGCCCGGCTGGGCAATAGCAAAAACGCCAAGAACGAAGAGAATAAACCCCTCAACAATAAACCATTTCCAATTAATCATGCATGGAATGGTACACAGAAAGTTACACGTGTGTCTACAATCGAAATCATGAACGGCAAACTTATCGATTTACGCAGCGATACCGTGACCAATCCCACCCAAGCAATGCTTGAAGCAATGACGAAATCGCCCGTTGGCGACGACGTTTGGGGCGACGATCCAACTGTAAATGCATTACAAGAACGTTGCGCATATATGTTCGGCAAAGAGGACGCTTGCTTTGTTCCCTCTGGAACAATGGCAAACCAGCTTGCTATCCGTGCACAAACACAACCCGGCGATGAGATTATCATTCACAGTGAAAGTCATGTGGTGCGGTATGAAGGTGGAGCGGCTGCTGCATTGAGCGGATGTAGTTTCGCTATTGCTCAAGGAGAACGAGGTTTTTTCACCTCTGACGATGTGCGAGAACTGTTCCGACCGCAAGATTTTCACTTCGGCCGAAGCCGTCTCGTCTCATTAGAAAACACACACAACCGAGGTGGTGGCTCAATTTGGCCATTGCAACAATTAGAAGATGTGTGCCAAACTGCCCATGAACTAGGATTAAAAACACACCTCGATGGAGCAAGGGTTTGGCACGCAATCGTTGAAACCGGCATCGACGCTGCAACGTGGGCAGCGCCCTTCAGCACTATTTCCGCATGTTTTTCTAAGGGTCTTGGCTGCCCCGCTGGATCAGTTGTCGTTGGCGATTCAACAACTATTCATGAAGTAAGGCGGTTCAGAAAGATGTTTGGTGGAGCAATGCGCCAAACGGGCATCCTCGCCGGAGCAGCGATGTTCGCCCTTGACAATCAACTTGAACGATTAAAAACCGATCATACCCATGCAAAAATGCTTGCAAAGGGGCTTCAGGTCATTGAGGGCATTACTTGCGACACAACGAAGATAGACAGCAATCTTGTCTTCTTCGATATCGATAAAATGCTTGGAGACGGCACCGATTTGTGCCGAAAACTGTGGGAGAACGGAGTTTTAGCTGAAGCACTTGATTCGCAACGGATTCGGTACGTAACACACCTCGATGTTACACAATTAGAAATCGAGCGCGCGATTCAAATAACTGCAGACGTTTGTAAACATGTCTCAATGTAAAGCAATCATTATTGGACTCTCACTCACCGCAATCACGAGCGGCGCTTTTGCGTTTGGGAAAAAATCTTTTGTATGGAATGACATAAACACGCGCGAGGTTCTTCGTTGGGAAGGCGATACCGCTGTTGTGCAACAAGGAAGCTCCATGCAAGAACTTGCTTGCAGCGTTACTATCGATCAATCAGAAGTTGATGTCGCAGTTAGTTCTTTTGGTATCCCAAAAACATGGACAACATTCATGTACGCCGATGAGAAGGATCTTGCACGACAACAGAAAGAGTTAAAAGTAAAAGCTGCAAAGCACGGCATTAAAATGCTTGAAGAAGGCAATCGATTCACAATAGACTACAACTGGGTCATCAATCAAAACGAAAGTACGATTACAGAAATTGCAAAGAGGATTCGAAGTACCGCACGAAGAAATGGATACCGTTCAAAACGAGAACTCATCGGGGCTTTTGCATCGTTTGTGCAATCACTGAAATATCGTGTCCCGCGTGATCATCGAATAAATAGCAAGAATGAAATAATTCTTACTGCAGGTGCAATGATGCCATTGGAAACTTTATCCATGGGATGGGGGGACTGTGATTCTAAAAGCATGCTCTTCGCAGCGCTCGTTCAAAGCATCGGTCTTGTCGATGTTTGTTTTATTGTGATGGATGAACATTTATTTGCTGCCGTACAATTAAGACACAACCAAGATGACCAATTCATAAAACACAAAGGGAAAGACTGGGTTTTAATCGAACTTACAGATGCTTGGCCAATCGGCCGACTTCCACAAGACCGTCTTCATGGTGTCATTTTTGGCAACTACACTACAGTTAATCTTGAAAACTGATTCAATCTTTATGAACAGCAAGAAACTCGAGTTAATAGCAAGAAAGTTACCTCCAAGCGTTACGCGTTTAGGCAAACGGTTTGCTGTAAAACTAAGAGCAAAAGATCAACTCAATGCATGTAGAGATGGTTTTGCAAAATACGGAGACAGGTACCCTCAGCCAATTCTATTCATTGCTGGCTTACCAAAAAGCGGGTCGACTTGGATTGAAAAAATGGTTGCAAGTTACGAGGGCTACCACGAGTTTCTGTTGCCAGCAATTGCAAAACATGAATTGGATACTGGCGGCAGCCATGACTTTGAAATGCCTGCAGACATGTTTGACAGCATGAAAGACGTGTTGGTATTGACAAAAATGCACAGCCACGGTTCTGTCAACAACGTCAGAGTGTTAGAAGACGCAGGCATCAACTACGTTATTTTACACCGTGATCTTCGTGACGTTGCGGTGAGTTACCATTTCTATGTGCACAACACACCATGGCACCCCGAACATAAACTACATCACAATAAAAGTGTGCAAGAAGGTCTTGCTGTTTTTGGACACCGAATGCTTCCTGCTTATATCGATTGGGTTCGTTCTTGGAAAAAGAATGCAAATCCAGCGCACTCCGTTCAACTTCGTTACGAAGATATGCTTGTTGATCCAATTGCCGGCATGACTAAAGTTGCAACCCTTTTTGAGTTAGACAATTCTATGGAAACGGTTACAAAAATTGTTGAATCGCACAGTTTTAAAAAAATGAGCGGTGGCAGAGAGAGTGGAGACTCGTCAAGTTCTTCCTTTGCGAGAAAGGGAGTTGCCGGTGACTGGAAAAATCACTTCACTCCCAAACTGCGCAAGCAATATGGCGAATTACTATCGAATTTTCTCATTGAAAATGACTACGAAACCAATGACGCATGGATAGCCTAAGAAAGCAGTACTTAACCATGAAATTATTACATTACTTCCCAACAACTCGCTTTACTGAAGGCGGAACCGTTCGCGCAGCAATCGATTTCTGTTCCGTTCTAGCGCGCAGAGGTCACGATGTGACTTGGTTAACATGCGACGATGCCGACGTTCCACAATCATGGAAAGACAACGAGCCAAACACCCCAACGATAGAGTTACTAGGATCTCTTCAAAAAACCGGCAAGCGATTAACAAAACAACAAATTGCAAGGGCTGCTGAGGTTGCAAGTGGCATGGACGTAACACATATCCACGCAATGTGGATGCCTTCAAATCCACAGATGGCGAAAGCGTGCGACTCTGTAGGAACACCTTGGGTACTCAGCACTCATGGCATGCTTGACGACTGGTGCATGGAACAACGAGGATTAAAAAAGAAATTCTATCTTTCAACCGCAGGACGTATTTTAATCCGCGGTGCGAATACATTTTTAACAACTGCAGAAGCTGAAAAAAGCCAATCTGAAAAATGGCTAAAACATGAGAACATTGCTGTTATCCCCTACGTCGTAGATCTTAATCCATACAAAGATGTCCCAAGTCCACAAGAGGCGATCGAAGAGTATGGTCTTTCGGAAGAGCCAACTGTGTTGTTCTTAAGTCGTGTCCACGAAAAGAAATCAATCGAAACATTAATTGATGCAACCGCCATCTTAAAAGAACGGGGATATCCCACACGTGTCTTCATAGCAGGCACTGGAGAAGATTCTTATATCAAATCCCTACAAGATCGAGCTAGCGCTGCTGGAATTAGTGAACAAATAACCTTCTTGGGCATGGTTGTTGGCGATTTAAAACTTTCGCTCTACGCAATGGCTGATGTCTTTGCATTGCCAACGCAACAGGAAAACTTTGGGCTCGTCTATCCAGAAGCGATGCTCTGCGAGACCCCAGCAATTGGGACCAAGGGAACCGACATCTGGAAGGAATTAGAGGAGGGCGGCGCTGTAATAGCTGACCGAACCCCAGAAGCGTTTGCTGATGCAATCGAAACGCTAACCTCAGACAAGGAACTCCTCAAAAGAAAAGGCGTCGAAGGTAGAAAACACATTCTTCAATGGTTAGATACCGATAGTGTTGCAGAACGGTATGAGGGAATGTACAAAGCCGCCGCTAGCGAACGCTTATTGAAAACGTAACTACCCGCGTCGGGGCTGCGTTTTCTTCCCATGGTCTTTGGTAAGAAAATGTTACTTTTGCATTCCCCTTTTGGTGGGTCATAAGTGTCCATGTTGTTTCACCACCTACACCAACTCGATTGCTTGCATCGGCTACATATTTGTTTGACTCAACAGAAACGATTGTTCCATTATCAACTGTGCTGTTCCAGGAATAGCCCGTTGTTGGGTTGCTCGGCAGCACAATATGAAATAGGTGATTTTGAGGAAGAACTATTTCTCGATCTGTGTCGGATGTAGTGAGTGGTTTGCTCAATGCATTACTTGCTTCCTTTGAGAACATTGAGCAGGAAGCAAAGAGTGAGAAACATATAATTGCAATAAGAGTTTTCATGTAGTCAGCATACCACCTCTAGCATTACTCGTCACCAGGAACTCGACTTCCGTGTGGGTCTTTCTTTGCATCCACGAGTGAAGACTGCATCGATGGAGTCGTTATGTGTTCCAATCGCTCTGCGGATTGATGCAGTTGGTGGGTGTCTTGTGGAAAATGTTTGTCTAAATACACTTCCCACAATCGGTGTGTGCGGACTAAATTTGTCGCTCGAACTCTACCGACATCTGTCAATGACCACCCCGCGGCATCACCTGAAATTGCATTCCTTTTTTGCAAACCAAACAACGCAAGTCGAATCATTATTGTCGTTGTACCAATTGCCTCTGACAACTGCACTGGAAGCAACTTCTGCTGTCCTCGTTCTTCCAACCGCCACAAAACACCAAGAATATCTTCACGAACAACAAGCAGGCGAACTGAAAGCCGATGATATATCTTTGAAATCACTCCGTGATTCGGCGATGCAACCCACGCTGCCATAAACAAGATGCCTGTTGCAACTGCCATTGCGCCGGCTGTGCTTGTTCCTGAAAAACCAAACCACGTCGGAATAGTAATTGCCGAAAGATGTCCAAGGACAGTGGCAACAATCGATAATCCAATTGCAAGCATAAACAGTATGCCGTAGCGATCTGTTAATAAGTACGCAGTTGCTGGAGGAACAATAAACATCGCAACAACAAGAATGGAACCAACTGTTTCAAATGCTGCAACTGCCGTTGCGGCGGTCATCGTCATCAATACATAATGCATAAAGGTTGGCTGGATGCCCTGTGACTTTGCAAGTGCAGGATCAAACGACGTAATTTTAAACTCCTTGTAAAAAAGAAGCATGACAACAAGATTTGCCAGCAACATAACACCGTTGACAATCGCTCCGCGAGGTATTCCAAGTCCATCTGGGTCTTGATCAAACCATGCCAACTCTATGGAGCCATACAAAACACAATCTGGGTCAATGTCAACATGGTCTACCGCTTGACGCATCAGCACGAGACCAAATGCAAACAGAACGGTAAACACAATGCCCATCGATGCGCCAACTTCTACTTTGCCAAGTGACTGAATTGCTTGCACAAGAAATGCCGTGAGCAATCCAACAACGACAGCGCCTATCAGCATAGCCATGGGATCTCGGCTTCCAGTGATTAAAAACGCAATTGCAATTCCTGGCAACACTGTGTGACTAATGGCATCCCCCATCAAACTCATTCGACGCAACACCAATATGGTTCCGGGAATTGCACAGCCAGCGGAGCAGAGTGCACCGATAATGACAATCCAAGTGTCTATGATTGACCACGTCATTCGCTTCCACCAATCGGGTGTGGGCTCTTTGGTATTGTCGTTGCATCAAGTAACGTCTCAAGTTTTGCAACAAGATTTCTTCCAAGCACGTGCTCTATCATGTCAGCGTCTCGGTCAACGTGGGTTGGTGCGATGTCAGCGTATGTAATTAAATACATCTCCCATAACCGGTGATTACGAACCACTCTCGATGCTTCTGCTGCACCCTTTTCAGTCAATCGCCACTTATTCGCTGATGCTCGTGTCGCATAATTGTACTTGCTACAACGCGAAAGTAGATTCGTGACCGACCGTTTACTCCAAGAGCGAACACGGATAACTTCTTCTAATGTAAATTCAGAATCGTGCCCACCTTCGCACACCTCCCACATTGCTCGAAGAATATGTTGCATGGCAATCCGCCTCTTTAAACGCAAACGTAAAACTTGGCGAACAAATAGACCATCATTTGGTCCCAGAACAAAACTCACTACAAACCAAAATCCGCAAATCAGAACAATAATCGGTCCTGTTGGCATTCGTGGAATAAGTGCGCTGACTACTGCTCCAAGCCAACCACTTAAACAACCAATTACCGCTGCTGCGAGTAGCATCGATGTAATTTTTTTTGTCCAGTACCTTGCACACGCTGCGGGAATAATCAGCATCGCAACTGCAAGCACAAGTCCAACTGATTGCAGAGCAATAACCGTCACAATTGCAACCATTGCCATCAACATGACATCAAGCCAAACCACTGGCCATCCCTGCACTGCACCAAACGTTTCATCAAAACAAAGTAGCGTCCATTCTTTGCGAAGCACCATTGTCATGGTTGCGATTGAAAGCGCAGCAACACCCATTGCAATGGCATCACTTGCAACCATCGAGGCGGCTTTACCAAATATAAATCCATTCAAACCCGCCGCGCTTCCACTTGGCAATTCGGTCGCGATTCGAAGCAAGCAAAGCCCCAAACCAAACAATACACTCAGCACGATGCCAATCGCGGCGTCATCTTTTAACCGCGTCGTGTGGCGAATCCCCAGTATTGCAAGAACGCCAATACAACCAAACACAAACGCACCGAGCAACAATCCCATGAGAGATTTGCCCTCACCGCCAAGTGCCACCATCACCATAAATGAAACGGCAATTCCGGGAAGAGTTGCATGGCTTAGAGCATCGGCAGTAAGTGCCCGTTTTCTAAGAAGTAAAAACGTTCCAACTAAGCCAGCCGCAATTCCTAGCGCCATAACACCAAGCACGACAACACGCGTGTTGTAATCTTCGAGCGTAATAACTCGCCAAACTTCTTCAAGGGAAGGCAACGCCATCCGAACATCTGAAATTGAACGGTTCGCACTCAATGGCGCGCCAGCCGTTCCGCTGCTTCAGAGAGTAATGTTAATCGACCGCCGAATGTTTTCTTTAGGTTTTCCTCGGTAAACACTTCGTCAACTAACCCATGCGCAACAACGCGCATGTTTAACAAGATAACGTGATCAAAATACTCGCGGACAGTCTGCAAGTCGTGGTGTACAGCAACGACGGTCTTCCCAGACGAGCGTAAATCCTCAAGCACCTTCACAATTGCTTTTTCAGTCGCAGCATCAACACTTGCAAATGGTTCATCCATAAAGTAAATAGTGGAATCTTGCGCGAGTGCCCGAGCAAGAAAAACCCGTTGCTGTTGCCCACCAGAGAGTTGACTGATTTGCCGTCGAGCATAGTCTGCCATACCAACACGGTCGAGAGCATCCATCGCAACCTGAGAGTCTCGGCGCCGAACTGGTTGGCACCAGCCAATACTGCTGTAACGTCCCATCGAAACAACGCCAAGTGCGTCGATTGGAAAATCCCAATCCACCGATTCGCGCTGCGGCACATACGCAACCAACTTGCGTTGTTTCTTAAACGGTTTGCCATAGAGCATTACTTTGCCGGATGCCTTTGGCACGAGATCCATCACTGCTTTGATAAGCGTGCTTTTCCCTGCGCCATTTGGACCAATAACTGCCACAAGTTTTCCCTCAGGAATATCAAGGTCAACGTCCCAAAGCACTGGCTTTCGGTGGTACGCAACGGTTAAATCATGAATTGAAACTGGCGATGTCGGTGAGTGTCCTGCTTCAATCTTCATCGTTCTTGCTCACTGTACATTTTGCAAAACCTTCTCCTGTGGAACCCCCAAGGGCATTTGCTATTGTCGTTATGTTGTGATCAAGCATCCCAATATACGTGCCTTTATACGTTCCGGTCTTTCCCATTGCATCTGAGAATAGACGTCCACCAATAGTTACCGTGTGCCCTTTTGATTTCGCGCCTTCGATGAGCGCGTTCACATTTCTATCTGACACACTTGACTCAACAAAGACTGCAGTAATTTCTTTATCAACAAGCATGTTGACAAGGCGATTCACATCTTCGATGCCGGCTTCCGACTCGGTGGATAAACCCTGAATGCCAACCACTTCGATACCGTAGGCACGTCCAAAATAATTAAACGCATCGTGCGCAGTAATGAGGACGCGTTGCTCTTTTGGTATCGATGCAATCGCTGCAATCGCGTACGCGTGTAACGTTGCTAATTGCTCGTTGTATTGTTTGGCGTTTGTTTTGTAATCGTCACAATGTTCTTGGTCTTGTTCACAAAGCGCGGTGGCAACAGCATCGACAGTGCGGCTCCATGCGGAAACATCCATCCACACGTGCGGATCCCAGTGCCCTTCAAATTCGGGAGGTTCGAGTAAGTAGGTTTCTTCAATAAACTCAGTGACGGGAAAAACAACTTTGCCCATTCTCGCGGCCTTCAAAAACGTGTCTGTCATCCGTCCCTCAAGCAACAAGCCACTGTAAAAAATCATATCAGCGTTCATTATTTTTCGTGCATCCGAAGCAGTTGGTTTGTAAAGGTGTGGGTCAACGCCTTCGCCCATCAAAGCAAGAACCTCGCCGTGCTCGCCAACCACCTGCCGCGTGATGTCCGCAACCATGCCAGTTGTGGCAACGATGTTCAATCCTCCGAAAACGTTTGTAGCGATAAGAATGGCCATAATCGTAGTTTTTAACAACATAAAAGACTCCTTTTGATTAGTCAAAAGTTTAATCTATGGTATGCTATAAGTCAAGTCATGCTTTCTAGTACCGTCGAAAACTACCTTAAAGAGCTCTTTCTGCTCAATCCTCGTAGCGAAAAACAAGTTGCCACAGGCGAACTTGCCAATGCCCTCGATGTAACACCAGGATCAGCAACCTCGATGATAAAGACGCTTGCAGAGGCGGGACTCGTCGAGCACCGCCCCCACTACGGCGTAAAGTTGACAAAACAGGGTCGAACACTTGCTGTGCACGTTGTCCGCCGGCACCGAATCGTCGAATTGTTCCTAGTCAATATACTTGGGATGGATTGGAGCGAGGTGCACGATGAGGCGGAGCAACTTGAACACGTTGTTTCCGATGAGGTCATTTCTCGGATGGATGATTTGCTAGGGCATCCAAGTCATGACCCACACGGTGATCCGATTCCGACCCCAGATGGAACCCTTCCAACGAGGGCTTTACAATTGCTTTCGTTTTGCAATGAGGGCGACAACGTATCAATCGCTCGAATCGGAAACCAGGACGCAGGTTTTCTCAAATTTGCCGAAGAAAACGGACTGTTACTCGGCAAAACGATCGAAATAGTCAGCCGCAATGACATTGCAGATTCCATCACACTCTGCGCTGAAGGCAACAAAGTTGTACTCGGTCTTGCTGCCGCAGGAAAAATCGAAGTCGAAACCACATAGTTTGACCGTCACCCTCATACGGCGAACAGAGTCCAGATACTGGAATTGCAATCTGATGTGACAGCCACACGAAATTGGGACTGTCCAAAACCGCAACTTCTTACTGAGAATCAGTCTCCTCTGAGACTTTTAAAAGTCTCAGAGGAAAAAGCTTCGGGTGTGGCTCTCGAGGGAATACTTTTTTCTGGTCTGTACGCATTGCCCTTGCTCGTCCTGTACCCTAGTAAATATGAAACGATTCGCGCTCATTTCCCTCGTTGCGATTTGCTTGTACGGTTGCGGAAACCCGCCCAACCCACCAGCCCAACAAGTCAAAAAACAAACCGGCAAGGAAATCTACTTGATGTACTGCGCCATGTGCCACGGCGCATCCGGAGACGGCAAGGGCACCATCACGCTCGATAGACCCGCGCGAAGTTTTATTGATGGTGGATTCTCGTTTGGTAATACCGTGCGCGCAATCTCAAAAACTACTCGCTCTGGTATTCCTGGAACACCAATGCCACCATTTGCAGACGTTCTCAATGCAGAACAAACAAAGAAAGTCGCCACATACGTTCGGTCCCTCTCTCCAACTGTCGAAGACGCCGCCATCGAAGAAACTGAGATGGTCGTCAAAGAACGACCACTCGTTGCCCGTGGCATGATTCCACCAGTTCAAGAGGGAATGCAACTACATCCTCGCGGAGTTGTCATAGGCAATCCCGATGGTTTTAGTTACGAGTACCGAGCAGATGACGTCCGTCTGCTTGCAATCAGGCAGGGTCGATTTGTTGAAAGAGCTGATTGGGGTGCGCGAGGCGGCTCACCACTGACCATACTTGGAAAAGTAATAGTACTTGTTGTTGGCGGAGACCCTCCCCCACTATTCTGGACTATGGACCACAAACCACTTCGAGCACAACTTACGGCAACAAATACCCAAGGTAAATACGCCACTATTTCGTACGTCCTCATTGATAACAATGGCGAGAAATATGCAACTGTCGATGACCGATGCAAAACGACAACACTCGCAAGAGCGCTCATCGAACAACAGTTTACGATTAACGCAAAAATACCATTCCAGATTCGAATCCTGCAAGGAACTGGCATGAGCGACTCTACCTATGTTCCTATCGGCAAATCAACGCGAACACTCATTCACGCAATGCGGGAGTTCACACAATGATTGAACTCCTATCTATTATTGCACTCGCTCAAACAACACAACCAGATTACTGGGCTGTTGATTATCTCGACCCACCAACAGGCGCTGTGCTTGAAGTTGGCGGCATTGGTTTTATGTCTGATGGCTCTCTTGTTGCAAGCACAAGGCGTGGACAAGTTTGGCGCATCGATACTCCAAACGCATCCAACCCCGAAGACGCAACATTCACTTTAATCTGTGAAGGGCTCCACGAAGGACTTGGACTTTCGGTCATCGACGATGAAATTTTTGTCATGCAACGGGGTGAGATTTCAAAACTCATTGACCTCGATGGCGACACCATCATTGACGAGGTGCAAACCATTACCCAAGAATGGGGCATGAGTGGAAACTACCACGAGTTTGGTTTTGGACTTCCAGTTGACAGAGATGGCAACATGTATTTTTCATTGAACGTTGGTTTTTGGAACCCACACTGGTGGCATGGAAAATCACGCGCACCCTATCGCGGCTGGGTATTAAAACTTGCCCCCAACGGAACAGTCACTCCAATTGCGGGCGGTCTTCGGTCGCCTGCAGGTTTAGGGCTTTTAGATGACGGAACATTACTTGTCACCGACAACCAAGGCGACTGGATGGCAGTTTGTCCTGTGTACGCAATTAAGGAAGGTGCGTTTTACGGACACCCTGCATCACTTCGGTGGTATGAGGACCAACCAAGCATAGAACCAAGCGATACACTTCCGCACCCCGAAGTTGAGCGAGAACATCCAGTTCTGTGGCTTCCATATCAGTGGTCGCGCTCAACAGGCAACATTATCCAAGACAACACAAATGGACCATTCAACGGGCAATACTTGCTTGCTGAGCTTACCAACGGACAAATACTGCGCGCCAACTTTGAAGAAGTTGACGGCGTCTTGCAAGGTGCTTGCTGGCTTGCACACCAACGAATTGGATCTGCATACCACATTGAGTACGGACCAGATGACACACTCTATGTTGGCATGACAAATCGCGGCTGGGGTGGACTTGCACCCGGAAGCGGCATCGCAAGAATCAAATACAACGGCGAACTGCCTCTTGAAATGTCGAGTGCGCATCTTGTTAAAGATGGTTTTGAAATCACGTTTACAAAACCCCTTGCAAGTGCGCCAACCATCACAGGAAACAAATACGACTACAATTATTGGTGGGAGTATGGTTCGCCGCAACAACACGTCGAGGACCTACAGATTTCGAATGTTATTCTTTCAAAAGATGGATTGTCTGCAAAAGTAACTATTGATAATCTTGAATCTGGCAAGTGCGTTATGGTCAAACTTGAAAATGCCGTGAGTACTGACGGAGCGTTGCTTCTGCACAACGAAATGTCCTACACCATCAACAAACTTCCCGGCGGTGAACTTGTGTACGTTGCAAAACAAGTTGAACCACCCATAGAACGTGGCGAAGAAGTCGATGGATGGCTTTACCTCACGTGGGCAGATGCAACTGATGTATGGAACAATAACGGTGTAGAAATTTGTAACGCAGAATTAGATATAGACAACCCAACTCAATTCGTAATTACAGACGGCATGGGTGCACTCGTTGCAAGCGAGGGCGAATCCATGGCAACCAAGTTTGATCTTGTCGAAGGCGAGTTGCTGATTTCATATATGCTCGCGCAAGAAAGTGAAGCAGAAATAAAACTTCCAATCGGAATTTCTATTGTTTTTTCAAACAAACAACGCGGCGGATACCTTGGGGCTGGAATATGGCACAAGGCAGTCATCAAGTTCCAAGAAACTCCAGCTAAGATCACACTTGTTGAAGTGAACGGCGTGCATACAGAAGTTGACATGATGACGTACAGTGGAATCGTCAAGCCATCTCCACTTGAAATCAAATGCATAACGGGAAACTTTGCAATTGGTGATGTTCGGTTTAGAACTCCTCTTAATGAACTCGGCAACGAGTGGCAACCATTACAACCCGACGGCGAGTCTCTCATTCTTGAAGACACCAAAACAGGAACCATCTCAATATCCAACACAAAGTATTCCGCAATTAGATTCGATACCAAATTTTCTGGCTCTGGAAATGCAGTCATTCAAATTGGCGAACTAGAAGTGTTTGTCGCAACAGAAGGCGACCAAAAAACTGGCTCCATCACTGCGCACGCCATCAAAGCAAATCTCGTCGATCAAAATGAATGGTGCACAATAGTAATCCATCAAGAAGACGAAAAAAACGAAACCGTTGTCTATCTCAACGATGTGCCGATTTTAACTGTTGACGATGCGCCCTCTATTCAGACCGACGCAGTCAAAATAAGCGTTGACAACGCCAAACTTACTTTGCGGCGGACATATATAAAGTGACCGCTGTGTATTCCCGCCTTCAATAACTCGCAAAGGGGACACCCACTGGAAATTCGACGTGACTGTCACATCAAGCGAGCTAGCGAGCGCAAAGTGACTGTCACTAGAATTGCTGTGTGGGTGACCCTTACAAGTATGCACTTGACCCTGCGAGTTATTTATATCAGTTACACAATCCCCATGCGTCGACGATTGCAAGAAGGTCGCCAACACCAACGCTGCCGTCGCCATTGATGTCGCCACTGCATCCATTGCATGCGCCCCATTGATCGACAACCGAGAGCAAGTCCGCAACGCCAACGTTACCGTCGCCGTCAAGATCACCCGCACAACTTGAACCATCGTCCACTGCGTCGAGTGCTGCTTTTGCATTAACAAAACCGTGCCCGAACGTTGTGTCGTACCCACCGCTTCCGTAGTCAACCGCCGTTGAAGAAAGCACGACTTCTAATTCCTCAGGTGTGAGTGATGGGTCAACCGAAAGCACAAGTGCCGCAACACCTGCCGTGTACGGCGAGGCAAAAGAAGTTCCATCAATCGTTGTTGTGTTACCGCTGCCATACCCATCACCACCACTTCTGTCGGTTGTACGAATTGATTCGCCGGGGGCGCTAATAAACAAACCATTTCCGTGGGTACTAAAACTAGCAAGCGTGCCATTGGAGGACATCGCAGCAACGGATATTAAACTATCCAAGTTGCCCGGCCATCCAATTGTTGTTGAGCCATCGTTGCCTGCTGCTGCAACGTGAAATACACCCGCAGCGCGTGTTGCATTAAATGCGTTTGTTATTCCTGAAAGAGGCGAACCACCACCCCAACTCGAATTTGTCACACGCGCGCCTGAATCCGCTGCCCATGTTATGCCATTGACTGCCCAGCTTTCTTGGAATTCAAGGAAGCCAAGACAAAAACCAAAAATGTCCATCTCGTTAAAAATCTTTCCTGCACGAACCCAACAGTGTGGCGCAACTCCTGCAACACCTTGGCTATTATCTATTGTTGCAGCAACGCAACCAGAGACAGCGGTGCCATGATTATCACAAGCATTGCTTGGATGACCGTTACTACTGCTTCCTGTAAATGTTTCTCCAGTTAACTGATGTATGTCAGGATGATTTTGGTCAATACCTGAATCAAGTACAACAACAACAATGTCTTCGCTGCCCATGGAAATATCCCACGCTTCGGGAAGGTCCATGTCGTGATTGTTGGACTGATGTAATCCCCATTGTTGGCCAAATTCAGGATCGTTTGGCATGTGCGCCGGCTTCACCCAAGCAATTGCATCGCTTTCCGCAAACGCAAACATATCCATAGCAGCGAGTTCGTTTGCAAGATCCAACACATCTCGCCCATCCCGCAACATTGTACGCACTCGATAGACGCGTTCCATTCCCGCAAAATCACTGTCAAGAATTTCACCATGACTACGCAGTAATGTTTCAAATACACCTTGATCACTTACGGAGGTTCGCATCACGAGTAGATCGCGAGTTGGGATGTAGGGCAATCCGCCCTCTCCAAGAAAAACAGGCGACACAAAATCGTACGTTGGGTCGAGTGTCAGTTCGTCAACAACGCGCTCAATCGCTTGGAGCGTTTGCATCTTTTGCGTTGTCTTCACATACGCCCAACCGTGCACCGAACTTTCGGAAAACGCACTGTGGTTTCCTTTTGCAAAATAGGGTACTTCGATTGCTTCTTCTTCATCGAACACAGCAATCATTGAAACATCAACCGTTAATTCAATCGTTGTTTTGAAGTGCGAGTATGAAAATTGCGATTCTTGGGGTGCGCCAGCAAGTAGCACCGACAAAAGTGTAATGAGTTGTAACATCCTATTTCTCCTATTTGTTAGAACCACATTATTCCAAATCTACTTGCTATTCAAGACCAAACAAGGAAGTTTGTTGTTTTGAATCCACACTCTGCACTGTTTGCCCGTCCCAATAGGGTTTAATGTTGATTTTTCTATTCCCATGCCATCCTACAAAGGTGCCAAGGGGCCAATCGCTCAAGTAGTTGATTGTGAATATAGGCCCTTCGGACGGAAACACATGCTCAATATTCCAATACACATTCTCTCTCGCAGCGTGCAAACCCCTTGGTTTGGAACCACCACTTCGCAACGGTTGCAATGGTGTGTCGCCATGAACAATAACCATATCTTCATGTAGATTTCGAAATGAACATGCTCGGTGTGAATCCATTGCAAGCTCGTTTCCTCGCCCACTATGAAATACGTTGTAATGACTACTCCAAGAAATAGTTGTGCCATGCCTGTGTGGCGCATAAATTTCAAAGTCCTTCACTAAACAGTGGCTACACCAACTCAATGAAATTGGGTGATGCATATATCTTCCTTTAATTAAGATGTTTCGCAACGTCGTAAAACCACAATTGCCGAGTAGTACTCCACTATCAGCATGCTTTGTTGTAATATTTTTAAAGAGACACTCAACCAGTGCTGACCCTGCAATTGCATTATGACCACGTTCTTTTAAGTGCCCTGGATATATCGACTCCACAAATTCAAACGTCATATTTTCGACAATGCAGTGTTGGAGAAAAGGAACCTTCATGATGGTGGGGTTCCAATCCAATTCGATTGGCGCTGGTAGTGGTGGTTCAATAGATAATGTATTTTCTCCAACGTCGACTATTTTAAACCACGATCGGATTCGTGGCGCAGTAGACTCTTGCATTTCTATTCCATACTTTGACAGCGGAACTTCATCCCCATATAACCACTTCAACAACGTGTCTTTACCCGTGTCGTTGTACCACCAAATTTGAATCCACTCTCCAGGAACTGGGCGTTCTCCCTTCCAATGAATATGCAATTCCGTTGCCCCATCTTTTACCGGCTGATCGACCTCGCCAAGTTTAGCCGCTTTACCTCGTGGGTTCAGCACTAAGAACCCGCTACTCCAACTCCATTTTTTGTTTTCACCATAAATATCTGCGAGTGGCTTAGGGCAATAAAGAGCTGTTTCATTTCCAAGTAAACGAACATTACTTGTGTGCACAGCAATCCGTTCTTTCAAAACAAATGTGCCGCGAGGAAAAACAACCGTACCCCCAGTCTTAGAAAGTGATTCTATTGCTGCATTAATTGCCTTGGAGTCATCTAGCTCGTCGTTTGGCATTGCACCAAAATCTGCAATGTCTACTTGATTCATTGGGATTTTGGAAGCAATATCTAATGAGCACCCTGCTCTAGAAAAATCAGGAATGGGCATTAATAAAATGCAAGTAATAAACAAAAATGACATAACTATCGCGCCATACTAATCTGTACCATGTTTACATGATTACATGCACCCTTGCAATTTCTTTTCTTTTTTCTAATCCTCAAGCATGCACACCGCTCTTTAACGGTGAAAATCTTGATGGCTGGACCATCGTCAATGGCGACAAAACAACTTGGGTTGCAAAGGACAACATGCTTGTCACAACCGGCAAGCCCACTGGAGTAATCCGAACAAACAAGATGTACGAGAACTTTGTTTTGGAACTCGACTGGCGCCACATGGTCGAAAATGGAAACGCTGGCTTGTTTGTTTGGTCCGACCCTATTCCAGCCATTGGTGTGCCTTTTACGCGCGCCATTGAAGTACAAATAATGGATGGAAAAGAGCTCGAATGGTACACAACCCACGGTGACATCTTTTCGATTTGGGGTGCCACGATGACGCCCGATCGACCACATCCACTTGGCGATCATGTCCAACGATGTCTCCCGAGTGAACGTCGTTCTAAACCGTCGCCAGAGTGGAATCATTACAAAGTAACGTGCAACGGCGGAACTATAAAACTTGAGGTCAATGGCAGAGAAGTGTCGGGCGGTTTCGATGTGTCGCCTCGCAAAGGGTATATATGTTTCGAGGCCGAAGGCACAAAAACAGAATTTAAAAATATAGTCATAGAAGAATTGCCCTCAGCAAGTCCACCCCTTACAAAGGATCTTGTCGCTCGGGAAGATTCTGGTTTCACAACCTTATTCACCGGCATCAATCTTCTCGGATGGGATTTGACAGGAAGCAATGGTTGGGCAGCGAAAGAGAACGTACTTCATTGTGATACTAAGAGCAAAACCCTCAAGACTATCCGCACTTTCGATGCGTACGAATTCCAGTTCGACTATAGGTGCAACGGTGTTGGCTCTAGCGTGTATGTTGTCATAGATGATAAGCAAACAGCGTTACCCTGCGGCGAGGAAGATGCGTGGACCCGCTTCCTCATACAGGGTGATGGGGGAACTATTGGTATAGGCGGTGACAACGCTCGTTTTACAAATCTATTTATCCGACCACTAAAATAAAATGGAAACAATAATGGGGACGGTCCCCCTGAGGCTGTCCCCCTATAAATGAACAAAAATGCCATTTATGCTTCGTTATGAGTCCTTTTGCCCTGATTTCATGGGGACTGTCCCCTTGGGGCGTCCCCTTGGGGCTGTCCCCATGTGAATGCCCCTATTATTTTTTTGAAAAGAGCGGGTGGCTACATGCTTATCAGAGAAGCATGCCACCAATCCCCACTACCACGACTACAAATGATATTTATGCACTCAGAGATGAAATTGCTTCTTTGCGTGGGCAATTGCAAGCAGAACGCAATGCTAAAAATGAAGCTGAAACCGCCCTGCTTATGGTCGATTTAGCACAAGAAAATGGCGATCCCCCACCATCAAGAATGGCGATGATTGCAGGACTCGCAAAACTTGCCGAGTCAAGGGATGGTCATACCGGCGCGCATCTCTCGCGCATTCGCCATTACACAACCATCATTGCAAATGCATACGCAGAAGCAAACCCAAAACAACTTCCCCTTGGTGAAGTTTCCATTATCGGCGCTGCCTCTATCTTGCACGACATTGGAAAAGTCGGTATTTCAGACGACGTATTGTTACATACTGGCAAGTTCTCAGATGAACAATTTGAAGCCATGAAACACCATGCCGTCGCTGGTGCCGAAATCCTCCTCGCACTTTCCGAAGAACTCGGCAGCGATCCATGGATTGATACTTCCATCCAAATCGCCATAGCGCATCATGAAAAGTGGGACGGAAGTGGATACCCGTTTGGATTAAAGTACGAGAACATCAATCTCCCAGCAAGAATCGTTGCAGTTGCAGATGTTTATGATGCGCTCACTTCCAAACGAGCATACAAAGACGCCATAATGCATAGTGAAGCCAAAACAATTATAAAGAGAGGCAAAGGGACACATTTTGACCCCGTAGTTGTGCAAGCATTTTTAGAAAATACAGATGAGATTGAAACTGTAAAGAACCGTTTTGGCAATTAACGCTAGTTCTTTGAATCCGCGTAGCACAACAAACACCAACCGAGAAGGAACGCAAGCCATAAACCGTTCGTGATGAGTACTGTAAGCATGCGAGGAATTATACACAAACTTTTGCCTTTCGCTCTTTTTTGTGTATGATAATTAGGTGGCAGAACGCATAACAATGAGGAATATCGAAGGAGGGTGGGGATGGATTATCCCACTTCTGCTTCTCGTTTCACTCGTATCGAATATTCTAGGGCTTGTCCTGCCTTTTTTAGAAATCAAAGAAGCATTCCATGACAAGGTGATTTACAGTTTGCCGCATTCAGTCCACCTCATGTGGCAACACGACCTGTATTTCATTGCTGCACTCATCCTTGGTTTTTCGATCATCTTCCCATTTGTAAAACTTTTTTCGCTGTTTGCTATCTGGTTTTTGCCGTGGAAAGCAAATCACAGAGAACGATACCTCCATGCCATAGAGCTCCTCGGCAAATGGTCCTATATGGATATCTTTGTAGTCATCTTATTGCTTTCAATCACAAGTAACCAATCGAGCATTGCTTCCACTATACACGCTGGTGTCTATTTCTTTATTGGAGCAATCACTCTGAGCATGATCACATCAGGAATCATTATGACGCTTGCGAGAAAACAATGCGACGCTGAAATCATTCCTAAACAGTACTCAGCAAAAAGAATATGGATGTTGTTTGACAGCATCTATCTCGGATGGATTGTACCCGTACTCGTATTCGCTTCCGCAATTGCACTCATTGAATCTTTGCACTCAACATTCCTTAGAGTTAGCCAACTCTTTCTTGTTTCTCGTTCATATTCCATCAATGAAATAGGCATTGTACTTCAAGAACAAAAACACTTCGTACTCCTCATTATTCTTGTTTGCACTATTTTTATCATTCCGATGCTTCGGCTCGTGATATTACTTGGAGCATGGATAACTCCCATGCGGAAAAAACATCGTATCAAAGCGAAACAACTTATCGATGTGCTTTCAAGATGGTGTATGCTCGATGTATTCGGCCTTGCGCTCTTTCTCATTACAACCGAAGGCAAGGAATTAGTTAAGACGGACATCCAGCCGGGCCTTTACGTGGTTGTCGCCGCTATCGGCTTGAGTTACATGCTCGGTGTCATCGCCATCATGTTAAACAAGGCGATGATTGCAAAAGCAAACAAACTTACTGAAGCGTCTTAAGGTACGCAACAACATCGCGAATTTCGCGCTTGGTTAACAACACACCCATCGGGGGCATCGCCGAATACGCTCCAAAACCTTCAGCCACTTGTTCATTGGGAGAGAGAAGAGCATTGAGCAACTGCGTTTCGTCTAATCGTTCCGCAATTCCATCAAGTGCTGGTCCAGCTATACCACCCTTCCCACCAATCGTATGGCAGCGTAAACATTCACTGTGTGAATGTTCGAAAACGATTTTTTTACCCAACGCTGGGTTGCCTCCGCGGAGTAACCAAGCGTCTTCTATTGGATGTGACCATGCTTCTGCAAAGTCCAACTTCAATTCATTTCGCAACGTCGCCTTTTTTATTTTTGAAGATGCAAGCGGGTAATTCCCCAGTGACTTGATTGCTTCCTGTGCTTCAAATATTTCTCCATTTTCTATTGCGTCAAACAATTTTTCTTCTGCAAATAAATCGTTTTGGCGAAGCAAAACATCTCTCGCTACGGCGCGTAGTTGCCAATGTTCATTTTGCAGTGCATACTCGACAATTTCCCTGTTTGCATTCATTTGCAGTGCGTACGCGCGAATAGTAATTGGCATTGTTTCATCAAGCACAAAGGCAGTGCACATTTCTTTTGGGATTTGCTTTTTGCTTGAAGACGCAAAGCGAAGGGCTTCCATCAACAACGCACCCTGTGCGTTTGCAAGCAATTGCGCAAATGCTTCTTCAATACCCTCTATACACACAAAAGTCATGTGTTGCGGAGGAATGATTCGCCCTTCAACGATGTCGCGGTTACCCTGAAATGGCGGACTCCAATTTCGCAGCGCTTGCACAGCAAGGATGCGCATAGATTCTGGTTTACTTGCATCCGCTGCAAACTCAGCTACGCGAACGCTTTCCACGCAACCGTGTTCCATTTTGTTTGCGCTGATTGCACGCTTCTGCCATGGAATTGTTCTTGCCACTGCAATTGAGTGAGCAAGTTTGCCCATCGGTCCTTCGGTTTCTCCAAACCCGCGCCCTTTAATTCGCTTGTCATGAATAGCACGCGCTGCTCCGGTTGCAACCTGATCGTCTGGATCCGTTAAATAATCCGCGACAAAGGGTGACTCCATTCTTCGAAGTACAAGCACCGCAGCAAGCCGGACCGCTTGGCTAGGGTGTGTTTGCAGATTTGCCATCGATGCAGCGTATTGCGTTTTTTCCAGCGCAACTACGCCAGCGTGCCTAAGGTACACGTCTTCATTATTGTTTCTCGCAAGCATAGCAACGATAGCATCCTTTGCATTACCTAGATAGCCAGTTGCCATGGTTGCAAAGTACGAAACGCGGGGGTTTGAATCGTCGATTAACGAAACAATTTTTGCAAACGCTTTCGTGTAATGCGCTTCTCCCAAAATTTGGCACGCCTGTGCGCGTATTTCTGGATCTTCATCATCGAGCAACGGATAGATGTGTTCCATTTGTGGAAGCAATGCATTTCGCTGCATCATTGCAAGTGCCCACATTGCGTGGATTCTTGCCAATTGGTTGTTTGATTGCAACGCCCCAACAAGTTCGTTACCACTATTTCGTTTTGCTAGTGCATACTGCGCACGAATGCGGACGCGCCTATCAACGTGTGGCAACATTGCAATCAATGCTTCTGTTGTTTGACTTTCAAACCCCTTGCGAAATATATCCGACACATCGCCTTCTGTTACATTCTCTTCGTCCCAAACAGAATACAACCGACCCTCTTCGTTGCCCGTCCAGCCCTCGCCCCAATCGCTAATGACCATTTTTCCGTCATAACTAAAATCGACATCCGTACACAAAACTTTTTCAGCAAATGGATGCAAGTCTACCATCTTAAAATGTGCACCTTCTGGTTCAACGGCAAAACTTAACACATTGGAATATTCTGCACCACCACGAAAATCGCACATGAAAAAATGGTCGTCGTACCGCACTGGAAAACCAGCTCCCGGATACGCAACAAGCCCAGAAGGACCTGAACCAATGATATCAATAGCAGGAAGAATCCATGCAGGCCTATCCTCTGCGTGTGGGTCCCAACCATTTTCGGTCACCCAAGGCCCCCGTTCGTTTACGCCTTCAAGCGTTTGGTATTCCATCCGCCAACCGGTTTCACCACCTTCAACACAGTAAACCAACCTTGCCTTGTCTGTTGCGTCTGAGTTGTTGTCGCCAGTAAATAAGTTTCCATACTTGTCAAAGGCAAGTTCTTGTGGATTCCGCAAGCCGTGATGAAACACTTCAAGATTATGCCCATCAAGTTCACTTCGAAAAACTGCACCTTCACCGGGACTGTGCAGTTCTGTTCCATTTTCAAGATCAATGTGGTAACCGCGATCGCCAATCGACCAATACAAACGACCATCTAAACCAAGCGCAAGCCCATGCATGTCGTGACCACGCAACGCAGTCCGAACACCAAACCCAAAAAACAGCGAACGCATATTTCCATTACTTGAAATTTTCCAAAGGTGAGGAATGCACGTGTAGTAGACGGTATCACCAAGGGCGAGCACTCCCGCACCCGTCCCATCAAGCGGTTCATTAAATCCATCTGCAAAAGTGGTCGCCGTTTCAAACACCCCATCGCCATCGATATCTTGCAACTTGCGTATGCGATCTTCAAACTCTGAGTAATACTCCATTCCGTTTTTGCGTTGGTCTGCAAAATGTTTGTACATGTTCAAACGGCTTTCAACTGATTGCAAACATAAATCCCAGTTGAGCCAAAAAGAACTTGAACGGTTATCTTCAACCCCTTGCTCTTGCCGAAATGATTCGGCAACAAGAATGTTCCCATCATCATCGAAACAAAACGCGACTGGATCCATAATCTGTGGCTCGGTTGCGATTAACTGTTTTGTAAACCCTTCTGGAACTTGTAGCGATTCAAACGCAGAGTCGGGAGAACTAACAAGCAGAAATGCCGCAACAAAACTTAAGACCATGATAAACCTTCGGGAAGGAAATTAAAGTTTTCGCAACCACCTTTAGTGACAAGCACCATATCTTCCACGCGAATTCCGCCAAGGGCGTGGCTATAGAGACCGGGCTCAATCGTGACGACATCCCCAGAAAGGAGTACTTCTCCGTTTCTGTCTAAAAGCGGTGGTTCGTGCACATCAAGACCAATGCCGTGGCCAGTGCCGTGAGGCATGGAACAAAACGTATCGGGGTCGGTTTCTTTCGGGAGACCCTCTTCGTATCCATGCTCTTTGAGTACCCGAATAGTTTCAAGGTGCACTATTTCACCTGTTGCGCCCGCTTTTGTTGCTTGTGTTGCCGCTTGTTTTGCAGCAACAACAGCTGCGTGCATGTTTTGTATTTCTCCTGGGATTTCACCATGCACAACGGTGCGCGTGCAGTCGCCGTTGTACATCGTACTTTTATCAAGCGGAAAAATATCGATGATGACTGGCTGCCCCGTTCGAAGTGGACCGCTGCCGAGCTCGTGGCAATCACCACCATCGCTTCCGCCTGCAACAATGCAGGGCGGATTAAAAAAGTTCCGTTCAAGTAAGAACATGTCAATCAAAGTGCGAAGGCGTTCGCTTGTGAGAATTTCATTAGCGACATATAACTCGCCAGCACTTCCAATGGTTGCATTTGCAACTGTTTCACAAGCCATGCGCATGACTTCTTCCGTCACTTGTTGCGCTTGTTTCAAGTGTGCGATTTCTTCTTCGTCTTTTATTCTGCGGTTGGTGACACCCATCTCATTGTCAAGTTCAACGGCAATTCCAGAAGCTTGTATTTCATCAACGTAGATTAGGGGTAATGTCCTGTCTCCGATAACATTTGTGATTCCATTTCTGCGCAAGCATTCCGCGGTTGCTTGTGCTGCTGCGGTCTCCCTATCTCCCGAAAGCCCACTTCCCGGGGTAAAGTCGGAGTAACCATAGACTCGGTCTGCGCGGGCGTCTTTCTTCGCGCGATCCATTTCAATTTCTCGCAGGATGAGCGATCGCGTTCCATCAGGTAAATCAATTGCAATCATCGCATCGTGCACCATAAATCGTACCATTCTGTACAACGATTTATTCGTCGATGAGTTGCCTGCCATAACTCGTGCTGTTTTTGTTTGCATGAATGTAGTTTATCGAATGCTCGCAAGGTGGACACTCATTAATACGTCTAGCAATAATGTAATTCGCGTCCCCTTTGGCAATATATAGATTTATATGCATACATGTCTAGTGATCCGTAACAACTGAAGCAACTGTTGCATCTATCTATATGTTAATGGGGACAGTCCCTTCACCGTGCATTAGACTTTCTTTCATCCTGTCACCGTGCATTAGACTTTCTTTCATCCTGTTGCAAATTACGTTCTTATTAATTTTATGTCTCCAGTTTGGGGACAGTCCCGTAATGGAGCCGATCGGGCTCGCAGTCAAATTGCCGCAAGGCAATCCGGACCCGAGCAAGTTGCTGCCGAAGGCAGCAGAGTGACGGCGCAGCCGGCACGCGGATCCACGCAGCAAAGAAGAAAGCAAGACGGAGTCTTGCTTTTTCGGAGCGAGTGGAGCCGATCGGGCTCGCAGTCAAATTGCCGCAAGGCAATCCGGACCCGAGCAAGTTGCTGCCGAAGGCAGCAGAGTGACGGCGCAGCCGGCACGCGGATCCACGCAGCAAAGAAGAAAGCAAGACGGAGTCTTGCTTTTTCGGAGCGAGTGGAGCCGATCGGGCTCGAACCGACGACCTCTTGCATGCCATGCAAGCGCTCTCCCAACTGAGCTACGGCCCCAAAGTAATCCACCGAACATACTATTTACATTGCCGCGTCAATTGCGCCAGAAAGGTCATCTTTGGGAGAAATACCAACGAACTTATTTACAACTTCGCCATTCTTAAAGATGATAATGCTTGGAATTGATTGGATACCGTATTGCACTGCAGCGTCGCGATTATTGTCAATGTCAATCTTGCCAATTTTTGCTTTGCCTTCGTATTCGCCTGCGAGTTCATCGATAACGGGACCGAGCATCTTGCACGGACCGCACCATTCTGCCCAAAAGTCAACAAGGACTGGTTGGTCTGCGTTTAAAACTTCGTCTTGAAAATTAGCGTCTGTAAATTCTAATGCCACGGTTCTATCTCCTACGGTTCAGGTTATGCGAGCGGGGATTGTAGCACTCGAACGTGCCTTGAAACATCATGCACTCGAAAAATCTGCGCTCCCATGTCAGCCATCTCTCTTGCGACCGCTGCCGATGCAGCATCTCGCTTTGCAGGGACCCTCACTCCCTCGACCGCCCCAATAAAACTCTTGCGGCTCGCTCCAACATAAACTGGATATCCCAATGTTGTAATACGGTCTATTTGTTGTACAAGTTGCCAATTCTGTTCGACGCTCTTACCAAAACCCAAGCCTGGATCTAGCGCAATAGTGTTTTTCTGAACACCCTGCCCTATTGCAACCGAAACTCGATCCATTAGCCAGTCGATAACGTCTTGAACGATGTCCGTTGACTCTGGATCTTGCTCGTACTCGTTCGAGTACTTGTCTTGTTCCGGCGACAAGCGCCGATGCATCAAGACGAGCCCTGCACCAGTAGCGTGAGCGAGTGAACATATCGCAGGGTCTTCTTCGCCCGCTGAAACATCGTTGATAATCGTTGCACCCGCATCTATCGCAGCAGCAGCGACTTGCGAGAGCGTTGTATCGATGGAAATTAGCACATCGCTCTTGTTTCGAATCGCATTGATAACAGGAAGCACTCTTTGAATTTGCTCACAGGCATCAACTCTGGCTGCGCCGGGTCTTGTCGACTCACCACCAATATCAATAATGTTAGCACCTTCCGATTCCATTTCTAATGCTCTTCCGACAGCGGTTTCTTTTGTCGAATATTCCCCACCGTCGCTAAAACTATCCGGAGTTACGTTTAAAATGCCAACAATAATTGGGGTTTCCAACGATAATGCACGTTCCCCAAATTGCCAAGATGTCGCAATTGTTTGCATATAGGAAGTAGAGTAATCGATGCACGACCTCGTTATCAACAGCACAGTACAACACACCTTATTACTTTTCGTACCGTTAGCTTTTGCGTACATTCTTAAACAAACAAAAATCAGGGGATGGGCGATGCTTGGGGGGGTTATTGGTGGTATTTTGCTCGGTCCTGCCATCTTTGGAGCCGTTACGCCAGAGTACTGGGAGGGAATTTTTCAAGGAGGCACCAGTGAGCACAAAAAGATAGTTCGACTTGAGCGACAGCAACAGGCGGATATTCTCGCAGCAACAACCCTTGGCGTGGACGAAACGAGCATTCTGCAGATACGAGCGGATCATCATTACGATGTGTCACTCCTAGAAGAAAAGTGGAACGTTGCCAAATGGAAGGAACAACGGACACTTCGGGATTATGCGATGTTGCTCATCGTTTTGATTCTTCTGGGTGGGAGTATGCGTTGCAAAGCAAAAGGTACTGCCCCTCCAGCCATGTCACTTTCTGTGGGAGTTTGGGCGGCGATTGTTCCAAGTGGCCTGACTGCCTTGTTGCTCTTCTGGCTCACCGATATGGGGTTAACGCCCGCGTTGGCGCTTGGCGCATGCCTTGGTGCTGGGCCATGGACACTTGCCACGTGGGAGCAACAAGCTGCCGATGATTCTGAAATAGATGGGGCGTTGCTCATGTTGCGCTGCGGAAGAATTGCTTGGGTCATTGCTGGTGCGATTGCAATCTATGCTGCTTGGCAAGCGCAAGCCGCCATGGCTCTGGTCTGGATGCTACCGCTGCTTCTCCTTCCATTCCTCTGGCTTGTCCCCAACAAGCAATGGCGCTGGCTCCAAGTTTTTGTGGACTATGCTGCCATACCAAGTGTGATGGCAACATCTTTAGTGCTCATCGATCCAATCAAAAACCTGCATTTCTGGCCGATTCTCATTGTGATCATGTTCTGTGCTGACGCACGTTGGATAGGTGGCATGATTGGGCTTGGGCTCCTCGGTGGTCGAAAGAGTGGCGACGCTATGCGTTTGGCTATTCCACTGGTGGACGCGAGCGTTTCGCAACTCTGCATGGCGTCTTTGCTCATTGGCGTTGGCGTGCTCCCCGCCCCATTCGCGATTGCCGCACTCGTCGGCGCCCTCTTTCTTGAATTCACCGCTCCCATTCGCCTTAACATGTCAACATATACCGCAGAATAAATAAACTATCCGCGGGATAGGTCACTCCACCGTGACTGATTTTGCGAGATTGCGGGGTTTATCGACGTCCTTGCCGCGGAGCACAGCAGCGTGGTACGCCAATAGTTGCAAAGGGATGACCGTTAACAATGGCTGCAGCGGCTCCGGAACATCTGGAACATAAAAGACATCGTCGCAATGCTTTTGTATTTCAACGTCACCTTCTGTTGCCACTGCGATCACGTGTCCACCACGAGATCGTACTTCTTCCATATTGCCAATGACTTTTTCGTACTGGCTTCCTTTGGTTGCAACAATCACCACCGGCATACCCCTGTCAATCAGGGCAATCGGACCATGTTTCATCTCAGCCGCAGGCATACCCTCAGCGTGAATGTAACTAATTTCTTTTAACTTCAGCGCACCTTCAAGTGCAACTGGATAATTTGTGCCACGTCCGAGGAACAACCAGTTGTCCCTATTCACTACGCCCTTGGTCGATTCAAGAATGTGATCGGACTGCGAAAGCACTGTTGCAATATGATCAGGGATTTGTTCAAGCGACGAAAGCAATTCCGACATATCTTCTCGCCCAAGGTGGTGCCGTCTTCCCACGTAAGTTGCAAGCATCGTCAACACAGCAACTTGCCCAATAAATGCTTTTGTTGACGCCACGCCAATTTCGGGACCAACTCGTAAGTACACGCCCGCATCCGTTTCGCGAGCGATGGTCGAACCAACTACATTGACTGCTCCAAATGTAAGCGCACCTCGCCGCTTTGCTTCTTGCACCGCCGCAAGCGTGTCAGCGGTCTCGCCAGACTGGCTCACTGCAATTGCAACTGTGCCTTCTTCGACAATTGGGTTTCGATAGCGGAACTCGCTTGCAAATTCCACCTCGGTTGGAATACCCGCAAGTTTTTCGAATAAGTATTCACCAATCATCGCTGCGTGTAACGCTGTCCCTTGCCCAAGAAGCAACACGCGTTTCGCCTTCGTTAATTCGGTTTCAAAGTCTGCAACACCCCCAAGCACAATTTTCGTATGAAGCGCATCCACTCTTCCTTGAATACATGTTCGCAGGGTATCGGGTTGTTCGTGAATTTCCTTCAACATGAAGTGTTCAAAATCACCGAGTTCTATTTGCTCAAGCGTGAATTCAAGTTCTTGTATTTCCGGAGTTAACTCAACATTGTCAACCGTCGTTGTTCTAAAAGAGTCGCGCGTGAGCCGAGCAACCGTTTCGTCATCCAACAAAAATGCTTGGGTTGTGTGTGCAATAATCGCACTCGAATCTGAGGCAACAACATATTCCTCTTTGCCAACGCCAACAATAAGCGGCGACCCCTTCCTCGCAACGACCAATACCTCTGGCTCCTTTTCGCAAACTACGGCAATTGCATACGCTCCCGTCACTTCTCGAAGCGCAGACTGCACTGCAGTTTCCAAATCGCCATCGTACAATTCGCCAATTAAATGTGCTAAAACTTCCGTATCAGTTTCACTTGTAAACACGTGTCCCTTATCGCTTAGATATTGTTTAAGCGACGCATAATTTTCAATAATCCCATTGTGCACGAGCCGAATGCCGTGACCACTTGCTTCATCATCACTTTGAGGGTGTGCGTTGCGCTCGGACGGCTCGCCGTGCGTTGCCCACCTTGTGTGCGCAATACCGAGTGTGCCATCAAAGTCGTCATTGCCAGCGACCATTTCCTCTAGACCAGTAACACGCCCCTTTGATCTGGCTTCTTTGATGTTGCCATTCAAAACCGCAATCCCAGCCGAGTCATACCCGCGATACTCCAGTCGCTTGAGCCCCTCTAGAAGGAGCTCCCTCGCTGGTTTAGATCCAATATATGCAACAATTCCACACATAGTGTGAAGAATACACCACAACTGTGCAATAGAGAAAAAAATAACCAACTTCATGTTGTTATCGGAGCGAGATGTAGCGTTTACAATCTAAAAATGCCAAATCTTTTTTCAGATGAAGCCCAAAAACAACGTGACAGGGTCAGACCCCTCGCTGACCGGTTTCGACCTCGGTCGCTCGATGAAGTTGTTGGGCAATCGCATATTCTTGGACCAGATGACCTTCTTCGAAGAATGATTACAAGCGACACGTTGAGTTCAGCTATTTTCTGGGGTCCTCCCGGCACCGGAAAGACTACGCTCGCGTATGTCATTGCAAACGAAACAAACGCACACTTCGCATCATTCAACGCTGCAATGATTGGCGTTGCTGATATCCGCCGAATCATCGATGAAGCTAGCATCCGCATTGAACAAAACGCAGGTCGAACAATTCTATTTTTAGATGAAATTCATCGCTTTAGTCGGAGCCAACAAGACGTTTTGCTTCAAGCGGTCGAACAAGGAACCGTTATTCTCATTGGTGCAACAACTGAAAACCCTGCATACACCGTGAACAACGCGTTGATTAGTCGCTCAACCTTGTTTCAACTTGAACCTCTATCACAAACTGAAGTCGAAACGATACTTCGCGCAGCACTGCAAGAGAATAGAGGCGTCGGTACACTCGATGTGCAAATCACCAACAAAGCAATCGACCACTGGGCAAAACTCGCCGACGGAGATGCAAGGCGCGCACTCAATGCACTAGAAATTGCAGTAGGAAGTTCTTGTGGCACTACGATTGATTTGAAAATCGCACAACAATCGATACAGAAAAAAGCTGTGCGATACGACCGGCATGGCGATGGTCACTACGACCACGCAAGCGCACTCATAAAATCTGTTCGCTGCGGTGATACAAACGGAGCACTCTATTGGCTTGCCTGCATGCTTGAAGCAGGCGAGGACCCAAGATTTATTGCAAGACGTATGTCCATTTTTGCTAGCGAAGATGTTGGACTTGCCGACCCACGCGCAATGGAACAAGCCGCTGCAGCATGGCTTATCATCGAACGTGTGGGCATGCCCGAATGTCAACTTGCGTTAAGTCAACTCGTTATTTATCTTTCAAAATCACCCAAATCTCGCTCCGCTTGCGAAGCAATTGCGCAAGCAAGAGACGATGTAAAAAATCAGCGGACGGTTCTCGCGCCTTCCGACCACGACCCTACACAACTTCAAACCATAACTGCAACGTATTTCACATGAGCAAAAGTGCACTTCGAAAACAAATCCAAGAACGTGTTGCATCGATGAACCCCGACAAAAAGAAGTCTGCGAGCCAAGCAATCTGTGCGCAACTTTCGACCATTGCATCTATCGTACACGCGGATTCGATTTTTACCTACTTGCCATTGCAAGACGAAGTTGACCTCCGCCAAATTATCGAATTATGGATTGATGAATCCCGAACCGTGTGCGTACCCCTCATCCACTGGGAAGAGAAAACTATGCGCGGCGGATTGCTCACATCCCTCGATGACGATGCCCTTCTGGAAACCCGCCATGGCATCAAGGAACCAAGGGCGCGCCACCCACTTCAAGACGACTGTATCGATGTTATTCTCGTTCCTGGGGTTGGCTTTGATCAAGGTGGAGGTCGCCTCGGTCGAGGTGGTGGGTTTTACGACCGATTTCTCGCTCATGCAAGGCCGCCGATTGTCATTGGTGTCTGTTTTGATGAACAACTAGTCGATGCAGTCCCTCGCGAATCACACGACCAGCGCATGACCATCGTAGTTACTCCGACAAATGTCCTCGTAGAGTAGGCACGGGACAATCCAAAATCGCTACAATCCCATCCATGGCATTACCATCACAAGGCGGTTTTTCATCTGTTCGACGCGGAAGTATGTACCGACGAAAGCGAGGGCGAAAAGGCGTGTCGTGGCTCATCGTTGTCGTTACAGCAACGGGCATCACATGGCTGTTATGGCCAAACTCTTCAACCGAAGACAGAGCGGAAATCGCTCAAGCGCCCCTTGAGCTTCCAGTTGTTGAAGAGGTAAAGCCAACGTTCATCGCTACGCCACCAGTTATTGCTGAAAAGCCAGCACCCAAGTTGGCTCCAATCATTAAAGAGCCCGAAGTAACGGTCGCGGTTATTGAAGAAGAGCCTATACAGGTAACCGAGCCGGTTATTTCAAAACCGATCGTGCTTGCCGCCACGACCTCTGCAAACCTTGAAGAGGGGTTAGCCCTTCTTGATAACGGTCAACTTGTTGCTGCGCGGTTGCAACTTTCAACATTACTTCGAAGCGGTTCACTCACAGAAAGCGAGGCTGCACAAGCGCGCGGTGTGCTCACCGATATTTCCGATACGCTTGTGTTCTCCAAAAAAATAGTTCAAGACGACCCGTTCGTCATTGAATATATTATTCGAGGCGGGGACACCCTCAGCGGAATCGTGCAAAAGATGGGATTACAGGTAAATTGGAGATTCATCCAACGGATTAACGGAGTTAAGCAAGCATCAAGCATTCGCCCCGGACAAAATATTAAGTTAATCACTGGTCCATTCCACGCAAAAGTGGATAAAGATACGTATCGCATCGATCTTTATCAAGGTGATGGAAGCGAACAAGTCTTTGTTCGGTCGTATCGAGTTGGTCTTGGTGAATTTAATTCAACACCAACTGGATTGTTCAAAGTTCGTAACAATTCAAAACTTGTCAATCCAACTTGGGTCAATCCGAGAACTCGAGAGTTTTTCAGTGCTGACAACCCCATGAATCCAATCGGCGAACGATGGATTGGGCTTGAAGGTATTGAGGAGCGAACCAAGGATCTTACTGGTCTTGGCATTCACGGCACCATTGAACCGGAAACCATAGGTACACAGTCCTCTATGGGTTGTATTCGTATGGAATCAAATGCTGTGGCACAAGTCTATGAGATGCTTGCGGAAGGTGTTTCCACCGTCGAAATACACTAAGTGACTGTCACACTTTAAAACGCCAACTGTAATTGCGTCCTGAAGAGCCATTCTGCGTTTCGGTTTGTTGTTGCACGCCAACCGACCATTTGGTTTGACATGCCCTGGCTGATTTCGCCAAAACTCCATCCAAAATCGCTCGTTACTTTTAGTCCTTGCCCATCTAAGTACCAGTTCACCCCTCCCGTCAGAATATGAACGTCGTCTCCTCCTAATTCATTCTGAATGACTCCACCGCCTTCAAATCGTAAAAATGCTTCCGTTGTATCCGTCATGTACGTACTTGCTTGTGCAATGTAGCCAACCCAATCGGCGTTCGCTGTCGTTGGGGAGGGGTCTTTTTGGTTGTGGATAGTGCCAGAAAGAAAAAATGACATCCCGTCGATCTGGATAGACACATCCGCAGTTGCACCAACTTGGTCTCTCTTTTTCGAACCACCTCCAAGGCGTTCTTCGTGCTGGGCGTGTACTGCGAATCCAATCATTGTTCCGCTCTCGCTTCCCACTGGACTCGTAAATTGTTTAAATTGGCTCCAATTGCCTTCGGTTAACCATTCGACCCTTGCTGTAAAGGACCAATCTGCGTCTTGAGAGAGCGCACTCCAAGGAGGTGTTGGGTTGGAACCCGCTGCAGGAATGCCCCTGAGTGTAAGTGAGCCATTTGAAGTCGCCAGAAAGATCCGTGTGTTTTCACCCGCCCACGTAAACTCGACACCTTGCGAGCGAGCAAGACCTATTCGGTAATCAACCAAACTTCGATCAACTGCAAGTTGTAGTTGATCAGAGACGAGGGATTCTCTAGTGAAAGGCAACATAAAGACACCTAATTTTGCTGACCATTGGTCGCTCAATTTAAACTTCACCCACGAATCCCAGAGCCGTGGACCAATTCGCATTAATGGCGAACTTGAAATCGCGTTTGGATCGAGCCAGCCCCAGCCCGCCTGTACAAGGAACGTTGTGTCTCGATCAAACACATGTCCACTAATGTTCAAACGTGTTCGGGTGTTTTCAAGACCTCCGCGCCAACGGTCAAACAATGGACTTACTGCGACGCGTTGGTAATTCAACAAGAGCCGTTCTTGAATCAACCCGCCAACTTTTAACTTGAACCTTCCATCGCTACTTGCGAGAAAAAAGCCGTCAGACCATCCGCCCAATATTCCATCGCCAGTAAGTGATGTTCTTGAGTCTGCATCAGAAAGCACATCATGTACAAGTTGTTGTATTTCTTCTGCGCGTTCTTGCGTAAGCCAATCTGCGTTTTCTGCTTTCAACTCGTCGAGCGTTCCGCGCATTTCTTCTGTGTCGTTTTGTACTGCATCAAGTCGCTGTTTTATTGCATCAATTTGCTTTTGAATATCATCTGCAAATGAAAAACTACTCGCAATAAAAAGCGCAAACGTACTTGCACAAATCCGCGTCACTTGCGCCATGTGCTTTGAGATGTCTCGTCGAGTTGACATAGTTAATTCCTAAAACAAAAGTTGCAATTGCGTCCGTAGCACAACTTGATCTCTACGCTGGGTATCCCCAATCCAACCGGTTTCAGTGTTCGCCATAAATTGACTCACTTCGCCGAAACTAAATCCGATGTCTGCCGTAAACTTGACATCTTGCCCATCCACATAATGGTTCACGCCCATTGTCAATATTTGTAATTGATCACCTCCAGCACCCCTCTCATCGGGACCGCCCGCTTCATAACGAGCAAACAATTCTGTCTGATTTGTTATGTAGGTGCTTCCTTGAATTATGTATGAAAAAAAGTTAACCCTCGAAAGTGCTGGTGCGAAATCCGTAAGTCGTTCATAAATAACCGATGCGAACAAAGAAGCCCCGTCGTACTGCATAGTAATATCGCCAGTCACACCCCAAAAAATCCCTTCTGGGAAGCCGCCGATTGCAACTGGCAAATCGTGTTCTGTATTTTGTCTGTGCCCAGCAAGCCCAATCATGATGCCACGCTCACTTCCGGGGGGGCTTGTAAATTGTTTAAATTGATCCCAATCGCCAAGCAACTTCCATTCGTACCGCATGCTGACTGCGTAGAGCGTGTCCTTCTCTAATCCCGGCCACGGTGGAATGGGATCGAATGCGCCCCACGCTGGTGCGTGAAAGATTGCCGGTGAACCGTTTGAAATTGCGAGCGCAAAGCGTCCGCTCTCTGATGCCCAATCAAGTTCAACTGCTGCGGTTCGTTCCATGCCCATTCGAAAATCGATGACTGTTGGAAAAACGGCGAGTTGATATTGCGGACGAACAAGGGATTCTCTTGTAAATGGCAGCATGAACTGTCCAATTTTTATCTCAACATCAGAGGTCGGGCGAAACTTTACCCATGCATCCCAGAGGCGTGCCGTTGTAAACCCGCTTTGCCCCGTTAGGTTATAGAGGTCGCCACGTCCCCACCCCATCTCAAGATAATATTCCAAGCCCTTGCCAAAGGCGTTACCACCGAACATCAACTGGCTTCTTGATACGCCAAACCCGTACCGCCATTGATCGTAGTCGTTGCCCCCAACCGTGTTTACACCAAGCCAACGCGCCATACCCTGCGCTTGGATCATTCCGCGTATGTTCAGACGAAAACGACCGTCAGCGCTGGTCATGTGGAAGCCGTCTGACCAACCCACCATCGTGCCATCGCCTTGTAGCGATAGTCGTGCTTCAGTATCGGCAAGCATATCTTGAACAAGCCCGGTTATTTCTGCTGCTCTCTGGTCGTTCATCCAGTTATCGTTATGCGATCGAGATCGTGCTTCATCGAGTTCAATTTGCACAGCCGAATTTGCCCGCTCTGCAGAATCAAGTTGCGAACGCAGTGAGTCGAGTTGCGATTGGACAGTGTTTAGATTGGTGTCCCACGAATCAGCGCGAAGGATAGCGGTGTTTGCAAACACACTGAGTGTTGCAATTGAGATCGCAATCCATTGCTTCTTCAAGTGATCCATCCGTAGACCTTTCTACCGCGGAGCATACCATAATGGCACAGTCCCCCATACACAATGCATAAAAAAACGGGTCTTCCGAGTTTTGTGCGGGTAGGGTGATTCATTTTATTTCCACAGAGCCGCAGAGATCGTAGAGAAAAAATAAATACACTGTATTCCTCGGCGGAGGTTCTCAAAACCAATGCAACTCGTGCATCCTCTTATCTCGCAGGGAAAGAATCGCAATAATTGTAATGTGGTGGTATTACCCACTCAAAAGTCTGAAGTCCCCAAAAAACAGGCCGGCTCAATGAGCCGGCCTGCGTCTAAGTCATCTGTATGACTTTCAAATCAACTTCTTGGTTTAGAAGTAGAATTGAAGCTGAGTAGCAACAGTCGTTGTTTCGTTGTTTTGAACGCGATCGTTAAATCGAACTTCTGTTGTCCACTTAGCATTTTGACCTGAAAGGTAGTTGTTTACACCAACGGTGAAAACACCATCTGCGTGCGTGTCTCGGTCAGACCAACCGCCGTAAAGTTCCCAGTCAGTGTCTAGGTAGATACCGTACATGATTTGAACACCTTCCCAGTCATTGCCACCGTTGTCATCATCGCTAAAGTCGCTGTATGCAACGTAAAGGTTGCTGCCACCGAATTGCATTTGAACATCAACTGTCCAGAAGGAATCGTCGTCAGCAAGAATAGTGGCTGCAGCATCGCCGGAGTCAGCCGTGAGGTAAGAGAAACCAATCAACGTTCCAGCATTGCCGCCTTCTGGGCTTGTGAATTGATCAAATTGGCTCCAGTTGCCTTCAACCATGTACTCCAAGCGGAAGTTCCAGACGTTTGAGTCTGCGTTTGCTGGACCTTCTGCAACTGTATCGTTGATTATTTCAGCGTTGAAACGGAGATTATCGCCTTGGTATGCCAATGATGCACCAGTACCGACGAGGTAACCATCAGTCGTAACCCACTGCCAGTCTGTACGATCCATTGCGAGTTGGAATTGATCGTCGATCAATGCTTCGCGGCTTGTGGATACTTTCATATCACCAACTGCAAGTGTCCAACCCTCGCCTACGGACATTGTACCGTATGCCCAATCAGCACCACCACCAACGTCACCGTTGTCGCCAGTAATAGAGTGGCGTACGTGGTAGCCGTAGTCGCCAGCAATTGTACCGTCAAAGTTTAACCAACTTCGTTCAGTACTAAAGCCCCAAGCGCTATCAACATTGTCGTTGTCGTTGTCTTGGTATGTCCAACGTGCTTGAAGAAGACCATTGATTTTCAATGACCAGTTGCCGTCAGCAGAACCAACTGTGAAGCCGTTGTTGTACCCAGCAGTTTCGCCAGATCCTTGAAGGCTTGCACGAGTGTCTGCATCAGCAAGTACGTCGTGTACGAGGCTTCGGATTTCGTCGGAACGAGTATCGTTTAGCCAGTTATTGTTAGTAGCAGCTGAAAGTTCGTTGATACGAGCTTCAGCGGCCTCGAGGCGAGCCTGCAGGTCAGCGTTCGTGTCGCTACCGGCAAAGCCAGCACTAGTAAGCGTCAGTGTTGCGACGCCGAGAAGGTAAAGGTGACTCATAGTGTCAACTCTCCTGTGTTTTTCGAACGCATCAACCGACTCCCGTGGCGTCGCGTTCTAACCATCCATCCGTCCGCATCATTCCAGCCAACACGGCTGGAACGGACGATTGTTCCCTATCGGTCAACGTCGACCGAATAGTTGAAGGCGGAATGATAACCAGTTGTGAGAATTTGGCTACACCGCCTGAATAAAACATCAAAAAAAACAGCACCATTGCCTACAAAGCGACCGTAACATGCTGCAAACGCGCCACTTATGCACATTTTATTATCCCCTTTTTTTCATCGTCCGATAACCGTGTTTTGATGGGTAAAGAATGCTCTTTTTTTCGAAAAAATGAACTCAAGTCGGCGATTGAAGCCACTCCAAGGGCATTTTGACCGACCAGCGCAACTTGTGTTATCGGAACTAGTATCTTTTTGTATCCGCGACGCCTCGCTTGGGCAACCCTTTGTTCGATTTGGGGCACAGTTCTGAGTTCCCCACCAAGGCCAACTTCACCAATCGCACAGACGCCCTGCTGTAAAACTTCATTGTTGTACGCACCAATCATCGCCAAACATAATGCGAGATCAACAGCAGGTTCTGTAAGTTTTAAACCACCCACGGTGCTCGCATAGATATCTTGATCTGCAAGTTTTAAGTTTGCATGCTGTTCAAGAACCGCGGTCAACATTGTAAATCTGTTTCCATCAAGACCTGAAGAACGGCGGCGCGCTTGTCCTATTGTTCCCTGTGTAACGAGCGCTTGTGTTTCAATAAGTAAACAGCGCGAGCCATGCATTGCAGGACAAACCACCGCCCCCGCTCTTGGTGGCGCATCAGGATCAAGGAAAGCAGCAGCATCAACAACTTCTTGCAAACCATGGTGTCCCATTTCAAACAAACCGATCTCGAGCGTGGTTCCAAAGCGATTCTTCGCACCGCGCAGTCCACGTAGTGCATAATGCCGATCGCCCTCAAAGTTCAACACAACGTCGACTAAGTGCTCAAGCACGCGTGGACCTGCAAGTTGCCCATCTTTTGTAACGTGCCCAACAATCATCACGGGCATTTGCAACTCTCTTGCGAGATACACAAGTTCAAGGCAACACCTTCGAATTTGCGAAACACTTCCGGGCGCAGACTCCATATCACTTCTATACACCATTTGTATCGAGTCAATCACAAGTAACTGTGGACGAACTTCTAGAACCTGCGCAGTAATACGCGCTAAATCGGTATCTGCAAGCACATACAAATCATCAAGCCCGTTCTCCCCGACTTCCTCGGAAGCAAGCAGGCGTTCTGCTCGAAGTTTGCACTGGTACGCTGACTCTTCGCTTGTTGCGTACAAGACGCGGTTGCCTTCGCGAGCTGCGCCAATTGCGGCTTGCATCATGAGGGTTGATTTGCCAATTCCCGGATCGCCGCCTACAAGAACCACGCTTCCAAGCACAAGCCCGCCGCCGAGTACGCGGTCAAGTTCATTGATGCCCGTTGACATTCTTCCAATGCGGGGTGTGTCTATTTCTAATATCTTGATTGCTTCAGATTCGGCTCCAAGTTCGTTCACCTTTGCTGCAAAGTTTGCCGCAGCGTTCGGGGTAGTCGTTGACTGTTCGCTTGTTTGCAAGACCAACGAGTCCCACTCACCACACGATGAACACTTGCCCATCCACGTTGGAGTCGTTGCCTTGCACGAAGCACATTGATATGTTTTTTTCGCTTTCGCCATAAGTCGGAATCATACACTTGGTTTCTGACGACCCCATGTCATGCTGCGCTTTTTCTTTTTCACGAAAAACCGCAGCACCAAAACAATTCCTCGGAGGAATTGTTTGGCTCTCAAATGCATTTAATTCCTCGGAGGAATTGTTTGGCTCTCAAATGCATTTAATTCCTCAGAGGAATTGTTTGGCTCTCAAATGCATTTAATTCCTCGGAGGAATTGTTTGGCTCTCAAATGCATTTAATTCCTCGGAGGAATTGTTTTCTGTCACCCTGCAAAAAAGCCTCCGAGGAGAAAAATGTTGGGTTAATTGTTATTTACGGGAGCGCCAAGCCCAGATAGACCAGCGGCGTATTTCTGTTCGGAGGTGTTTGGGTGTCAAAGCGGGAAACTCGCCATCTTTGCCAAAAGCGGTTTCCTTACGCCATGCGAGGTAACTCCCCGCACCGGTTTTGAATCTGCAACGAATAAGCAACTTGAAGGAAACCCACAAGCCACCAAGCATGTCGCAAGATCTGCGCATTAGGTGTTTTGGCTTCTTGAAGTTGCAGGGGTTCGAGCGGAGGTTCCAGGGGCGCTAAATCGGCTTCCAAGCAGTTCTATTCGCTTGTTAGTGCTGCTTGTTGGCAATATTGGTCGTGTAAGCGCCATTATTACGATCGCTAGAATGGAGCCAGTCCAAAGGTAGGGAGCCCAACCGAGATACATATATATAGATACGATAAGAACGAGCAAGAGCGTGGTGGGAATCATGCCTTCCCATGCGAGGCGCATGAGTTGGTCAAATCGGAACCGAGGCAACGTCCAGCGCACCAACATCGCCAAGAAAACGAGTAAAAAGACCTTGCCAAGGACAATGCCGAATTGCAGCGCAATCAGGAGGATTCCACCTGTGGCGGGCAAATCCCAACCAGTGACCGGATTGAGTGACCAACCACCGAGGAATAACGTCGTAAAGAATGCAGCGCCAACAAAGAGGTGAATGTACTCACCCATAAAGAAGAGCGCCCATCGCATCGATGAGTATTCGGTATGCCAACCACCAACGAGTTCTTGCTCGGCTTCGGACAAGTCAAATGGCGCTCGGTTCGCCTCAGCGAGCAAACAAACATAAAACAGAATCGCAACGAGGGGTTGCTGCACGATGTTCCACTGTCCAGCGAGTTGCTGCGAGACGATTGTCTCTGGAAGTAATGTTCCGGAACTGATCACAACGCAAAGAAGCGCGAGCCCCATTGGAATTTCGTAACTAATAATTTGTGCGCTTGCGCGGAGTCCACCCAAGAAGGAAAATTTGTTGTTTGATGCCCAGCCCCCGAGAGCTACTCCATAGACGCCCAGCGATGCTGTTGCAACTATATATATAACGCCAATGTTAATGTTCGCGCCCATGACGGCGACCGTTTCGTTTCCAAGTTCAAGACCGCCTGCCCAAGGAATAACAAGGAATCCAATCATTGCTGGTATGATTGTAAGCGCTGGCGCAATAGTGAACATCCCCTTGTCAACGCCCGATGGCATAAAGTCCTCTTTGACAAATAACTTCAAACCGTCAGCAAGCGGTTGCAATAAACCAAATTTGCCGACACGATCAGGACCAATTCGGTCTTGTACCCACGCACAAACTTTTCGTTCGAGCAAAATAAAGTACGCCGCAGCACCAAGGGAAAGGTGCAAAATGACCAGAATGACAACAACCGAAGTCAAAAGTTGTGGTGTTATCCAAGTTGGGACCCAGTCAGGCATAGGCGCGAATTATACTCGCTCCACGTTCGGATTTGCCGACACCACTTCGGTTTTAAAATAATCTTGCAACGCGGCAACTTGCCACGTTCCACCTCGGAGTGCTTCGATTGCTTGCACCGCTGCGCGCGCACCCGTGATTGTTGTAATCATTGGAATTCGCGCTCCCACAGCCATTGCACGAATCTGCCCCTCATCCGTCTGCGCACCCGTGTTTGTGGGCGTATTAATAATCAGATCAATTTCACCATTTGCAATTTTGTCCAGAATGTTTGGACGTGCACCTTCAGATATTTTTCGAATTAAATCTGTATCCACACTATGCGAAGCAAGAAGTTCGCGCGTGCCCCTCGTCGTAAAGACCGTAAAGCCCATCGAAACAAGTGATCGAGCAACTTCAACGGCGTGCACCTTGTCGCTCTCGCGTATGGAAAGAAAAACTTGCCCAGAAGTAGGAAGAGCCCTGCTCACTGACATCTTGGCTTTTGCAAGTGCAATGGGCAACGACCGATCCATGCCCATGACTTCCCCTGTCGAACGCATCTCGGGTCCAAGCACCACATCAACGCCGGGAAACTTTTCAAACGGAAACGCTGGGTCTTTCACCGCAAAGAAACCCGTCTCTGGAATCTCTTTCGTTTCAAGTTCGCAAAGCGAAGCGCCCATCATCACCTTCGCAGCAACACGCGACCATGGATATCCCTTTGCTTTTGCAACAAACGGAACGGTTCGTGATGCACGAGGATTCACTTCGATGACGTACACCGTTTCTTCTTTTACAGCAAACTGCACATTCATCAAACCCCGAACTTGTAATCGCTCTGCCATTGCACACGCTTGCCGCCGCAATTCGTTCACGATTGATTTTGGTAACGAGTATGGCGGCAATACACAACAGCTGTCGCCACTGTGAATGCCCGCCTGTTCGATGTGTTCCATGACACCGCACACAACTGCTTGCGAATCGTCACTCGACAACGTGACCTGTTGCGATGCGGTTGCTTTGTGCGGTGCAAAGTCTGCAACGACATCAACATCAATTTCAATTGCTTCCGAAAGGAAACGATCAATTAAAACTGGGGCGTTGTCTAACTCTGAAACATCGACTGCAGTTTGCATGTAATACCGAAGTGCAGACTCATCGCTACAAATTTCCATCCCACGACCACCAAGAACATAACTAGGGCGAACTAATACGGGATACCCTATTTTGCTTGCTGTCGAAACTGCATCTTCGAGCGAATACGCAATTCCATTTTCTGGCTGGCGCAAATCAAGTTCATCGAGCATTGCTTTAAAACGATCTCGGTCTTCAGCCAAGTCAATTGCTTCTAATCCAGTGCCAATAATCGGAACGCCCGCAGCTGCAAGCCCATGCGCCAAATTCAATGGGGTCTGACCCCCAAACTGTACAATTACGCCAGCCACTTTTCCTGACCGATTTTCGATTTCACTTCCCCCACCATTTAACCGTTCCAAAATATTTAAAGTGTCTTCTAATGTCAACGGTTCAAAGAACAACAAATCGCTTGTGTCAAAGTCCGTACTCACCGTTTCGGGATTTGAGTTCACCATCACAGATTCAAAACCCATTTCACTTGCTGCAAAAGATGCTTGGCAGCAACAGTAATCAAACTCAATACCCTGACCAATTCGATTTGGCCCACCGCCAAGAATCACCATCTTTGGGCGGTCTGTAATGCGAACTTCATCGTCTACCACTTCGCCTTCGCCAAGTCGAATCAGTGGTCTCTCGTACGTTGAATAATAGTACGGCGTAATTGCCTCAAACTCGGCAGCACACGTGTCAACAAGTTTATAGACGGGCTCAACGCCCAAACTCTTGCGGAAGTTACGCACCTTCAAAATTGTTGTTGTCGAAACTACACCCTCGTACAAATACGCAAGTTGCGGATCAGAGTACCCGAGTTCTTTTGCGCGGAGCATTAACTCTAGCGGCATTTCGTCAAGAGAAGGAACTTGTTGCAATACATCTTCAAACTCAACGAGTTGCAAAAACTGGTCGAGGAACCAAGGGTCTATTTTAGTGAGGTTATAAATTCTTTCTTGGGACCACCCAAGTTTCATAGCGTACCGAATGTAATACATGCGACCTTGACTTGGCACAGAAAGTTTTCGCACCAATGTGTCTTCATCAATGGGCCACGTTGCTTCTTCGTCGCCGCGATTTGCACGCAACCACTCGTCGTTTTTATCTAAGCCAAAACCAAAACGTTTCACTTCCATCGAGCGAATTGCTTTTTGAAAACTTTCTTTAAACGTTCGACCAATCGACATCGCTTCGCCAACTGATTTCATTTGTGTTGTTAACGTTTCGTCTGCTTCTGGGAACTTTTCAAACGTCCAACGTGGCATTTTTGTAACGACGTAATCAATTGATGGTTCAAAACACGCTGAGGTTGTCTGTGTAATATCGTTTCGCAACTCATCCAGCGTGTATCCAACTGCGAGTTTCGCAGCAATACGCGCAATAGGAAATCCTGTTGCTTTGGAAGCAAGTGCGGAACTGCGAGAAACGCGAGGGTTCATTTCAATCACAATCAATCGACCATCTTCCGGGTTCACGGCGAACTGCACATTCGATCCGCCCGTGTCAACGCCAACCTCTCGCATAATCGCAAGTGCACCATCGCGCATGCGTTGGTACTCTTTGTCAGTCAGCGTCATGATTGGCGCAACGGTAATGGAGTCGCCGGTATGCACGCCCATCGCGTCTATATTTTCAATGCCACACACGACAACACAGTTGTCATTTTTATCGCGAACAACTTCAAGTTCGTATTCTTTCCAACCGAGCATTGACTCGTCGATTAACACTTGACCAATTCGCGATGCTTCAATTCCACGCCGAACAATAGTTTCAAATTCATCGCGATTGTACGCAATACCGCCGCCCGTTCCGCCAAGCGTAAACGCGGGTCGAATAATGGCTGGCAAACCAATTTTGTCAAGAAACTCGTACGCCTGTTCCATCGTTGAAACAGTTGCACTTTCCGCTTGCTCAAGACCGGCGTTCTTGACAACTTGACGAAACGCTTCTCGATCTTCCGCGCGAAAAATTATTTCGCGGGTTGCGCCAATCATCTCAACGCCAAACTCTTCAAGCGTTCCGAGTTCATCGAGTTCACAAGCGCAGTTCAGCGCTGTTTGCCCACCAATAGTCGGAAGTAGCGCATCAATCGGAAAACCAAGATCGCGTTCCTTTTGCAACACGCGGCGCACGGCTTCGGGCGTAATCGGTTCTATATAGGTTCGATCCGAAAATTCGGGATCGGTCATAATCGTCGCAGGATTAGAGTTCACCAATACAACACGAAAGCCCTCTTCTTGGAGGGCTTTACACGCTTGGGTACCTGAATAATCGAACTCGCACCCTTGACCGATGACAATTGGTCCAGAGCCGAGAATCAGAATCGAGTGAATATCATCTCTTCGAGGCATATCGTTTCGTTGTCTGCAAGTGCAAACTTGTGGCAGGATACCGATGATTGGCTCTCTCGGCTAGCATACGGAGAAATAAATGCTCATCTTTGTCATTTCCATCACAATAACGCTGCTCGGAATTGCTGCAATCCAACAGATTCTTCTCCCGCTTCTTGCTCGGTATGCAATGGGCGACGTGCCGTCTGCGCTGCTCTGGCTCTTCAACCAGTTTTACGTGCGCTTTTTTCACCGTGCCCAAGCATTTGGGAGAGAAACTATCCCGCGGTTCGTTTTTCCGGGCAAGTTGATCGTTGTGTGCAAACACCAAAGCCCAATCGATCCGCTTTTGGTGCAATCGCAGTGCATATTCAAAATCCGCTGGCTCATGGCGCAGGAATATATGATTCCAACCCTCGATTATGTGTGGAAAAGCGCGGAAATCATCCCAGTCGTGCGGGATGGTCAAGATTCCGCGGGGCTTCGCCTTGCCCTGCGTCACCTCAAAAACGACGGCGTCATAGGAATTTTCCCTGAAGGCGGTATAAAACAACCAAGGGAGGCGATTCACCCCTTTGCCGAGGGTATTGGCGCAATGATTGCACACTCAAAGGCGCCAGTGCTGCTTGCGACAGTTGACGGAACCCCAATGAACGACGAAATGGCTGATGCGATGTTTGAGCGATCCCACTCCTCGGTGCGATTCATCGAACTCATCCATTTTCCTGAAGATGCAACAAAAAATGAAATTACAGAAGGACTACGGCAACGGCTAGCAGAAGCAACTGGCTGGCCATTGGTAGAATGAACACGTGATTACACGAATACGAGGCGAACTTGTTGAACTTACGGAACGATCTGCTCTCTTGCACGTCGAAGCAATAACCTATGAGTTGTTTGTTCCTGCGGCAAACGTGCCGGAACTTCTGCGCAAAATCGGACAGCCAATTGAATTTTTTACGCTGCATTATTTTGAAGGACAGTCTCAAGGCAGTTCCTTTTTGCCGCGTCTCATTGGTTTTTCATCAGAGCGCGACCGCGCATTTTTTGAATTGTTTACAACCGTTAAAGGAATTGGAAATCGCAAGGCGCTCCGTGCTCTGGTTCGACCGTTTGCTGAAACTGCAACGGCAATCGCAAATCGTGATGCGAAAGCGTTAACCGAGATGCCCGAAATTGGAAAGCGCTCCGCTGAAACAATCATTGCAGAATTGCACGGCAAAGTCGAAATGTTTGTTGGCGAAATTGCATCGACTATTGAGGTCACCATGCCACCGTTTAGCGAAGACGCTATCTTAATGCTCGTGCAACTTGGCGAAACGAAGCGTGACGCAAAACGACTAGTACAACTTGCGTTCGACAAAAATCCAGAAATTACAACCGCTGATCAACTTGTACAAACATCATTCCAACTCAAAGGAACTTCATGAGACACGCAATGATTATGGCTGGCGGAAGCGGCACTCGTCTTTGGCCAATGAGCCGAGGCGAAACTCCGAAACAATTGATTGGTTTATTCGACGGAAAATCGCTGTTGGAAATTGCCGCCGAACGTCTCGATGGTATTGTTGCAAACGAACAGCAATGGATTTGCACAAATCAAAAGCACCAAGAGATTATCTGCGAAAAACTAGGATTGCCAACTTCGCAACTTCTCGGTGAACCCGAGCCGCGCGACACACTCAACGCAGTTGCGTTTACTGCAGCTGTGTTGCACAAGCAAGACCCCGATGCGATCTTTGCTGTCTTGACCGCTGACCATATCATAAGACCGCAAGATACCTTTGCGAAATGTCTTGACCTCGGGTTTTCACTTGTCGAAGAAGATGCAACGCGCTTCGTGACGTTTGGAATCACACCAACATATGCTGCAACGGGGTACGGTTACGTCGAACTTGGTGAAACGATTTGCGATGGCGCACGATTGTGCGAACGATTCGTCGAAAAACCAGACGAACAAACTGCAAAAGGTTATATCGCTTCGGGCAACTTTGCTTGGAATAGCGGCATGTTCGTTTTTCACGCCGGTTCGTTCCTCGACGCACTTGAACGATTGCAACCGCAAACATACGCTGGCATCAAACGAATCGAAGACGCTTGGGGAACCGACAAGCAACAATGTGTTCTTGATGAGGTCTACCCGTTGCTACCAAAAATCAGCGTGGACTACGGCATGATGGAACCCGCTTCATCGGACGATGCGATTTCCATCTGCACCGTTCCGATGGATGTGCAGTGGCTCGACGTTGGTTCATGGCCAAGTTACGGTGACACCCTAACACCCGACGACAACGGGAACCGAAGTGACACGAAGTCACTGCATCTCGATTCTAAAAATACACTTTGCGTTTCCAGTGACAAGTCGCACACCATTACAACCATTGGTTGCGAGGACTTAGTCATCGTGCACACCGATGATGCCACCTTGGTTTTTCCGGCTAGTGAAGCCCAGCGCGTCAAAGATATGCACGGTCTCGTTGACGATGATTTACGATGAGATATTTAGCGGTCGACCTTGGCGATAAACGAACTGGTCTAGCAGTCGGCGACGATGAGCTGCGCATGGCGCAACCGGTTTGTGTTTTGGAAGTTCCCATCGGCGACATGCTTATTACTGCACTCATAAAATCAATCGAGGAACAAGGCGTGGACGCACTTGTGGTGGGGTTGCCTTTGAATATGGATGGAACCCCCGGACAGCGCGTTACCATCACCAAAGAGTTTGCAAAAAAACTCGAAGCAGCAACTTCCCTGCGCATCCACTTCCAAGATGAACGGCTCACAAGTTCCGCCGCCGAAGAAAAACTTTCCGGCTCTGGCAAAACCCACAAACAAAAAAAGAAAATGCGCGACGCACTTGCTGCTGCCGAAATTCTCAACGAGTTTCTTAATTAATTGACCTCGGTTTATTAACTAGCAAAACCAGTGGGCAACGCCAGAATGTGTCCAGTCAGTTGGCGTCGTATCACTTGCAAAAATAAGAAATGATGTACACCCTCGACCGAGTTCTTCAGGGATATCGGCAGTGTCGCCAAAGGCAAGCACGCAGCAATCCATTTGTTCGTCTACTTCGCCCGTGTGCACATTTTCTTCGGGCACGCCTGAATGCGTAACGACAGATTCTTCCACATCCCGAAAAAACCAAAGATGCGTTTCGCCCCATGGCATTGCGCGCAAATCTGGGTCATACATGAGACGTGCATACAGGTCGTCGAGCGCTGGGGAATCACTCAACACCAAATTAAAAACACCCTTTGTCGTTACGGACTGTGTTGCTTGCTGCAACAATGCCTGCGTCATTACATCGAGTCGAGAATCATTACATTGCGATTGAATTATTCGTTCAGTCATCTTTTGGTTTTGCGGTTTTGTTTTGGATGTTTGGCAAGTCAAGTTTTTGTGCAACGAACTCATCTATTTCACGAATCACCGTCGTTCGAAAGACTGCACCGTGATCACCATTTTCAATGACACGAACCATCGCGTCAAAATCTTTTGACTTGAAAAAATCGTCCATCGATACAACCGCGCCTTCTAAATAAAACGTGTCCATGCCACCGGCGATTATATTTATTTTCCCAGATATTTTTGGTGCTACTGTTTCCCAATTGTTTTCAAGATAGTTGCGAATATCGTACTGCTTCCAATATTCAACAACCTCAGGAATCACTGCGCCAGTTTCCCTATCAAACATCTTCACGGGTCTTCCGTCTTCGCCCTTTGGACTAAAGACCGCTTCAAACGAACTGATTTGCCCGCCATCTTTTAAGACATCGTCCATTGCAACAAATTTCTTTGCAAACAAGATCGGCTTGGGACCCATGCGTGCAATTGGTCTATCAGTTTCTTCTGTATCGACGTACATGTTTGCGTTCTCTTCGTATAAATCACACGTCTGAAAAAAGTGAAAGTCCAACGGATCAGGCGCAAGGACCCAAGCGCCACCAAACGTATCTGGATTCTGCACTTGCAACCACATTGCAGTCCAGCCACCCGAAGAATGCCCCGCAAGAAAACGGTTATCGCCACTTCCGCCAAGGTTGTACGTTTCTTCAAGATACGGAATCCATTCTTGCAGCAGCGCCGTCATTCGTGGGCCATTGTTTGCCGAATCAGCAAACACATGGTGCCCAGTGTACGATTGTGCATTCAAAATCACGCGACAAATTTGGTCGTCGTAATCCGAAGCAGTAAACATCATCTTCATATACCGACCGCCATAATGGTCGCTACCAAAGCCACCTATCCAGTACACCACTGGATACGGTTCTTCTCTTTCTGGGTCGTAATCGTCGGGAACAATCACGCAAGCACCGTGCTGTACTTCGCGCCCCAAAAATTCGCTCAACAATGCACTTCGTTTTTCATCAAGTCGTAAATTTTTATGCAGCGCCCATTCGCGTTCAGGCACTGGAGTGTTCACCGTTATCGCAACGACCCCAGAATCACCACCGCTGCCTTCAAACACCACTGGCTCTCCGTACAAACCGCCTTGCACTGCAATCTTGGCGCGATCGTTTTGCTTACGAAAAACCGCAACCGCTTTCCATGTGCCATCTTCAAGCGTTGACATAGGTGCCATTGCATCTGCGGTGTCATCTAGTACGAGCGGAGTATTGGATTGCCAATCTTCAACGTCAAGCGCGAAAAAAGGTTCAGCGTTAAACCAATTCGGACCACCAATGAGTGGCAATTTGCCTTTGGTGAGCATGATGTATAAACGACCATCGATTGATTCACCCCCAGCGCCATCGTGCGTCACTGAGAACTGAAGCGGTTGCGCAGAAACTTGGGGACCTTGGGGTTCCTGGAGAATTACACAAACTGCAAGGATGAGTTCAATCATATAGATATCATACGCTTTACCCAAGAATACGTTGCAAAACTTGTGCCAAGAAGTAAGGCGCCGTTTGCTTGATGCGCCGTTGTTACTAATACTTCAATCAGTGGGATATCCGAGCCATCACGAAGTAAAATCGCGATTAGTGCGCCGCCGCCAAGCAAAAGTTGTACGCCAACAAGTATCAAGACAGACATCCCGCACTTTTTGAGCGTTGTGTTAGCACGTCCAACCAAACGTAATCCGACAATCCCTGCGAGCACAAGAACAAGTATCGCCACTGCGATATGCGTGTATAAAACATGTGTTGCTTTTGGTGCAAGCTCTGGGTCGCTGATCATGTGGCGATAGAGCGCTCCAAGAACAAGCTGCAACACCATCGCTGCAACCAGAAGCCCCGCCCACAATTTGTCTTTCTTATTACTTGCGAATTCACCGTCGTTCCACCGCGGCGACACCATTACTGAAATCCACACGAACCCAGCAAAAATAAGTTGCCCTACAACACCGTGTGTCACGCCAATCCAGAGATTTGGAGAGAGTACCGCGCGGTCTTGAGAAAGTGTCAGGTGCCCCGTTACGCGCAGTCCGCCGAGAAGGCCTTGCAAGCAAACGAGTATGAACACAATCACGGCGAGCGTTCGCACTGCCTTTGCTGTCTTCCATCGAAATGCACAAACAATCATGATGAGCGAAGTGAGTCCAACGAACATCCCCGTTAGTCGGTGCGCGTGTTCAAAGAAGACACCTTCGTTTTCAGGCGACACCATTTCTGTTAATGGATACAACAACATATTGTGCCCGTAACTATTTGGCCAGTCGGGAACGGCAAGCCCCGCTTCCATCCCTGTGACGAGCCCGCCAGTAACGAGCATCAAAAAAACGAGTACGCTCGCAATAACAAAAAAGGCGTACTGCCAATCGAGTTGTTTTTCACAACGGTCTATTATTCCATGAAGAGACGCTCCAATCACGCCAAGCACAATCGAAACTACGAACAGCCCAAGCGACCAGAAGGCGCCAAGCGTTGCCATTTCACTCGGTGCTTTTCCGCCAACAATGCTCCCAATCAAAAGTAGATTGATGAGCGCAGATATACATCCAACAAGTGCGCCCTCTCGTTTTGTTTCCGCAAGTCTCGCAAAATAAGGTAAACACAGCGCGCTCAGTACAAAGAGGATTTCTCCGCCTGTTTGCCCTGAAAAAAGGAGTGCCATGTACGCAAATATCCACATAGTAGTGGTCGCAGCTAGCGCTAAAGTGAGTGGCCTTGCTAGATTTTGTCTTGCGTCTTGAGGCATGATTGATGAGGTATACTAACGGTCTTAGCCATGGAAAATGTAGCAAAAACAACTCAGTCAGCATCTTTTTCTGAAAGAGAGTTAGAGGTCAACAAAAAACTTCCAGGGGTGTACTGTGAACTTACAAAAATTCGGCTCAGCGCCCTTGTTGTTGTCACAACCGCGGTTGGTTTTATCATGGTGAGCCCCGCTGCTATTGATTGGCTCATGTTGCTGTGGACGGTGCTTGGCACAACGTGTTGCGCTGGGGCAGCAGCCGCACTCAATCAAGTCATCGAACGCTCGCGTGATTCTAAGATGCACCGAACACAACAAAGACCACTGCCAAGCGGGCATCTTTCAGCAGCGCATGCGTTTGTCATCGGTGTTGTCCTTTCCTATATTGGTGTTGCCATTCTCAGCTTTGGCGCAAACATCGAAGCTGCTGGCATCGCCCTCCTCACCATCCTTTTGTACGTCCTGATTTACACGCCTCTTAAAGCAAGGACTTCGCTAAACACAATCATTGGCGCAGTTGTTGGTGCGCTCCCGCCCTTGATTGGCTCGGTCGCCGCATACGGCACCATCGAAACTGGTGGTCTTATTATTGCTGGCATTCTTTTTGTGTGGCAACTTCCACACTTTCTTTCCCTTGCATGGATGTACAAAGAAGATTACGCTCGCGGTGGATTCAAAATGCTCCCAGCAATTGATGCAAGCGGAGGACTCACATCAAGGGCCAGCTTAATGACTTGCTTATTGCTTGTACCACTTTCGCTACTGCTCACGTTGACTGGTTTTACTGGTGTGTTGTTTGCGATATCTGGGTCACTTTTGAGTATTTGGTTATCTGCAAGAGCATATTCGTTTTGGAAAAAACGAGACGACGCGTCTGCTCGAAAACTTTTCTTTGGAACTATTATGTATCTCCCAATATTACTTGGATTGATGCTGCTTGATCGTGAAACAATCCAGTGGATCGAACTCACGGGAATGTAAGGGAGTCAATGTCTGATACAAAAATTCGTTTAACTATTCGCGGCGGTGGTTGGGTACTCATCCTTCTTGGCATTGTTCTACTGGCGATGCTTGCTTGGGCACTTGCGCCAGCAGTTTTGCGGATTGGGAATCATGCGCCCGGCGATGGTACGACCGTAGAATCATACGGGTTTAACTTGTCTAATTTGCAACTCGATGAAGAGACCACTGTTGCTGTGATGCAACACCGTGACATGTCGCCGGTACTGACAAACCCCGCAATTCTCTCGGTTGAAGAACTTGCACTCAAAAACTTCAACAAACGTAATCAATTTCTTGTCAG
>CAZAZD010000006.1:0-68772 GCA_964489535.1 uncultured Isosphaeraceae bacterium
TCGAGTCCAATTGGGGGAGCTTTATGACAGAAGCCCGCGAAGGCGGGCTTCTGTCATAAAACTCCCAAGCGTTGCTTCGCAACGCTTGGTGCATCCAATTAATAGCTTGTTTGTTATGAGGGGTTGAAGGAACTGCCTATAAAACCTACAATACGGGGCTCCCAAGCAATTTGGGAAACTGGAGCCCTATTATGAAGAACGAAACCCACCCTGAATACCACAACGACTGCAAAGTTTTCTTTCGCGGCGAGCACGTCATGACCGTTGGCGCAACCGTCCCTGAAATGCACGTTGACATTTGGTCTGGATCACACCCGTTCTACACAGGCAAGGCATCCTTCGTTGACGCCGCTGGCCGTGTTGAAAAGTTCCAGAATAAGTTCAAAGGCAACTACTTCAAGAATAAGAAATAGTTCCCGTGACTGTCACACCAAGCGAGCCTTCGAGCGCAAAGTGACAGTCACACCCTTTACGTCCAAATTGCAAGCCAAAATCTAGAAACACGCAAAGGGGACACCCATTCAATTATCGCATAGCGATAATTTTGATGAATGTCCCCACAGCAAGGACGCTCGACATACCATAAACGAGTGTCTGAACGCATACCCGAAAACGTAGCCGAGAAACTTCGCGAAATCGTTGTCCAACACAACGAACTCGCAGATCAACTATTGGATCCAGACGTTCTCACCGATCACCGAAAAGTAACTTCGTTATCCATAAAGAAAGCAGCAATCGCCTCACTTGTTGAACAGTTTGAAGCGTACGAGACCGCTATCGCTCAAGAATTAGAATGCGAAGAAGTCAGCAAAGGCGATGACAACGAACTTGCTGCAATGGCAAAAGAGGAATTACCAAAGTTGGCCTCTGAACTCGACCGACTTGGCGATGCTATTTTAAAACAACTTGTGACCGCAGAAGAACAATCTGTCGGCTCAGTGATTCTTGAAGTACGCTCAGGCGTTGGCGGTGATGAAGCCACGCTTTGGGCAAATGATTTGGAAGAAATGTACCGCAAGTATGCCCAAATCCGAAAGTGGAAAATTGAAGAGATGGGAAGTTCCAATACAATCATGTTTGGCATAGCCGGAGAAGGCGTTTGGGCAAACCTTGCATTTGAAAGTGGAACGCATCAAGTAAAACGCGTGCCTGCAACTGAAACACAGGGGCGCATCCACACTTCAACTGCAACAGTTGCCATTCTTCCAGAACCTGAAGAAGTCGAAGTTGACCTTGACCCAAACGATGTCAAAGAATCCATCACAACATCGACTGGCCCCGGTGGGCAAAACGTGAACAAAGTTGCAACTGCTGTACACCTTATCCACGAACCAACTGGAGTCGAAGTGCGCATGCAAGACACAAAGAGCCAAGCGCAAAACCGCGAGAAAGCGTGGAAGCTTTTACGCGCTCGACTTTTCGATGCACAAAAAGCAAAGCTTGACGCAGCACGTGCAGAAAAACGAAACTCATTAATTGGCTCTGGCAGTCGAGCTGAAAAAATTCGTACGTACAGATACAAAGACAACCTTATCGTCGACCACCGTATAAGCGGGAATTACAACCTTGCTGATATCATGTCTGGAAACATGCAGCCGATGGTCGACCATCTTATTGAAGCCGAAACTGCAAGACGATTAGCGGAGCTCTAACCCACGGACGAGAACATGCTACACCCAGACGAAACTGTTAACATTGACCACGTCATTCCAATCGTTGTCGGTGCGCACCTCTGTGCAGAACTTGGCGATCGCCGCCGCGGGTATTACCTTGGTGAAGCGATTGTGCAGTGGATGGAACAGCACGAAATCGCTGGTCCACCTTGGCCACTTGTTTGCACTGACTTGTGGTACCTCAACGACACGGAACTACGCACCCGCCCCACCATCTGTATTGGTCAGCCCGAACTTAACGCAGCCACGGCTGCAATGTCCCCAAAACTTGAAACAATACTTCTCGCCGACAACGCTTACCGCATTCAGGGCGATCCTGAATATATTGATTTGAAATATTGTCTTTGGGGAATCGACGATACTCATACCAACCAATGCATTGAACAATTCATAAAAAACACTCTTCCCAACTTCCTCGGCGCAATTTTCGGTGTTTCTGTTGAAAATTGACCCCAAGTCGCGTACTCTGTAACTGCGGATGAGCGTGGCGGGATACCACCTTGCTTTTTTTTGATGGATTTACGCTCATGAACAAACAACAATCACCTTACCGTACCGGTTTCACCCTTATTGAAATACTCGTTGTTATTGCAATTATTGCAATTCTTGCTGGTATTCTTCTAGCTGCACTCGGAAGCGTGCAAGAAGCCGCTAAGAAAACACAAACAAATAGTTTGATGCAATCATTTGCAAGATCATGTGGCGAATATTCAATGGATTACGATCGTTTCCCTGGTTTATTACCAGAATCTGTCTTGGGAGAAACAGGCATTACGTATTCTCAAATTACACCAACCCAAAATACCATGCTTGAATTGATGGGCGGTGCAAGAGTTAAGCATTCAAACTCAACGCCAACAGTCATTGCTGAATACGACAGTTTTAACGGATTGGAATATTTATCACCTGGAGGTGTAACAGATCCTATAACAAACATTGTTTGGTGGCTCAAATTTGATGAGTCTAGATTTGGAGAAGGTCCGTGGATAACTGGTCTTATTCATGCGCCATTCTTTAGCCCAAAATCAAAAGACATTCGGTACAAACCACTTGATCCAGACAACTTGGACACCTATGAATTGCCAACCCTTGTCGATTCATGGGATACACCTATCCTTTTCTTGCGTGCATTGCGGGACAGCGGTCCCATTATTGATGAGCCATTAAACAATAGGAACCCACAATATGAACTTCCAAATATCGATCCTTACTTTGAAGACACACTCAATAAAACTTCAAGTACTTTAAGTACCGATGCTGCAACAGGTCAAAGTACAGAGGATCAGCTTGCTTGGCTCACCCTTCTACTTGTCCACCCAACTTTTTGGGAAGATCCCGGAGACGGCTCATCTTTTTCAAACGGAACTGCTTGGGGTGCTGTCCGAGGTCGTTTCATATTAATTTCTGCTGGAACTGATACTATTTATCTTGAAGCTGCAAACAAGCAACTTCACGAAGATGAAATTATTGACCCAGCGAACTTGTTTGGAAACTTTAAGGGTGGCGGACCGACCGGAGGAGTCATCACCCCAACAATGATGGAATCCTTTGATGACGTCGTAGTCTATGGTGGCGCGTAAATTAACCCTCGGTTAACTTATTCACATCTCAGCTCGGACTATTCAAGATTGTTACTATTGCCTGAGTGGTTGCTTCTGACAACAGGGATTCGTCGTACACAACACTCGTACTCTTAACAACTTTTCATAAGGCGGGGTACCTAGAGTTGATTGATCCAGAAGAGCAGTTGCCAGTAACCTTTATCAAAGTTGCAGAAGTTTTAGGTCAAGATGTTCCAGAAAGTGACTATGTTATAGATGGAGTCATTGATGAGAAAGATTTACAACGAGTATTATCAGATTTATCTACGCAACCTTTTGAACCAATTTAAAAAAGCTTTTAAATAACCACACACCATTCTTTATTGCCCCTGTTGAATTCTTCCATTTATTGCAAAAAAGGGCTTCACTATAGTGAAGCCCTTTTTATATTTAATTAATGAACCGGGGGTTCACTTACGCAAAGAGATTCTGCGCATCGATGAACTCGATGACCTTTGCGACACATGTTTCAAGATCATCTTCATGTGTTCTGATATGAAGTTCAGCTTTTGTTGGTTCTTCGTAAGGAGCGTCGATACCAGTGAAACCTTTGATTTCGCCAGCACGTGCTTTCTTGTATAGACCCTTTGGATCGCGTTCTTCTGCTGCATCAAGTGAAACGTCAATGTAACATTCAAAGTAAGGCACATCATTTTCGGCATGAAGCGCACGAACGGCATCGCGATCTTCTGCATAGGGGCTAATGAAACTTGCGATTGAAAGTACTCCAGCGTCTGCGAAGAGTTTTGAAACTTCACCGATACGACGAATGTTTTCTGTTCTATCTTCTGGGGAGAAGCCAAGGTTCTTATTCAAACCCATACGAATGTTGTCACCGTCAAGACGGTATGCGTGGTGACCACGACTTAAAAGAACTTGTTCAACTGCAACTGCAATTGTGCTTTTTCCTGAGCCAGAAAGGCCTGTAAACCAAAAGGTTGCACCCTTTTGACCCATGTTCTTTACTCGTTCTTCAGCAGATACGGTGCCTTCGTGAAATGTAATGTTTGTTGCTACTTGTTCAGCCATTTGTTTTTTCCTTAATGAATTAACTTTCGGGGGATTTGGTTCGGGGATTATGCAGTAACGGTTGCGGTTGCCCATTCGATGAGAACATCTGCAACTTCTGGTCGCGAAAATTCTGACGGTGGTCGCTCACCATTTTCAAGGAGTTCGCGTACTTTTGTTCCAGACAAGAAGATTTGATCGCCTTCGAGTTTAGGGAACGTTTTAGAACTTACCATGCCCTGTGCTTTTTTCGAATATGCAGCATGTTCAAATTTCAGTGGAACGATACCGATTTCATCTGCTGTAAAGTTATCGAAAATATTTTGCGCGTCGTATGTTCCGTAGTAATCGCCAACACCAGCATGATCACGACCAACGATAAAGTGTGTGACGCCGTAGTTTTTACGGATGAGTGCATGCAAAATTGCTTCGCGTGGTCCAGCGTAACGCATCGCTCCGGGCATAACTGATAGTGCTGTGCAATCACGAACAAAATAGTTATCTATGATTGTGTTGTAGCAATCCATTCGAACGTCAGCTGGAATGTCGCCTTCTTTTGTTTCGCCAACGAGTGGGTGAATCAAAAGACCATCGCAAATTTCTTGTGAACATTTGCAGAGGTATTCGTGCGCACGGTGAATTGGGTTACGTGTTTGGAACGCTGCTACAGTTTTCCAACCGCGCTTTGCAAAATCTTCGCGAGTTTGTGCAGGAGCGAGTCGGTATTCTGTGAATTGTTCGCCCGGTTCAACTTCTGGTGTTACCGTTGCAACGTGGATGTCACCACCTACGAGCCATTCGCCTTCGTCCATGACTTGCTTTGCACCAGGGTGCGCATCGTCTTGTGTACCGAAAACGTTTGGAATTTCGAGCGCTTTGTCGTGTGCGTAGATTTCTTCGCAATCGATAATCGCCATGAACGTGCCGTCTGCGTGGTAGAGAGCAGCTTTGCCACCTTCAGTAAGTGTGTTTTTCACATCTTCGTCTACAGCAAGAGTGATTGGAATTGGCCAAACAGTGCCGTCCGCTAGACGCATATCTTTACAGATTGACTCAAAGTCAGCTTTTTTGCAAAAACCAGTAAGCGGGCTAAATGCACCAATTGTGATCATTTCAAGATCACATGCTTGCTTGGTTGAAAGGGTAATTGATGGAAGATTTGCTGCTTCTTCGGCAAGGTTGCCTTCAGCGAATCTGTTGACCAAAGTGCCGCCATGAGGGGCGATGAGGTTTCCTGTTGACATTGTGAGTAAACTCCGTATAAAGGGGAAAGGATGGGGAAAAAGGACGATTTTGTTCCAGTCAGCAAACACTGGATGTAACATAAAATGTATCGAAACGACCGATAGTACTCGTTCTACCGCCCTAAATCAAGACCTTTATAGATAATTCACAAGAACACTTGAAAACCATGCAAATACTTCATTATTGTGCCCGTTTACGCCTCATAGATGGGGGTGTCGTTCGGGCAATTTTGGACCTCACTTCGGCACTTTCCAAAAGCGGAAAAAATGTGACGCTCATGGTGACCGAAGGCAATGATTTTCCTGACCCAGAATCCGGCGTACGGACGATGCGAACGGGCGATTTTGACCGAGCACCAATACGATTTTCTGCTTCTCGATTGTCAACTTTGAAACAATATATCGCTGATGCAGATGTTCTCCACCTTCATACGCCATGGGAACCGGCAAATATCCAACTAGCAAAACTTGCACGCGAAGTAGGAACGCCGTACATTGTTTCAGTGCATGGAATGCTAGATGATTGGGTGATGAAAACAAGCAATTTGAAGAAACGGATGTTTCTTCGACTTGGTGGGCGTAAAATGTTTCACCTTGCAGCTGCGACACATTGCACAGCATCTGCAGAAGCCGCACAAGCAATACGGTGGATTCCAAAAGCAAACATACAAGCCATTCCGCTCGTCTTTGACCCAAGCAGTTACCTCAATCCACCACCCACGTCTGACCCTGACAAATTTTGGCCACAACGCGAATCAAATAAACCGATTGTATTATTCTTATCTCGGCTCCATCCAAAAAAAGGGGTTGACCGTCTCATTCGCGCCGCAGCAGAAGTTACAAAAATACATGACGCAAGATTTATCATCGCAGGTAGTGGCGAACCAGAATATGAAAAACAACTTCAAAAACTAGTACAAGAGTTACACTTGCAAACAAACGTCGAGTTTGTTGGGTTTGTTGATGGAGATCGAAAAACTGCGTTGCTAAGAACGGCTGACTTGTTTGTATTGCCAACTAGCCAAGAGAATTTCGGTCTTGTTTTTCCTGAAGCAATGGCCTGTGGCGTTCCTGTTATAACAACTCGTGGAGTTGATATTTGGCTAGAACTTAAAGCAAGCTTGGGTGTATCGATAATCAACGAAGACCCAAGTTCAATAGCACATGCCATTTCTAATTTACTTGCAAACGATATGGGAAGAAACGATATGGGCAATGCCGGAAAAGCGTGGGTACAACAAACTTTCTTGGGTGATGCAGTTGTCAATCGCTATATCAATCTATATCGAAGTGCTATGAGCGAGTAACACGCTCATAGACTTGAACTAATTCATCTGCATAGGAATTCCAATTCCACCGTGTTGCAATATCTTCCTTAGCATCACGACCCATCTGCGCAGCTTTTTCAAGATCGGAAAGAATAACATCCAGCGCCGCTGTGGTTGCTTCAACATCGCCAAGTGGAACCAATGCGCCTGTTTTCCCTTCGACGATGAATTCTGGATTTGACCGTTGATTCGTTGCAATTACGGGAATACCTGCTGCGAGTGTTTCAGCAATCACAAGTTGAGGGTCGATACTCATTTTACGAATTGGCATCACAACACAAATCGATTCCAGCAGTAATTTCGGAAGTGTAATCCCTTCTTCATAGGGAAAGTGATACAGCGTTATGTTTGTATGTTTTTTTGCAATTTCATCAATCCCTACAATTGGCTCCCAATGTTGACGAACAGCAAAATCGAAATGAATATCTGGATACTTTGGCGCTAACTTTTCATACGCCGCAATCACAACATCTGCGCCATTGTCTACTGTTAAATCACGCCAAAAAAGAACACGGTGGGGAGCGCAGAGTTCTGGTCCACTGTATTCCTTAACAATATCTCGAATCACACCATGGGTAATTTGCGTTGTTGCTATTCCCTCTTTTTCCAAATTGTTTTTTACAAATGAAGTTGCAGTAACCACTGCATCAATTCGCTTCCACAATCTCTTGGTTAATAAAGATAGTTTTTCAGGAAAGAATGTTCCAAATATAGTGACGACAACAGGAGTTTTTAGACCAAATAATCGCAAACCACCCGCAAGGTGCGCGGTGCGGTTGTATCCATAGAGATGGAGCACATCGAATTGCTGTTCTTTGCAAATTCGTTTTATTTCAGAAACTTGGCGTAGCAGACGCTTAAAACTAAAACCTTCGCCTGGCTTTCCCGTTCTCTCAAGCACTCCGCCACGGTTTCTGGAATCCGTCACAAAGTGTATGTTCAAATCTTTTGCTAAACAAAATGGAAGAGAGCGATCTTCGCCAAATTCATTCGTAATGAGATGGACATCGTGCCCTTTCGCACGTAACACATCTATAGATTGCAAGGGAACCTGAATGTGCCCCGACACATTGCTTTCAAAGCCCTTTTGACCTGCAACTACAGAGACAAATACACCGATTTTCATGGCTTACTCTGCACTCCAATGCGATAGGTCACGGTTAAGTAAAACCGCCAACCTCTCGTTGTATGGACGAAAGTGTTCAATCAAATTCTTTTTTGTTTCTGAATTCATAGGTTGATATGCACGCCCTTTATTCTTTCGGCTTCTTCGTAGCCAATCGCCAATTGATGATTTGCGAATCATATGAACAACTGAATCGAGCCCCATAAGGTGCAACCATTTTCGTAAACGGGGGAAAATTGCTGCATTTTTTCGTTGACCAAACAACTTTGATTCTCGTTGAGAATCCACCCCGATAAAGTCTAGGATTTTTGTCAAGTAAGCACGGTCATCATCGTGCAAGTCATCGTAGAGCAAAAACAAAATATTTTTATTGTCGTAATGCTCAAGCAGCACTTCAACTTGTTCGATGTATTGCCCTCTTGCTAAAAACTCAGAGTCCTTTTCGAGTGCATCCTCAAAACTAGACCAATTCTCTTCAACTTTCCTAGTTTGATAATTGCTATATGCTCGGTCGATAGGATTCCGCATAACCATCAAAACTTTTATATCTGGAAAATGCTTTGCCATGCGAGGGACGGACTCTGGCAAACAGTACCCTGTAGCTATCTCGCCAACGGCTTTGTGGTGTGGCTCAACGTCTTTGAAAAAATTTAGATACCAATCTATACCATTATCATAGTGACGATCAAAGAAATAGGATTGTTTTTTAACTGGCTGATAGACTTCTGGATGGTCTCGTAGTGCGGCGGCTGTCCACGTTGTTCCGCAACGCTGGCATCCAACCATCAGAAATGTAATATCAGAAGACGGTGGTAAACTCATTGTAGGAAATATAACAGATGTAACTTACTGGATTCGTGATTATGGACAGACAGTTCCCCAATGATCAATGAGAACAATAATGTCTAGTACTTCAACCTGACCATTTCCATTGATATCACTTGGGATATTGCATGTGCTGCCCCAGTTTGAAACAAGAACAATAATATCACCAACCGCTATCACTCCATCTCCATCAAGGTCGGCATAGCATTGTGGGCAACCTACTTGCTCTATCTCGCTTATGTGCACATTAAAATAGCCACCATTCACATCAGCAGTCAAAACATCTGGTTTTCCGTCATCATTTAAATCAGTCGTAATTACATGTGCGGGTCCATGTAGTGATTCTATTTCCGTTCTATCTAGATACCCCTCCCCATCGTTCGCATAGAGATACACGAAATTATCGCCGACATGGGAGACCAAGACATCAAGTTCACAATCACCATTCATATCTTCTACTGCAACAGAATGTGGATTTTCCGCTGTTGGATACACACCAAATAACGAAAAGCTGAAGTTCCCATCATTTTTATAAACTAAAAGAGTATTGGGCACCTTATGAACAACGGAGACATCACTTAACCCATCCCCTGTCACGTCACCAATTGCCACAAAGCGGGGAGTTGATCCCTCGGTGAGCGGTGTTTTTACTGAAAATTTAAAATTCCCCATATTTTCAATCATCGAAACACTATCATCACTTCCCATATTAGAAATTGCAAAATCAATGTCTCCATCATTATCTAAGTCACCAACATCTATTCCACGAGGAAGGTTACCAATAGGAACCTCTGCAACTTCAGTAAAAGTTCCATCCCCATTATTCTTGAGTACACTCGCAATGCCCGGACCACTACTTCCAACTTCTGGGTCCCAGTGTGGTGCAATAATATCAACATAACCATCGCCATTCAAATCTGCAAGGTCAATGCAACTTGTTCGCAGGAATACGTGTTCCTCTGAGACGGTTAAAAATCCCGTCCCATCATTTAAGAGAATTGCTACTGAGCCACCGTTGTATCCAATTGGATCATCTTCATGCGCATTCCAATTAGACGTTGCGGCATCCATATCTCCATCGCCATCAAAATCCGCCGAGACAACATATCGGGGTGTACTTTCAAACCCAATCGAAGTTACTGATAATGCCGAAAAATGAGATGTCCCATCGTTGGCAAAAACGATGACATCATCCGATCCTCTGTTTGCAACAGCGACATCAATCCAACCATCGCCAGTGAAGTCTGCTGTACAAATTCCTGAGGTTGCCGCTTGGATTCCTTCGTAATAATCGACTGGGGAAAAAGACCATTCGCATGTATCCGCTAACGCCGAAGAACCAGTAAAACCGACAAATGTAACAATTACTGAGAACTTGATTGGTATATCAATACGTATCATCTTTTTATTCTCTCCATACTAAATAGCGTACACCAACATAATGGAATTACCATCAATTTTTGGTCAAAAAAACGACTTGACCTGCATAATCCGAACAAAAAGGGTCCAATAATGAGCGAGAGAGCATTCGATGCAGTCTGAGAAAAAGAAAGGGTTCTACAGAATCGGGACAAACTACGGTCGGCTGATAGCGACGATGGCAATGGGGATAGCTATTGTTCCATTACAAATCAGTTGGTTAGGGATGGAAGGATTCGGGCTACTCGGTCTTGTGGGGTCTTCTGTAGGAATCGGTGGCATGCTTCAAGACATGATGCGAAGTTCTATGGTGCGTGAACTTGGTGCTGCTTGGCATGAAGAGGATGATAAAAAATTTAGGGAAAGCTATGCCGCAGCTTTCAAGGTGTGTTTGTACGTCACCCTTCTAACAGCACTTGTTTTTACTGCCATCATTTTTATTCTTCCACACATGAAAATACATGAAGAATGGATTGGTTCTGCACAATGGATCACGGGATGTGCAGGCGTTTCAACCTGTTTGATTGTGTTGCTTGCTCCTACTATAAATATGCTTGTTGTTCGGGAACAGTTTTTCTGGCATAACGTATGGACTGTTGGAAGACGGAGTTCTTATTTAATAGCAACTATTATTCCTTTTCTCCTACTTGGAATTACAGACATCCCGAAAGGTCTTGTTGTCTTTGGGAATATTGGTCTTATTGTGAACATTGTTGTGACATTGGCTCTCGTCATCGGATTCATTTGGCACGACAAGCGCATGCTCCCAACCTTCCGAGGATCCACGCCAGAATCGATGAAAAAAGTTGCGGGAACCTTTGGCTGGAATAGTGGAGTTGTGCTTGCGATGAATTTTCATGAACGATTCGCTAACTTCATCATGAATTATTTCTTTGGGTTATGGGGCAATGCTGTTTTCTCACTATCACTTCGCCTTGTGAGCTACATTCGAATGGCTTCGCTCGGTCTCACTTTTGGATTAGACTCTGTAAGCGCAAGAATCAGTTCTACAAAAGACCATTCGTCTCTCCAATCTATGTTCAAACACAGTACGAGAATGCTTGGATTCGTGTCCTTCCCTGCAATGATTGTCGTCTTTGCACTTACAGAGCCCCTGCTTCGAATGTGGGTTGGAAGAAGTGTGAAAAACCCCTTGGAAGTTCTTCCGAGTGCAGAAATACTTGTCAAAATCATGGTCATTGGGCTCGCATGCAGAGCTGTCTCTGACGGTTGGATGAAGTTATTTTATGGCGCTGGACACATACGAAAATATGCACCTTACGTTTTTGCTGGAGGACTCTTTAACCCTCTACTATCCATCCTACTCATCTTTATTTTGCCTAAAAGTGTAAGTTATACCGGTGCTGCAATCGCGTATTCAGCGGTCTATATCATCGTGCACATCATTATTATGCCCGTTGTTACCGGAGACAGCGTTGGGCTTAATCTCAAAACAATTCTTCAGCCGTCGATCAGGCCATTGGCTATCGCCCTCATAGTTTCACCAACTTTATATGTTGCAACTCTTTTTTCCGAAAATGGGATCATCAACTGGACAGGTGTCATTGCAGGCGTTTGCTCTTATGGAGTTGTCTACGGAATTGCAAGTTGGCAATTCATGCTTTCAAGACAAGAGCGAAAAGGTGCTCAACGATTGGTACGAAAGATGATTTTACAACAATCGTAACTTATGCTGGTTCTCTGTAATCAGTGAACTCTTCCACTTCCTCGTCATCGTATTCCCAATAATCTTCTTCGCTGTAATAATCTTCTGGAAGCGCATTCTCAACACCCCCGTCTCGAATTGCGCTCCAGAGTGCGATGAAAGTACTTGCAAATGCAACGTGTAAAAATGACCATGAATACGTTGGCCAATAGACCACTTGGTTAAAACATCCTTGGACGTACATGGCAAGCAAAAGCAGCAACACAATGCTGTACATCAGCGGGTCGCCACTTAAATATTTACGGTTCATCCAAACCCGAATGCCCGAATAGCAAGAATAGATTACTAGTGTAATTTGTGGGATAAACAATAGAAAACCACCATGGTACATAATGTTCATCCAAGCACTGTGTGGGTGTTGCCCAATGATATTTGACCGAAAGTATGACTCCCCTTTTGAGCCAAGAAGTCCATACAAAGGACTCCTTGTATAGACCTCTGTGATATATCTGTACCACAACTGTGGACGTCCTGTCTCTAAGGATCCTAGTCGTTCCATTGGCGAGGTCTCGCCCCCAATTGACATCATCCACCCAATACCAGCCGCAGCAATACTAAGTCCCAAGATAGTAACAATAGGACGTTTTGAAAGAACAAAGATGATGGGAAACGATGTCATTAGAATCGCAATGTTTGTCTGTCGACTCGCTGTGAGTAACGCCATTCCCAATGTCAACGAGAGGTAAAAGATAATCATTGGACGATATTTTTTAGGCCACGTTAACATCGCATACCCAAGCAAGGGCGAGGCGAGCGCAAACAACATGCCAACCTGATTGGAGTTAGAACCATACGGTTGGAATCTACCAATTCCTTTCAAGAATGATTCTCCGGGATACAACACCAATGCAGAAATCGGGATCAAGAGCGCGATCATACATCCAACTGTAAACCCGTTAATGATTCTCTTAAAGTCCTTGTATGTCACGACTGTCCTAGCTAGCGAAACGCCTGCAATCGTAATGCAAAGCCATTGAGTGCGAAGCACAATACCAACGCTGCGCTCCTCAACCCCAAGAATTAAGAAAATCCAAACTAACGCCATTATTGGATAGATATAAATAATGAGTGGAAGTTGTCTTTTGGGAAATGGATGCGTAATCGCAGCGTATGCAACAAGTAAAAATGATAATCCTGAAGTTAACTTTGCACCAGCTGCAATTAGACTCAAGTCCTGCGCTCTGCCCATTGAGAGCCATGGCGTCACAATCATAAGGGACATGAATAACCTTTTCTCAGCAGGAACCAAGAAGAAGAGAACAATGAACAAGACCATTGGCGTAAGAAGCCATGGCTGCGTCATAATAATCTCAAGATAGATATCAGTTCGTTCCATAAAGTTCTCCCAATGGTATCGGATAATTGAACGGAACAACTCGCTCTCTTTTTGTCTCCAGATTTGGTAAGATATACACCGTGAAGCACATTAAATCAAAGTATTTGCCTATAGCCACCATACTTTTTTGCTGCGTCTCAAGAGTACACAGCGATTGGACTCCGCAGATTTACAATGCAATCAAGTGGACAGCGCCAAATCAAGGAACACAGACAATCGCATACACCACTCAGTTTGGAATAACTCGAGTCCCCATGGCATACCACGGTGGAGTTGACACAAATGCTTCCGGTGAAATTACCAATAAAAATGTTCAAAAATTCACACGATGGGTGCAAGCATATTTGCCTCAGGGCTATTGTGGTCCAGTTGTCATGGACTATGAACAACCATGGTGGAAGGAACTCTTAGCAAAGGAAATATCTCCTAATCGATTACACGAAATCCTTTCCGTCTACATTGAAGGCGTTCAAATTGCTCAACAAACTCAATCCACTGCCCAGTGGGGATACTGGGGTCTTCCCGCACTTCGAAACACAAGTGAACGCTGGCTTGATCAGGGACTTTCAATGCAACCTCTTCTTGACAAGTGCGGTGCGTTGTACCCTGATGTCTACAATTGCTCCCCAGGAAAAGATCGGACTGCGCATGCCCAGCGTCACATTTCCACGGTCCTTGAAGAAGCCGCAGGAAGAATACCCGTTTATGTTTTCGCCTCAGTTCGATATTGCGGACCCGAAGTAGAACACTCTGATTTTGTTCCAGACGACATTTTTCTCAAGCAGGTGAACGCCGCACTACGCGCAACGTGGACCGATGAAACGGGTATACAACATAGGGTACGAGGAATTATTTTGTGGGACGCTTATGGGTTTAGTCCTGAAGCTCAATGGGAAGAGTTGGATCAACAACACAAACACTACTTTGAACTGCTCCAAGCACTTTCGGAAGCTTGGGCAAAGGCAATGGTAGGGAAAAATGTTGCAACCGGTCCATTAACATCGCCAGAGTGCAAATATGGATTGCCAGAACCCGCCAATAGTGGTGACGCTGTCTACGATGAATCACTTAACGGGCAACAAACTCGTGAACGTCCAAATAGAATTCGTGAGAATGAAGCAGAAAACGACCGTGTTCCAAGTGGAAGAATTCGCGGGGACAGAGTGCCTGAATAAATGTCAGATAAGAATGAACTAAAACCACCAATTTTTCTCATCGGCAGCGTCCGTTCAGGAACCACGATGTTTCATCATATTTTCAACTTGCACGATGATGTCGAAAGCTGGTTTGAACCTCGTACTATATGGATGTACGCAGACCCAAGTCGCAAATACGACCGATTTACCAAAGAGGATGCATCAGATCGTGTTAAAAAATATATCCGCAAACGTTTCCTGGAATTTCAAAGAAAACACGGGAACAGGCGCGTAATGGAAAAAACACCTGCCAATACCATGAAGGTTCCGTACGTTGAAGCAATTTTTCCTGAATCAAAGATGTTATACATTATCCGTGAACCGTTTGCTAATTTAAGTTCTGCTGAATTACGATGGCAAACTAAGAAAAACAACTGGCATCATCTCTGGGTTCGCTTCACGGAATGTCCGAAGACTCAACTTCATCATTACATTGGTAGATTTCTTATTGATAACTATCGCCGGAATATTCTTCGAAAAAAACACTTTTCGATATGGGGTGTTCGATACAAGGGTATTTATGAAGAATTAAAAGAGAAAAAGATTTCTCTTGAAGAACTGATTTGCAAGCAATGGGTTGAATGTTCAAGACAGGCAGAAGAAGATCTTGCAAAGATGGATCAATCCAAAGTGATGAGAATCCGGTACGAAGATTTCGTCGAGAATCCAGTCGAGATGTATAGAGACATTACGAATTTCTTTGATCTTGAATTAACAGAAAGAATTGAATCGCAAATCAAAGCAATGGTCGATCCGGGACGGCAAGATAAATGGAAACGGCTTGACATAGATGTGCTTCGCCGTTGCTATCCTATTTTGAAAGACGAGATGCAACGGCACAATTATGAAACTGATGAAATTGAAAAGATTCTTAACTCTTAATTATCTAACTCTTGCAAACGTCGTAAAAATTTGATTCTACGATAGGAAGCGTCGTCAACAGAATCGCCATAATGATTGATTGTACCTTCAAGCGAGCCCCGATTATCAATCATTGAATCTTCAGGACCAAAACCGCGAGTTTTATTATCTTTTTTCTGTGAGCGATCCTTGCCTTTGTTTTCTTCTCTTCGTTTCGATTCTTCATCAAGAAGAGATTGGTATGTAGTTTGGAATGTTTTTTTCTGATCTTCATTTAGAAGAACCCATGCTTTTTCTTGGTACACTGTCACGTCTGGTGCAAGTCCCATGAGTTCCATTGATCTTTTACGAGAGTCGTCCGAGAGAACAATATCTTTTTTCTTTGCTGCACGATGTTCTTTCTGAATTGCAGCAACTTCTTTTCCGTGTGTTGCATGAAATGTTAGTTGTGCTTCTTTCAATTCAGAAAGTAGCGCCTTGATTTCCACCTTTTGTTCGTGCGTTAACTCCACCGATTCAAGCGCAGACATCCACATTCGTTGCTGTTTCCGTGCATTCGGTTTATGTTTTTTGCCTGTCTCTTGTAATTTTCTTGAGAGCATGTCATCATCTGTTACTTCCTCCTGCGTCATATTTGGACCTGCAAGAAGATCCTCCGGTGGCGGCGCACCAATTGCAAATGTGCCTAAAGTGAGGGTTATTACGAGGGTGGGGATAAGTGTTTTCATATGGCAGTTCCTTTTGCTAATACCCAATACAACGGTCCGCATGCTCTATATAATGCCATGTTTTCCAGAAGAAAGGTAAAAATGGCCCTACAACCCTCAAATCTTCGCAATGCGCTTGGCTCAATCATCGATCCTGAATCAGGAAAGGACATTGTGACCGCTGGTATGGTCAAAGACATTCGTAGCGACCAGGACAATATTGCAATCGAATTGGAACTTGCCGTGGCCGACAGCCCAATGCAAGCGCGATTTCGTGAACAAATTGAAGAGGCAATTCGAGCAACCGGAAACGCTTGCCATGAGAATGTTGGTGCAATAGAAGTCACATTCACTGCTGATACGCGAAGTGCAAATGAACGCGTTCGAGAAGAAACCAATCCACTTCCAAATGTCAAAAAAATTATTGCCGTTGGTGCTGGCAAAGGCGGTGTAGGAAAATCAACCGTTGCCACAACGCTTGCTGTTGGTCTTGCAAGACAGGGTCACAAAGTTGGATTGCTCGATGGAGATATCTATGGACCATCCATGCCAACAATGCTAGGCTTACACCGCGAAGAATCAAAAGCGGATGACGGATTCCTTCTTCCATTCAAAGTACACGGCATCGAAGCGATGACAATTGGAAAACTTGTTGAGTCAGATCGTGCCTTAATTTGGCGCGGTCCTCGTGCACACAGTGCCTTTAGCCAACTTGCAACACAAACCAAGTGGGGCGAACTTGAGTACCTCATTGTCGACCTTCCTCCAGGAACTGGCGATGTGCCGCTTTCGCTGGCACAACTTCTTCCTCTTTCTGGGGCAGTCATTGTGTGCACACCACAAGTTGTTGCACAGGACGATGCGAGAAGAGCCGTACGAATGTTCCAACAACTCGGCGTTCCAATTTTAGGGCTTGTTGAAAACATGTCCTACTTTGTTGCGGACGACGGCAAGGAGTATGACATCTTTGGTCGAGGTGGCGGCGAGCAAATGGCAGCAGCGATGAACTTGGAATATCTTGGTGGCATTCCTATCCACCCTGATATGCGACTTGCTGCAGATACTGGCGAACCACTCAAAAACTGGGAAATCAACGAAACAATGTCCAATGCGTTGGATGCTGTTTGCACAAACCTCGCTGCTGCCGCTGATTCCTCAACTCCCGACCGCCCCACTCTCACCATCCACTAAAAAAATATCCTCGGGGTTGTTTTTAATAGATCTGTTTGCAAAATAAACACGATAGATAAACCCAAATCTCTTTTCATATCTCCGCGTCTCATCCGCTCTGCGCCCAACCCATAACCCCCAGGCTACTGGGCACACTGAGAAAATTGAATTGACTCTAAAAATTAGCTCAGGAATATTATCATCATTGAGGTGACAAGACCATTGCTCACGCCGTGCACAATCATCGAGGGAAGGATTGTTCCTCGCCACTCCCGCATGAGATTCATGCCAATTGCAATTGCCATAAGCGCTGGAATCGCAATCCAACCCTGCGGATGAATGGCTGCAAAAAGAAACGACGTCAACAGCATGCTGCAAACAATGCTCAAGACAATTCCAAGTGTGTTTGACGATGTTCGGAGTTGTCGATAAAGCACACCACGGAACATTGTTTCTTCAACGATTGGTGCAGCAATCGCAGCCAAAGCAACAAGTAGAATTCGAACTTGCCAGCCGCCGTTTGCAATGTCAAGAACAATCGGATGCGCGCCCCCGCTTGTACCCGCAAACGGATCACTCCCTGTTGCACTAGAGACAAACGCTTGTATTGCCACTAATAATAAAACCAAAATGACTCCTACCACAAGAATCGGAAGCATCATCGCATACCCCGCAATGCCCCATAGCGTTTCTTTAAATAGACCCTTTCCACTTGTCCATCCAATATCTAATCGGATTTGACTCCACGAAATCCCACGAATTCGTGCCCAAAACAACGCTGCCAAACTTGTTAAAAAAGCAACCAAAGAAAACGACATTGCAAGCGTTGCACTATCCCCTGCAATTTTGCCACCAAGTATTGAGGCAATTGACATGACTACAATGAACAATAGCAACCAAACTGTAAACACTTCCGCGTAAACACCATGCCGTGATTCACCACCGAGCAGTCCAGATTGTAATGAGCCACCAAGCAAACGGATCAGCATGATGACAAGTCCAACAAAGCCAATAATCCCTGCAAACCCAATGAACAAAACAATTCCACCCACAGCCAATACTTTTCTTCCCGCTGCATCTTCCATCTCTGCCCTTTGCGCATCGTCCGCTTCTAGTAGCCGCCCAAACCAACCAAGTTGCTTATCTAAAAGGTCGCGATCGCTTGGCAGATCAACACCTTCAGCGAGAAAATCTAAATCCTCTTGGACACCCGCCTGCACTTCATCGAGTTCCAAGCCCTGCTCTTCCAAATCCACATGCATCCGCAAAGCCGACTGTTTTGCAAGTTCAAGGTCACCCAACGCAATCATAAAGGCCATATATCGTTGCCGTTGCCCAATTGTCCCCATATCTAGCATAACTGCTTGAGCGACTATTTCACGTTCAGAGCCAAGCAGCGCAGCAACACCAAGAAGGTACTCCCCTTGCAATTGCACCATCACCAACCCCGTAGGATCCTCAGAACCGCCTTTTTCGACCTTTTCAGGCATTGCCTGTAGTACTGCCATTCCAAAGACAAAGAGAAGAATAAGTACCCACGCCACTTTTACAAAGGGTGCTCGATGTGCTTTCATAGCGCAATGGTACCATCTTGAGAGTTGACAAAATACCCGTTTTTCGGTACATTTCCATGTTCGCCCTATGTTTTGAGGGCACAGAAGGAAACAAGATTATGCCACGTCAAACAACATTCGCAAAGCAAGGTGAAGTCGAGCCAAATTGGCGCCACGTCGACGCTGAAGGACAAACCCTCGGTCGTATGGCTACCACCATTGCCACACACCTCATGGGCAAGCATCGCCCAGAGTGGACACCTCACGTACTAACCGGTGATTTCGTCATCGTAACCAACGCTGAAAAAGTCAAGATGACTGGCAATAAGTTTGAACAAAAGACACAATTGATTTACAGTGGCTATCCCGGTGGACTTAAAGCACATAAGTACAGCGACATGATTGAAAAGCACCCAGAGCGAATCATTGAACAAGCAGTTCGCCGAATGCTTCCAAAAACAAAATTAGGGCGCGATATGTTCCGCCGACTTAAAGTCTACGCTGGAAAAACCCACCCTCACACAAACCAAAAACCAGAAGCACTCGCCTGCTAATGGAATATCGAAGTTGCTGACGTTCAGTAACTTCATTCACTAGTTCTCAAGAGGAGCTCCAAGAGCTTACGAACAACCATGACCAAAGATCAATCAACTCCCGAATCAAACGAAATCCCTAAAACTCCCGAAACCCTCGGAAGTCCAGAAACTCCCGAATCAAACGAAACTTCTGAAGTTTCCGCCGTTTCAAAAGAAGCAACAACCGAAGTTGCAACCGAAACAAAACCAGCACCAACGCCTATAACCACTCCACAGGATGGTCACTGGTGGTGGGGAACTGGACGACGTAAAGCCGCTGTTGCGCGTGTACGTATTCGTCCAGGAACTGGTTCATTCATCGTCAACAAGAAAAACCTCACTGAATATTTTTCTGAACTTCGCGACCATCAAGATATCGTAAAGGTTTTAGAAAAAACCAATACCAAGGGTTCACTCGATGTATTTGTCAATACAAATGGTGGTGGATACACCGGTCAAGGTGGCGCTATTATTCTTGGACTAGGCAGAGCGCTCGCAAAGTATGACCCATCGCTTGATGGTGTATTGCGTTCAAACGGATACTTAAGCCGTGACCCACGTCGTGTTGAACGGAAAAAACCTGGACAACCAGGTGCACGCAAACGTTTCCAGTTCTCGAAACGTTAAATCGAATTCGATTCAAATTCAAAAACGGCTTGGACTCGGTTCAAGCCGTTTTTTATGTTGTTCTTGGAATAAGATATGACCACGGGACCGCGTTGTGAAATGGACAATGAATAAGCGGCGGCTTTTGCCTTGCAGCTGCAATGTCTTTCGATTGCGAAACTGTAAGCGAAGAGAGTGCGCGATCAAGCACAGACGCTGACGTTTTTGCAGCCGTTTGTCCCTTCGATGGATCCAACATTCCACAAACATCTCCAACCACACGAATAACATGTTGCACTAATGAAACAATTCTTCCAGATGGCAGTTCGTGCAATGGACGCCCTGCATGTTGCACTGCTACGGCGAGGGATGATGGAAACGCCTTTAACATGAGTTGTTGTTGCAGCAAGAATGACCAACGCAAATCCTGTTCAATTTGATCGATACTCCTTACCTTCGGAGAATACGCAAGTAGTTTTATCTGACTACTCGCCCGCTTCCGCAACAAGTGCATCGCTGAAACAATTGCTATCTCATTACTTGCACTTTGTGCAATCGTACAGGTCCCAAACGTCAAGGGGTCTATTGAAAGCACTGGGGGAGGAACATCTAGAACAATTGATGAGCCAAGAATAACTGCTTGGGCATCGTCCCTTAGAAAGACATCCAATTCAATGTGAAGTATTTTCAATTGTTTCAGTTGGGTTGCACGTTGCCGTGCAACCGATTTGCGCAGTGCATCCGCCGAGCGCTTGTATCTTGTTGTAATGCTCTCCCAAGAAACTCCCATCCTGCGAGCACGTTCAATAACTTTTGCATCATGTTTTGATAATGGCGGCGGATGACGCAACAGTGCATTTACTTGTTCATCATCCTGAAGCAATACACGAATTGTTTCGTGCCCACGACCCGATTCATTTGAAAGTTCAACAGCAACATCATTCAGTGATCGCCCACTGCCTTTATAGCGCAAAGCAGCGTCGACAATCCAATGCTGCTCTTCCGCTGATAATCGGGAAAATCGCGAAGCGCTCGTTAACCGCTCTTTTCTGCGCTCCTTAAATGATTGCAGCATCTCCCTTGTGCACCCAAGCCGCCGCCGCTTGTCTTGCTCCATAACCCAATAAAACACAAGTCCCTCTCTCCGCAAACGACTTACTGTCCTTGTTGAAATTTGAAGCTCTTTCGCTGCTTCATAGACTGTAAGCATTCCCGTTGCATCAATATCTAATGTCCAGCTGACAATTGCAATCAAGGAAACAATGTCTCCGATGAGCGCATTTCCCGCAAGCATTGGTTGTTCTATTGCATCTCCTCGATAGCGAGTGATTCGATACACAACATAATCAAGTGGATAGATAGTTTCTTCTTCTAAATCGATCAGCAAATTTTCAGCTGACTGAATTTGTTTTTTTCTAACTTCTTCTGGTGCTCGCTTCATCTGTAATGCGAGGTCGTAAATATGCTCAAGATGAAATTTTGATGTAATGGGCATTACTACGCACCATAAAAACGCATGGGTTTCACCGACTCAAGAGCCCCTACAGATAATGCATGGTCGTAAAATAATTCTAAAGATTGCCGATGCGCATCTGTAAATAAATACTGTATGTGTTTGGTTAGATAACGAAACGCAACATCAACATCCCATCCACGTTCGGGAGCGTACTGCGAAACCACCTGCTCAATTCGATTTGCGTTTCGCAGAAGTTGGCGATCTAAAACCATGTGAGCCCTTTGCACCTTCGATGCTTCAATATCCTTACTTCCAAGCCACGTCGCAAAAACAAATGGCAAACCAGTCTGCTCATACCAGGCAAGTCCAAGGTCTAATTGATGTGGAAATACCTCTTCGGTTGCACACGTTACAACCTTGTCGCCAATCAAAAGAACCGTTTTGGGCAAAGATGTATTTGATGAATTAAGTGCGCGAATATCACAAGGAACAATCTCGGGCACAATGCCATATTTGTTTCTCAAAACAATTTGTAACAAGGCAACAGATGTGTGACTATCCGTATCGCAATGCACCTCTGTACTTTTTTCTAGTGGCTCTGTGCTGCAAAGTCGCACTGTCAACGTTTCCCCTTCGCTACTCAAGACGCCAACTGGCAAAATACTGAGTTGCTTAGGGCTCCGCTGGTAATCAATGGAGGAAGCAAGTGCAAAATCTACTTCACCCCGTTCAAGGCAACCAACGAGTTCACTCGGAACTTTTGGGACCAATGCAACTCCATCAATGGTAGAAATACCATCAATAAGTGGGGTTGAGTTAAGAAAATTGACAACTCCAAGTCGAAGATGTTGCTGTTGTACGTGCACCATAAGTACATTATAGAGCCCCAATAGTGAAAAAACACGGTTATCATCGTTATCGGTCGTCAACAACTATTTTTTACACCCAGGTTATCTCCTCACAAAGAGTAGCCGATAAATGGAGTGGACAGATGAGTGTTCTCGAGCCCAAGTAATGAGAGTAACACTATAGGGACCGCCCACGGGCCGACCCACTTCGCTCGCAGCATTTCTTGGGCTCGACAGCATCCGTCAAAAACTCTCTCCTCTCTCTCTTAAAAACGTTCGTTCCCGTCACTCGTGACGGGAACCGTTTTTTTATGTCAACTCCGACATTTATTCCCTTGATCGTTCCCTGCTCGATAACAAGTCTAATGCACGCTAAGGGGACACCCATAACATTATCGCAGAGCGATATTTTTAGTGGATATCCCCACAGCAAGGACGTTTCGTGGCTCAACATATGTTCGATGTACCTTTGGAGAAATACGACTGATAATTGCATGCGGAACAACGCCAGCAACGTGCGCTATATTTTCAAGTGTTGCTTTACTCTCACGGTTCGATGATATTAACTCTACACCACAACCAATTTCAATTCCAACAATATCCGTGAGGTCTACTGCAATTTGATCCATACAAACACTGCCGACAACTGGTGCATCTCCCAAAGCCGTTTTGAATTTCGCATCAAACACACGAACATACGCACCCTTCTTCTCACCTTCTTTGCCAACACCCATAGGATATCCTGCTGCGTATCCAACTGGAACAATACCGATTCGTGAAAGACGCCTAGCCATCCATTTTCCTGAATACCCAACTCGTTCACCTGCTGCAACATCTTTTATATGCGCAAGTCGCGAACGCCACGATACTACCTGCTGCAAGCCTGCAATTGTTTCCACTCCGCTAGGAACTGTTCCCGTCCAAGCCAGGCCTACCCGAACCATGTCAAGGTGCGACCACTGCCACTGCACCATTGCCGCAGTGTTCGCTTCGTGCACAACACAATCTTTTGGAAGTGGTACCGAAAGAGAGTGCAAAACTTGGCGAAGGCGGTCGTGCTGCAATCGAGTTAACTCCTCATCGTGCACTGCAGAAACAAAATGTGTCAACACTCCTGTTAATTTCAATCGCCGATCTTGCAACACGTTTTCTATGAGCGCCTTTGCATTTGCAAGCGCGCACCCACCACGATGCAGTCCCGTATCAATCTTAACATGCACGTTCAGTGGAGTGGATAAACGATCTGCGATACGCACCAACGATTGAAGATGATCTTTCCCGTGGAGAACAACGTGCAACTGACCATTCGTAAAACCACGATACATAGGATGTACTCGATCAACAGAGTGTACCGGTGCCAAAATAAGCAACGGTGCAGAATTACCTGAAGAAATAATTTCCCCAGCTTCATCTGGGCTATACACAGCCAACATATTTGCCGTTTGCCCAAGCACTGAAGCCACTTTTACAGCCCCAAGACCATATCCGTCTGCTTTCACTACCGCACAGAGCCCACATTCTTTTCCAATATGTTCGCGAATCACGGTACAATTACTGCTAATTGCTCCAAGATTGATCTGGACAGTGCTGTGTTGTATTGTTCGAAATATATGCATCCGTGCAATTCTTACTTATGTATCAACGAAACCTTCCTTGGTTACTATCGTCAGCAGCACGATTCTACCACCAAAACGCTATAAAAAATTGAACTCGAATGACTACACCAAAAATTGATCTAGAAATCTTTGATACTGAGCAAACCTTTGCTGACATTGGGTTAAACAAACATCTGCAAAAAGCCGTCGATAAGGCTGGTTTTGTACACCCCACTATTATCCAAGCAAAGCTAATCCCACTCGCTCTCACGGGTAGAGATGTCCTAGGGCAATCAAGAACTGGCTCTGGAAAGACCGCCGCATTTGGACTTCCTGCTCTGAACATTCTTGAAGAGGGCGATGCATACGGGGCATTGATTCTAGTTCCAACACGAGAACTTGCTATCCAAGTCGCAGCCGAACTTGAAGACCTTGGACAATTTACAAATCTCAAAGCCGTGCCGATTTACGGTGGGCAAAAAATCAACACCCAAATTACAAAATTAGAAAAACGGCCACAGATTATTGTCGGAACTCCTGGGCGGGTCATGGATTTGCACCAGCGTGGACATCTTCCATACGACCGAATCAAAATTGCAGTTCTTGATGAAGTCGACCGAATGCTCGACATTGGTTTCCGCGAAGATATTCGTAAAATCCTTGGTGGCTTGCTTCAAAAACATCAAACTATTTTTGTTTCAGCAACCATCTCGGATGAAATCAACCGACTTTCTAAAAAGTACATGAACGACGCAAGGTTACTTGACGTTACTTCATCCTCTGGAAGTTTAACTGTAGCGCAAGTCAGCCAAGAATATCTACCAGTCGAACCGTGGGATAAACAGCGATTGCTTTACCACTTGCTCACACACGAAGAAGCCGCCATGACGCTCATCTTCTGTAAAACAAAAGCAACAGTAGACAAGTTAACACACTTTCTGAAAAAGAAAGACGTTGATGCAGCCGCAATTCATGGCAACCTTCAGCAATCCAAACGCAACAGCGTCATGCAACAATTACGCGAAGGAAAACTCAGTGTTCTCATTGCATCTGACCTTGCTTCACGAGGCATTGATGTAGAAAATATAACTCATGTCATTAACTACGACGTTCCGGAAGACCCTGAAATTTATGTCCATCGAATTGGTCGAACTGCTAGAGCTGGTCGAGGCGGCATTGCGTGGATGTTTGTGACACCTGAACAGGGACCACTCCTGACACAAATAGAAGCGTTGACGAATGTTGAGATTCCAATCAAGGAATATCCCGACTTCAATCCTGGACCTGAACCACGAGTTGTAAGGGAAAGACGACAAAAAGAGGAACAGCGCATCGAAGCATCGCGCGAAGGAAAAAGTAGAACAAAAGTAGATATTCCTAGCGAACAAGAAGCAAAAGATGACACAAGTTTTCCGGGAGGTGTCGTTCCAAAAGGCTTGCCAAACAAACGCATGGGCGGTCGAGTTCGCACCCGAAGAAGATGACCGTCTATCTCTCCGATGACATTCGAAAAGCACTTGAAGGTGGCAAACCTGTTGTTGCACTAGAAACCGCAGTCCTTACTGCCGGACTTCCAAAAACACCATGGAACGATTCATTTGGCGAACGCCCAATTATCATTGATGGCGAACTTCCAATCAACGTCGCCCTTGCGCAAGCAATGACATTTGCCGTTCAATCAAACGGAGCAGTGCCTGCTTGGATTGCTGTTGTTGATGGCTCGCTACGGATCGGTCTTTCGCCTGAAGAAGTTGTCGAACTTTGCAACAATCCAAACGCAGGAAAAGTGTCGCTCGCAACGTTCGCTCAAACAATGCAAAGCAAGTGTTCCGCGGGAACAACGGTCGCTGCAACATTACTCGCTTGTCGTCTTGCTTCGTCTGACAATCCTATCCGAGTTTTTGCAACTGGTGGCATTGGTGGAATCCATCAAAACTGGTCTGACCGTCTTGATGTTTCTGCAGACCTTACTGCACTCGCGACGACACCAACTTGCGTTGTTGCAAGCGGAGCAAAATCCATTCTTGATATCCCAGCAACGGTCGAGGCCCTTGAAACAATTGGCGTTCCTGTGCTTGGTCTTGGTAATACTCTTTTTCCGAGGTTCATCGAAAAAAATAAAGACGACGACCCCACGGTACACCAAGTCGAGTCGCCGCAAAATGTAGCAACAATATGCAAACATCACTGGCAAGATTTGGGGTTGACTTCTTCGGTTTTGGCAACCATTCCAGCGCCAATCGACGTCACGCTTGAAGAAGGTGAACTCACACATTCCCTTGCGCAAGCCGAGCAAGATTGGGAAGCAACAAACCAACCGTCTTCCACTCGGACACCATTCCTTCTTGACAGATTGGCAACTATCACGCAAGGTAAGTCGCTCGTTGCAAATCTCGCTTTACTCTGTAATAACGCCGCCGCTGCAGCAGAAATCGCCACTGCGCTCGCACGGTGACTATGTATTTCTTTTATTGCCACGGAGCCACAGAGAACACAGAGAAAGAGATATTAAAGAATAATATTCCTTACTGCCTCTATGTCTCTGTGGCTATATTTTCTAAGGTATACTGCACGCATTGGGATTAAGGGGGATGGACGCACAACATGACTGAACCACAGACAGAAACTATCACAGGTTTCCTTGATTGGGAAACTCCACATGAGGGACGCCTGCGCCAATGGAAGAATGGACCTGTGCAAGCGGAGACTGATCCGTATGTTCCCGCAACACTCAAACAAGACTATCCACTTCGTACTGGACAAATGTTGACTGCGACTATCATTCAGAAAAAATCAAAAAACAAGAAGAAGGGCAAGCCAAGAAATATCCGCCCCGTTGTTTCTGGAATCACTGCGATTGAGGGTATCGAGCCCAAGACCTATGCAAAGCACCAACCCTTCGAAGAGATGACTGTCATCGACCCGCACCCAAGGATTACGCTTGAGCACAAAGGATGTCCCCCTGCCTGTCGACTCATCGACCTGTTTTGCCCCATTGGATACGGCACGCGCGGCTTAATTGTCGCACCACCAAAAGCGGGTAAAACAGTCTTGCTTCAAAACATTGCGCAAGGCATTCACCACAACCATCCTGACATTGAAGTTGTTGCTCTGCTCATCGACGAACGACCTGAAGAAGTTACTGAATTTAAGCGAACTGTTCCTGCCGAAGTACTCGCGTCATCAAACGACCAGGACGTTGACGAGCACATCGAACTTGGCATCATGGCAATCGAACGCGCAAAACGAAAATTAGAAGCGGGCAAAGATGTCGTTGTATTGCTTGATTCGCTTACACGGCTCGGTCGTGCCTTTAACAATTCAAAAAAGTACGCTTCAAGTGGACGAACGATGTCCGGGGGGCTTGATGCCAAAGCACTTGACGTTCCAAAACAACTCTTTGGTGCAGCGCGCAACGTTGAACAAGAAGGCTCGCTTACTATCATTGCGAGTTGCCTTGTTGACACGGGCTCTCGGGCTGACCAAATCATCTTTGAAGAGTTCAAGGGAACAGGCAACATGGAACTTATCCTTGATAAATCGATTTCTGAACAACGATTGTTTCCTGCAATTAACCTCGCAGCATCTGGAACACGTAAAGAAGATTTATTGATGACACCCGAAGAATGCAAAACCGTTATTGCGCTCAGACGAAGATTACTCAACATGAAACCCCCCGTGCAAATAAAACAACTCCTCGCTGCCCTTGAACGATTTGAGACAAACGAACAACTTGTAGGCGGATGATGGCGAAACAGACCGACCCACGATTGTTGCAGGCAATGCAAGCAATTGCATCGGGGCAGTCCTCGCAAGCAGAGTCATTATGTCGTTCGGTTTTAGCCGAACGAAAACGAGACGATTTGGCAATGGCGCTACTTGCCCAAGCGTGCAATGCATCTGGAAAATACGTTGAGGCGTTGCAACTCATCCGAAGTGCTATTTCCAAAAACAATAAACGGGCGGATTACCATGGGCTTCTTGCAGATATGCTCACAACGCAAGGTGATTTTCGCGGGGCGCTTGGTGCGTATGACAAGGCACTTAAACTGAACCCGAACCATCACGGTGTTATTGCTGGCAAAGCAAATACGTGGCTTCGTTTGAACGAACCACAAAAGGCAAAGAAACTTGTTGAGTCAATGGTGCAAAAAGGCGGAGAAGATGTAACTATTTCTATTGTCTACGCAAAGGCACTTATCGAGGAGAACGACCCGCACGGCGCGGCGGATGTGCTCCTCAAGCGCTTACCCGCGAAACAAGAGCCGATCGAAACAAGGCGAACGCTTTACTTCGTACTCGGCAAGGCAATGGAAAAGGCGGGCGAATACAAGAGTGCCTTTGAAGCATACGAAGAAGGCAATGCACTTTCCGCAGGTGATTTCGATTTGGACGCTTGTGTTCGCGGACACGACGACATCATCAAGGCATTCCCCGTTGATTCGTTTTCGTCGGTGCCAACTTCCACAAACGAAGATGCTTCGCGTGTTTTCATCGTTGGCATGCTCCGCAGTGGCTCAACGCTGATTGAACAGATCATTGACGCGCATCCATCTGGACGAGGGCTCGGCGAACTTGAAACGTTGCCGATCGTCTTACGAAATGCCTTTGGCGAAGAATACATTTCAACGGCTTGGAGCAATTGTTCGGTTGCGCAACTTGATGCAATGGCAAACGAGTATCTGTCTGACACCTCGTGCAAAACGAATGAAAAAATTCTCGTTGATAAACAACTTGGCAATTATCAATTTGTCGGCGTCATCAAAAAACTCTTTCCAAATACAAGGATTATTCATTGCACAAGGAATCCCCTCTCTATGGGAATTTCCTGTTTTTCGCAAAAATTGCCTCCATACACAAACCCATGGGCAAGCAACCTGCACTCCATTGGGCATTTTTACAACGAGTACATGCGACTGATGCAACACTGGGAATCGTGCCTTGGGGACGATATGCTCACCGTTTCTTACGAAGATCTTGTCGCAGACCAAGAAGCAATAACACGGAAGATTCTCGATTTCTGCGGACTTGCGTTTGATCCGAAGTGTTTGGAGTTCTGGAAAACGGGAAGAACCGTATTAACCCTCAGCCAAGACCAAGTCCGCAAGCCGATGTACGATTCTTCGGTTGCGAGGCATGTGCGATTCGGTGCGTTGCTCGATCCGCTACGGGACGCATTGGGACAGTCCCCAAACAGTTGACGTTTTAGAGTCATAGAATCGAAAATTTCGAATAGGTACACAATGTCGTTGTGCGTTATGAAGGGGCTGTCCCACTGCCTTTGGGACTGTCCCAAATCCGAGCAACCTGTTTTTGGGGACAGTCCCAAATGACAACGCCCCAATCAAAGATTGGGGCGTTGTACGAGTTTGCTAATAAATTAGCGGAGCTGGTCGTAATTACTTACGACGTCGGCGTGAAGCCAAGCCAGCAAGACCCAGTAGGGCCAATGCGCCTGGAGCAGGTACGGTGTCAAAACTTACACCGAGTGCGTTCCAGTTAATACTTGTGTCTTCTTCCTTGCCTTGCAAGTTCAGGGTGCCACTTACATCGCCATCAGATGTTAACTGAGCGATAAGTACGCGACCACCAACTTCTTGCACTTGCGCTTCGTTTGGTGTTGCAAACCATGTACCGTTATCGGTATAGATTGCGCCACCACTTTCAAATCCTGACCAGTCGATACCGATGTCCATCATCGCATCGCCTGCATCGTCCAAAAGACCGATTGTGACAAAACTGTCATACTCAAGACTTGGGAAGAAAGCAAACAAAGCAGCGCTTGGTGTACCGTATCCGCCAAAACTATTTTGGTAGAAACTTGTTGTTGATTGAATGCTAAGTGCATTCACTTCATCACCGTATACAGCGTCAACTTCGCCACCAGCATCGACAGTTGCGTAGATTCGGTACGTTGTACCGACACCTAAACCGCTATCAATTGTTTCGATATCGAAACCGATGAAATCTGCTGATGCACTTCCTGCAAGGACTAAAGAGCCAACTCCGGCCGTGAGGCCTAAAAGTTTTAAATTGTTCATAAGAACACTTCTCCTTCTTACTCGTTACCCCAATTACGTTTGGGGACAAACGAGAGAACATATTGTTCTCCAATTTCCCGTCAGTTCCTGCACGTATGCAAAAAAACTGACTGCTTCCAAGTGTACGGTACCACACAATTATGGGATGGCAATCCCAATTAATCAGAAAAAACCTGCTAATTTAACGTCCGAGGAGGTTATCTTGCCTATATTGACAAAAAAAAGACCCCGCGGGTCATTTATTTGGCTTCAGGATAGACAACGCCCCAATCAAAGATCGGGGCGTTGAAGCTAAACCTAGCGATAGAAAAAATTACTTACGTCGACGACCTGCTGCCAAGCCAGCAAGACCCAAGAGTGCTAACGCGCCCGGAGTTGGGGCGATGTTAACATTGAGTGCATTCCAGTTTGTAAGGTCTGCGTTCTTACCTTGCAAGTTAATGAAACCGCTGATGTCGCCATCAGTTGTTAACTGAGCGATAAGTACGCGACCACCAACTTCTTGAACTTGTGGCTCATCTGGTGTTGCAAACCATGTACCGTTGTCGGTAGAGATTGCGCCGCCACTTTCAAAACCAGACCAGTCGATACCGATGTCCATCATCGCATCGCCTGCATCGTCCAAAAGACCGATTGTGACAAAACTGTCATACTCAAGACTTGGGAAGAAAGCAAACAAAGCAGCGCTTGGTGTACCGTATCCGCCAAAACTATTTTGGTAGAAACTTGTTGACGATTCAATAGTGAGCGCATTATCGCTATCACCATAAACTGCATCAACTTCTCCGCCTGCATCAACAACTGCATAGAGTCGGTACGTTGTACCAATACCCATGCCACTATCTAGTACATCCCATTCGATTCCTTGAAAATCCGCAAACGCGGTTGTTGACCCAGCAGCAATCAATGCGGCAGAGCCAACGAGGGTTGTCATCCTGACTTTCATATGTTCCTCTCCTTTTCTTATTGGAACACGTTTCAAATGCTTGCAACAACGTGCTGCTAGCTCTTCCAACAGTACCGAACTCTAAGGTCCGATATTGCTTTCAATTGTGAAAACTATCAGCCAGAGCACTCCACCGTCAAGGACACATTAAAAAGAATTCCTTGCATATTTGCGTAGTATCAACGTAACTCTAAGAATACCAACATGTTTGGAAATAGAAAATTATTCAAAAAAAACCGCCCTAGCGAGTGCTAGGGCGGCGAAATACCTATTTCTTATGGAAAGACCTCTGCCTTATTTTCTTCGTCGCCTAGAAGCAACACCAGCGAGACCTAGAAGCGCTATTGCTCCAGGAGCAGGAACTGTGCTGAATTCAACACCAAGAGCATTCCAGTTTGAAAGGTCATCGTTTTTGCCTTGCAAGTTAATGACGCCGTTGATATCGCCATCAGTAGTGAGTTGAGCAATCAATACTCGACCGTCTACAGCAAGTACCTGTGGTTCATCTGGAGTCGCGAACCATGTACCGTTGTCGGTAGAGATTGCGCCGCCACTTTCAAAACCAGACCAGTCGATACCGATGTCCATCATCGCATCGCCTGCATCGTCCAAAAGACCGATTGTGACAAAACTGTCATACTCAAGACTTGGGAAGAAAGCAAACAACGCAGCGCTTGGTGTACCGTATCCACCAAACTGATTTTGGTAGAAACTTGTTGTTGCTTCGATATTGAGAGCGTTATCGCCATCGCCATAGACAGCGTCTACTTCACCACCATCAACATCAACATAAATTCGGTACGTTGTACCAATGCCCAAGCCACTATCACTCTCGTCGATTGAAATGCCTTGGAAGTCAGCCGAAGCTGATCCAACTGCAAGAAGTGATCCTACCGCAGTTGCTGAGATTGTAAACATTAATTTGTTCATTCTAAAATTCCTCATTCTGTTCTTTTTGTTTTCTAACTTAAAACTTACGCAAAATACTTTTGCAGGAAACCGTTTCCCGCAGCGCCTGCTTAAAAGCATTTGCTTCCACACACCAAATATGAACCATGAAATCGTTTACGCAAGCCATTACGACACGCCGAATCGCATTTCGTTCCGTTTGTGCGGACTGAGCGCCATAATCTCCACTCCCCGCTCTGCTCCATCGGTATTACAGGACGCTGCGTTTCCGCTTTCAAAGTGACAGTCACTTTCATATGGCAAGCAAAGGGCGTTCTAGCGCTGCATTTCCGCTTTCAAAGTGACAGTCACTTTCATATGGCAAGCAAAGGCGTTCTAGCGCTGCGTTTCCGCTTTCAAAGTGACAGTCACAATTCGCCTTACAATTCGCCTTGCTAGCTTGCACGCCATAAGAAAACCGCCCTGACGAAGTCAGGGCGGTGTTTCATTCGTTTTACAAAGCCGCCTAGGGCTTCGTTATCGTCAGGGCAATTACTTGCGTCGACGACGACCTGCTACACCAGCAAGACCAAGAAGTGCAAGAGCACCTGGCGCTGGAAGGGCAAAGTCAAATGCGAGATCACGAGCTTGGAATGTTTCAAAATCGCCAGCTTTGCCTTGGATATTGAGAACACCACTTACGTGTGAGTCAAGACCGTACATGGTGAATTGTCCAACCATAACGCGAAGATCTGCACCAGCGAGCACTTGCGCGTCGTCTGGAGTTGCAAACCAAGTGCCGTTATCTGAAACGATATCGCCACCATTGTTTTCGAAGTCATCCCAATCGATACCAATGTTGAGCATGTTGTTACCAACATTATCTTCAAGACCGATGGTTACCCAACTGTCATTCCTTAAACTTGGGAATGCGTCATAAAGCGCTGGGTTGATGTCTGCAGATGTAGCACCACCAAAAGCATTTTGGTAGAAACCATTATCAGCGTGAACGCTGAGCAAATTATCAGCATCACCAAAAACAGCATCAAGTTCGTCCGTCTCAGCGTCAAAGTTTGCAAAGATACGTGCTGTCCATGTACCGTCGCCGTTATCGACTGGGTCATAGGTCAAACCCGTGTAATCTGCCATTGCAGTTGTCGCGATGAGCGAACCAACTGCGAATATTGAAAGCGTTGTTATTTTCATTGTGCTTTCCTTCCTCTTTTTTCTTTCTTAAAAACTAGATCTAGTAAAAAAACATACGTTGGTGACTGGCTTTTTGACCATCCAGAGCTGACTTGGGGGCCATTATCGCCAATCATGTTCCCCAACATTGAAGATATTCGCAGATTTGCGCCGTTGGTTCCCGCAACTTTGCACTGAAATCTCTTTCTCCGCTGGGAATTGTCGAAACTAGGTACCGACAACGTCTTAGAGGTTAACAGCAGAACACCCTCAGTCAACTTGATTTGTTAACTTTTTCCATCAAATTACAATTAATACCGTAAAAACTGCCTATTTTAACACTATGGCACCTCTATTTACGGCGCCGCCGAGCTAACCCTGCGATTCCAAGCAATGCGAGCGCGCTTGGTGCTGGTATTTCAATATTCCGGACTTGGAATGTTTCAAAATCACCTGCTTTACCTTGAATGTTGATAACACCACCTAACATAGAATCTTGACCGTACATGGTGAATTGTCAAACCATAACGCGAAGATCTGCACCAGCGAGCACTTGCGCGTCGTCTGGAGTTGCAAACCAAGTGCCGTTATCTGAAACGATATCGCCACCATTGTTTTCGAAGTCATCCCAATCGATACCAATGTTGAGCATGTTGTTACCAACATTATCTTCAAGACCGATGGTTACCCAACTGTCATTCCTTAAACTTGGGAATGCGTCATAAAGCGCTGGGTTGATGTCTGCAGATGTAGCACCACCAAAAGCATTTTGGTAGAAACCGTTGGTCGAAGTGATAAAGAGTGCGTTGTCAGCATCACCAAACACCGCATCTAACTCATCTGTTTCTGTATCGAAATTCACGTATAAACGAGACGTATAGGTGCCGTCACCATTGTCTGTATATTCTTGACTAATCCCTGTGTAATCCGCCATTGCTCCTACTGAAATGCATGAGCCAACAATTGCCGTTAAAACTGTTCTGTTTTTCATCCTAATTCCCTTCTGTTCTTCTTCAAAAAAAATGAGACTAATCCGGTATCAATCTCTGTTTTTACAGTACCGAAAATCTCTGCGACAAAACAGGAAAAATACGACACAATTCAAGTATTTAGTGCACTAATTTTTGCAATTACAGCAAATAGTGCCCTGCAGCAATAAAGGCGCCGATTTCGTCACTGCAACTTGCACGACAGTACCAATCAATGTTTGCGCCTCTTCTTCGGTATCGACATCAAAAACGCAAATTAAATCGCCCTGCGTGCGCCCCGAAAGTTGGACTTTGCCCGATTCCCACTTTAATTCAACGCTGGAATTCTTTGCCGTTTTAGGGCTCAACCGCTCCACAAAGACATCGACCGTCTTTCCCTCATACTGCTCGTGTACATCGCCGCTAATCTCAGCTCCAATTGCGAGGATTGAATTCAACCAACGACGTTTATCCTCTCGCGGCACATCGTCTTCAAATCGATCGATTGCAACAGTACCTGGTCTCGGAGAATAATGAAACACAAAGTTATTCTTAAAGCGGATCTTGCGAATCAGCTCGCACGTTGCCACGTAATCTTCCTCTGTCTCCGTTGGGAAACCGACAATGATGTCGCCTGCTATTTCGACATCTGGGATAATTGTTCGAGCGCGTTCGATAAATTCTAAATATTCTTCAACTGTATACCCGCGATTCATCAATTTCAAAATACGGTTTGAACCAGACTGCGCTGGAACGTGTAGGTAATTGCAAATCCTTGGACAATCGCGCATCACTTCCAAAATATCATTCCCAAAATCTTTTGGATAACTCGTCACAAAACGAAGGCGTTCAACCTCAGGAACTTCATCGTGAATTCGCTGTAACAAGTTTGCAAACGTTGTGACTCGCTGCGTTTCACTCACCGGTTTGCTAAAGGCAGTAATGCTTGGACCAATTTGTGGAACTTCTCTCCCTTCTTTGTTGAGCGCAACATCGTGTGTGTAACGATAATGATTCACCGTTTGTCCGAGCAGTGTAATCTCAACCGCGCCTGAGGCAACCAATTGTTTACACTCCTCCACGATTGCGTCAGGTGGTCGATGCACCTCCGCACCGCGTGTGTTTGGAACCACACAATACGTGCAAAACTTGTTGCAGCCACGAGTAATACGAACATACGCGCTTTTATCTGATGTATTTCGGTGATCGGGATTAAACGACCTAGCAAGGTCGAGTAATTCTAAGTTGTCATCAGCAGCAGAAAGCGCTGAGGAACGTCTTGAGCGATTACCCTGCAAGGCGCTTCTGTCGGCTGCACTGAGCCGTTCACCAGCAACTGCGTTGTGCAACATCGTTGGAAGATGGTCGAGTTCGCTTGGTCCACATATAAAATCAATCTGCGAATACTTACCAAGTAATTTTTTCCCCTCGCGCTCTGGTAAACAGCCGAGCATCCCCACCACCACCTCACGTCCTTCTTTTATTTCAACGCCAAGTTCGCCAATACGACTGAGTACTTTATTCTCCGCCTGCTCGCGGACGGAACACGTATTAAAGAGTACGACATCAGCGGTTGCCCTATCGGAGTGAAACGTATAGCCAAGGGCAGCAAGTTGATCCTGTACAAGTTCGCTATCGAGTTCATTCATTTGGCAACCAAAAGTTTCCAAATAGATCGTTCTTGCGCCGCTTGATTGTTTGGTGTCGGTTGCCATTTGAAGGGGCATAGTATGACCGAAAACCAATTCGATTGTGGGGAAAACATGTCAAAACTGACGATATGGATGCTTACATGCGCGCAGGTCAAGGCATTATTGTTATTTCGATTACGTTGTTGATGCTTGGCGTTGTGATGGTGAACTCTGCGGGCATGCAGGTTTCGGAAGACCCGCTCACATTGCTCGATATGCTCACGAGCCGCCCAACGATGTTGGCTGGATTGGCAATAGTAGCGATGTATATAGGCAGTAGGTTTCCTCTTCAACTGTTTGAGAAGCAGCCACTTCGCATTCCTCTTGTGTATTGGTTAGTGCCAATTTCAGTTGTACTTCTCACGATGGTTTACATTCCGGGGATTGGCAAAGAGGTGAACTCTTCAAGGCGATGGGTTGATTTAGGCGGTTTTAATTTTCAACCAAGCGAAGTTGTCAAGTGGGTGTTGGTGGTTGTGCTTGCTTGTTGGAGTTCACAACACTTTGAATCACTCAGCAGGTATTGGAAGGGGTTTATCCCCCCAATCATTGGAGTTGGTGCAATTGCTGCGATGATTGCGGTTGAGGATCTTGGTACTGCGGTTCTCATTTTTGCAACTGCGTGCTTTGTTCTTTTTGCTGCTGGTTCAAAAATCTGGCACTTCGCGACGTTCGTTCCATTTGCCTTGGGTGGTTTTTATCTTGCGGTGTACCAAGTTGAATACCGAATGGCTCGATTACAAACCTACCTTGACCCGTACAGCGCATCTGAAAAAGCTCGGTATCACATTTTACAATCGATGTCTACTATTTCTGAGGGCGGGCTTGCTGGACTTGGGCTTGGGAATGGAATTCATAAATTTGGGTACTTACCCGAAGACACGACCGATTTTATTTTTGCGGTCATCTGTGAAGAACTCGGTATCTTCGGTGCTTTTGCAGTGGCATCCTTATATATAGGTTTGGTCGTTCTAGGCGTGTACGTCATTAAAAAGGCAGCATCGTCGTTCCACCAACTTCTTGCCTTGGGTATTGTTGTCACGATTGGGCTGCAAGCGAGCATGAACGTACTCGTTGTGACTGCACTTGTTCCAACAAAGGGAATTGCACTTCCACTTCTGAGCAATGGTGGAACTGGCTGGTTATTGACCGCTTTTTGCATCGGACTTATCGATGCAATTGACAGACGAGCCAATGCAAGTTCAACTGTACAACATGCACTCCCAACAACAGCGCATGCCTAAGATTTTAATTGCAGGTGGAGGTAGCGGAGGACACGTTGCGCCTGCGATAGCAGCAGCAGAAGCACTCACTAAGCAAGGTGCAACCGTGCTGCTTGCACATTCCACTCGCAACATCGATACTGAGATGCTCAGAGATTCTCCGTTTGAAAGCATCGCCCTTCCAGCCGCACCACTTTCTACAAAACCCATTGGTTTTATTCGTTTCTGTCTTGGTTTTTGGCGTTCTTCCGCAAAAGTCCGTGCGCTTATCAAAGAGAGAAATATTGATTGTGTACTTGCAACAGGTGGTTTTGTTGCAGCCCCAGCACTGCATGGCTCAAATAAAGTTGGTTGCAACACTGTTCTTTTAAATTTGGACAATCCCGCCGGCAAAGCAAATTCGCTTGCGGTTCGTTGGGCGGACGACGTTCTCTCAACCGTTGTGTGTGATTTACAAGGTGCGGCTTTGATTGCACCACCACTTCGGCAATGTGTCATCAATAGTTCCAACGTTAACGATTGCAAAACTACTTTTGGGCTCAATCCAAACAAGATGACGTTGCTTATTACGGGAGCATCGCAAGGAGCAAGCACAATCAATCAGATGCTTCCTGAACTTGCAAAAATAAATCCTGCCTTTTTTCGGGGATGGGAAATTTTACACATTGCAGGAACTGCGCATACTGAAAAAGTCGAGCAAGCTTGGAATGATGCAAATGTTCACTGCAAAGTGCTTGGTTTTACACAGTCCATGGGAGACGCTTGGGGCGCTGCCGACCTCGCGGTAACGCGTGGAGGCGCAAATACGATCTCTGAAATTGCGATGAATGCTGTCCCTTCACTTGTGATGCCCTACCCCTACCACGCAGACGACCACCAGCGCACGAACGCCGAGCCGCTTGAACAAATCGGCGGAGTGATTATTGCAAAAGATCATCGGGACCTCTATTTGAATCTTGAAGACGCAGGCTCCCAAATTCTCCATTTGCTAAGAGACCACCGCCTTCGATTCAATATGCGGCAATCTATGCTTGAAGAACCTACGCCCGACGGCGCTGAATCCATTGCAAACACCTGCCTCCATAATCTCCTCTGAGACCTTGCCTGTTTCGCGTTTGACTGTCACCGTTTTTCCTCCTCGGAGGAATTATTTTCCTCTGAGGAATTATTTTTGTTGTTAATAGGGGCTTTGGTGTGATAATTGCGTGGAAATTATGTAGCATTTCTGCAAAAACAGGGTATTCTTAAGAAGAGAAAGATGACTGCTGAAAAAAACAACCTTACTGCAAGGTGTGTTGTGTTGGTGCCGTTGGATCGCATCGACGCAGCCCATCACGCTGCACAAAAATATGAACTTGAGCCATCCATTGAACATGAGCCAGCCCTCGCAATGGCAGAAATATGCTTGCATGTCCAGCACCTACGGAAGAATCAAGCATGGTGTGAAACACAACAATCTGCCCATCTTGTTCTTATACACACACAAGAACTTCCAGATGTTGAGCAACTCATAGTAGCAATTCAAAAATATTTGCCAACAGTAAAAATTTCTGAACTCCGCGATGGTCGAATTATTGAAATCGAAAACTGCGGCGCAGTCGTAGACATGCTTGGAGAATTACCCATAGTTCAATCTGAAGAAGTCGATGCTAACGAACTCTCTATGCTTCTCGACAACAAGCCACACGAGGTAGAAGAATGACCGGCAATCGAGATGCTCGTGGAGCATACTTATTTGCAGGTACTTTCGATGATGAATTATTGTCAAGCATGGAACCGCCAGTGCGCAATGTGCACACTATCTTTGATGCCATCGGTGAACTTGCAACGTGCAGTGCTGCGGATCTTGTCGAAGCGGTCGTGTTAGATGAATCAATCATGCGGCCAGATTCAACGGCATCTATAGATGCACTTCGCCGTGTTGATCCCACCACAGTCATTGTTGTTGCAGGCAAAAAAACACACCACCCACAAGCAGATGCAAATATATCAAAAGACACAACTGCAGCAAGATTGTGTTCTGCAGTCATCAATGTAAAATCCCAACCAACCGAGACGCAGCTCTCGGGTGATATGGATTTAGATGTTGTACTTGGAATTACAGATGAAACAAAACTCACAAGAGACACCTCAACCCTTGGTGATGTTGATTTAGTCCGCGTGCTTATGCATGCACCGGCACAATTCAGAGAGACACTTGTTGATTTACTCAAGCAACAAACGGATTGGACATTTTGCGCAATCCTTGACGACCACACCTGTGCGCCGGAGTCTGCGCAAGTTGCGCCTTTGCGGTATGGGCATGAAGAACACGGCATTCTTGCGGCAATCGGGGCAACTGAAAATGACTTAACTCGTTGGTCACGGTGGGCTGCTTGTTGGTTAGACCTAGCCCGTAGACAACAAAACTTAAAAATCCTTGCATACCAAGATGAACTTTCCGGAGCATGGAACCGACGTTTCTTGCGAACATGTTTAACAAGAGAATTGCAAATTGCACGAGATGCACGCCGACATTTAACCGTCATGATTTTTGACATCGATGATTTCAAACATTACAACGATCGTTGGGGACACGACGCGGGCGACGAAATCATTCGTGAACTCGTTAAATTACTCCGCACAATTATCCGAAAAGGTGATCATGTTTGCAGAATTGGCGGAGATGAATTCGCAGTACTGTTCTGTGACCCCGAATCACCTCGCGAAGCGGGCTCAAGCCACCCAACAACTATTGAAATACTGGCAAAACGTTTCCGCGAGCAAGTCCAACAGGCACGATTCCCAAAACTTGGACATGAAGCCATCGGGGTGTTGTCCATCTCTGGCGGGCTTGCCACATTCCCGTGGGACGGCATGGATGTCGAGTCGATTCTTCTCAAAGCAGACCAGCGACTTCTCCAATCGAAACGCCAAGGAAAAAACGCCATCACGATTGGGAACGAATCCTAACCCAAGATTCCGAAACCAGCACGATTTGGGACTGTTCCAAATCAAAACAATCTGCATTTTGGGACTGTCCCCAAAATGATGTGGCTCAGTGCCAAGTTAGCTCCTCGGAGGAATTATTCCTGCTTCGCAGTCAGACGCCACACTACCTAACCACGTTGTAGTGCGAATACTGCTGTTTTTTGTGAACAAGCAATCGATTGGTCGAGTAAGTTGATACATGGGCAAAACCCTCATCATTTCAGATATCCATTTTTGTAAAAGATCCTCCACCGTCAATTCTCCCGAGCAATTGCGTCCACTTTGGCAAGGATTTGATGTGCTCATATTAAATGGCGACACCTCAGAACTCCATTCTGCAACACACGCAGAAGCGTCCAAACTCGCCGCTGAAGAGTTGAAATCCAAAACAATCGAGGACAACGTTCAACTCACGATGATATGTGGAAACCATGACCCGACAATCAGTAAGACCGAATACGTCTGGTTTCGCGACAAATCGGTACTCGTATTTCATGGCCACGCTCCAATCGCTGGAGTTGCGCCTTGGAGTTGGCGATGCAAACATATCGCTGAAAACAATCAAATTCAGATTAACAAAACCGGTGACGGTTTCCAAGAACAACTTCAAGCAACGCGTGTTGCTTCAACACTTGCTGCAACTGGAGCATTCAAGCACCACCGACCAAAGCCATCGCACATGTTAATGCTAAGCGTACCCGCGGCGTACAAAGTGTTGCGTTGTTGGTGGAATTATCCCTCTCTCGTTGCAAAGTGGATAGAACAATTCGCACCCTCAGCAAAGTTCGTCATCACAGGACACACACATCATGCTGGCATTTGGAATAGGAACGGAATCACAATCATTAATACTGGCTGCTTTGGATTCCCCTCACATCCACGGGCCGTTATCATTGAGGACGATACGTTAATCGTACGCAAACTATCAAAACGTGGTGGCGTCTATGAATTTGGACGAGCATGTGCGTCTTGGGATGCCCTGTAAGTTCTACTTTGCAATTGGTAACCTAATTCCTTCTCAATAATGCTTGACGCAGCAATGAGTGCATCAAGATCAATACCTGTTTCTATACCCATCCGATGTGCAAAATAAACTAGGTCCTCGGTTGCAATATTTCCAGCAGCTCCCGGAGCATAGGGACATCCTCCGAGCCCTCCGCACGAAGCATCAAAACTCCTCACGCCGCATCGCATTGCCTCGGATACACACGCAAGTGCCGTTCCACGAGTATCGTGCAGATGAAGAATCGCGTCTTCGGGCGACAGCACACCATCAAGCGCATCAAACAACTTTCTAATGTCCGTTGGAACAGCAACACCAATTGTTTCGCCAAACGCGATATCAGTAATTCCCATATCTAACATTTGGTTCGTAATCAAACGCACCGTTTGCATATTCGTTTCACCTTCATACGGACAAGCAACCACGCAACTTATGTATCCCCGAACTCCAACATCGCACGTTGTTGCATGTTCCACAATTGGACGAATTCGTTCGATTGCACCATCTATCGAAGTGTTTGTATTACGCTGACAAAATGTTTCACTTGCTGCTGTGAGTACCGCAATTTCATCTGCCCCTGCTGCAAGCGCACGGTTCCAACCGCGCTCGTTTGGAACAAGCGCCGTGTAGAGCACGTTATGTTCCCTGTTAATTCCTGCAAAAACTTCGTCTGCATCCGCAAGTTGTGGAACCCACGTTGGGTGGACAAAAGCCGATGCCTCAATACACGTCAAGCCAGTTTTGGACAACGCATTGATAAGTGCAATCTTTGCTTCTATCGAAATCGGTTTCGCTTGATTTTGCAATCCGTCGCGGGGACCAACTTCGGTTATCTGAATTTTGTTTGGCCACTCGCTCATAGTGATTCCACCCGTGCCTCAATTATATCTGTTCCAACATGCGCAAAAACCGAATCCCCAACACTGTTACTTTTTTTACTCATCATGGCGAGCACGGCTGGGAGTGATCCACGCAGCGGACTAATTGCACTTGAAGTCACAACACCCACAGGTGTTCCACTTGCACTCGCATCGTTCCAGAGTTGCGAACCTGCAATTGGCAAATCGTCCGACTGCATCGCTAATCGCATAATCTTTTGTTTTGGCTGCCCGAGTGATTCCATTCGGGCAACAACTTCTTGTCCAAGATAACACCCCTTATCAAAACGTACTCTGCTTGTAACGACATTCGTTTCATGTGGCAAATTATGCATATCAAAATCAATCATAAAAACAGGAGCGCCATGCTCCACTCTCGCCATATTGAGCGCAAACCATCCAACTGGCTTGCGCCCGCCCTGCACAAGTTTTTTCCAAACTTCTGTTGCTTTATCATGCTCCACCAATATCGCAACGCCATCTAAACCCAACAGTTCTTTGGGTAATGGTTGTATTTGCACGCTATCAATTAATACATTCTTTGCTTCTGGACCAATACACCAAAGCCAATGCACCGAAGATGTCTTATTTACTATCTCAACGTCTTCCATCACAATGTACGACTTGAGATGATCAACAAGTTGCGCAGCAACAGTGAAATCAACATCAAGCAAGATTCGATCTTCAAATACCCGAACGATGACGTCTGCAACAACTGTTCCTTTTCGGCTTGTGACAAATGCAAGCGACGCATCTCCCGCTTTCATTTCATCTACTTTTTGCGTTGTCAATCGGCCAACACACTCAAGTCGGTCTTCGCCTCTAAGTTCAATTGTGCCACGACACGGTGCATCAAACACACCAACTGATTTTTGAATTGCGGCATATTCAAGTTCAACAACGCCTGTGGTTGCCAACACAAAACACCCGACGTCTCCCCATGGCAAAAACTCCGTGAGCACTTTAGATTGATACGTACCCGTTGCGGCACCCTTTCGATTGCTTGCTTCGTCAACAACCCCGATGTCGAGTTCATATTGTTCTAACTCTGTTTGAATGGGTGAGGGATACGTCATGCGTGTATTGTCTTTATTGTTGAAACAGCTGCAACAAGTTGATTGAACAAATCTTGGCCAAGTTGCACATTGTCCGTACGCTCTGGATGCCACTGCACGCCAACGTACCAATTGTTTGAATAATCCCGAACTGCTTCAATAACACCGTCGTCCGATGATGCAACAATCGAAAGAGATCCTGCACAACTCAAAGCCTGATGATGGTGCGTGTGAACGCTCCCAGAACCAAGTTCACCAACAATTACATGTTCGCCTTTGATGTGATGCGACAAAAATGGCTCGGATAAATCTTGCTCAAGCGCTCCGCCCGCAAGCAAACCCATCCACTGCATCCCAAGGCAAACTCCAAGTACTGGCACATTTGGCGCCTCTTGCAACGACGTCAGCAGAGCAAGCTCAAACTCCTGCCGCTCTTTTGCCACTGGCGTAGCATTTGGATGCGTTGGAATATTCCATTGTTCCATTTGCGGATCATCGCCGCCAGAGAATACAAAACCATCGCAAACCGAGAGGTAATGATCTTTTTGGCTCAATATTGGCGGAAGAATCAACGGAATACCCCCTGCGCACACAATTGCATTTGCGTAGGCAATACCAACTCTATGCCGTTTTTCATGGTGATCTGCTGTGATTCCAATGATTGGTCCCATACTGTGCAGGATACCATACCCCCCCAATCTTCCCTTGCCGCGCGGTTGGGTGCAATGTACAATACCACGTTCTCGTCGCCCCACTGTTTTGGGGCTACACAACCCACGACGAAAGGACCCGAACTATGGGCACCAAAGACTACGGCAGACCACAAGCAAAAACCTACCTTAAAACAGATAATCGAGATCGTAATTACATCGACTACAAATCAGCCGATGAATTACGACGTCTCATGACACCGAACGGCAAAATATACTCACGTAAACGCCTCGGAACATCTGCCAAGGAACAAAGAATGGTTGCTCAAGCTATCAAGCGCGCTCGCTTTATGGCGCTTCTTCCGTTCACTTCCGGCACACTGTAAATTTTAAAAAACTATCCGCGGGATAGTTTTTTTACGAACTGCGCGAAATACACTTTTTGCAGAACTTTGCAATCCCTTCCCAAATTAAACGGGAACGGAGTCTGCGCAAATCGTTATCGAGTGGATCTTGGCGAAGACCGCGCTTGACCCAACCCCAGGCGCTACGATACCGATTGTTTTTCACACTAGCAAGCGCCAAGTTGTGCATCGAAGAAATACATGTCGGATCAATTCGTAACACTTTACGACTAACGGCAGCACCCTCGTCAATCTTTTCGCTTGCGAATAGCGTTACAGCAAGAATGCGAAGACATTTCAATTTCATTGGATCATGATCTTCAAGAGATACTAGTAACGAATCTAACAATATAACAGCGTCCGATGGCTCCCCTGCACCGAGTAGCAATTCTGCAACATGAAGGTATTCTTCATTGGATGTTGTAACATCCATTCGTTCAATGTGTTCCTGCAATAATGGACGCGCGGCGGCGGGTCTTTGCATTTCAAGTAACGTTTGAGCAAGATGCAAACAAGCGGTTTTATGATGTGGTTGAAGCCGTCGAACTAGTCCCCAAGCAATAAACGACTCTTCCCACCTTTGCTCCTCCATCGCGTATTTTCCTGCACGAATATGTGCATCCACGTTTGCGGGTTCAAGTTCAAGAACTCGGTGCAACTTCATGAGCGCTTCATTTGCGCGACCAGTATCTGCCAAAACGTCGGCGTGTAAGAGCAACGCCTGCACGTTTCCCGGATCTTCGCGTAACTCTTGCAATAGTATTTGTGAAGCCCGTTGGCTCTGGCCCGTTGCTACCAAACCACCAGCCAAACGAAGTCGACCACCGTACACGTCTGGATTAATTTTTATCGCCTCTTGCGCACACCATATAGCTCGCTCTGGCAAATTTCTCGTAAGCAAACTCCCACTCATCGAAATCAGAACATGCGCACTCGGCTCTTCCAAGGCATCTTGTGCCATATAGAAAGATGTTTCTGCAGCATCATGATCATTAAGAGAAGCATGTGCATCAACTAGCATAGCCCAAGCGGGTTCAACGGTAGTATCAATATGCAACACTTTTTCTAGCCATTCAATTGCGTCGTAAAAACGTTCCAAGCGAGCACATGCTGCACCCGCAGCAAGTTTTGGATCGATTGCGTCTTCAAGTAATCGTGATGCTTGTTCAAAACTAGAAAGTGCCTCGGCATCACGCCCTGTACGTTCAAGTGTAAGCCCAAGATTAAAGTGCCAATCACCTTGATCAGGGTCAATATCAAGCGCCTTGCGAAGTTCGGATTCGGCCTCACCCCATCGACCTCGCTCAAACATCTCAAGTGCCTTATCTGCAAATTGTTCAGCATCTTGCCAGTTATTCATAGGACTAAGTATTGTACGTTGAAACTAGAAATGGTTGTCAAAAGTTACCATTGTTTCACCTCATAATCGAATACACTGCCCAGTAATCCATGCTGAGATTACATATTGCCAAATTGCCTTTCATTATTACTTCGATTTGCTTCTTCCTAGCGATTGGGTGCGAAACACCTCAGCCAACCGTCCCACAGCAGTCACCAACAATACATGCTCCAAAAACATATCCGCAAGTAATAGAAGTCACATCAAATAATACTGAAGTAGATGTGCTGAAACAAAGAATTATCGAGACGTATATCCGTTACTGGCCGCTCATCTCTTCAGAACATCAGCACGAACAATTGCCCCGAGTTCTTGGTGATCAAATGGAAGAGTTACGGGTTTTTGGAATTGAACGTGTTGGTGTTTTACTACGCGACGGCGAGGCAACCGAAGAAGAGTTGCAACTCGTGGTCGACCGCCTCACTGATGACAGCCCAGCAGTTCGATTGGCTGCTGCTACTCTTCTTCCTGAAATCAATGTTCTTGGATTAGCAGAACACATCGCCAACGCACTCGCACATGAGATTAACTTAGAAGTAGTTGAACAAGAACTTATCTATTTTCAAACAATTTCCCATCCTAACGCAATTCAGCCCACAATCGATCGGCTGCAACAAAACCCAAGTGGCGCTGCTGCAAAAGCACTCATTTTCTTGCTCAACAACAATGAAGTAACTGAGATAATGCAAAGTCAAATTCTCCAAATTGTGTTGAGATCAAAGCAAAATAATACTCTACCTGCTCTGATTACACTCAAAGCAATGCTCGGTAGCAAAACCACTAAACAGCTCCTTATCAAACTACTTGATGACCCAGACGACTCTGTCAGTGAATCCGTTGCAAAGGGGTTTGCCTATGCTGGTTTTACAGAGCCACTCATTGAACGAGCAAGCAATGAATTGATGTATCCGTACGCCCTCAGTGCACTCCAAAAGAATATTGACATTGATTCCTTCAAAACACTTCTTGAACTTCGAAAAGAAGGTGAGCCGAATTGGGAAGCTGCTGCTTTTTCAATTGCTTCATCGCTTGGAACAAGAGAGTTACTTCGCGCAGACGACATGCTTAACCGAATAGAATTAGATGACCTCCGACTATCAATTCTTAGTAACGTTTGGAAAAATGCTTCTGAAAAAAGTCTCGCGGCAAGAAAAGCTATCGCAAAAAGGACGGTCCCACTCATGATTCATCAAGGTGATGCCGTTGGCGCTTTACAACTCCTTGATGTGTTTGGCGAATCTCTCATCGACGAAGAGTTAATTACATTGCGCTTCGCCGCTGCTATAAGTGCCTCTGCATGGGATGCGGCAGAAGACGCAAGACCAGAGCCATCTTTGTGGATCACCGAATGGAATAGAATAAAAGTTATTGACCCAAATGCTGCTAATGTAATGAAGAAACAAATCACACAGCGGTTCAGTGATCAACTCACTAAAGAGCAAATGGCAGTATTAGATATTGTTCCTGCAATTAAAACTACCGAAGAAACACCGTAAAAAACGAGAGTAACGAAATGGCTTCTAGACCAAAAAGAATGCGTATCGAACGAGACTCCATGGGCGAGATGGAAGTTCCATCCCATGCTCTGTATGGTGCATCAACCCAACGAGCGGTATTAAATTTTCCCGTTTCTGGAAGGCGAATTCCACCTTCAATCATTTTTGCTTTCGCTCTCTTAAAACGGTCCGCAGCAATTGCAAATACAAAACTTAAACTACTTGATGCAAAAAGATCAAAACTTATCACCAATGCTTGTGACGATGTGATGGAAGCTCTGAGCGATCCAGAACGTAGCGATGGAATGATGGAACATTTTCCAATTGACATTTTCCAAACGGGATCTGGCACGTCAACAAATATGAACATGAACGAAGTGGTTTCAAAACTTGCTAATAAAGCAGCGAATTCTAAGTTTGCAATTCATCCAAACGACCATGTCAATATGGGGCAGTCTTCGAACGATACGTTCCCAACTGCAATGCAAATTGCAACATGCATGGAATTAAGGGAATCACTCCTACCATCACTAAAGGGACTCAAGAAAAGTTTAAAAGCGAAAAGTAAAAAATGGGACAAGATTGTAACCATTGGTAGAACACATTTGATGGACGCAACGCCAATTCGAATGGGGCAGATCTTTTCTGGCTACGAAGCTGCCATGGAATATGGAATTCGCCGAGCCGAACGGGCTATGATGCGACTCGCCGAAAATATGCCAATAGGAGGCACAGCGGTTGGAACAGGCATCAACACACACCCGCGTTTTTCTTCCATTGTCTGCAGAGAGCTCTCAAAATCAACAAAGGTCTCATTCAAAGAGGCGGACAACCACTTTGAAGCACAAGCAACACGTGATTGCGTCGTTGAAGCACATGGTGAGTTAAAAACTATCGCAACTTCAATTTCGAAAATTGCAAACGATATTCGCTGGCTCGGTTCTGGACCACGTTGCGGTCTTTTTGAATTGTCGCTTCCTGCAACTCAGCCCGGATCATCGATTATGCCAGGCAAGGTGAACCCTGTCATTTGCGAAGCTGCCATGCAGGTTTTTTGCCAAGTCGTTGGCAATGATGTCACCATTACAACTGCTGCAAGTGGTGGCGTTGGCTCAATTTTTGAACTAAATCTGTGCATGCCTGTCATTGCAGAACGATTAACTGAAACTATCACACTTCTTTCTGGCGCAGCGTCTATTCTTGATGAAAAAATGGTTCAAGATCTTGAAGTGAATAAAGAAATCGCTGAAGCACTCGTTGAACAGAGCTTAATGGTCGGAACAATCCTCGCCCCAGTGATTGGCTACGACCAAACTTCAAAAATTGCCAAGGAAGCGTTCACGACAGGCGAAACAATTCGCGAAATTGTTCTTCGGAAAGGGCTACTCGAGGCAGCAGAACTTGATGAGTATCTCAACTTTGGTGAAATGACCTAGCCACAAAGTTAACACGCACATTATTAGCATTCCAAAGCACGATTCACGGTAATCGGGCATAATAGATTCCAACGATGGCGATACTACCTAAAACAAAGAAACACCTTGGGCTCTTTGGTGTATTTGCGCTAGCAACTGGGGCAACTCTAAGTGGTGGTTTTTTTCTTCTCCCAAGTTTTGCAACTCAGATAGCAGGACCTGCAGTAGTCTTGGCATACCTTATAGCTGGGCTCCTTCTCATACCGCCTATGCTGAGCAAGATTGAACTTGGCACTGCAATGCCTAGATCTGGCGGAGTATATTATTTTCTTGACAGAAGTTTAGGTCCAATGATAGGAACTATAGGTGGTTTGGGTATCTGGCTCGCGCTGTTGCTCAAAACTGCATTTGCACTCGTAGGCATGAGTGCCTATATCCAATTGTTCCTTCCCGCTGATACTGGTGACTCCTTCTTTACATTTATCGCCCTTGGACTTGTGGTTTTTTTTGCTGGGCTCAATATCCTCGGTGCCAAAAAAACTACTTCATTTCAGATGATTCTTGTGATAGTCCTGTTGGGATTATTGAGTTGGTTTCTATTTGCAGGAAGTATGTCCATCAAGCCAGCCAACTTTTCCAATTTCTTTGGTCAAGGATCAGAAAACATACTATCCGCTGCAGGATTAGTTTTTATTAGTTACGCAGGTGTAACAAAAGTCATCAGTGTTGCGGGTGAAATTAGTAACCCTGAGCGAAACTTACCTTTAGGTTTGTTTCTCGCCATCGGCACAGCAATTACTGTGTATATAGTCGGGATGATTGTCATGGTTGGAGTAAGTGGAACTGAAGGTCTGAGTATGGTTGATGGCGAAACCAACCTCACACCTGTTTCGACAGTTGCAGCAACAATTACTGGTTCAAGTACAGGGGCATATTTCATGGCTGTTGCAGCAGTATTTGCCTTTCTATCCGTGGCAAACGCTGGCATCTTGGGCGCTTCACGATATCCACTTGCAATGAGCCGAGACCACTTACTTCCTCCATCCCTTAGAAAAGTAGATGGCAACGGAACTCCTATTCTTGGAATTGTTGTTTCGTCTAGTGTAATCATTGCAGTCATACTATTTCTTGACCCCTTAAAAATTGCAAAACTTGCGAGTGCGTTCCAACTTTTGATGTTTGCATTACTCTGCATATCTGTCATCGTGATGCGCGAAGCGGAACTGCCTTCCTACGATCCCGGGTATCGAACACCTTTTTACCCTTGGCTACAACTCTTTGGAGCAGCAGCTTGCATTGCAATAATTGTCATTATGGGTTGGTTGCCCGTTCTCTTTTCTAGTGGCATAATCGTCGTCGGGATTGTTTGGTACTTTTGTTATGCAAGAAAGCGTGTTGACCGATACGGTGCTATTTACCACATCTTTGAACGGCTCGGAAGAAAACGTTTTGCCGCGCTTGATACAGAACTCCGAGAAATCCTCAAAGAAAAAGGTCTCCGTTCGCACGATCCATTTGATAAAATTGTCGCAGAGTCAAGAGTTGTCGACGCACCCCACGGTGCTACTTTTGAGGACATCGTCGCCACTGCTTCCGAAGAACTATCAGCATTGCTACCAACAACAGCTACGTTCCTTGCCGATGGCTTCTTAGAAGGTACAAGGGTTGGCGCAACACCAGTCACAGGTGGAGTAGCGCTGCCTCACCTCCGCGTTCCAAACATAGAACAACCAATGATGGTCATTGCAAGAAGTCGCGATGGACTTACAATTGACATTGGTGATGTGTTCGGCGAGCAACACAAGGAACAATCTATCCACGCAATCTTTTTCTTGGTGAGTCCTGAGTCTGACCCTTCTCAGCACCTTCGGCTTCTTGCGCAACTTGCTGGACATGTCGATCAAGAAGGATTTATGGCACGCTGGTTAACTGCAGCAACGAATCAAGATATGAAAGAAATTTTACTCAGAGAAGAGCGATTCATGTCACTGCATCTGAAAACAGGAACAAATACTGAACAACTCATCAATCTACCAATCCAGAAACTTGGTTTCCCCGAGGGTTGCCTTGTTGCGTTGATTCACCGAAGAAGTCATATGGTTGTTCCAAGGGGAAGCACCATGCTTGAAGACGGCGACCAACTTACGATTATTGGTGACGAACGTGGAGTTCGATCCTTAAAAGAACAGTTTAAACCCAACTTCTCTGAAAACGAGTAATACGAAGCATTCCCCTTCAGCATTTTAGCGTCAATTATTGCACGTTGTCTACACAAAAATCAGAAGAGCCAAACAATGAACCTGCTATCTTGGAGGGTCTTGCAAGGTCAATGTGCGAAGCGATGTCTTGACCGTTTGTTGCCCAACTCATTGGAACCTGCGTATCACAAAGAGTCGATACCATCGCTCCCATCGTAACCGCTTCATCGATCTTGGTAATAATGACTCTGTTGTAATTTGTAACCGCAAATCGATCTGCCGCTCTTTTTGAAGCAGTGATGGAAGTACCAGCAGAAAGAACAAGGTGCACTTCGGTTGGATTTGCCACCTCAAGTAACAATGCAGTCTCTTGAATTCGATCATGATCCGCAGCGCTTCGACCTGCAGTATCAATTAACACAATGTCCGAATTCACACAAGATGCAATTGACTCTTTCATCTGCAACACTGTTCCAGCAATTTCCATCTGCACATCGAGCAACTCGGCATACTGATGCAACTGGTCAACCGCAGCAACTCTATACGTGTCCGCAGTAATCAATGTCACATTTCTCCCCTGCTGCAAACGAAACTTCGTCGCAAGTTTTGCAATTGTCGTTGTTTTGCCAACACCTGTCGGCCCAACAAGCGCAATAATTGTGGGTGAGGATGCTTCGCGGATTGGAGGGGGGGAAGATCGTGGCAAACGGCGGATAAGCTCTTCCATAACCAATGTTCTGAGCGCATCGTCTTCTATTGATTGCGGGGCTTGAATCGACTGCAAAATATTCATTGCAAGCGATTCGTCGACTCCATGCGATATTAATGATGTATACGCCTTCGCGAGGCACGGAGAAAGGCGCCCAGCAGATTCATGTTCAAGGACTTCACCAACAAGCGTTCTGATTTCAGCAATGCCAAGTTCAATTCGCTCAGTCGCGCCATCTGTATGTTCATCTAAAAGCAGAGCATTTGCATATGCAATCGTTTTTTGTCTATCAGTTGGTGTAGTTGGCATACTATCCCTTTCCTCTTAAGATGCTTGTGATCGCTCCATTGCTTCAACTGTTCCTACAACCTGTAATTCTATTTCCGGAACAATTTCTGCTTGACTTAACACGATAACATCATCCGAACTTGATGACACTTTTGAATGCAACACTCTTCGCGAATCACTTGATGTCACAACGACAATTGGCAAGCCCTCGGCAACCAGTGGAAGAGCTGCATGATGTACTGCTGCAGACAGATGTTCATTCGTAAGTTTATGCCCAACTCCAGAAGACAGTTCAACACAACGAATGACTGGCTTCCCTGCAGATCCATTCGTAGTAACTGATGCGCAAATCTGGCGACGCAAAGCACACCGAACTTTTTCAACACACGCATCGAGAGAAAGAGATGAACAGTCCGCAGAAGTTTCAATAATATTAGACAATTCTTTCAGAGGCACTTGTTCATCAAGCAACGCCTTAAGAATATGATGCAATCGCGATACCGTTAGTTCCTTGTCGATGACATCCCCAACAAGCCGAGGTGATGTTTCTCGAAGTTCTTCTAGCATCGAAGATACGTCCTCCCTTGAGAGTAACTCCGATGCATGATTTTTAACAATGTAAGAGATGTGCGTCATAATAACCGTCACTGGGTCAATTGCTTGTACAAATAAATCGCCAAGCCCCGCTCGCACACGCTCATTCACCCATACAGCAGAATGTCCAAACACAGGTTCTCTCTCTCGAATACCTTCAAGGTTTTGAGAAGATTCGCCACCAGCAACAACCATAAAACGATCTTTATAGACAACTCCTTCCCCAACTACTCCCCCTTTGAGTACGAGCCGATACGTATTTGCTGGCAATGTCAAATTGTCTTTTATTCTAATTGAGGGAATGACCATCCCGAACTCATCCAAAAAGGATGCACGTAAATCGGTCATCTTTGCAACAAGGTTCTCAGTTACCTCTTGTGACGCAAGTGCTAGAAGCCCTCTGCCTAATTCAAGTTGAATCGCAGAATCACGAACAATAATCGTTGCCGTTTCTTCTCCGCTCATTTGATCTTCAACAATTCCTTTTTCCATTTCTTTTTGCTTGTAACTTGACCATGAAAGCAACGCAAGCGCTGCAGCAAGAACGAGTAATGGAATTGTGGGAAGAGGTGTTATTGAAAGTGCAGCAAGGAAACATGCAACAAGTCCTATAGCTGCTGGCTGGGAAACTAATTGCTTTGGTATTTCTATCCCAAGTGGCGTACGATTTCCTGCTCTTGCAACAATTAAGCCAGCCGCGATAGCAATGAGGAATGATGGGATTTGGCTCGCAAGTCCATCGCCAATAGTGAGTCGAGTAAACAATTCGGCGGTCTCAACAATAGACCATCCCTTCATTGCAATACCAACTGCCAACCCGCCAACTATGTTGATAATAATAATGACAAGCCCAGCAACTGCATCTCCACGAACAAATTTGCTCGCGCCATCCATGGCACCATAAAAATCTGCTTCACGCATCACTTCATCTCGGCGAACTGTTGCTTGCTGTTCGTTGATTAAGCCAGCAGATAGATCAGCATCAATCGCCATTTGTCGCCCAGGCATTGCATCAAGAGTAAATCGTGCAGCAACCTCACTCATCCGCGTTGCACCTTTTGTCACAACAACGAACTGTACGACAACGAGAATCAAGAAAATAATTCCACCAACTACAATGTTTGACCCTGCAACGAATGTTCCGAACGCTTCAATAACGTGTCCCGCAATTGCATCACCTTGTTCGGGGGTTGGCGTATCTGCAGAGAGAATCAATCGAGTCGAGGCAACGTTCAAGACTAATCGACCAAGTGTAGTTATGAGAAGAAGTGCTGGGAAGACACTGAAATCAAGTGGACTTTTTGTGTAAACAGTTGTCAATAGAATGACTGCCGCTAGCGAAATATTCGCTGCAAGAAAAATATCTAAAACTGCTGGCGGAAGAGGAATGACCAATACTGCCACAAGACCAAGAAGCAACGAAGGTACTAAGAGGTGCTTTCGCTTCACAATCGAATCGATAATTGTCTCAAATTGATTCACTGTTGTCTTCATCGTTCACCTCTCCTGTTCGTAATTATTAACGATGCAATCTCACCGTGGAGTATTGGGGGAATCCCAAGCCCCACATCACTTATTCCAACTATTCTTGTTGCAAGCGAACTATCTTTCACAACAGGCGCACTTTCGTAGTCAGTCAAAGAAAACGCATCAAAGGATTCTCCTTGAAAAATATCAAGTACAACCGGTGAAGACATGGTCATAGCATTCCATCGAATCGAGACAGCCAATTGATTACCTATCACAATAAGTGAAGGGACTACTTGTTCAACACATTTCTTCGCCAACCAAGCAGAGTGCCTACGAATCCCCGCAGCGTTCCCTGTATTTTCTTTATGTTCCTCAATAATTTCCTGCCGGCTCATCCTAAGGTCACTTTTCCAAGCATATCGTTGCCAACAATAGTCAGCTAATCCAAGAAGAAGCAAAACAAGTAATGCAGCGAAAACAACCATCGCTCCAATCGAGCCAACTTGGGCAACAATCTCGAGCAACGATCCGCTGTCGCCAAGTGCAAGTAATTGTTTTTTGTAGTGCAACAGCACAAGAAGCGACGCACCAGAAACGAGCAATAATTTTGCAATAGAAAAAAGGAAACTCATTCGACCACGAGCGCCAAAAGTTTTCGCTCCACCTGAAAACGCAACTCTTGACAACTGTATGCAAATAACATTTGGTGCAAAAAGACCGCCAACTTGGACGACACCTGCAAAAACAGCCCCAGCAACAAGAACCATGCATGGAATAAGCATCAAGTAAAATATATCCCATCCCGTTTGTTCCAAAAGTATGGTCGGCTCTGTCGAGACACCAGAAAGATTATCAACGAGGATTGTTTTGCAAAATAAATATAACTGTGGAGTCCATACCAGAATCAATCCAACCGCGACAATCAGAAATAGCGCCGTAGACAAGTCGCTCGATGATACGACATTGCCTTCTTCGCGAGCAGTTCGCAACCTCTTAAGCGTTGGTTCTTGTGTTGCGCTCAATCGATCTTGTTTCATTCAATGCTCCCTGTTGCCCACGCAGAAACCGAACCCACCATGTCCGGCATAAACGTAGACATCATTGTTCCAATGAATCCAAGACCCGCAACTAACACAACTAATCCAACAAGAATTCGAAGCGGCAACCCAACACTAAAAATGTTAAGTTGAGGCATCGACCGTGCAATCAGTGCGAGTGCTGCCGTTTGCAACATCAAAATTGCGATAAGCGGCAGTGCAACTCGCAATCCAAATTCAAAACAAGCATCTAACATTCCCGTCACAGTTGTGATTATTGATTGCCCTGCAAGTGAAGCAACTGGCAAATGTCCAAAACTCCCAACTACGGCAAGATAGGTTTGCTCTATACCACCAACAACAACGAATCCAACAACAGCAAACATCATGAAACCGCGACCGAGTTCATCAGACTCGGTTCCTGTAGCAGGATCAAGCATCGACGGCAACGCGATACTCATTTGTTGCCCCATCATCGAACCCCCCATCTGAATCGCTACAAGTGGAAGCGTCATCAAGAAACCAATCGCTGCACCAATCGCAAATTCGCCTGCAAGGATCACTGTCAAGCCAAACAATCCAACTTCACCCATTGGAACAGTCGAGGCCATCGTCCAAGCAGAAAAACCCAGTGTTAATACAATTGCAACACGTACTATTCTTGGAATAGATGGCGAACCAAAAACAGGTGCGACAATTGCAAGTCCAGCAACTCTAGCAATAACTGCAAGCAATGGGAGTAAAAATGTATACGAAAGTGCAGTCATACCGTACTTGAAAACATCTCCGTTGCAAAAGTCATAATCTCAGTAAGCATCCAACCCATCAAAAACAAAAGAGCAACAAGCATTGCGAGCAAGCGTGGGACTAAACTTAACGTTTGTTCTTGCACTTGAGTCATCGCTTGCAACAAACTAGTAAGTAAACTTACCGCCAAGCCAATCAGCAAGATTGGCGCGCCAACAATAAGTACAACGGTAAATGCCGCACTGAGCGAATCGACAAGGACGTCGTTCATATCATCCCCCCAAATCCACCGCTACAAATCCAAGCAACTTGTTCTGAAACGGCAACACTTTGCAACAAATTGCCAGCAACCAACGCCCAGCCATCAACCAAGACAAACATCAATATTTTGAGTGGTAACGATACAAGAACAGGTGGCAACATCAACATGCCCATCGAAACAAGCAAGCCAGAGACAAGTAAATCAATGACTAAGAACGGTAAATAGACACGAAACCCAATCAAGAATGCAATTTTTAACTCACTCAACACATACGCCGGAAGCAAACTCAACGTGTCAACATCCTCTCTTGTTAACTCGCCTGGATTTGAAGTATCTACACCACGATAGTTGAGCATCATGTAGACCGTAGACCAGTTCCCCGCTGTCTCTATTTGCGAAAACATAAACGCGCGAAGTGGTGCTCGTGTCTTTTCCCACGCAACTTCGCTACTTGTAACATCGCCGTCAATCATCGGCTTGATACCTTCTTCGTACATTTGCTCAATCGTTGGCGCCATCACAACAACCGAGAGAAGTAAACTCAAGCCAATCAAAATTTGCGTAGGAGGAATAATCGGCGAACCAAGTGCCTGTCGCAATAATGCCAAGACGACAATAAAACGGGTAAAGCACGTACACAAAACCAAAATAGATGGAACGAGTGCTAACACCGTGAACAAGAGTAATATATTCACCGTTGACCCAAGCGACCCATCCCCCGCTGGCAAGAGTGATCCCGCTTGCTCAAGCGCAGCAATTGGATTATCTGGGACGCCTGTAGAACCAAGAACCGTAAGCACTGTGTTCACCCTTCACCATCCGAGTTTTCAACTTCACAAAGTGGCGTCATCGCCCCTTTAGATTGATGGAGCAACACTTTTTTATCACAAACTTGGACGAGTAAGAGTGATTGCCGTGATCCAAGTGGCTTCCGCTCAATAATTTTGATTGATTTCCCAAAACGAGCGGTTTCTGCACTGCCATTCTTTACACGACTTACGAACCATCGAATGAGCAAAATAATCCCAACAACAACCACAAGGGCGAAGAAAACCCGCCATACTCCATCGCCCATCGAAAAAACACCCGAATTTTCCGAGGGAAGAGGCAATGGGGTTGATTCTGAGGCGCTGGCAGTACACACCGATAGCCAACTCATAACACAGCTACAACATTGGAGCGCAATGGAGCGCGTTCTGGCCATCCTTGGCAACCTACTCTGGGCATCCTTGCCCGCTTTTGGGCACCCACTATAGGTGCAACCTTTTTTGATATCGGCAACTTGGATTGCTCTGCGTGATTATCATGTACATATGTACCGATTATTAATTCTACTCCTTGCCATGTTTACGTATAAAGTCGCTCTCGCACAGAATACGTATGACCTCGATATGCAGACCGATGACTGGGTTCTCGAAAACGCTCCCGAGCCCGGAAGTAAAGAGGAGCAACTGGCAGCGGCTTCAAAAGCACTCGCCATGGGGCATTATCAAGAAGCGATGCGGCTCTCTGCAATCTGGATGGAACGGAACAAATACGATCCGTTGATGGGCGAAGCGCACCTCATTCATGGAGATGCGCTTTTCGCGCAAGAGTACTACTACGAAGCATTATTTGATTATGAATTTGTTGCAAGAGAGTACTACGGAACACAAGAAGAAATATATGCCAACGAACGAGAATTAGAAATTGCCATCATGTTTGCAAACGGCATGAAAAAATTGAATTGGGGCATGCGCATTTCTGACGCAACCGATGAAGCCGAAGAATTACTCATCCGGATCCAAGAACGCCTTCCCAACCACACTCTTGCAGAAACTGCAGCGATGGAACTTGCAGACTTGTATTTCCGCACATCCCAAATGCACCTTGCAAACGTCATGTATTCTCTCTTTCTTGATAACTTTCCGCGAGCACCCCAAAAACAAACCGATAAAGCGGAGGCAAAATTGGTGTTTACTCGCCTCGCAACGTACAAGGGACCTTGGTTTGAAAATACAGGGCTCATTGATGCAAGACAAGAACTCAAACGTATTGAACGAACTAACCCACCTCTTGCGCAAGAAATAAACTCTTCTTCATTAATCACACGGATTGATGAATCGTTAGGGCAAAAACTCTTGAACACTGCACAGTGGTATTTAAAAGTAAACAATCCGATTGCTTGTGAATTTACCGTCCGGCGTTTGTTGCAAAAACATAGTAATACTTCCGCGGCTATTGAGGCATTAGAACATCTGGTACCACGATTCATGCCCCAACTTCCTCCTATAGTTAAAAACAAAGTTGCTGACATGTATAGTGACTACGAAGAAACATTGTTGTTTCGAACAAGTTCGTACAGTATGGAGGAGGGCTAATGTTGCGGTTAACAATTGCTCTCGTTGTTTGTTTTACCTTCGCGTGTTGTGCAAATGACCCAACTGTGGGATACTCGTCAACGACGCTCTATCCCAAACAATTTCGTAGTGTTGCGGTACCCATTTTTCAAAACGACACGATGACGAGGGATATAGAATTCATGCTCACTGATGCTATCATTAAAGAAATTCAATCCCGAACGCAGTATCGGATTCTCGGCGAACAGTACGCCGATACTATCCTCACTGGAACGATAAAAAGTGTTGATTTGCAGATGATCAGCCAATCCAGAACAACCGGCTTAGATAACGAGATGCTCGTACAAGTGGTCTTAGATTTTGAATGGCTGAACTTAATGGGTGGTGGCCGAATCGTTGGTAGGGACAATTTTGCCGCAAGCGCCCTTTTTATCCCTTCTAGACCCTCGTCCGAGCCATTTGAGGTAGGAGAATTTGCAGTTGTGCAACAGTTAGCATCAGATATAGTCGATCAAATGCAAGCATCTTGGTAATACACCCAACAACAAAAGACAGGTAGATACAGGTTCCAAATATGGCAAATCCCACAGGTAATCAAAACAAACCCGACCCAAAGCAAACCCCACAGAAACCCAAGTTTTCAAGAGGCCTTTTGAGTTGGATGCTTATCTGCTTTGTCCTCATTATGCTCTGGGGTGCCATCAATGGCACAGGAACAGGAAAAGAGCTAACGAGTTGGAACGACTTCATCACACGTGCTAAATCGCACCAGTTTGAGGATGACAAGGTCACGATTGAAAACACTCGTATCATTGCAACAATCGCGGACAGTAGTAAAACACCCGTTGGTTCCATCGACATCCCTGCCGGCACAGAAGTATTCTTCCCAATTGCTTCGGGCGCAGACGATTGGTACAAGGATGAACTCAAACAAGCCGGCATTGACTTTTCAAATAAAAAGGATACCGGATTGTTTATGACTTTCCTTCTGAGTTGGGGACCGATGATTTTCATCCTCTTCCTCATCTTTTTCTTCATTTCCCGATCTGCAAGAGGTGGCGGTGCAGGAGGCATGATTGGCAACTTCGGCAAGTCGAAACATAAACTCGCAAATAAGGATGTCAATAAAGTAACGTTTGATGACGTTGCTGGCGTTGAAGAGGCGAAAGCCGAAGTCCATGAAATTATTGAGTTCCTCAGAAACCCCAAGAAGTTTGCACGTCTCGGAGGGCGAATACCTCGCGGCATTCTGCTCGTCGGACAACCGGGTTGTGGCAAAACATTACTTGCAAAAGCAATTGCTGGTGAAGCGGATGTCCCTTTCTTTACAATTTCAGGTTCTGATTTCGTCGAGATGTTCGTAGGCGTTGGCGCAAGCCGAGTCCGCGACTTGTTCAAACAAGCCAAGGAAGCATCCCCGTGCATTATTTTCCTTGATGAAATTGATGCGGTCGGCCGCAAACGGGGTAGCGGATTTTCTAGCGGTGGACACGATGAACGTGAACAAACCCTCAACGCAATTCTTGTTGAGATGGATGGTTTTGAACTAAGCGACCAAGTCATCGTAATGGCTGCAACAAACCGTGCAGATGTTCTTGATCCTGCACTTACTAGACCTGGACGGTTTGACAGGCAAGTGCAAGTGCCTCTTCCCGATGTTGAGGGCAGAAAAGCGATTTTAGAAGTGCATGCAAAGAAGGTGAAGTTATCACCAAGCATTGACCTCGGCCGTGTCGCTCGTGGAACACCCATGTTTAGTGGTGCCGACTTGGAAGCGCTCATCAACGAAGCTGCCATTATTGCAACGCTTGCAGACAAGGATTTTGTTGAGCAACTTGACCTTGACGAAGCACGTGACAAAATCCGTTGGGGTCGCGCAAGTAAAAGCCGCAAGGTTGAAGAGCTCGAACGAGTTGCGACTGCGTATCACGAAGCGGGGCACGCTGTAGTGCAATTGGTGTTACCAAACGCAGACCCCGTCCACAAAGTGACGATTATTCCTCGTGGGCAATCCGGTGGTGCAACATTTAGTTTGCCAGAAAAGGATCGCTACTTCTACAACCGTAAATTCTTAGAAGCATCCATGCGTGTTCTTTGTGGCGGGCGAATTGCTGAACGACGAAAGACCAACGACATTTCAAGTGGCGCTTCCATGGATATTCAAATGGCAACAAGTTACGCGCGCCACATGATTTTGGACTGGGGAATGTCGGATCGCCTCGGTTTTGTTAACTATTCGCCAGATCCAAATCGTGAAGCTATTTTTGCTGACCGAGATTACTCACCGGATACTGCTCGTATCATCGACGAAGAAGTAAAACGTCTCATTGATGCTGCCTACGCTGAAACCGAACGCATCCTTGACGAACACTGGGTACAAGTTGTTGCAATATCTGAAGCACTCCTCGAGTACGAAACGTTGCAAGCGGATGAACTTGAAGCACTTATGCGTGGTGAATCTATCACACGGACTTCGGTTACGAGTTTGCTAGACCAAGAAGTAAAGGCATCAAGTACGCCCGCTACGACCATCGATGAAAAAGATTCTGACGAATCTACTTCCGGTGATGTTGTTCCGTCACCCGCTTAATTTTCTTGATTGCAACAAATCTCGCAATATGAAATACATTCCCGCAAGGAATGCGCCCGTCACCGAGAGCACAATTGGTATGTCGAGCGTAAGCCACGGCTCTTTATAGAAATCCCATTTTCCTAAAATTTCAACAACGTTCCAAAGCACGATGACTGTTGGAATTGCGTATCGAATTGCGTGGCCCATATCTTTGATTCTTACTAGTTTATAAAACAAATATCCACCCCCAGCTAAACTTAGAACCAACGTAGCGTAAGTCATGAAGTGGTGCTTGCCGAGTATTTTTTCATCGTAAAGCAATAACAACACGACGTAAAAGAACCAAAGAATCGAAGCCATTTCAAATGCAGTCCGAGGACCGTAGTTTCCGACCTTACCGCTCACAATTGGGTTGCGGTTTAGTCGCAACTTTCTTCGTAACCAAATAAACAAATTGCAACGCACACCTTCGTGCACAACAAGGTAAAGCAACAATAAGAGAAGCAAACTCCACGTGTGCATGAGCAGTCGATATTCCCCTGCGGTGCCGTCTACTTTTTCGATCCCAAGGTCGTGCGCTGCATAGAGAAAACCATACTCCACACCGCCTGTCCAGAGCAAGACGCCAGCGAGTGCACCTAACAAACTCTGCCAACTTGACGAAGTGGAAAACCTTGTAAGAACAAGTAATCCCAGACCGATGAGAAACACGATGGTCGCACCAAGAGCAAGATGATTTGCAAGTAAGTTGTTCATCACCACCATCAACGCATGCCCAATCGGCATCAGCATAAATATTACAATAAAAGCTAATAATCCTCGCATTTCGATATTGTATTGAGAATCGCTCTCAATTACAACTCATTATTGGGGACTGTCCCCCTGAACCTGTCCCCCTGAGCCTGTCCCCCTACAGTGCGATAACAACAAGCAATCTCAGGGTCTGACTGCACAGAGTCTGCACCAAAAATCCACGGAATCCGACCCCAAATGAATTCGTAATGAACTACCAGACGGCGATGACCGCAAGCAAATCGGTCACATCAACGGTTCCGTCGCCGTTGATATCCTCAGGGCAACCCTCGCAAGCACCCCACGACCCGACAACTGCAAGGAGATCGCTCAAATCAATGACACCATCGCCATTGACATCTTCTGGCATCGTTTCTTCTTCGTTCGCCGTTCCCGGAGTAGGCGAATAAAAGGATTGCCAATCATCCCCGCCATCAGGCAAACGCCCATAAGAAACGTCCGTTTCCTGTGCACCAAAGACTATGGAATCGATGAGGGTCGAACCGTCAGTCGCAAACAAACCAATTTCTTCTCCACTGCCACCAAGTTTAAACGTGGTATGCGTTGGTCCCTGCTCAGCATCATCATCAGCCCAAACGAGAAGGTACCCACCTGCTGCAATCGTAACCCCCTCTTGAAACACCCACATCCCGGGCTCTGTCAAGTCATCGGTCATGAATAAACCGGACATATCGATTGCTGATTCGTTTGGATTATATATCTCAATCCAATCTTCAAATGCTCCTGCGTCATCTGGATCTTCGATTGTCGTTTCATTGTCAGCCATAAATTCATTGATAAACAAGACTGGAACTTCTGGAGTATCTGCTTGATTTGCACTTTCGGGGGTTGGGGTTGACATGAAGGTCCAACCTTCACCTCCGTCAGGGATGCGCCCGTAGGAAATATCTGTCGACTGCGCTGTGTAGGTCAAGGAATCAATCACAGTTACTCCATCTACCGCAATTAAACCAATATCTTCGCCGCCACTACTGAGTTTGAAATCAGCATGGGTAGATCCCTGTTCTGCATCAGAATCAGCCCACACAAGTAAAAAACTACCTGCTTCAATCGTAATGCCTTCAGGGATTTGCCAAATAGTTGGTTCGCCCAAATCATCCGTCATATACATGCCAGACAAGTCGATGGCTTCTGTACCACCGTTGTATAACTCAATCCAATCATCAAATTCCCCTGCTTCATCAGCAATAATTGTTTCGTTGTCCGCCATAAACTCATTAATAAACAAAATGCCATCGTAACTTGGAAGTGAAATTGTATTCTCATAGTTCGGCGTTGCATCTTGCACAGCCCAATCTCCCGAACGTTCGCCTTGGCGACCATACGATTCATCCGCACCAATTGCTGGATACGCAACGCTATCAATAATTATTGTCCCATCAGTCAAATACAACTCGCCACCTTTGGGGCTCAACGTAAATGGCGCATGCTCACTGCCTTGTTTTGGCTGCCCATCAATCCAGAGTGTTGGAAACTCGCCATCCTGTACCCAGCGCGATGGTAGGTGCCACCTTGTTAAATCGCTCGCATCATCACTCAGGTAATACGCTTGCATTGGCAAACGACCGGGCCCCAAGTTATAGATTTCAACCCACGGATCGTACTCACTAAATTCATCAAACATAGTTGTCGTATTCACCGACATCAACTCATTGATTTGCATATCAGTTTCTTCTGCATAACTGTCGAGTTGACTGCGCAAATAGGCGTAGCGATTTGAAGCAAAACTTTGAACGCCGTACACTGAACCTTGGCCGGATCCATAGTTGTTATACAGATTTATCTCAAACGCATTATTGCTGTACTGTTTTTGCGTATCTGCATACACATCATCGCGAATCAAATCAGCTAGCAGCGTAATTCGTGGTTCCATTTCATTTCCATGGAATCCATTTCGCAACATCTCTGCCATAATTCGAAGATATCTTTTTTGATACACATCAACATCCCACAACCGTTCCATCATCGGACGTGGATCATTTGGTGGAGGAAGCCATAGCGCGTGCAGTTGCTCCATGTTAAATTGTGGAGGCAAAGCAAATCGAAAACTACCAAACGTTTCATTGACGTCCCAGTGGATGTGAGTAAATTTACCTGTATCGTTTCGGTCATACAGATAATAGTTGTGCGCAGAGCCAGAGTAGGAATCTAGATGCGAAAACAAAATGTTCAGCGCCATCGTATGTAACGCGCCGTCGACATCAAAGAGCGGCTCAAGTGCAGCAGGCATTTCCTCAAGCGTCGTGTTGTTTAACGCATCGATGAATTCAATTAATCCCGAGTAATCATCTTCCGCTTCGTTTGTTTTGAGTTGGTATTTGTCATGATATGGCGCAGGGTCAGTACCAAGCCACTCCAGAGAAGAACCAAAGTCGCCTTGCCCGCCTCCTCCATCATCGCTTGCTTGCCCTTTAAACAAGTTGCCATCTTCGCCAGCACCAAATCGCGACTGCACAAAAGTCTTGTCCACTTCTTCCACTGCAATATACAAACCCCAGTAGACATCGTTGACGTACACGCGCGTATGCACCGCGCGAATTTCAAAAACCCACTGCGAAGCAAACTCCAAAAACATTTTTTCACGCATGAAGGAAGGGTCTTTAAATCCATTGTTCAAAGCCAAGCCAGACAGCCCAAGGAACTGTGCGTCAGGATTGTCTTCATCGTATTCATCAAAATCAATTTTGAACGATTTCTTTTGTGTTGGTATTCCAAAAGAAGAGTTCCCCTTAAAGCGAACGCCAACATCTAACATTTGATCACCCCATTCAAAGGTTGCTGGAAACATTGGGTCAGTAGGATCACTAGCATGTGCGTTGAATAACATGTCGTACCAATCGGGATCGTCAAACGTAAACCGCACTTCCTGTACAACCGAATCGTCAAAAAATAAGTCCGAATCATTTGCGGTCGCTATGCTTGCAGCGAACAGTGAGAACAGTACAAGTTTGAACATTTCCTTCTTCCTTATAATTACAAACCGAGTTTGCTTTTAACAGTATCCACTGAAACTCCAAGAATTCCAACGGTTTTCTTGGAATTTGTATTGCCAGAAATGACTGAAACAGCGTTTTTCTTCACCCCAAGGGCATTCGCTAAAAAACTGCAAACCGCTTTATTTGCTTTCCCGCTCTCTGGTGGAGATGTAACACGAACTTTCAAACGATCTCCGACGATGCCTGAGATCTCGTCACTTGAAGCATTTGGCACAACTTTGATAAAAAGTTTGACTCCGTCGCTTGTCTTTTCAACAACCATCACGAATCCCCAAATGTTTTTTTGTTTCGTAAATAGTGATGGTAGTGTTGCGCAAACCTATGCGCTTCATCACGAATTGCTTGCACAAGTTTTAGACCTTCGTTATTACGGCCTAGGGTAATCGGTTCGTCTCTACCCATCATGTAAATCCGTTCGTCTTTTTTTGCGAGACTAATTACAAGTGGCGGCTGTTTTTCAAGTTGAGCAAAAGAGTCCATTGCTGCAGATAGTTGACCTTTGCCTCCATCAATGACAATTGCATCTGGATAAAGTTCTAATCCCTCCCCCGCATCTCTATACCTTCTTGAAATTACTTCGCGCATCGACATGTAATCATCATTTGTCGAAGTTTTAATTTTGTATCTTCTGTATCCTTCTTTATGTGGGCGACCATCGACAAAACATACTTTTGCTCCAACCGTTTCCCCGCCTTGTAAATGTGCAATATCGAAACATTCAATGCATCGTAACTCGCTTGAAACCCCAAGCGCATTTCTCAAAGCATGCATCCCATCTGCTGGATCCTGTGCAAACACCGTCACCTCAGACTGCCACTCAACATCTTGTGAAGCTCGATTATCTAGTTTTGTAAGATCCTGAATTTGATCTCGAATCAAAGCAGCTTCTTCGTATTTTTTATTCTTGGAGGCGACTTTCATTCGTGAGCGAAGTTCGCGCAACATCACACTTCGCTTTGAAGTGAGAAATCGTAGAAATCCAGAAATGCCCTCACGGTACGATTCCTTAGATATTTTGTTTGCACATGGTGCAGAGCAACGATGAATCGCATGTAGCAAGCAGGGCCTGAAATATCTGTTGGATGGATCTTCTTCTTGAATGTTCAATGGGCACGTTCTGAATTTAAAGATTGTTTGCAGCATGTGAATAGATTGATGCAGTGCACCAGAAGATGTAAATGGACCAAACAACCTTGCACCTTTGAATTCTGGATCACTTGGTGATCGAGTAATAAAGATCCCCGGAAAATCATCTTTCACAGTGACAACTAGATAGGGATACGTTTTACCGTCAAGTTGTAGTGTGTTGTATTTAGGTCGGTGGTCTTTAATCAGTCTCGCTTCAAGCAATAGCGCTTCCCATTCTGTTTCACATTCGATGGTTTCAATATGATCTATTTCTTGAAGCATCCCCTGTTTCCAAGGTCCTAAATCTGCTGAACCGAGAAAGTAAGAACCGACCCGCTTTTGCAGTGATTTTGCCTTCCCAATGTAAAGTAAAAAATCGTCCTCCATCCGCATGAAGTAGACTCCAGGCAAATCGGGTAAATTTTTTGCGAAAATAGCGAGTTTTTTTCGCTGTTTTTCCCATTTTGATGCAATGTTTTCTCTTGTCATTCGCTTTCTTATTCTAACAGCGGATATGTAGAGATATTCCGTTGTTTTACGTCCTTGAATTGAGTACAATACACGACTCAAATCGTTTTAACCCCCCTCACACTTCTTTTGGAGAATATGACAATGAAACAACTACTCACACTCACCCTCGTAACCATTCTCGGTTTCGCAGTACTCGGCTGCAATAAAACTGAAAAGGTTAACGCTAGTGCAACTGCTGCTCAGTGCGATCCAGCAAACTGCGACCCAGCTGATTGCGATCCTTCAAAGTGCGCAAGCATGAAAAAGGGTGCGAAATGCGACAAAATGGGAACTGCTGACTGCCCAATGGGTAAAGCAAAACCAGCTGCTGCAGGCGACAAAAAAAGTTGCTGCGCTGACAAAGCAAAAGCAAAGCCAGCTGCTGCAGGTGCTTGCGACCCAGCAAAATGTGGCGATATGAAAGATTGCGATCCTGCAAAGTGCGCAAGCATGACTAAAGGCGCAAAAATGGACTGCAGCAAAATGGGCGACAAAAAAGATGGCAAAATGCCAGCTGGTTGCCCAATGTCCGGTGGCAAATAAATCAATCTGATTTAACGACACAAAAAGCCCTGCCTTCTGGCAGGGCTTTTTTTATGTGCGATACAATACCGACATGCAAGCAACACTCTTACGAAACGGCCGGATAATCAGTAACGGACAAGATTTCATTGGCGACCTTCTTATTTCAGATGGACTCGTTGCACAAATAAGCACTACTCCAATCAGGCAAAACGATTGCGCTACTATAGACTGCGAGGGTTGCATTGTTTCTCCGGGTCTCATTGATATACACGTGCACTTCCGAGAACCAAGTAGTGGGAAACATGATGAAACTACGAAGACGGGCATCGCCTCTGCAGCCAATGGTGGTTTTACCACGGTGTGCACTATGCCAAACACCACCCCTGCTATCGACACACCAGAATTGGTTCAAACTGCAATCAAAAATGCCGACCAACTGGGGCAGTGCCGAGTTTTACCCACGGGCTGCGCGACCATAAATCGGCAGGGTGAAATGATTGCGCCTATTCAGGAGATGGTTGCTGCAGGTGCAATCGCCATCACCGACGACGGTGATGTTGTTGAAAACAACGAAATGATGTCCGCGGTTCTCATAGAGTGTGCAGCGAACAATATTCCATTCATGCAACACTGCCAAGACCCAACAACAACTGTCGGCGGCGTCATGAACGAAGGCGAAGTGCAACAAGAACTCGGCTACGGACCGTGGCCTCGATTAGCAGAAGAATCCATCATCGCTCGAGACATTCAACTCAACGAATCGATTAGTGCAAAATGGCATGCGCAACATCTAAGTAGCGGTGGAAGTGTCGATTTAATTCGCAAAGCCCAGGCAAATCACCAACCCATTTCAGGGGAAGCATCACCGCACCACCTTCTTCTCACAGATGAGACATGTCGAGACCTCGGCACAATGGCAAAGATGAATCCCCCGCTTAGGCAGCAACAAGACATCAATCTCATCAAGGAAGGCATCGCGGACGGCACGATTGCCATCCTTGCGACTGATCACGCGCCACACCCGATGCAGACCAAAGAAAAGCCATTTGCTGAAGCGTCCTTTGGAATCGTCGGCTTAGACTGCGCTCTGGCTCTTTACGCGAAAGCACTTATCGATGACGGCGTACTTGACTGGCCACAGATGCTCGCCATGATGACCTCAAACCCCGCTACCCTGATCAACCGACATGAACTCGGCAAGCTGGACGTCGGCAACCAAGCAGACATCACGATTATTGACCCAGATTTCAATTGGACAATCGATACCCAAGAATTTGCCTCGACAGCAAGAAATTGCCCTTTTCATGGCTGGGAAGTCAAAGCCAAGGCAATCGCAACCATGTATGGCGGGTCTTTCGTGCAGCAAGTCCTTGGCGACCGCATGAACCGTTGCAACGCGGGCTGAAATAGTATAAAATCCCATATTCAGCTCTTTTTGAGCAACAACCATGTGCGAGGTGGGCTCGCCGCTGGTTTGATCTTCAACAGTAACCACAGGTTACAAACCTGAAGCGCCCTTGTGCAGATGTTGCCCACGCGTCTTGCCGGTGTCGCTGCAAAGGATAAGATTCATGAGCGAATCAAAAAACGACATTGTCAGCAATTTACTTGAAGCTGGCATCCACTTCGGTCAACGTCGAAGCAACTGGAATCCAAAAATGAAACCGTACATCTGGGGCATTCGAAACGGGCTTCATATTATTGACATTCGAGAAACGGTGAAAGGTCTACTTCGTGCAAAGAAGTTTATCCAAGACACTGTTGCAAGCGGCAAAGACGTTGTCTTCGTTGGGACAAAACGTCAAGCACAATCCGCTGTGCAAAAATACGCGGGTGAAGCAGACATGCCGTGGGTAACGGAGCGTTGGCTCGGCGGCACACTTACAAACTTTGCAACCATTCGTTCGCGTCTCAAACGACTCAACGAACTAGAACGACTTGTTGACTCAGGCGAAATCGATACCTATTCAAAGAAAATGACTTCGCAACTCATGCGAGAAAAAGGGAAGATTACACGAAACCTTGATGGCATTCGTAGCATGAACAAGTTGCCGGGTGTCATGGTTGTCATCGATGCGAACAATGAAACAAACGCATTACGTGAAGCAAAAGCACTTCGCATTCCAACCATCGGCCTTGTTGATACCGACGGCGACCCACAACTCGTTGACCTTCCAATCCCCGGCAACGACGACTCACTTCGCTCAATCGAAGTTGTGATTGCCTACCTTATGGAAGCAGTCAACGCTGGTCTAGAAGGACGCCGCGCAAAAGCAGCCGCTGCCGAAAAGAAGTCCGAAGATGAAGCACGCGCTGCAGCGAACCAAGAAGAAAAACGTCAGCGGTCAACTCGCTCAACGTTTAAAGCAGATGAAGAAGCTCCTGCCCCCGAGGCATCTGGCACAGCAGCAACTGCAATCGCAGATGAAGAAACAAAACCAGCGGTCGACGCTGACAATTCATAAACACCGTAAAACTATTGGAGAAACTACTATGAGTTTTACCGCAAAAGACGTAAT